>JBAUUQ010000034.1:0-171535 GCA_049582765.1 Terriglobales bacterium
CTGGCGACGGTAACAGCTGCAGTTGATAAAGTGCAGATGATCTGCGCCGTAATAGCGTTTCAGACCACTGGGCACGGTCTTGAACTTAGCAGTGTGTCCAGGGAAAGAATGTGACGACTGACCTTTCCGAAGCCCCACCTTTGCAAAGAACGCAAAGGTGGGCCACCCGTCCCTTACACCCGACGCCGTAGGCGGCGCAGGTTTTCCTTCGCCTAGGAAGACGCGAGAGACAACGTAAATGTCAAACACATCCATATTCCTAAGCCAAGCGCCAGGCCCGAAGCCAGGTGCTTGGAAGAGCGACGCCAGATAATGCAAGCGACGAGGGCTACAACAGAAAGCAACCACGCTCGCGCATCGTACCGGCCCTGCACTTTCAGCATTGCCCCAAACTGGTCCGCCGTGTGGGTCGGCATGGCCCCCAGCACGTAGCGTCCGTACTCTTGAAAGAGAAGCGTTAATGTCAGCAGCGACATAGCCACCAGGGCCGAGGGTCTGCCTCTCTCGGAGCCCCACCGTAAGCGCAGTCGCCACCAAGTCACTAGAGCTGTCGTGATTTCAAGCCCGCCAATAAGCCCCTGTACCCAGCCTTCCATCTTACTTACCCTCCACAAGAATCTCTTCCCGGCGTCGAGACCGTTCGTCCCGCTCCTTCGTTCAAAACATCTGGAATCGTGTCGTACCAGAGATGATCGCCAGGAAACGAACGAGGATTAAATAGATCAAGATGGTAAGCCCCTGTGGTAGGCAGGCCGTTCTGACCGCTATTCGGGTCCAGCAACAAGTGCACGGAGCAAAACGGATTCGAGTCCCGATAATTTTTGCTGCCCTTCTTATGGAGCGGGTTGATGGGACCGAGAGCGTTGTCCAACGGGCTTCGTGTGATGCCCATTTGGCCAAGCACGGAGACTGCCTGAGCGAACGGAGCACCGATCACAACTGACCCCGACGTAGGAACTGGGGAATCAGCGCCGGAGACAGTTATGGATTGATCAACTTGGACTGTTCCCGCCGAAAGGTTACTGTCAGGACCAATCTGGCCGACCGTGTTCCCGGAGGCATCCACCAGGGATACCGACGAACTGGGCGGGTCGATACTGCTCACGTCGCCGGTGTTCGGGTCAAACTGGATATTGAAACCCTGTTGGCTTAGGACGTCGCTGTCAAAGAGGCCGCTGCCGCCTTCCCAGTCAAGTTCAATCAGCTCAAGGCCTGATGGGTCTATGACGCTCACCGGATTGTTCATCACATACGCATACAGGTTCCAGGACTGCGGGTTGGTCATGTCCACCGCCGCCATCCTTGCCGGGTCGGGCGTCATCCAGTGGCCTTGGGTCAAGGAATAAGAACGGGTAGCAGAAGTGTCCAAGTTATCCCACGGGTCGTTCATCAAACTAGCAAAATCCCAAATTCCGCTCCCCGCACAAGAACCTCCATCTCCAAAAGGAAGGGTAGAACAGGCACCCAGCGATGTTCCGGTTAGCGACGAAATTTCCTTGGTTCCGCCCAACCAATCCTGGTGGTAAAAGTCGGTTGTATTGCCCCCTCCCGTCGTGTAGGCACCCAGTAAGCGGCCCCCTACGTAGTAGCGGCTATTCCGCAGTGTCGTAGTGCCGGGCACAACCGTAGTAACTATGTTCCCAGCCACGTCGAACAAAAACTCACCGCCGTTCATCCCAGCTCGCCATCCCCGCGAGTTGTAAACGTACGTGTTCGTCGTTCCTCCATCCACCGTCAAAATGCGCCCTTCCGCGTCATAACTGTAGGTGTGAGAGCCGTCGTTGGTGATATTTCCGGCGGCGTCATAGCTCACGCCGTTGCCATTGGCAATTTGATTCGTGGACTGCGTGAAACTGTAGGACGGCTGCGGACCCCAGAAACTAGAGTAGTCACCTTCCTTTTGATTCGCCAGCGACCTTCCGCTTTGCTGAACATCGAAATTTGGGAACCGCGTGAGCCAGTTTCCCCTGATTTTACGTTCCTACAATTAGAGCCTGAGCCGCCTTCTCAAGCCTCAGGTACCCCGGGAGTCCTATGCGCACCTTACCCGCCCATCGTACGTTTCCGTCGCTGGCATCCGTAGTGTGTCAGCTTTTGTGCATGTTACCCCTAACCACTCCGCTGATGGCTCAGTCGCCGGCGCTGGTCGTCCCTCGGCTGATCAAATTCAGCGGCACCGTCAAAGACGCCCAAGGCAATCCGCGCAGCGGCACCGTGGGCATTACCTTTGCTCTCTACAAAGACGAACAAGGCGGGACCCCATTGTGGCTGGAAACCCAGAATGTGCAGGCCGACGCCTTGGGTCGCTATACGGTATCGCTCGGGGCCACCTCGGCCCACGGCCTATCGCCAGAGGTCTTCGTCTCCGGCGAGGCGCGCTGGCTGGGCGCGCGGCCGGAAGGGCAAAGCGAATCGCCACGGACTTTGCTGCTCAGCGTGCCCTACGCCTTGAAGGCCGGCGATGCCGAGACTATTGGTGGGCTGCCGCCTTCAGCGTTCGTGCTGACTGCACCCGGCAGCAGTTTGCCGGCCGGGTCTGCCGCACCTGCCAGCAGCGAGGCTCCGCCGCCCTCGTCGGGGGGCAGCCAGAATTATATTCCGGAGTTCACTGACGACAACGGCACCCTGGGCAATTCCGCTCTGTATCAGGCGGGTAGCGGGACGTCGGCGAAAGTGGGCATTAATACCATCTCCCCGGCGACGACCCTGGACGTGAAAGGTACCGCCACCATTCGCGGCAGCTTCACCCTGCCGGCCACGAAAACGGCCACCGCTGCCTCAGGGACAAACTCTCAACCGTTGAACTTCGCAGCCTCGGTATTTAACAGCAGCACCAGTTCAGCGGTGAAGCAGACTTTCCGCTGGCAGGCCGAAGCAGCGGGCAACAATACCTCCAACGCCTCGGGAAGCCTGAATCTGTTATTTGCGCAGGGTTCGGCAACGCCGGCGGAGACTGGTCTGAAGATCAGCAACCTGGGAGTCTTTACCTTTGCCCCGAATCAGACCTTCCCCGGCACCGGCACGATCACCGGGGTGACGGCGGGAACCGATCTGACCGGCGGAGGCACAAGCGGCAATGTGACGTTGAACCTGGACACCAGCAAAGTACCGCAACTGAACGTATCCAACTCGTTCGCCGGGAACGAGACGTTCAATGGAAGCATTACCGAGAATGGAAACATGACCGTGAACGGGAACATCACGACCGGCAACATATTGGCGAATACCGTGACAGCGCCCGGACCAATCGGCGGCGAAACGATGAATGCCGCCAACGCTTACAACTTGAGTGGGCTTCCTTTTGCTTTCGGCTCTTACTCAAACCACAATGCATATTTAGGATATGCGGCTAACGGGGGCTTTGCGGGGTCGGGAAACACCGCCACGGGGGCGGACGCCCTCTTCAACTCAAGCGGCTCCAACAACACTGCCAACGGTTCCGCAGCTTTGTTCCATAATGGCACGGGAGGTTCCAACACAGCCATTGGCGCGTTGGCACTCTATACCAACGCCGGGGGCGGCGCCAACACGGCGGTCGGGTATGACGCGCTTACAAAAAACCAAAGCGGAGGCAATAACGAGGCCATTGGGGTGGCGGCGCTGCAGTTTAATACGATCGGCAATTTCAATACCGCCGACGGATCATTTGCGCTAAGCGACAACACGACTGGCAGCGCTAACACCGCGGTTGGAGCCAATGCCCTCGGGACTAATCAGGGAGCAAATAACACCGCGGTTGGAGCTGGCGCGGGTGAGACGACCAATATAGTGGTGACCACGGGCAACAATAATACGTTTGTAGGGTATAACGCCACACCCGGAACGCAAACTGCCCTGAACAACGCCGCCGCGATCGGAGCCTTGGCGGAGGTGACGGAGAGCAATGCTCTGGTGCTGGGCAGCATCAAAGGGGTCAACGGCGCAACCGCCGACACCAACGTCGGCATCGGCACGACCACCCCCGCTTTCAAACTGCACGTGGGCACTGGCGCCAACGGCTTACGCGTAGAAGGACCATCCGCGACAGGTTCCATAGCGGCCTCGTTCGGCGGGAATGGGGAGTTCAGGATTGATGCTCCAGGCTGCCCGGCCTGCCGGTTTGTGGTGAAAGACAACGGCTCGGCTCCAGCCGTCCAAGTGGGGATCGGTATCGCGAGTCCTGATGCTACTTTGACCGTTTTCGGAACAGCCGACAAACTCGGCGACGGATCCTGGGGAATCTATTCCGATCGTCGCCTCAAAACCCTGCATGGCGACTTCAGTGCCGGCCTTAGTCAAATCCTGAAGCTCCATCCCGTGCGCTACACCTACAAGAAGGAGAATGCGCTGGGCATTCACGACTCCGATGAACATATAGGTTTCGTCGCCCAGGAAGTGCAGAAGGTGATTCCGGAAGCGGTTACCGAAAATAACAAAGGCTACCTGCTGGTGAATAATGACCCCATTCTGTGGACGATGTTGAATGCGATCAAGCAGCAGCAACGCGAGATTCGCGAACTGCGCGCGCAAGTGCGGCAGCGCACCGCGAAGGAGAAACTTCTGGAATCCAGGCTGGCCCGGCTGGAGAGCGACAGGCGGGAACCACGCAGTCCGGCAATCTCGCTCTATCGAGCGCCGGAAGTAGTTTCGGGTTCTGGAAACGACATGCGAAGGCACTGAAAAGCCTCGTTCTCATTGACTTCGCCGCGCCGGCCCTCCTACCATTGGCTCCGCGCAGTGATTAACCGGACCATCTCGCACTACCGGGTCGTCGAGCAGATCGGCGCCGGGGGTATGGGTGTGGTCTATCGCGCCCGCGACGAGCAACTGGAGCGGGATGTCGCTCTCAAGGTCCTGCCGGCGGGCATGCTGGCCGATGAAGCCGCCCGCAAGCGTTTCCGTAAGGAAGCCCTGGCCCTGGCCAAGCTGAACCACCCCAACATTGCAAGTGTCCACGAGTTCGGCACCCAGGACGGCACAGACTTCCTGGTCACCGAGTACATTCCCGGTCTCACCCTCGACGCCAAACTCGCGCTTGGACCCCTGCCTGCGCGGGAAGTGCTCGGTTTCGGGATGCAACTTGCCGAAGGACTCGCGGCGGCACATGAACAGGGGGTTGTGCATCGTGATTTGAAACCCGCCAACCTGAGAATCACGCCGGATGGGCGTTTGAAAATTCTGGACTTCGGTATCGCCCAGTTTATACATCAATCCAGCGGCCTGGGCATGACCGAGACAGCCAGCCGGGTTCAGCAAGAACTTTCCGGCACATTGCCCTACATGGCTCCCGAGCAATTGCGCGGGCTCCCCGCCGACGTTCGCAGTGACACTTGGGCAGTGGGCGCGGTTCTGCATGAGATGGCCACGGGCACGCGAGCCTTCCCTGAAAGCAGCGGGCCGATGCTCATTAACTCGATCCTGAATACCGATCCGCCCTTGGCCAGCAAACTGAACCGCAATGTTTCTCCCGGGCTGGAAAGCGTCATCGTAAAGGGGTTGGCCAAGGACCCGGGACTGCGTTACCAGACTGCCCGGGAACTGCGGGCCGACTTGGAGCGACTTACGGCTGGAGTACGCCCGGTCGCCCTGGAGCGGCGAAACAAGCTCGGACTGCTGCTGATTTGTGCGCTGGCAATTCTTTTGGTGGTAGGAGGCACTGCCGGATATCTGCTCTGGCCACGAAAACAAACCGTCCCAATTGCAACTACAAAAGCTCGCCGCTCAGTCGCCGTGCTCGGTTTCAAGAATCTGGCCGAGAAGCCGGACCAATCCTGGCTGTCGACGGCATTGTCGGAAATGCTCACCGCCGAACTCGGCGCGGGCGAGAAGTTGCGGACCATTCCAGGGGAGAATGTGTCGCGCCTGAAAGCAGAACTCTCCCTGCCCGAGACCGACACGCTCGGGCGCGACACCCTGTCGCAGATTAACAAGGCACTGGGCAGTGACCTGGTAGTGCTCGGTTCTTATCTGGATCTTGGCGGAAACATACGCGTGGATTTGCAGGTGCAGGACGCGGTAGCGGGGGAGAGCATCGGAACTGTCTCGGCCGAGGGCAGTGAGGCCAAATTGTTTGATCTGGTCAAGCGGCTGGGAGAGTCCCTGCGGCAGAAATGCGGCGCGGGGCAGATCAGCGCGGAGGCGGAGGCTGTCGCCAATGCTGCGAAACCGGCAAACACCGAGGCGGAGCGGCTTTACGCGGAAGGGTTGACCCGGCTGCGGCTTTTTGATGCGCTGGCGGCCCGCGACTTGCTGGAACAGGCTGTCCGCGCCGACCCGCACTACGCTTTGGCACATAGCGCGCTGGCGGCTGCCTGGTCACAACTGGGCTATGACGCGAAAGCCGCCGAGGAAGCCAAGAAAGCTTTCGAGCTCTCGAAGGGTCTTGCCCGCAAAGACGTGCTTTCGATCGAGGCACGCTATCGCGAGGAGACCCGGGATTGGCCGAGAGCCGTGGAGTTGTACCGCTCTTTGTGGACGGTCTTTCCTGACGACTCAGAATACGGCCTGCGTTTTGCCGACGCGCAGGTCTCGGCTGGCAACGGAAAAGATGCTTTGGTGACCGTGGCGGAACTGCGCAAGCTTCCTGCTCCCTTGCGCGACGATCCGCGGATCGATCTGGCGGAAGCCAACGCAGCGGCCTCGCTCTCGGACTACAAACAGGCGCAGGCCGCAACCGGGCAAGCCATCCGGAAGGCCCAGCAGCAGGGAGCCACCCTGTTGGAGGCCGAGGGGCTGCTGCAGCAATGCTCGGCGCTTCGCAGTACCGGCGAACTTGAACAGGCTGTGTCTGCAGGGCAGCAGGCGAAGGACACTCTGGGTAACGCCAACGATCTCCGCGGACGGGCGAAGAGTCTAACTTGCGTGGCCAACGTTCTCGCCGACAAAGGAGATTTGTCGGAGGCCAAAGAATTGTACGAGCAAGCCCTGGCCCTGGCACGAAAGATCGGGGCACAGAAAGACATTGCCGGGTCCCTGATCAACCTCGGGAACGTTCTGGCGTCGCAACAAAATCTGGGTGAGTCCACACTGCAATACCGGCAGGCGCTTGAGGTCGCGCTCCTCATCGGCGACAAGCCTGACGTGCTGCTGGTGCAGAACGACCTCGGAGTCAACCTGATGTTGCAGGGCGATTTTGCCGGAGCACGGCAAATGCTCCATGCCTCTCTTGCCACCGCGAACGAGACGGGTGACCAGGCGGGAGTCGTTGACGGATTGATCAATCTCGGCAACATATCTCTTGCGCAGGGGGATTTAGCCGAGTCGCAGAAGGACCTGACAGCAGCGTTCTCGGGATCGCAGAAACTGGGTCTCAAGCGCGAAGAATCCTATGCGCTGGCTGGCAAAGGCGACTTGTTACTGGCCCAGGACGACCTGGCCGGCGCCGAGAAAAATTACCAGGATTCTCTGGCGATCAACACCCAGCTGGGACAAAAGGGGGGAATCGCCAGCAGCCGTGTGTCTCTAGCAACGCTGCTGCTCGCAAAAGGGCAACCCGAAGCGGCGGAAACTTTGGCCCGCCAGGCGGCGGACGAATTTAACGCTGAGAAGGACGCGGACCAGGAAAACGGCGCGCGCGATGTCATTGCCCAGTCTCTGATGCAGCAGGGAAAGTTCGCTGAGGCCGGGGCTGAGATCAATTTGGCGGAGAGACTTTCCGCGCGGGACCAGCTCGCCACGCTGTCCCTCGCCATCACCCGCGCCAGTTTGCTGGGCAGAACCGGAGAAACGGCAAAATCGCTGGCCCAGTTTGGCGAAACTGTGCAGCGAGCAAAACAGATGGGACTCGTGTACTGCGAACTTCGAGCCCGGTTGGCGCAAGCTGAAGTGCGGTACCTGGCGGGCGAATCGGCCGCGGCCAGCAGCGACCTGGAGAGATTAAAGGAAGAATCCGCCCGGCTAGGATTCCGCCTTATCGCCAGAAAAAGTGCAGAGACACAAAAGCGCGGTTCCAGGAAAGGCTGACGTTACCGGCGGGGCGTGGGTCCGTGGATCCTCGCCGCTGCGCCATCAATCTACCTCTGGAATTATAAAGTGGATGGGCAGAGCGCCGTCTTGTTGGGTCAGGATGAATAACGTCAACCCCCTCCCCTGCTGCGCCGTTCCAGGTTTGAACGTAGGAAAACTCGGAACCAGGAAATTGACCGCGTGTGTCGCGACCACGCTAAACGTTATGTCGGGGATAGTTGAGCCAGTAGGATCGTTGGTGCACATCTCAATACTGTTGAGATCGCTGTTGTCACAGACCATAACTCCGTAGTTCAGTGAGCTCTGGTCCGGCGTGAAATTTGGCAACCCCTTGAATTTCAGGTTTACGTTCGTCGAACTGGATTGAAACTGGAAAATGAACAGGTACACGCCGCTGTCACAGCTGCCGGAGAGATTCGGTGTGGGATTGGAGAGAGAAGCCTCCACATCCTGATCAGGACACACCACCTCCTGCGACATGGTCACGCTCTTACCGTTCTTGGTGAGGGTCGCCTTTACGGTCCGGCCCAACAGGAGCCACGAAGGGGCGCCGCTGTCGACACCATTTCGGGAGGACCCGCGGAACGGGACTGCGGCAAAAGCAACCGTCGCCGTCGAAATTATCGCCAGGGCAATGAATCCGGTAATGACGCCATTACGCCTGATTTTCATGATTGAGTCCTCCGGTGTGCAAGGCTTGGTGAGGTCGTTGGTCTTTCAGAGCGACCAGGATCGTTCCTCACCCCTTTTCGTGGGGCGTGTGCGAAATAATACGGCTTTTTGGAGAACGCTTCAAGGCTTTCCAGCAACAATCTGTTGCTGGGGCATTGTGATTGACTTTGCGGCACCCGCCCACCTACCATGGCGGTGCCTGGAACACCCGCGCCACCGATGAACCGCCAGACTGTTTCCCACTACCGCATTCTGGAAAAGGTTGGGGGCGGCGGTATGGGTGTGGTCTACAAAGCGGAAGACACCCGCCTTAACCGTACGGTTGCGCTGAAGTTCCTCCCTGAAGATACCGCGCAAGACCCCGCCGCTCTGGAGCGTTTTCGCCGGGAAGCCCAGACTGCCTCTGCCCTAAATCACCCCAACATCTGCACCATCTACGACGTAGGCGAAGAAGCCGGTTCTGCCTACATCGCCATGGAGTTCATCGACGGGCAGACGTTGAAACATCGGATAGAAGGCAGGCCGATGAAGTTGTCGGAACTCCTGGACGTGGCCATCGCGATTGCCGACGCCCTGGCTGCTGCCCATGCCCGGGGCATCGTGCACCGTGATATCAAACCGGCCAATATCTTCATCAGTCGTAGCGGTCAAACCAAGGTGCTGGATTTCGGCCTGGCGAAATATACCGCCGAACAACAGCAGGCGCGGGACGCCGTAACCGGCTCTATGCCCACAGCGGTCAACCCTCAGCAGCTGACCAGCCCCGGTACAGCAGTCGGCACGGTGGCCTACATGTCGCCCGAGCAAGCCATGGGCGAGGAGTTGGACGGCCGCACCGATCTATTTTCTCTGGGCATTGTGCTCTATGAAATGGCGACCGGGCGGCAGGCCTTCTCTGGGCCCACGACAGCCGCCGTGTTTGAGGCGATCCTCCACCGCCAGCCGACTGCACCTTTGAAAATCAACTCCCAGCTACCTCTACGGCTGGGAGAGATTCTCGACAAGGCGCTGGAAAAAGATCCCAAGCTGCGTTATCAGGCTGCCTCGGATTTCCGGGTTGATCTGCAGCGGCTCAAGCGGGAATCGGACTCGCATGCGTCTACCAGGAGTGCGGAGAGTCCGCAAGCTGTGCCGGATGTGGCTGCGCCCGCAGCGGCGATTGGTTCGGCGTCGCCCCCATCCGGGGCCAAGCGTTGGGGCTTCGCCGCCCTGGGCGTTGTGGTGGCCGTGGCCCTGCTGGCCGCCGGGTATTGGACAGGAAAGCGCGAAGGGTTGTCGTCGAGCATCACGCCGCCCACTTATCGCCAGCTTACCTTTCGTGGTGGAACCATCCGCATGGCACGCTTCGCGCCCGACGGGAAAACCATTGTGTACAGCGCCGCCTGGGAAGGCAACCCGACCGAGCTCTATACCACCCGCCCGGAAAGTCCCGAGTCCCGTCCCTTCGGATTGTCCAAAGCTGAGGTCCTATCAATCTCAGGGGATGGAGAGATGGCGGTGCTGCTCCACAGTCACAATGTCGATCCTTACATCAATACCGGTACCTTGGGCAGAGTGCCCTTGGGAGGCGGTGCCCCTCGCGAAGTCCTTGAGAACGTACAGTGGGCAGACTGGTCGCCGGATGGGACCAACTTTGCGGTGGTGCGAGAGTTTGCCGGCCAGAGCCGCTTGGAATATCCGATCGGAAAGGTTCTGTATCAGACGGGAGGATGGATCAGCCACCCGCGAGTTTCGCCGAACAACGATATGGTGGCCTTTATTGAGCATCCGGTTCGCCGGGACGACGCCGGATCCATCGCGGTGGTCGATCTGGCGGGAAAAAAGAGAACTCTTTCCACCGGTTGGGAAACCGCCTGGGGCTTGGGCTGGTCGCCTAAGGGAACGGAGATTTGGTTTTCCAGTACCAGGGTCGGCTATGGCCGCTATCTTTCCGCCGTGAGCCTGTCGGGCAAGGAGCGGTTGCTGGCGCGTGAACCCGGCACTTTGACTCTGCAAGATGTAGCCCGGGACGGCCGCGTGCTGGTCACACGCGACGTGCCCCGCGTGGGCATGGTGGGAATGACCGTGGGCAATAGCAAGGAGCGTGACCTTTCCTGGATGGATTGGTCGGCGCCGAAAGAGTTGTCCAGCGACGGCAAGACTTTATTGTTTACCGAGTCCGGTGAGGCCGGCGGCGAAAATTACGCGGCTTATCTTCGTCAGACCGACGGTTCTCCGGCCGTGCGCTTGGGCGACGGCGACGGCTTCGCGCTCTCCCCGGACAAGCAATGGGTAGTGGGCGGTCTTCCCAAAGCTCCGGTGCAGTTTTTCCTGCTTCCGACTGGCGCCGGAGAAGCCAAGCCCCTGACGCATGACAATATCAATCATGTATGGGCCCGTTGGTTTCCCGACGGCAAGCGACTGCTGTTTGCCGGTGATGAGCCCGGGAAAGGCATTCGCCTGTACGTGCAGGATATTGACGGTAACCCGCCGAAGGCCATCACTGCCGAGGGTGTGAGCTCCAGCCTGTATGCGATTTCTCCCGACGGCAAGCATGTGGCCATGGTCGGTCCCGACCAGAAGGTAGCACTGTTGTCGATCGATGGCGGTGAAGCGCGGCCCGTTCCCGGACTTGAAGTTGGGGACGCCCCCATCGGCTGGACCAGTGATGGCCATTCGATCTTCGTCTATCGGCTCGGCGAAGTCCCTGCTCAGGTCGACAAGCTGGACCTGGCCACGGGACACAAACAACCCTGGAAGCAGCTCGTGCCTCCGGATGTTTCCGGCGTCACCGATATCAGCGCCATTTTTATCACTCCCGATGGCAACAACTACGTCTACGAGTACGGCCGCACCCTCTCCGATTTGTATTTAGTCAATGACCTGAGATAGCCATCTCAGGGAACCGCAAACCACCAAGGTTTTCCTTTCGTGTACCTTTGTGTCCTTTGTGGCCAACGCCTTGCCGCTTAACGCTATTGTCAGAACTCTGGTAACCAGAGATTATTTGTGACTATCGGTGCGACCATACATCAAAGCCATACATCAAAGCCTGTTGACGGCAAGGTCAGCTCGACCGTAGAATGCGAGCATAATGTTGAACAGCCAGAATCGCTGCGGAAGTCAGGTTTGCGCTTGCTGTTGTTGCGCGAACGTGTCTTCTGGCGCGAGGAGGTTGCTGACCTAATAATTTTCTAAGTATCAGCACATACACCCATCGCCAGAGAAAGCTGGCGGTGGGTTTTTCTTTTTATGGCAGAAACGGTCAAAGAGACGAAAGCACAACGGGTTGAGCGCCTGAAGCGCGAGAAGAATCCCTGGGAAGGGCTCTCGGAGATTCGGCGCTTTGCGCGCGAAGGCTTCGCAGCCATCCCTCCGGAATGGATTGGCACCTATTTTCGCTGGTGGGGCGTTTATACCCAAGGCGACGGCGCAGGCGTAGTGGGAGGCCAGAACGGAGAAGGCCGGGCGCTGCCCTATTTCATGCTTCGTATCCGCATCGGCAACGGTCTGTTGACCTCCCAACAGCTGCGCACCATCGCCAGCCTCACCGAGAAATACGCCCGCGGAATTGCCGACATCACCGTCCGGCAGAACATTCAACTCCACTGGATCAGTATTGAAGCCCTGCCCGAAGTCCTCGAAGCGCTCTGGAGCGTTGGCTTGAACAGCATGGGCGCCTGCGGAGATGTGGCGCGCAACATCACCGGCTGCCCCCTGGCAGGAGTGGATGCCGACGAAGTTTGCGATGCCTCCCCGCTTGCGCTCGAAGCCTCGCGCCTGCTGGTGGGCAATTCCGACTTCTACAATCTGCCGCGCAAATTCAAAATCTCGATTACCGGATGCCGCGTGTGGTGCGCGTACCCGGAGATCAACGACATCGGATTGACCGCGGTCAACCGCACTCTGAATGGAGCCATGGAGACTGGTTTCTCGCTGCGAGTGGGTGGCGGGCTTTCAACCGAGCCGCACCTGGCCTCGCGGCTGAACGCCTTCGTGCGCTGGAACCAGGTCCTGCCCGTGGTCAAAGGCATTGCCGAACTTTTTCGCGAAGCCGGCCAACTGCGTGAACACCGGGAGCGGGCGCGATTGAAGTTTCTCTTCCTGCGGCACGGCTGGACCACGGATGATTTTCAGCGGGAACTGGAGCAGCGCATTGGCTTCCATTTGGATCCCGCCGTAGAGGAACATCCTCCCGCGGATGTCTATCGCGACCACGTGGGTATTCACCCGCAGAAACAGGAAGGGCGTTTCTACGTCGGAGCCGCCGTGTTGCGCGGGCGAATTTATCCCGATCAGATGCGGGCTGCGGCCGACCTGGCGGATCGCTTTGCAGACGGACAGCTCCGCACCACCAACATGCAGAACCTGCTGATCGTGAATGTTCCAAAGGCCAACACGGAAATCCTGGCCAAGGAACTGGATGCCGTGGGCCTGCGCGTCGGCGGATCGCCTTTCTGGCGCGGAGCCATAGCCTGCAGCGGAACGGAATTTTGCAAGCTGGCGATCACCGAAACTAAGAGCTTCTCCCGCTGGCTGGTGCAGGAACTGGAGGAACGTTTGCCCGAGTTCGATCAGGACTTGAAACTACACGTGACCGGCTGCCCCAACAGTTGCGGACAGCATTGGATTGCGGACATTGGGATCGAGGGCAAGAAGTTGAAGGTCGACGGCCACATGGTGGACGCCTACTACTTTTGTCTGGGTGGAGCCGTCGGCCTGAATCAGAAAGTGGCGCAGCCGGTTGGGTATCGCTGTGCCGCCGTCGACGTGCCGGACGCCATCGAGCGCCTTCTGCGCTCCTACATGAGCGACCGCTGGCCGGAAGAGAATCTGCGGCATTTCTTTGGCCGCCATGACGAAACCGCGCTGCGTGGCTTCCTTGCCGGACAGATAACCGACGCCGTAGCCCGCGACGTGCCGGCGGGTCCGGTGCCGCACGGAATCGAAGGTTGAGAAGGGAAGATTGCATTGAAGAGCTTATTCCCGATGTTCATGAAGCTGGAAGGCCGGCCGGTACTGGTCGTCGGCGCAGGCCACGTCGCCGAGTCCAAGATCGCTGGCTTGCTGGATACAGGAGCCATGATTCGCGTAGTTGCGCTACAGGCGACGGAGCAGGTGCGTGAGTGGGCTCGATCCGGCCAGATTGCGCTGGAAGAGAGAGCATTTTCGATGGCGGATCTTGACGGAACATTTCTGGTCGTGGTCGGTACGTCGTCGAGCGAACTGAACGAGATCGTATTCCGCGAAGCGCAGCAGCGTGGAGTCTTGTGCAACGTGGTGGATGTACCCGAGCAATGCGATTTCTTCTACCCGGCAGTGGTCCGCCGCGGCGATCTGCAGATCGCGATTTCGACGTCAGGCCAGAGTCCGTCACTGGCGCAAAAGTTACGGCAGCAGCTGGAGCGGCAGTTTGGCCCGGGGTACGCAGCCTGGGTGGCGGAACTGGGCGCGACCCGGCGCGAGGTGTTGCGCAGCAACCTCGATCCGGAGCGAAAACGCTATCTGTTGCACTCGCTGGCCAGCCGGGAGGCATTCGAAGCCGTGGTATCCGAGACTACGACTCCTGAGCTGGTTCAGAGCACGAAGGGAGAAGTGTAATGAAGGGCAAAGTCTATCTGGTTGGGGCAGGGCCTGGCGATCCGGACCTGTTGACCCTGAAAGCGCTGCGACTGTTGAAGACCGCGGACGCGGTATTGCACGACGACCTGGTCACCGCGGAGATTCTCCACCTGGTGCCACCAACGGCTCAGCTTCGCAACGTCGGCAAGCGCTCCGGCACGAAGAAGATCACCCAGGCGGAAATCAATTTTCTGATGGTCACGCTGGCTGCGACGGGCTTGCAGGTGGTGCGCTTGAAGTCTGGTGATCCTCTAATTTTTGGTCGCGCCGGAGAGGAGATCGAGGCTCTGCGGCAGGCAGGAATCGATTACGAGATCGTGCCCGGTATCACTGCTGCGTTGGGCGCCGCGGCGGCAGCTGAAATCCCGCTCACCCACCGTCGTCTATCCCACGCCTTCGTGCTGCTCCCCGGCCACCTGGCGGATGATGAAACTGGCGATTGGAGGAAGTTCGTTTCCAGCGGCGCGACGCTCGCACTCTACATGCCCGGACACGACTATTCGACCATTGCCACGCGACTCGCCGATGCGGGTTTGGATCTTGAGACGCCGTGCGCGATTATTTCGCGCGCCACGGCTCCTGATCAGGAAGTGCAGCTGACGACAGTCCGCAAGCTCGCGAGCACCGCACCGCTGCCGTCCCCGGCGCTGTTACTGGTCGGGGAGGTGGTTCGCTTGGCTCGCACGGCCGTTTCCATCGAGTCAGATTTATCCCGGAGCGAGGGACAGGCTTCCTTTCCCTTGGAAGGATTACAACCACTTTTTCTGCAGGCTCAGGGCCTGGCGTACGACGAGGAGTAATACGGTGAGAGAAGAAATCGCTAAGGTACAGGCCATCGCCGAAAAGTGGGCTCCCATTGAGGTGCTGGCGTGGGCTTTTGAAAAATTTGGCCGGCAGGTTGCCATCTCGTCGGCGTTCGGCGCCGAAGGCATGGCGGTGATCGACATGGCGTCCCGGGTGCGGAGTGATTTCCGCCTCTTTACCATCGACACCGAGTTTCTCTTTCTTGAGACTTACAACCTGATGGATCAGGTGGAAGAACGGTATGGAATCAAGATTGAGAAGGTCTACCCGCTACTCTCGCCGGAGGAGCAGGAACGTGCCCATGGACCGCGCCTTTGGAGCCACAATCCGGATCAGTGCTGCAATATGCGCAAGGTCGAGCCGCTACGCAGAAAACTCACGGAGTTGAGTGCGTGGATTACCAGCATTCGCCGGGATCAGACCGAATTTCGTACCAGCGCGCACAAGGTGGAATGGGATGCCAAGTTTGGACTGGTGAAGATCAACCCTATCGCCGACTGGAGCTCGCAGCAAGTCTGGCAATACATTCGCGAACATAAAGTCCCTTACAATTCGCTGCACGATCGCAGTTATCCCAGCATCGGCTGCACCCACTGCACGCGCGCCATCAAGCCGGGAGAGGATTCGCGCGCCGGCCGCTGGTCCGGATTCGAGAAGAAAGAGTGCGGGCTTCACGTTATCGCCCCGCTTGCGGCGGAGCCTGCGGACGCCTAGACGAGTCACCTCGCCCGTCTGACTGCGGACTTGCAGCCCAAAACTGATTTTGGCCGCGATAAGGCTTGGACAGGTGGAAGTGCCCGTCCTCCATGCCAGTTCCCCCCGCCTCCAGTCCCGCCTCTGCGTTTGTATGCGGAAGAGGTATCTGCTAGTCTGCCTAGTCTTCATTCCGGTGGGGGAACCTCGAAAGATGCACAAGAAACTCGGTTATTCCGCAGTCATCACTGTTTTCTGCTTGTCTCTACCGCTAATCGCAGCGCCCCAAAAAAAAGCAGCCGCCAACCCGGGTGAGGCTATTCCCCCATCCTACGATTTGCCGCAGCCGGCAAAAGAGACGATCGATTACACCATGTACCAGCGGATTCGCGACGAAGGGCTCGGCCATTCGCACGTGATGGAATACGCCTCCGCGCTCATGGACGGTATCGGTCCGCGTCTCACCGGTTCCCCGAATCTGAAGCGGGCGAACGAATGGACTCGCGATCAGTTCACCGCCATGGGCTGCAGCAATTCGCACCTGGAAGACTGGGGTGAGTTTGGCATGGGCTGGCAACAGCTCAATACCTGGGTGCGGATGGCCTCTCCGGATACCGCGGTCTTCATTGCACAAGCTGCTCCCTGGTCAGCATCCAGCAACGGGGCGGTCAACGGGTTGGCGATCTGGATGAGCCCCAAGAAGGTAGAAGATCTCGACAAATTCAAGGGCAAGCTTGCAGGCAAGATCGTTCTGCTGGGAGACATGCGCGAAGTGAAGCCGGTTGACAAGCCACTGTTCTATCGCATGGACGACAAAGCCCTGGCCAAGGAAGTCGAGTATCCCCTGGCTCCAGAAGAAGAATACTCAAAGTACGTAAAGGAATTCATAGAGAAGCACGAACTGTGGGAGAAGGAGGTTCAATTCCTCGCCGCCGAACACGCTCTCGCGGTGATTCTGCCCAGCCGGTTGGGCAGACGTTCCGGCGGCACCGGCGGGACAATTTTTGATGATGACAATCTGATTTGGTCCGCCTACATGAAAGATCATGCCGTACCGTTCCCGGTCGCGGTCATGGCCGTTGAGAACTACGGACGCGTCTACCGCCTGCTCGAAGCCAAGGTTCCAGTCAACATCGAAATGAATGTTGACACCAGGTTCACCGGCGATCATGAACACGGGTTCGACACCATTGCGGAAATTCCTGGCACTGACCCCAAGCTGAAGGATGAAATCGTCATGCTGGGCGCGCATCTGGATTCCTGGGCGGCGGGTACCGGCGCCACCGACAACGGGGCGGGAACGGTTGTGTCCATGGAAGTCATGCGGATTCTCAACGCTCTGCAGGTGAAACCTCGGCGCACGATTCGCGTCGCCCTGTGGACAGGAGAAGAGCAGGGTGAGTACGGCTCCGCCGGATATGTGAAACAGCATTTCGGATATGTGCCCACCTCCACCGAACCTGACCAGCTCAAGTTGCCCGAGTGGTTGCGCAAGCCGGCTGGTCCGGTCGAACTCAAGCCCGGCCAGCAGAAAATTTCCGGGTATTTCAACGTCGACAACGGGACGGGTAAGATCCTCGGAATTTACCTGGAGAAGAACGCCGCCATCTCTCCCGTCTTTGCGCAGTGGATCGCGCCTCTGAAAGACCTCGCCGTGACCACCATTACGATGCGGGGCACCGAAGGCACCGATCACGAATCCTTCGACGCTGTCGGCATCCCGGCCTTTCAATTTATCCAGGACGATATGGATTACGACACCCGCACGCATCATTCCAACATGGATACCTACGAGCGCCTGCAGGAGGGCGATCTGGCGCAGGCTGCCACGGTAGAGGCGATTTTTGTCTACAACACCGCCATGCGCGACCAGATGCTGCCGCGCAAGCCGTTGCCCCATCCGGAACTGGAGGAGCAGCGCAAGGCGCCACTTAAGAGATTGATGCCGGGAGCCGAAGACTAAGCCGAAACCAGAAGCCGCCGCATTTTCCTGCTGCATCTTGTCATACTGGGCATAGCGGAGGATCTATGAATTCCGCCTGAAGCGCGGGCCTCAGGATGACACCAGCCTCTGAGTTAGTTCCTGGCCGCAAATCTTCGCCAATGAAATTCGATCGCCTCGCCCATGTGGCTCAGAAAATAAGCTGCACTGTGGTCGCCGGGGTAGAGATGGAACTCGTGTTGGATGCCTTCTGACAGCAATTGCCGGTCGAGTGCCTGCGCACCCTCTTCAAATTCGAATTGATCGTCGCGTCCGCAGTTGAAGTAGATCGCCAGCGATGCGATTGCGAGTTTGTTCTTCCTGGCCAGCGCGAAAGGGTCGTTTTCCCTCCAGTGAGCCGTATCGACCGGATTCCCGAACACCCTTCCGAGAGTTCCGCCTAACGCTGTTCCGGAGCGCATGGAAGCATTCAGTTCCTGCGGCGATTCTGTCATGAGGGCCGCACTCTGCGCGCTGACGGCGGAAAACATTTGGGGGTAGGCAAAGGCGAAGCGCAGCGCCCCATATCCACCCATGGAAATGCCGGTGATCGCCCTGGCCTTGCGCTCACGCCGAATGCGGTACCTGACCTCGATATAGGGCAGGAACTCGCGGAGAAAGAAATCGCTGTAGCGTACTTTACCGTCTGCGGAATTGACGTAGAAGCTTGCTTTGGCTTCCGGGGTCACAATCAGGAAATCGCCCACTTTGTGTTGCTGCCGCAGGTCCTCAATCAGGTTCCATCCGCCGGTCTTGAATAGCGTCTGCTCGTCCTCGCCCAGTCCGTGGAGGAAGTAGAGCACCGGATACCGCGCAGCTTTCGCAGATGGCGCATCGTAGCCGGGCGGCAGCAGGACGCAGTAATGCACAACCTCTTCGAGGATATGACTCTTCAGCGCATTGCAATCGATGCGACTCTGCGCCGCAGCGAGACCAGTAAAAATAAATGGCAGGATAAGAAAACGAAACAACCGGCGCATGGAACCAGTGTACAGTCTGCAGTTCGTTCACTCGTAGCGCAGAGCCTGGACCGGATCCAGCCGAGCTGCGCGGCTTGCCGGATACAAACCGGACAGCAAGCTGACCAGGATGGAGAAAACAACAGCGCCTGCTACCAGCCACCAGGGCACGGACCAGATTTGTTCCGGCGGGAAGTGCTGCCGTCGCAAGTAAATATTTGTCCCCAGATTGATGACTCGTCCAATCGTCCAACCCAGCGCCACGCCCAACACTCCGCCGAAGATGCCCATGGCTCCGGCCTCCGCGAAGAACAGTCCTTTCACGTCGTTGTCACTGGCGCCGATGGCTTTCATGATCCCAATTTCGCGGCGCCGCTCGAGAATCGCCATGACCAGCGTATTGATGATTCCAATGGAGGCCACCGCCAGCGCCAGGCTGCCGAAGATTCCCAGAAACAAGTCGAGGACCGCAAAGAATTGCCGGAGACTTTTTGTGGCGTCAACGATTGAGAATGTATTGAAGCCCATTTTCTTGATCGCATCTTCGACGGTTTGCACATCTTTCGGGCTTTTTACTCGCACCTGCACCGTCATGTAGGTGGTGTTTCCTCCGGCCAGGTTGGTGGTGTCGCGTAAATCGGAGGGTTGCATCACGTGCAGGCTCTCGGCCAGTTGCAACGGCACGAACACGCGCGCTCGGGCCTGCCCCCGCATACTGTCGGGATCCAGGTCGCAGACTCCAACAATTTTCAACGTCTGTTCACGGGAGACGACGGAATACGCCGAACTCGGCAGGCTGCCATGATCTGGTGGAATGGGCTGGGAATCCGGCGGTGTGACCGTTCGTTCCGCAAACCGCATGATGAGTTCTTTGCCGAGCAGCGGCTTCGCCAACTCGGAAACATTCACTTCATCAACCCCGGGGGTTGGCCTTTTGCCCAGCAGTTCTTCCGCAAATGACTTTTGCAGGATCACCTCGGAAGCGGTTTCGGAAGAGAAGAAACTACCTTGCATCCCATCGAATGCGTCGTTGTTTCGGGCGGAGAACGGTAGCCCCGCGACCATCGTCAGATGCGGCTTATCGTCAAAACGCATTTCGGTGACAAAACGAATGTCGGGATAGGCCTCGACCACACTCGCCAATTGTCCGATCTTCATTCGCGCCGGTTCATCGAGCGCAGGACTTTCCGCCGGAGCTGGACCGTTTTCTTCTTGCTCCCGGCTGAAGTTGCGCAGATCGCGCCGCGAGCTCACGATGACCGTATCGAATAACCCGGACTTCTGCAGACGCCGCGCCGCCAGTTGTTGCAAGCCGATTCCCAAAGACAACATAGCGACCAGTGAAGCGACCCCCACCGAAATTCCGACGGTAGTCAGGGAATTGCGCAAAATGGATTCGCGCAGATTGCGCACCGCCAATTCGGCCACGTCGTAGAGCTTCACCGCACACCTCCAGACGTAAGCGGAGCGTTGACTTGGTCATCCACTAACTTGCCATCGGCCAGAAAAATCATTCGCCTGGCGTATTGCTGAGCCAGACCGCGTTCGTGCGTGACCATCACCACTGTCATTCCCAGGGATTCGTTGAACTCACGAATAAAGTTCATGATTTCGATGCCGGTGCGGCTGTCGAGATTGCCGGTAGGTTCGTCGGCCAGGAGCAACTGCGGCTGATTGATCAGCGCGCGGGCCAGCGACGCCCTCTGCTGTTCCCCGCCGGATAGCTGAGTGGGGCGATGGCGCAGCCGCGTGCCCAGCCCTACCCGGTCCAACGCCTTACGTGCCAGCCCGTATCGCTGGTCGCGATCCACCTCCGCAAAGCACAACGGCAATTCGACATTTTCGAGAAGGGTCATGCTGGGAATCAGGTTGAATGATTGAAAAACCATCCCCACAGTGCGCAAGCGGTACTTGGCCAGCTCCTCCCGCGACAGTTTGGCCAGGTCGCTGCCCTGGACCAGCACCGCGCCGGAGGTTGGCCGGTCGAGCCCGGCGATCAAGTTCAACAGGGAAGATTTGCCCGACCCGGAGGTTCCCAGCAGAGCGACAAACTCTCCCGCTCGCACCCGCAGCGAGATGCCGTCCACGGCCCGAATCAGAGCTTCGCCCATGGTGTAGTGACGGCAGACATTCTCCGTCTGCAGCGCAGTGGAGCCTCCTGGATCGATCCCGCTTTGCCCGGCGTCCATGACTTAGCGGATCTCTCCCCTCACCAACCGCAACGCGTCGGCCAGTTCGAGAGCGCTGGCAGCACTTGCCTTGGAGGATTCCTCCTCCGCCGAAGCCGGTAAGTCGCCCTCGCCGGGCGCCAGGAACAGGTTGCTCTCGACGCCATGTTGTTTTGTATACAGTTCGTAGTAGCGGCCGCGCAGGGCGTAGAGCTCTTCGTGGGTACCGCGTTCCACAATCCGTCCTTGTTCCATCACCAGGATTTGGTCGGCCCGTCGAATGGTTGAAAGCCGGTGCGCAATAACAAACGTAGTACGTCCGTGCATGAGGTATGACAGCCCCTGCTGGATCAGCGCCTCGGATTCGGAGTCGAGACTGGAGGTGGCTTCGTCGAGAATAAGAATGCGCGGTTCGGCAAGAATCGCACGGGCGATCGAGATACGCTGGCGCTGTCCGCCGGAAAGTTTCACTCCGCGCTCGCCGACTACCGTATCGTATTTGTCCGCAAAACTCTCGGCGAATTCGTCGACCCGGGCGATGCGGCAGGCTCGCATGATATCTTCCTCGCTCGCCTCCGGCCGTGAGAACGCAACATTTTCCCGGATGGTGCCGTCGAACAAGAACGACTCCTGCAACACCACTCCCAATTGCGTGCGATAGGAGTCCAGCCTGACAGTACTCAAATCGATTCCATCCACCAGCACCCTACCCTGAGTCGGTGTGTGAAACGCGGCCAGCAGTCCGATGGTTGTCGACTTGCCCGACCCGGAAGAACCGACCAGCGCACTCACCGTACCCGGTGCGGCGTGGAACGAAACGTCGTGCAGCACCATACGGCTGCCATCGTAGCTGAAGCTCACATGCTCGAACTCGACGGTTCCTTTAATCTCTCCCAAGGTGAGCGTGCGCCTCGGATCTTGATCTTCACGCTTCTCGTTCAATATTTCTTGGGTGCGTTCCAGGCCGGCGAAGGCTTCAGTGAGCTGGGTTCCGATCTGCACAATCGACATGATCGGCGCAATCAGGAATCCCAGGAAGAGCGTATAGGTGAAGAATCCGCCGATGGTGAGTGTGCCGGCTGCAATCTGGCGCGCCCCGAAATACATGATGACTGCTCCGACCACTCCCATCAAGAGACTCGCCGAGAGGCTCATCACCGAGGTAGCGGTCAAGCTGCGGAGAACGTTATCCAGCAGGCGGTGGACGCCACGCGAGAAAACATTCTCCTCGCGTTCCTCGGCATGATAACCCTTCACCACCCGCACGCCCCCCAGCGACTCCGCCAGCCGGCCCGTCACCTCGGCATTGATCTTGCCGCGCTCACGGAAAATGGGACGAATGGTGCCAAACGCTTTCTTGAGCGCCAGGGCAAAAACCAGCAGAAATCCGAATGCGAGTCCGGTCATCAATGCGCTAATGCGGAACAACACCACCAGCGCAATGCTGGCTGTGATCAAGCCGCCTACCAGGTCCACCAACCCGGTGCCGATCAGATTACGCACGCCTTCCACATCGCTCATGATCCGCGACACCAGCACGCCGCTCTTGGTGGAATCATGAAAGGCGATCGGCAAGCGGCCAATATGCGCCTGCACTTTTTGGCGAAGTTCGGTGATCAGCCGTTGCGCAGCTTTGGACAAGAGTTGGGTCAGCGAAAACGAAGTGATCCCCTGCACCGCCGTCGCCAGCAGCACCAGGAGGACGAGTGGCTTCAACATCTGGAATTGCCGCTTGACGATGACCGTATCAATCAGAAACTTGGTGGAGTAGGGAAGCACCAAACCCGAAACCCGGTTGATGACCATCAACAGGAAGCCGAGGGCAAGCAATCCACGCCGCGGGCGGATCAGCTCCCAAAGCACCGGGAAAACGGCTTGCAGGCGTTCCCCTGCAGGGCGCTTCTCCCTGGCCGGCTTACGATCAGATGACACTCTTTGCATTAGACTCCTGTGGACCCGGACTGGCTTCATTTTGTCGAGCTTAGGGACCACGACGGTGAATCCAAAGCTGAACTTTTGCGATAATTGCGGCTATGACAAGCCCCCAAGTGCAGCGCGATGGCTGCTCTTTTAAAGCCGTCCAGACGGCCGATGGCAAAACGATTCTGCGTCTCGAACTCTTTCACGGCACGATCCCGTTGCTGGCTGGGGCCACGATCGACTTCGAGCTGCTCAGCGGAACCACGCTGGCCCAAGCCAGGAGCGTCGCCGACGCTGTTAACGAGCGCATCCTCAGCCTGGTGGTCACCAAGGCGTGAAACTTCAGCGCAACCAGAGCGACCAGATCGTATCCACGCTTGCATGCGTGATGGCGGAAGCGGCCACACGATGCCCCTGTCGCCAGGCTCTCCCATAAAAAACTCCCGCGATTGCAGCCAACAGGACATAGCGCCAGTTAAAGTTGACCGTCCGTTTATTGAAGTGAGAAAGCCCAAAGATGGCGGAGGTGAGAAACAGCGAGCCCATCCGCCCGAGCCGGCGTTCCAGCAGATTCTGCATCCATCCACGAAAGTAGATTTCCTCTGGAATCGCAATCAGGAAGAATGTCCCGAGTACGGTGAGTCCCGCAGTTCCGGGCCGTGGAAGGCCCGCGTGCAGATGGAGGAATTCGAGAGCGAGGCCCAGCAGAAGCGCGAGGGGCGCATAGAAGAGCAACTCGCGCAGAGCGACGCCAATGTCACCTCCACGAATTCGAAGATCGAATCCGACGTCGCTAAGTTGCCGAATCACCAGGAACCCATACAACCCGGAATCGAGCAGAATCAATTTCCCGATGACGCTAAGGTGGGCGGGCCATGCCGGATCAAGCCATCTCAAATCCACCGCCATGCCGAGAATCAGAAGAATGGCAAAATCGCGCCAGTCGCCGCGTTGCTCTGGGTCTGATTGTTTAGCGTGCCACAGCAGTACCGCCAGCAGAACGGGCACGGAGAAGTAGAACGCGAGCCACCTGCCACTCGCAGGCGCGATCCCCGCCAGCGCGTAGGGAACGCCGAATAGGACTGGAAGAACGAGCCGAACGCCAATCGGAAGTCTCCCGCAGGCTCGAACAATCGAATCTCCGGCCAGTCCGAAAGCGAACAATGGGGCGAGTGACCACGCTAACGCCGCAATCGCGGTGTAAGTCCATCCCTGCACGTTTTCATCCTAGCGGAAATGTGCAACTCGGAGCCCCGTTTTCATAGAAGGATGACCAGTGGGATTAAGGGTCCGCGAGGCGCACTATACAAAATTCGGATACACTAAACCAGAGAATTCAGGATTTGATTCGGCATGCTCTCTGAACCGGAAGATAAGGCGTCCTCGAACGATTCGCAGCTCGACCCGCAAGACACCGCCGACGGCCGCGACATCGAACTGCTGCTGGCCGACAGCTGGAACGCACCACTGTGGAAGCGTTTGCTCGGCGACGTGCGCGATATAGTTTCCCCGGAGAAACTACCGCCGCTTCACCTCACCTCGCGGCCGGTCAACGTTGGAATGCTGCAAGGCGACCGCCTGAGCATGCCGTGGTTTCGCACCGTGTTCACCAATATCGGGGATGTGATCTCTCCCGAAACCCTGCCGCCCCTCGAACTCGAGTCCTTACCCGTCGACGTGGGGGAATTGATTTCCGACCAGATGAGTCATCCCTGGTGGAGTTCTCTGCTGCGCAATCTGGCGGACAAAGTCGCGCCCGAGCGCCTGCCTCCGCTGCAGGTGACTTCCCGCCCCATGGATCTTGGTACTGAGTCGCATTTCATGTCACTGCCGCGCTGGTCGTCGACCATCAGCACGCCCAAGGTGTTTTTGCCGGATAAGCCGAAACCCGAGTACGGCCCAATCACGCTGCGCCCCGCCCCGCCCAAACCGACCCCGGACGCCGCGGAGGTCGAATTCGTACACGCTCTCGAAGCCGACCTGAGACGGGATCTGCGGCGCTCGCTGTTTCGCCAAAGGCTGTGGATTGGGCTCACCGCTGTCGAGGTCATCGCGCTGGTCGGAACCTCGATTTGGTGGAAGTAAATTTTACTTTCGCCAGAAAAGCGTAAACCACACACGAAGACTCAGGGTCTTCCTTCGTGTAACTTTGTGTCCTTTGTGGTTAATTGAGCCATCACCGGCGGCTATTTCTGAGTAGAATTCCGCCCGGCCGCCTCCACCAATTTCTGTACCGATGGCACTATCATCAGCAGCAACTGCGCCTTCTGCTGCTGGGCCTGCTGCAGCGCCGCGAGTCGCCCGGCCGTCCCCGCATCCCCAGTCGACTCCCCGCGATCGAGATCGTCCAGCGCCTGCAGACCAATCGCCCCCACTTGGCTCAGGCTCAGCGATAGTGGAATCACTTCTTTCACCAGGAACGATTGCGTTGCCAGCGGCTGCAAAGCTTCCTGATTGCCCTGCCAGCTGATGAGCAAAGTTCTTATCTCCTGCTTGGTGGCGGAGTCAGCCTGGCCGGCGATTAGAGCGTCGACCATGGCCGCGAAATGTCGGGCGGCCGAACTCTCCGGCCGCGTTGCATCGACCAGACGGTTCAGCGGCACCAGACTAGTCGGCACTTCGGGAGCGGTCTCCTCCCTCGTGTAGTCCTTCACCGGCTCCACCACATCCGCAAGCGCGCGCAGCGGCGAGATATCACCGGAGCCCGCAATGCGCCGCAGCATCGGCCAATAGCTCGAGTTATGGGTGAGTCCGAGCCAATCCAGCCATCTGCTGGTTACCTCCAAACGATGGTACATGGAGTTGACATCGGTGACCTCCTGGGGCGACCAAAGCCGCTCGGCGACCACAGCCATCCGCGGCCAAATACGCGAGTCGATATTCTCGGGGGAAACATATTCGGCCCACATGCAAGCCTCGCCCCCCAGAATGCGCTGCGTCTCCTCTGGGCTCAAATTGGCTGCGGCGCCGCTCATTGGATCGACAGCATAGTGACGCGACGCCGGCCACATCAGATCGAGGTAATAGCCGAACGACAGCAGGCCGCGATATCCCTGTTTGGCAGCATCGGCCAAGGATGCCTGGCCGCGCCAGGATTGCACCACAATGTCCTTGGGCAGGTCGGGCCGCAGGATCTCGTCCCAGCCAACCATGATCTTCCCGTGCTTGTTCACGATCTTCTGTACCCGGGTGTTGAAATAGGCTTGCAGATCCTGGTTGTTCTTAAGACCGTGGGCCCGCATGAAGGCCTGAATCTTCGGGTTCGCGTCCCACTCCTTGCCGTTTACCTCGTCGCCTCCGATGTGGAAATACTTGTCGGGAAAAAGTCGCGCCATTTCGCCGATGAGCTTATCGAGAAACTTATAGGTTCGTTCCTCAGTCGGGTCCATCGCCGGGTCAAACACTCCCCACTTGCGCTCGATCTGGTAGGGTCCGGGCCCGCTGGCCAGTTCCGGATAACCAACGAACCACGACGTGCTGTGTCCTGGCATGTCGAACTCCGGTATGACCCGGATGCCGCGGTCGTGCGCATAGGAGATGAGATCGCGCACTTCATCCTGCGTGTAGTAAAGCCCGTCTGATCCCATCTCCTGGAGTTTGGGAAATTCTTTGCTTTCCACCCGGAAGCCCTGGTTGTCCGACAGGTGCCAGTGGAAGACATTCAGCTTGACCGCCGCCATACCGTCCAGATTGCGTTTGAGCACATCGAGCGGAATAAAGTGGCGTCCCACATCGATCATGAGTCCGCGCCAGGGGAAGCGGGGTTTGTCTGCAATGGAAAGCGCGGGGACGGCAAAACCGTCCCCTGTAGGGCTTACCAGCTGAAGAAATGTCTGCAGACCATGCATGACGCCGAGAGTGGTCGCAGCATTGAGCTTCGCGCCTGCCGGCGTGACTTCGAGCGAATAGGACTCGTCCTCGCCCAGTTCCAGTACCTCTTTGTTCGCATGATCGGCGTGCACCACCAGTTTGGCCTGCGCCGCATCGGTCAACCGCATGTCCAAAGGCAGCATTCCCGTCTGGGTCCGCAGGTTGGTTACGAAGAGCTCTACTGCCTGCCGCAGTTGAGAATCGTCCTTCCCGCTGATGCCAACGGAGAACGCGGCATCGACCACGAGGCGGCCCGCCCCCATTTGCACACTGGCTGGCATGGGCATGAGGTTGGGTTGCGTTTGCATTTGAGCGAATGAGGTAGAAATCAGGGCGCTGAGCGGAGCCAGAAAGACAACAAGAAGGGCGCGCAAATTTGTTCTCCTGGGAGTTTCGGCTGAATCGGCAGGATAGTAGAAGTCGCGGTGCTGCGCAAACCTGAGAGCCGGGAGCGGTTCTTAGCCTTTACCGGCAAACTCGCCGCAGCGGACCAGATTTATGTCCCAGATGGATGGCTCCGCCGGCAACCCTTCAATCCCCAGTTCACCCTCCGCGGACGTGCCCTTCTGGCCCGCCCACACCACGCGGAATTGCGCCTGCTCCTCGCCAAACTGCACCTGGACGACCTCGCCCGGCTTCACGCTGCGCAGCATCCCTTGCACCAAAGCGCCTTTGAGGCTGATGTTCTTGACCCGGGCCAGTTGCATGAAGGGCTGCGCCTTGGCGTCCATGCCCCAGACTCGCACCGGCAAGTGTGCAGTGACGCGCCGCTTCCGTCGACGATCCATAGATGGTCGATAGTACGGTGATGTCGGGCGAAATGAAATTTACCAGGGTCATCGCGAAGAGGTACCTGAAGTCACTCGAAAAAGTTACCTCGCCCAATTGTAAACACCTTGGTTTCAACGGGTTAGTTGAGGTCCGGCAGGGAGCACGAGCCCGGGCCGCGGGGATCGCCACAACTGCCGCACGCGCCCGCTGAAGGCGACGGGCTCGACGAGTTTTTCGCCGCTACCGCGAATACCGAGAGCTGCGGCGCCAGCTTTTTACTGTGGCATTTGGGGCACTCAGCTTTCTGGTCTCCGAAGACCAGTGCTTCGAATCCATGATCACATTCTTTGCAGACGTATTCAAAAATCGGCATAGCCTCACTCCTGTAAGCCTCTCCAGCCCACCTACGTTTAAGATCATACCGTGGGGAGTTCACAAACCGCAGCCGAAAAATTCGTTCCCCGGCGTTTTCTGAAGGGTGGGCATGTGCAAACCATCGCCAGCTTCTTCTTGCGGCGGCGGATTGCATTGTCCGCTGGCGAGGCGCGGCTGGTGGAAGTTGAACCCGGAGTACGGGTTCTCTGCCACTGTCACTGGCAGCCCGACCGTCAGAACGCCTTGACCGTCATCATCATCCATGGCCTCGAGGGTTCAAGCGATTCGCAATACATGCAAGGGATTGTTGCGAAAGGTATGGCCGTCGGCATGAACGTGGTGCGCATGAATCAGCGCAACTGCGGCGGTACCGATGCCATTTCGCCGACGCTTTACCCACTCCGGGCGTTCGCAGGATATCGCCGCAGTCGCGCAGCATCTGATTGAGCACGACGGCGTTTCCCGCCTGGCGCTGGCCGGCTTCTCCATGGGCGGAAATCTGGTCCTGAAGCTGGCCGGCGAATGGGGCCGGGAAGGGCCGCCACAGTTTCGTGCCGTGGCCGCGGTGTGTCCGGCCATGGATCTAGCAGCCTCCGCCGACGCGTTGCATTTGCTCAACAATCGCCTGTATGAGTATTACTTTGTCTGGAAGTTACGCCGCCGTCTCAGGGATAAGGCTCGCTTGTTCCCGGGGATATTCGATACTTCCCGAATGCGTGGAGTAACCAGCCTGCGCGATTTCGACGACAAGATCACCGCCTATTACAGCGGTTTCGACGGAGCCGTCGATTACTACGCGCGCGCTGCGGCAGCCAACGTGGTCGACCACATTGCTGTGCCCACTCTCATCCTGCACGCCGCCAACGATCCTTTCATCCGCATCCTGCCGGAAACGCGGCGGAAGATCCTGGCCAATCCCAACATCACGTTCGTTGAGACGGAAGACGGTGGCCATTGCTCCTTCATTGCTGACCGCGATGGCGACGACGGCTATTGGGCGGAACAGCAGGTGGTTAACTTTCTGCGCGCCTTCTGACCGGCCATTACAAGGCAGATCTTTGATCGCGTATCGATGGCTTGTCTCTGCTCCTATACAATCACTTTCGCATGAAGCTGGTTGTCAAGGCCGCGTTCTGGATCACGCTGGTGTTGGCGGCCGCTATGGCTATCGCCGAACCAGTCTCACAGCTGCGGCCTACCGATTACGTTAACGACTTCGCTCATGTCCTCGATCCGAACACAATTGCCCAGCTCGACGGCATCTGTCAGCAGATCGATGGGAAGGCCCACGCCCAGATCGCGGTGGTTACGATCCAGTCGCTCGATGGTTCCGATATCGAGAGCTACGCGGTCGATTTGTTCAAGCAGTGGGGCATAGGAGACAAGTCGACCAAGCGTGGCGTGCTGGTTCTGCTGGCTACGCAAGACCGGCGTTACCGCACCGAAGTCGGCTATGGGCTGGAGCCGATTCTTCCGGACGGCAAGGTGGGCGGCTTCGGGCGGGAAGCCGCCCCGCTCCTCAAGCACGGCGATTACAACGGCGCCGTCCTGCTCCTGACCTCGAGGGTCGCGGAGGTTATCGCGCAGGATGCGGGGGCTCAGTTGACGGGGGCCCAGCCGAGCATGCCTGCGGAGTCACCAGAAGCGCAGCACTCCAACTTCCCGATACTGCTGCTGCTCGCTGTTTTTGTAGTCGTAATGCTCATTCCCCCGCTGCGGCGGCTTCTGTTCTGGTTCTTGCTGTTCAACATGGGAGGGGGCTGGGGTGGCGGCGGGCGGGGTGGAGGTGGATTTGGCGGTGGAGGCGGAGGTGGGTTCGGTGGTGGAAGTTCAGGAGGCGGTGGCGCCAGCGGAAGCTGGTAACTGCCGGGCAGAGGATCTATGGTTGCAGAAAAACAGATCACTCAATTTCTTACTCGGATGCGTGAGGCGGCAGGGGAAAATCTGCAAAGCGTGATTCTCTACGGGTCGGCTGCGGATGGGGAGTTTCATCCCCAGTACTCCAATGTGAACCTGCTTTGCGTGCTGCGCGAAACCTCGTTCCCGGCGCTCAAAGCGGTTGCGCCGGCGGTGGAATGGTGGATGCGGCAGAAACATCCGTTGCCTCTTCTGCTCACGCGCCAGGAACTGGAACGCTCGGCTGACGTCTTTTCCATTGAACTGCTGGACATGCAGCAGCGTCACCGCGTTCTCCATGGGGAGGATGTTTTGCAGGGGCTGAAAATCCCCATGCACTTCCATCGCGCCCAGTTGGAATATGAGTTACGCCAAAAGACGATTCTGCTGCGCCAGCGTCTGCTGTTGGTCAGCGGCAATAAGAACCGCCTCTGGGATCTGCTGCTGGGGTCGCTCTCGACCTTTGCGACCTTGTTCCGGCACGCACTGGTCGCCATGGGCGACACGGCCCCGAGGTCTAAACGTGAGGGCATTGAGGCGTTAGCCGTGCGAATTCAATTGGATGCCTCGGCCTTCCTCCAACTGCTCGACATCCGAGAGATGAAGGCCGACCGCAAACAGCTTGATGTGACAGACGTTGCCAGCCGATACTTGACGGCGGTGCAGCAGGTAACCGCGGCAGTCGATACAATGCTAGATTCCACGGAACCAGGGACGAAGTAAGATTCGTACATGGCTCTCAAGGAGAAAAATATGAGCAAGGCTTGGATTGTGATCATCATCCTGGTGCTGATCGCACTGGTAGCCTTTGGGCAGTACGTCAGCGTCCGCAATACTCTGGTGACCAAAAATGAAGCAGTCAAATCTTCCTGGTCGCAGGTAGATATTGTGCTGCAGCGCCGCGCCGACCTGATCCCCAATCTCGTCGAAACCGTGAAAGGTTACGCTCAGCAGGAGCAGACGGTCTTCGGCGACATCGCCAAGGCCCGCTCCGCGTTGCTCTCGGCGGGTACACCGCAGGAGAAGATCGCCGCCAACGGGCAACTGGATGGAGCCCTGGGACGCCTGCTTTTGATCGTCGAGAATTATCCGCAGCTGAAATCGAACGAAAACTTCCTGCGCCTGCAGGACGAATTGGCTGGTACCGAGAACCGCATCGCCGTCGAGCGCAAGCGCTATAACGACACCTTGCAGGACTACAACACCTACGTGCAGCAGTTTCCCAACAACGTTTTCGCAGGATGGGCCGGATTCAAGCCCAACCCGGCTTATTTCGCGGCCACCGAGGAATCGCGGCAGGTGCCGAAAGTGAATTTCGCGGCTCCCAACGCGCCCGCGGCGACGCCCCAGCCGGCTCCAGCAAAATAGTGGAAGCCGACTTCGCGGTCGAACTCGGGGCCGACGACGAAACCCTGGAAATGCCCTGGGCCGCTGGCGAGGGCGGGCCCAGATATTGCGACCTCAAGCGGCAGCCCGAGCTGTTGCTTCAAATCGAGGAAGCCCGTCGCGTGCCGGAGTTGGGCGAGTTCCTGGCGGCGTTGAACTCGCCCACTAGCGTGGTTGAGACGGCCAAGTGCGATACGTGGTCGAGCACGGAAATGAACGCGGAAGATGAGATTTTTGGCGTCGCCCAGAAGTTCGGTTCTTACGTCGATCTTTTATTTTCCGACGAAACTGCGCGCTTTTCCTTTCTCGAACACGAGCGATTCGCCAAACAGCTCACTCAGCTTCTGAAGAAAGCTCCGGAAATTCCAGCCGCGGCAGAATCGCTTGTACGCCGCTGTTACTATCGCGGCGCTCCGGAGGTCCGGGACGGTTTCTACATCACCTTCTATTTATTCGGATATGGCGACGACGAGCCGCAAGCCAGAGCCCGCTGGGCAACCGCATTGAAACTGGTGGAAAGCGCTATCCGGCAACTGTCGCAGTAAGGCCCCTCTTTCGCCCCGGACGGAAGTCCCGGCTCAGCACTTAGTCCGGCCTACAATCCAAAGCTAAGTCGCTCTTTGCGTTCTCCTGAACCAGGACACCGTTTCCGCCCCGCGTCCCTTAAATCTCGTGCGCGCCACGGAAAGCAATAGCATCAAGACGAAAATCGTAATCAACCCGAGAGAAGCCGTCTGGATATCCTGCGATCGTTTGCGCAGGATGGAAAACCGTCCATACACAAACTCGATGTGCACCCAATAGACCAGCAAGGACGTCCGCCCCATCTGGATCAATGGGCCGAAGCCCCACTGACCGGCTCCCCATCGGCACCACGCATAGGTTGCAAACGTGATCATCAGCAGAATTCCTACCCGGATCAGAAAAAAATTCGGGCTGGTGTGCCAGAAGTCGTAGGCCGCATAGAGTTGCGGGCGGTGATCGAACCATCGGGCAACGTAAATCAGCCCGACTCCACCCGCGCCCACTAAAACGAACGTTCCGGCTCCTTGTTCCTTCGCCCAATCGCTCAGCAAAACGAATCCAACTGCCAGGCCGATGAAGGCGAAAGCGCTCCAGGGGAAAAGAGGAAACAACCAAGCCTGCGGCTGGCCGAGATTATGCACGCCATCGATGTAAGACTCCACCGGCCAGGGCAGCCAGCGCATTCGCCAGTTGGTCCAGAACAGGGGTGTGAGCAGAGAAATCGTGAGGCCGACGCCCGCTGCGCTCAAGCCGAGAATTGCTCGAGTGCCACGAGTGACGGCCAGCAGGACCCAACACAACCCACCCATCAGCATCATCGAGAGTCCGATGGTGTTCAAGATGTCCACGCGGAACAGATCGCTCCAAGGTGACCAGCCCCACGCCAACAGAAATTCCTGCAGTCTGAACAGGAGGCCGAGCCCGAAGATTTCCGCGCCGCGGCGAATCGTGGTGCGCGCAATCTGAGCGGCAGGTAGGCCCTTCTCGCGCAGCTTGCCGGTTACCAGCGCGAACGAGATTCCTGCCAGGAAGAGAAACAGCGGCGCGGGCAGGGTCCCTCCGAGTTGTGACCACATGAAGAAGGTAGACTTGTGCGCATCTCCACCCAGCCAGGCGTCGTAACAGTGGGTCTGAAACATCAGCACGCAAGCCAGTCCGCGCATCCAGTCGATGTAGGCGAGGCGGGATGGAACGGAGGAAGGCATGGACAGCGGGAAGTATACAGAACAAGTACAGACGCGACGACGAGCGGAATTGAGTGGCTTTCAGTAGGAACCGGCAAGCTCGCAGAACTTTTGGCAGCGCATCAGTTTGAAATTTGGTCCAGGCGGGATGGGGCGGCGGGGGGCATGAGCTAGCAGGGAAGTATGCCGAACGGGTCTTTTTTGGATTTGGAGTTTGAAGGAACAGGTGGGATTATTAGATCAACCAGTCGCAAGCGCAGCAGCATGAACGAACACGAGCGTCAATATTGAAGAAGCCAAAAGCTAGTTATCTATCTGTTTCTTGGGTGGCTCTCATGCGCGGGGAGCGCATTGTACTTCAATGCGAAATGGCTTCCCCGTGATCAGTGGCCATTCACAATCTTTGTCGGTGCATACTTGGCCTTCATGGTTGTAATCTCCGTCCAGACACTCGTTGCCTATTACAAATGGAAAATTGAAAACGCCCACTACCGCTCCTAGACCCACCTTGCTAATCCCCTTAAATTCTGCAAAAATAACAGTTTGTCTGATCCCTGCCAGAAGCACTAGGAAAGGAACAAGTTCTGTGTTGATGATTCGTTTAAAGCGCACGGGTGCGCGCAAGCAGCCTCATTATCGTGTGGTGGTGATTGAGAAGGAACGGGCCCGCAACGGCCTGCCAGTCGAGGTGGTGGGAACCTACAACCCCCGCACCAGCCCGGCCAGCATCGAGTTGAAGCGTGAGCGAATTGAGTACTGGGTATCGAAGGGCGCGAAGATGTCGGACCGTGTCAGCAAGATCGTGTCCAAGCCCGTCCCCGCCAGCGCCGGTTCCGTTGCCTAAGTTGCCGCCCAGGAATACGACCACCCCATCCGACAGGAAGAGCCGATGAGTGAACCAAGCGGAGATGTGCGGGCATTGGTGGAGCAGCTGGCCAAGGCGCTGGTAGATGCGCCCGATCAGGTCTCGGTCAATCAGATTGACGGGGACCCCATTGTCTTCGAACTCACCGTGGCGCCTACCGATGTTGGCAAGGTGATTGGCAAGCAGGGACGGGTGGCGCGGGCCCTGCGCGCTTTGATCGGTGCGGCGGGGATTCGCGCTCGCAAGCGCTTTGCGCTGGAGATTCTCGAATAGGGAGATGCGGGACGGCGGACGAGTTCATCACGCTCGCGCGTGTCGTGAAGACGCAAGGCCGGCACGGCGAAGTGGCCGTGGAGCTGCACAGCAATGTGCCGGACCGCTTCCGCCCGGGCCTGCGGTTGTTCGCGCTGACCAGGGATGAAATCCGGCGCGATCTGCAGCTAGAAGACAGTTGGCCGCATAAAGGTCAGCTGGTCCTGAAGTTCACGGGCATCGATTCGATTTCCGATGCGGAAGTGCTGATTGGCTGTGAGTTGCAGATCCCCCGCCAGCAGCGGGCGCAGCTGGAGTCTGGCTGGACATACGTCAGCGATCTGGTCGGCTGCACGGTGTTCGACAACGGCCGCGAGATTGGCAGAATTGAAGATGTAAGGTTCGGGGCCGGGGAAGCGCCGCTGCTGATCGTGAAGGCAGGAAGAAAAGAGTACGAGATTCCTTACGCCGAAGCATATTTGGAAGGCGTAAGCCTTGAGCAGAAGAAAATTAGCATGCGGCTGCCCGAGGGCATGTTGGAACTGGACGCGCCGCTAACGGCGGAAGAAAAGCAGGAGCAGAAGAAAGTGGCCAGTGAATAGTGGCGAGTGGGCACCGGGGGTTTGCTGGCGACTGACCACTGACCACTGAGTACATGCAGATCGACATCGTCACGATCTTTCCCGACTTTTTTCGCGGGCCGTTGGATTTCGGGATCATTCGCCGGGCCCGGGAAGCGGGTCTGGCGACGATTACAGTTCACGATCTGCGTGCGTGCGCGCATGACCGGCACCGCACGGTAGATGACCGCCCATTTGGCGGCGGCGAGGGGATGGTCCTGAAGCCGGAACCGATCTTTGAATGTGTGGAAACGCTGAGTGTCGGTTCCCGCGAGGAACGATTGGCGGGGCGCAGCAGGCAGAGCGTCGTACTGCTCTCCGCGCAGGGTAGGCGATTTGACCAGGGCTTGGCGGCCGAACTCGCAGCGCTGGAGCACATCGTTCTAATCTGCGGCCGCTACGAAGGCGTGGACGAGCGCGTGGGCCGGTTCCTGGCGGACCGTGAGTTGTCGATCGGCGATTACGTGCTCAGCGGCGGGGAGATCGGCGCGGCGGTGATTGTGGATTGCGTCACCCGGCTGATTCCGGGCGCGGTGGGGAATGAAGCTTCGACCCGGCAGGAGTCGTTTACCGCCCATGAGCAAGTGATGGTTGAGGGAGCGAATTCGACCTGCGGGTCCGGCGGATTGCTGGATTACCCGCACTACACGCGTCCGGCGGACTTCCGCGGAATGGTGGTTCCGGAAGTACTGGCCTCGGGGAACCACGACGAGATACGCCGCTGGCGCAGGCGGACAGCTTTAGAAAAGACGCTGCGCAACCGCCCCGACCTGTTGCACGAGGCGGTGCTCAGCGACGAAGACAAGAAATTGCTAGCCCAAACCAAGGGTGAAGAGAATCTAGGACGAAGGGAATAAAACCATGTCAAACCTGATCATTGAAAAGCTGCTGGCGAAGAGCAAACGCACCGACCTGCCCAATTTCAGTCCGGGCGATTCCGTTCGCGTCCACGTGAAGATTAAGGAAGGCGACAAAGAGCGTTTGCAAGCCTTTGAAGGTGTGGTTATCGCCCGCTCTCACGGCCCCCAGGCCAGCTTTACTGTACGCAAGATCAGCTTTGGCCATGGGGTGGAGCGCATTTTTCCCGAGAATTCCAAGGTTATCGACAAAGTAGATCTGGTGCGCTCCTCCAAAGTTCGCCGCGCCAAGCTTTACTACCTCCGCTCTTTGCGGGGGAAGGCTGCCCGCCTGCGCGATGTTGACCGCGAGCACCCGGCGGCGGAGGCAGTGGCGGCAAAATAGCTTTGACGGGCGGTTCGGTCCGCCTCGAAGACGACCTCCCGCTCACTCGAGCGGACGCTCGTCCCGGTACGCCCCCGCCGTTCTCACCCCCGCCTAATTTTTATTACCAGCGTTACCTCGCCCCGGAGGTGACTTTGGCCGATGTTTTGAACTCAAGTCTAGTAAAACTTGGTCCCGGTCAATTCCAGGTTGATTGCACATGGATCTAAAAGCGCACAAACGGGTGCTCGTTATCGACGACTCCGCTGTCTACCGGCGGCTGATGGCCAGTCATTTAAAAGGCTGGGGTTTCGAGGTAACCGTCGCCGAGAGTGCCGCTGAGGGTTGGAAGATCCTGGAGCAGGCTAACAGTCCAAATCTTGTCTTGCTCGACTGGATCATGCCGGGAATGGATGGAGTGGAGTTGTGCCGAAAGTTCCGGGCAGAAAAATCCTCGGACCTGTATGTATACATGATCCTGGTGACCTCTAAAGAGAACCCGACCGACCTTCTCAAGGCCATGGAAGCCGGGGTCGACGATTACCTGGTCAAGCCGTTTGATGAGCAGGAACTAAAAGCCCGCCTGCTGGTGGGGCAGCGGGTCGTGGCTCTGCAGAGAGAATTGATGGAGGCACGGGAGTCGATTCACCATGCCACCACCTATGATGGTCTAACCGGGCTGCTCAACCGCAATGAAATCGTCACGCTGCTTCGCCGCGAACTGGTTCGCTCAGCCCGCGAGAAGAAGGCGGTAACCATCATTCTTGCCGACATCGATCACTTCAAACTGGTGAACGATCAACTCGGTCCTCTGGCCGGAGATGAGGTGGTAAAGGAAGTGGGACGCAGGCTGCGTTCCAAGCTCCGCGCCTACGACGGCGTTGGCCGCTATGGAGGCGAAGAGTTTCTTCTGGTGCTCCCCAGTTGCGAACTCACTGCAGCTCTCATTCGGGCCGACCAGGTCCGTTCCTTCGTGTCCAGCAAACCGGTTGAAACGTCGGCAAAGCCACGCACAGTTACGGTCAGCATGGGTGTAGCAGTCGCCAGCGGCGAAACGGAAGCCGACCTCCAGCTCTTGCTCAACCAGGCTGAGGCTGGTCTCTTTAAAGCGAAGCGAAACGGATGCAATCGGGTTGAACAAGTAGACGAAGCGGTGGACAAGATCTTAACCAGGGCATGACTGTGAAAATCCTATTGGTTGACGACAGCAAGCTGCAGCGGGCCGTGGTTCAGAGGATACTCGCGAAGGCCGGCTATCAAGTGATCCTGGCCGCCGATGGCGAAGAGGCGCTACGGTTGGCCCGTGAGGGCCTGCCGGATCTGATTCTGCTCGACATGATGCTTCCCCGGTTGGATGGAGTTGGTGTACTGGATGCTCTGAAAAGGGACCCTGAGATGGCTCACATACCGGTCATCGTGATGACCGGACTTTCGCAGCGCAACGAGGAGAAGCTGAAAAGTGCCGGGGCGGCCTCCTTCTACCAAAAGTCAGAGTTAGGGATGGAAAAGGGCGCTGAAGCTTTGTTGCATCTCGTGGGTCATGTGTACGACAAGTTCGGAAGGCCGAGTACCCGCGTCCCTCCGAACTAACTCTCCTTTGAGTGACTACAAATCTCCCGGTGACCCCGTCAACCGCCAGAGATTCTGTAAAAAATAAGAAGGGCGTATCTCCACAAAAACTTGGCAATTGGCTATCGGGTTAGATAGTCTAGCCCAACGCCCGAGATTATCCCAATGTCTCGAGGCTAGGGTGAACGGAGGATTTCCATGAGAAAGATGATGATGAGTTGTTTTGTGGTGTTGGGCTTGATGCTGACGCTGTCCATGCCTTCTCCTGCGTTTGAGCGCCATCCCAATATCGAGTCGGCGCTCGCAGCTTTGCACGAGGCCAAGGAAGAGCTCAAACACGCTGCCCACGACTTCGGCGGGCACCGCGTCGATGCCATCCATGCGATTGACGAAGCGGAACGGCAGTTGCGAATCTGCATGCAGTACTAGTCTAGCCCTGTGAACAGAGGATAGTTGGATGCCCACCCTTATGCGGTTCTGCGAGGGTGGGCTTTTCTTTCTAGTTATAAGTCGCGGAGCTGTGCCAGAATCTCTATGGGCTCGGGGCGCTCAGTGTAGTCGGGACGTACGGCAGCGTACCCAATGGTTCCGTTACGGCCGACGATGTAGGTTGCGGGCACCGGTAATTCCCAACTTTCATCCCCATTGGCAAATGGCAGGTTGACGAAAGCTCGCCGATAGACCTCTTGCTGATAGTCGGGCACCTGGTAAACAAGTCCAAACTGGCGGGCTGTTTGATTCCCCGTATCGCTCAACAGCGGGAAGCGAAGGCGGTGCTGATCCGCCATGAAAAATGACTGTCGCACCGTTTGCGGCGAGACCGCCACCAGGAACCCTCCCGCCTCTTGAATCTGGGGCACGATCTGGTTCATCGCTTCCAGTTGCCCGACGCAAAACGGGCACCAGCGTCCCCGGAAAAAACAAACGACGAGACTACTCCTCTGCAGCAATTCCGCGGACGACACTACCCTGCCATTGTGATCCATGAGCTCGAAACTCGGAGCTTTGTGGCCTATAGAGGATGCACGACCCCTGATTCCGGACTCGGCCAGTTCGGCGACCACCCGGGCGTGGACCGCCTGGGTCTCGGGCAGAACGTACTTGGCGATGAGCGCTTTGCGTTCAGCAAGAATTTCGCCGAGTGAGCGGGTGTCCTCAGCGGAGGTGGATTCGTCGAGCGATCGCCATTTCATAAAGCAGTGATCAGCGGCTAGTGTATGTGCTGCCGCGATTACTGGCCACTGTCCACCGACCACTGATCCCTGACCTTACATTCCAGGCAGCTTCATGCCCGCCAGTTTGCGCCCGAAGCTGGCCTTGCCCATCTGCTTGAACATTTTTCGCATCTGGGCGTACTGCCGTAGAAGGTTGTTAACCTCTTGCACGCTGGTTCCCGAGCCACGGGCGATGCGTTTGCGGCGGCTGCCGTTGATTACCTCATGGTGATTACGCTCGTGAACGGTCATCGAATTGATAATGGCTTCCACGCGATTGATTTGCTTCTCATCGACTTTGTCAGCGTGCTTCTGCAATCCGGCGAAGGGGCCGATGCTGGGCAGCATACCCATGATGTTCTGGATCGATCCCATCTTTTTTACCTGTTGCAGCTGGTCGCGGAAGTCCGCCAGCGAAAAGCCGTCTCCGGTCAGGGCTCTGCTGGCCATCTCATGCGCTTTTTTCTTGTCGACATTCTGCTCGGCCTTTTCGATCAGGGAGAGAATGTCGCCCATTCCGAGGATGCGGGAGACGATGCGGTCGGGATGAAAGGGTTCCAGCGCATCGTACTTCTCGCCGACTCCGATGAACTTGATGGGCTGACCAGTGACCTGGCGGATGGAAAGCGCCGCGCCGCCGCGGGCGTCCCCGTCCATCTTGGTAAGCACCACGCCGGTAAGGTTCAGCTTCTTGTGAAACTCATCGGCGGAATTGACCGCGTCCTGACCGGTCATGGCATCGGCCACGAACAGAATTTCCTGTGGATTGAGCAACCGCTTGAGCGATTGCATCTCGTCCATGAGCTGGTCGTCGATGTGCAGGCGGCCGGCCGTGTCGACGATCAGCACGTCGCTACCGGTATTTACCGCTTCGCGCCGCGCCTCTTTGGCCAGGCGTTCCACGGTTGCCGTGTTGGCTTCGGAAAACTCGCCTTCGTAGATGTTGGCCTTGACAGCTTGCGCAACAATCTTGAGTTGTTCGCGCGCAGCGGGGCGGTAAACGTCGACCGAAACCAGCAGCGGCCGGTGCCCGCCATTCTTCAACCAGTTGGCCAGCTTGCCGGATGTGGTGGTCTTGCCCGACCCTTGCAATCCGGCCATCAGCACTACAGTCGGAGGTTGCGAAGCAAATTTCAATCGCGCGGTGTCACGTCCCAGAGTCTCAATCAGTTCATCGCGCAGGATCTTGATTACCTGCTCACCCGGAGAGAGAGCAGTCGCTACCTCCTGACCGATGGCCTTGGCCTGGATGCGATCGATCAGCTGCTTGACCACTTTGAAATTGACGTCGGCTTCGAGCAGAGCCAGGCGAATCTCACGCAGCGCCTCGCCGATGTTCTCTTCATTGAGAACAGCCTGGCCGCGCAGGGTCTTGAAGGCGCGCTGCAGTTTATCTTGGAGATTCTCAAACATAGATTCGACGATTATTTTAACAGCTAAGCGGGAGGAGCCTTCGGCGCTTGCGAACATTCGGCGCCCGAGTCGGCGTCGTCGGAATCAGACTCTCGACTCAGGGGAAACAACTATTGGGCGAAAACTTCTTTGGCGGCCATCACGGTATTGCAATGAATCGTGACCGTGTCCTCGACGCGCCGGGCGTAGCCTCCGGCGTAGGTTACCATCACTGGAATGTCGCGAGCGCGGGCCACACGAAATACCAGTTCATCGCGCCGTTTCAGACCTTCGATCGTCAGCGACAGCCCTCCCAGTTGGTCTTCGCGGTAGGGATCAGCGCCTGCAATGTAACACAGTAATTCCGGATCGAACTGGCGCAGCCCGGAGCTCAGCGCGTTATCCAGCCAGGCGAGATAATCGTCGTCGCCGATCCCATTCGGCAAATCTACGTCAATGGAGGAATGCGGCTTCCACATTGGGTAATTGTCTTCCTGGTGCAGCGAGATGGTGAACACCTCGCCGGCGTGGGCGTTGCGTACCTTTACCGGCGCTGCCGGAGCCAGAACGGAAGCGGCCGTCGAAGGCAGAGGGGAGTTTGGAATCCGCATGCCGGCAAAAATTGCAGCCGTGCCGTTTCCCTGATGCACGTCGCAGTCCACGGTCATGGCCCGGGTAATCCTATTGTCCCGCTGCATGCGCCGGATGGCGACCGCTACGTCGTGAATCATGCAGAAACCTTCGCCGTGGTCGGGGAAAGCATGATGGAAGCCGCCTCCGATGTTGAACGCGATTCGCTCTTTCAAGGCATGGTCGGCGGCGAGAATCGATCCGCCCGCCGCCAGCCAGAAAGCGTGCACCAGTTCCGGTGAGTAGGGAACCTCCATCTCCAGTTCTTCCTGCGCCGACAGAGTTCCAGTCTTCAACTTTTCGACATATTGCGGGGTGTGCACCAGGAGTATGTCCCGGTCAGACGCGGGTTGTGGAGTCACAAAGTCCTGACCGTCCGCCACCCCCGTCTCAATCAGCCGCTGGTGGATCCGCCGATACTTTTCGGCAGGAAAAACATGCGCGCCGATCGGGAGGTGATACTCATCACTGTAAATGAGCTTGAAAGGGAGCATGGTCAGTCCTGGCGAACGTCTATGATACTCGCCTCCAGCCAGCGGCAATGTCCCAGCGTTCTTAGATCAATGAACCACAAAGGACACAAAGGGGAACCTAGGGCACTCCTTCGCGTAACTCTGTGTCCTTTGTGGTTCATTGGTTGGAGCATTATCTTGGCGCTGGCAAAGGTGTCCTCTGCTGAATGCCATCACCCTCGACGATGGTATAAATGAAGTCAGCTGAAATGTTGCCCAAGACTTCCACTCTCCCACTCGGCCACCGTATCTCGACTTCATCCAGTTCGTTCTCCGCTCCCAGACCGAAGTGCAGGCGCGGGTCGTTCTGCGAGAGGTAGCTTCCCCCGGCGCGTACTTCACTGAATTGCACCAGCTTTCCGGCTCTCACCCTGACTCGGGCGCCGATAGCCGATCTATTGCTTTTCGTGCCCGCCAACCGGAACAGGACGCGGTGATTCTTGCTCTGAGTTTCGTTCACTAACAGAGTAGGAGGCTCGCCCGTATTGATCACCACAACGTCGATGTTGCCGTCGTTATTCAGATCGCCGAAGGCTGCTCCCCGTCGCGATGCGTCCGGGATCGCTGACAGCGTTGCAGAGATGTCCTCAAAGGTGCCATCACGCCGGTTGCGGAACAGCAGCATGGGCTCACGGTACGGAGGCGCTCCGTGCACCGTGTCCATCTGCGGATAGACGTGGCCGTTGGCGACGAACAGATCGAGCCAGCCGTCGTTATCCATGTCGAAGAAGCCGGCTCCCCATCCGACCCATTGATAAGTCGGCCGTGCCAGCTTGGCCGCATAGGTTACGTCCGAGAACCCTTGTGATCCCAGATTGCGATACAGCGCATCGGGCTGCTCGGTAAAGTTGGTTACGAACATTGACAGCCGGCCCTCGTGCAGATAATCTCCCCAATCCACACCCATCGATCCCTGCTCCTGACCATCGGAACTGACGGCCGCCCCCGAAAGCATGCCGACTTCTTCAAAGGTTCCGTCGTGTCTGTTGCGGTACAGATAATTCGGTCCGGAATCGTTGGCCACATACAAGTCGGGCCAGCCGTCGTTGTCGTAATCGCCCCAGATCGCTCCCAGACCATAGTATTTGCTGGCATCGTCGACACCGGCTTTCTTCGCAACTTCTTCGAAGGTGCCGTCGCCGCGATTGTGATAAAGCAGGTCTGTCTCGCCCAGCATGCCCCACGGACCGCATTGCACCGGGATTCCTTTGAAGCTGCAATTCTTCTCGTTCTTGCCGAAGTTCGGCAGCTTGTCGATATCAAAATGTACGTAACGGGAGACGAAGAGGTCGACATGTCCGTCGCGATCATAGTCACCCCAGGCAGCACCGGTGCTGAAACCGCTGCCGGCTACTCCCGCCTTGTCAGTCACGTCTTCGAACTGGCAGCCGCCACGATTGCGGTATAAAGCGTTGCCGCCATAGCCCGTCACGTAGATGTCGGGCAACCCGTCGTTGTCATAGTCTGCGACCGCAACGCCCATGCCCCAGCCTTTGCGACTGAGTCCGGCGGAACGTGTGATGTCCCGGAATTTGAAGTTGTCCTCCTGGTGGTAGAGAGTGATCAGGAGATCCCCGCCCTGTTTGTAGCGCTCCACAGTTGAACCATTCACCGTGATGACATCGAGTTTGCCGTCATTGTCGCAGTCGATGAGGCCGGCTCCGCCGCTCATGGATTCCACGATGTAGTGTTTCTCCGCCGAGGAAATATGAGACACGGTGAGTCCGGCTTCCTTGGCAACGTCTACAAACTTAGGCGGAGCTGTTGTTGAAGGCGTGGTTTGAGCGAACGCGAAAAACAGCAAGGGGAGAACCAACACCTGGTAGAGGAGATGACGCATGACCGGGAACTAGGAGTATAGCCTAGCAGTGCTCGTGTGGGGCGGACACTCTTGTCCCGCGCCTTCGAGGTCGATCTTGTTGCTAAGCGGGGTGGCGCCTGAAAGGGTTTTGGGACGGGCTTGTCCGCTGGATCAAACCGGAGAGAACAACACTCAAGCAAAGTCAAAAGCTTCGGACAGGAGTGTCCGCCCCACAATTATTGTGTTTCCTCATTCCAGGTGTCCGTAAAAGATGCGAGTGTCATACTCCAGAGAAACTTTCCCGTTCACCTGATGCGCCGCGAAAATGCGCTGCAATTCGCGCAGCATCGGCTCGTACTGCGGATCTCCGGGCTGCGGGGTGTAAGAAGACGACACCAGACGGCCTTCCAGCGCCGCATAGTCGAACTCCTGGCTGATGTTCAAAACCCGCAATTGAAATTGGGAAGGAGCAAAAAACCCGCCAATCTGAGCCGTGGTGCGCTCGTGCCGGACCTCCTGGTAGTCGGTGCCGTAGCTCAGTTGGAGTTGCTCATAATCCCGCAGAAAGGGCGTCGAATCGGTCTTCCGTTCGTTCCAGATCAAGGCCGTCCATCCGCCCGGCTTGAGAATTCGGACGAATTCGCTCCGGGCCCTCTCGCGGTCGAACCAGTGTGCCGCCTGTGCGGCAGTCACGAAATCGACGCTTCGCGGCGCCAGCGTGGTGGACTCCGCAGTTCCGTTAATGCTGGTAAATAGCGGATACGGCGCCAGGAATTCCTCGCCGGCCCGCCGCATCTCGGGATTTGGCTCAACTCCGAATACGTGGTTGCCGTTTTCCAGAAGCAGGCGGGTGAAAATCCCAGTGCCCGAAGCTACGTCGGCAATCACCGAAACAGGGGTGAGACCACATTCATCTTTCAGCAGGTCGACCACTTCGGGCGGGTAAGATGGCCGATAGCGGACGTAGTCGCTGACGCGAGAGGAGAATCGCTGGGTCGCATCCTTCACAGCCATAAATGCAGTTTATCTTCTTAGGATATGCCCCGTCACTCGCAAGGGGGATAAGTTGCGCTAACATGAAGCTTGCCTGGGGCCGGCCGCGTCAATGATCTTGGATCGCAGACTCTCGATAAAAGTTCTTCCGCTATTCCTGCTCGTGATTTTGCCGCTGGGCCTTATGGCACCGGAGCGCAACCAGGCCCTGGCGTTCGTATCCGCGGCCGGCTCGTCGACGCCGGTTTCCGGATTTAGCAATCCAGACGCGGAGTCAGCGCTGGAAAGCCGCTTTCTTGCCGTTCCTGATCCCAAACTGGCCCGAGAGCACCTGCGCATTCTCACCCAGGCACCGCACATTGCCGCTTCTCCTGAGGACAAGGCCACCGCCGATTACGTAGCCAAGAGGTTCCGCGAGGCGGGCTTGGATACTGAGGTCGTGGAATACCGTGTCTGGCTAAACTACCCGGCCGAAGTCAGCGTGGATGTGACCGCCCCCGCCGGTGTCCAGATGCACGGTCCCACGCCTGAACACGTGGAGGGCGATACCATGGCGGATGACCCGCGGGTAATTACGCCGTACAACAGTATGTCGCCATCAGGCGACGCGGAAGCGGAAGTGGTCTACGCCAATTACGGCTCGCCGGAAGATTTCGAGAAACTGAAACAACTGAACATCGACGTGCGTGGCAAAATTGTGCTTACTCGGTACGGCCAAAACTTCCGCGGGGTGAAGGCCTTGCTCGCTCAGGAGCACGGCGCCGCCGGCCTGCTTATCTACTCTGATCCGGCGGACGACGGGTGGCGCCGCGGCGACAGTTATCCCCAGGGCCCGTGGCGGCCCGCCACCGCCGTGCAGCGGGGATCGATCGGCTACATGTTCATGTTCGCTGGCGATCCGACCACACCGGGCATAGCGTCGCTTCCCGGATTGCCCGACGCCAAGCGTATTGCGCCGGAGCAGTCGACCCAGATGCCCAAGATCCCCGCCACTCCATTATCCTACGCAGACGCTTGGCCCATTCTCGAACACTTGGGCGGTCCGGAGACGCCTCGCGATTGGCAAGGGGCGTTGCCGTTCACCTATCACGCCGGCCCGGGCCCGGTGAAAGTAAAGCTGCACCTGAAGCAGGATTACCGGTTCCGCACGATTTGGAATGTGATGGGGCGGGTGCGAGGCACGGACTCGCCGGATGAATGGGTCGTCGCTGGCAACCATCGCGACGCCTGGGTCTTCGGCGCATGCGATCCGAATAGCGGCACAGCGGCCATGCTCGAGACCGTCCACGGGCTTGGGACGTTGCTGAAATCCGGGTGGAGACCGAAACGCACTATCGTCATTGGAAGCTGGGACGCGGAAGAGGAGGGGCTGATCGGTTCCACCGAATGGGGCGAGCAGCACCAGAACGAGCTGGCGAACGCCGTCGCTTATTTCAACATGGACGTGGCCGTGTCTGGTCCGAAGTTCGGCGCGTCCTCAGTGCCAAGTCTGAAACAGTTCTTACGAGACATTACCAAGGCCGTGCCCAGTCCGAAGGGCGGCACGGTCTACGATAGCTGGCAAAAGGCGAACCAACCGGGAGGGGATGCCGCCCAATCTCCGACGGAAGCCATCGGCGATATCGGCCGCATCCCGGCCGCGCAGGCCAGGGGAGACGTGCCGGTTGGCGACCTCGGCGGCGGATCCGACTACACGGTTTTCTTGCAACATCTGGGCGTACCCTCCGTCGATATCACTTCCAGCGGTTCGTATGGCGTGTATCACTCGGCATTCGACAATTTCGACTGGTTCCGCAAGTTCGCCGATCCCGATTTTCTGTACGAGCAGGAGATGGCACGCGTGTTCGGATTGGAATTGCTGCGTATGGCAGACGCCGATGTGTTGCCTTATGACTATGGAGAATACGGCAAGGAGATCGCAACCTACATCGATGACGCCAAGAAGAAAGCAGCGGCTCAGTTTGGGGCTGAAGCCCTGAATTTTTCCGAGGCTGCGCAGGCGGCCGCCCGCTTTGAGCAGGCCGGGGCAAAGATTCTCTTACGGCAGAACCGCCTCCCCAGTGATCCCGTAAAGCTCAATGAACTGCTGCTGCGCACCGAGCGCGCACTGCTGATTCCTGACGGCCTGCCCAACCGCCCCTGGTTCCGCCACGCTATCTACGCTCCCGGGGAATACACCGGATACGCTCCGGTGGTGATTCCCGGACTCAACGAGGCGATCGACAAACACGACCTCGACCTCTCCCGGCAACAAATCACTGCCCTGGCAGCGGCTTTAGACCGGGCCGCTAAGACGCTCGACGGGCGCTAGCAACGGGATTGAGAATTAGGATCACAAAGACTCGTGCCCCTGAATCCTGATAAGCTTTCCTGCGAATGACCGCCGGCCACGCCATCCAGCACTTTCTGCATGATCTGCCCTTGGCTGCGGTTGCGACCTTCCTGGCTTTGTTTCCGATTGTGAATCCTTTCGGAGCGGTGCCGTTATTTTTCTCCCTCACCTCCGAATTCGATCCTGGGGAGCGCAATCAGACAGCGCTCAAAACTGCGGCGTACGTAATCGGAATCCTGGTGGTGTTCCTCTTCTTTGGCCGCTTCGTGCTCATATTCTTCGGCATTTCCCTCCCGGTGTTGCAGATTGCCGGAGGCCTGATCGTGGCCAACACTGCCTGGGGCATGGTTACGGGCAACAGCCGGATCACGGCTGCGGAGAGCAATGAGGCCACCACGAAGGAAGACATCTCGCTGACCCCGATGGCGATGCCGATGTTGTCGGGCCCGGGCTCGATCGGCGGAGTAGTGATGGGATTGGCAGCGAATGCGGACAGTATGATCGCCTACATCGGAATGGTGGTTGGGATCGCCGCCCTGGGCGTAGTTGTCTACTTGTTTCTTCGCCTCGGCGGTCCTTTAGTGAAACGCCTCGGCCCCGGTGCGGCGGGCGCCATCAACCGTATTTTCGGTTTTCTGTTGCTGGCCATTGCCGTCCAGTTGATGTGGGATGGCGCAGCAGATTTCAAGGCGTAAAATTCACTCCGCCGAAATTTTGGCAATAATATACTTGACTCACTATTCGGCCGATGTGCGTCCCTTCTTCCGTTTTGGCATCCGCGCTTCTTTTCGTCTCTGTTTGTATTCCCGCAGTCTTAAGTCTTCAGAGCTTCCGTAAGTCCTTTGTACCCACATTTCCAGACCCTTCCGATTAAGCGACTGAATGGTGGACCATTTCTTTTGGTTCCTGAGGATAAAAGGAAACCAGAGTTTTTCGGCAATTGGTTTTATGGGAATGCCGAGTCTCGTGTCGCAGGCAGCTTGATAATTCACCCAAGCGTAGAGGTCTGCTGCTTGGAGTCCTGGTACTTCTTTGCGAGATCGGAAGGAATAATGCCCGGAAAAGTGACTTGGATAAATCGCCTCGGAATAATCAATGGCTTCTTCAATATCCCGCTTTTCCTCTTTCGAGGCATTGTCAAAAACATACTCCATCGGAGTCGCGCGCTCAGATGCCCAGTCGTAGCTTAACCCGAGAACACTAGACAGCGCCCATATGTAGTGCGATTGACTAACACTGAGCCACATCTCTTTCGGGACTAATTCGTTGTAATCCTGCTTGTGAATCCCGATGCTGAACGCCTTAACTGAATACTTGAAGATGATCTGCTGTGCATGTAATAGTACGCGCTCCGAGCGGTCATCATCCCAATCGGCAAAATCCGAATGGGGATTGTGTGCTACACACACCGAAGCATGAAGCTCTCGTACTCCCTCGTTCTTTAAAAAGTTGTTCCATTCTCGCTCAAATGGCTCTATCCGCTTCGCCGGAAACACGATTCCTGCTGCGAGTGCAAACTTGTGGTCAGGGGCACTTCCGCTATCGTCGATGTAAACAGAAAACACGGTCAGGATTTTCGTGCCAGTCGCTTCCGTAGGCGGTCAATCGTGCATGAGGGATGCGGCCAGTCAAGTATATTATTGCCGAAATTTTCCTTGACTTCGCTGTCGATTCTGGTAAGTTTTCTCGCCACAAGCTTATGAGGGGAAGCGAGGGACTTCCATGCCCGAAGACGCACCTCTCTCCAACACAAATCCATCGGCCGGAACAAAAGCGCAGCGGGATGCCCCGGTCACTTTTGAACGGGTCTTCCGCGACGAACTGATTCAGATCGCAGAGTCGCGCCGGGCGCGCGGCCTTCCGACCGAACCCAATCGGCACAACCTGGTCGGTTTGGCATTTTCCGGCGGCGGTATCCGCAGCGCGACGTTCAACCTCGGCATCCTGCAAGCATTGGCGGAGAACGAATTACTGCACAAGTTCGATTACCTCTCCACGGTGTCGGGTGGCGGCTATATTGGCTCCTGGTTAGCAGCGACCACGCGGCGGCTTCTGGCTGCCCTGCCGAATTCTTCCTTTGACGATGTCGAAAAAGCGCTCATCCCCGTAAAGCGGGGACCCGGTGGACGCGAGGAACGAACCTTCCTGCGCTGGCTCCGGCTCTACAGCAATTACCTCACTCCGCACACCGGCCTGCTCTCCGGTGACACCTGGGCGATGGTCGGCACCTGGCTGCGCAATGTCTTTCTGAATCAGACAGTGCTTGGTTTGTTCTTCCTGAGCGTTTTTGTTTCTTGCCACGGTGTGCTGCTCGGCCTGCTGAGATCAGCACGGCTGCATGCCCTGGAACTTCTGATCCCGGGCGCGGTGGCCTGGTTCATGGCTGCCGTCTTTATGGCGGTGAATGCGGCGGAGCAGATTCCTTCCCAGCAGATGCTGCTGACGCCTTTTCAGCGCGTAAAAGTGACAGTCACGGTCATCGTGCCATTCTTTCTGGCGTGCTTACTGCTCAACATTGGCTTGTGGCGATGGAAAGAATTGGCAGAGTCCCCGCTCTGGATGTGGTTTGCCGCCGGCGGCGGGATCTATTTCTCCGCCTGGACTGTGGCCGCCGTATCCATGAGGGTGTGGAGAGTGAAGCGGCAAAAGAAAGGTCCGGGAGAAGAGATGCTCTCCCTGACCGCCTTCCTACTGTCCTCGCTGATTGCGGGCGCTGTGGGAGGCGGTCTGGGCCGGGGTTACCTGACTCTGCTACTGGAGGTACCGAAGCGTTGTTACAGCGCCTATTGGATGATCGCGGTCGTCGGAACCGGGGCCATTATGCTGATCATGCTGCTCTCCGGTGCTCTGCACCTGGGACTGGCAGGCCGCGGCAGCCGGGACCTGGTACGCGAGTGGTGGGCCCGGCTAGGCGGATACCTGATGTTGTTGACTCTGTCCTGGGTATTCCTGGCCGGATCCTGTGCCTTCGGACCACTGCTTGTGCGCTGGGTCGTGTTCAAGCTGAAGTGGGGAAGCATTGTTCCCGCAATTTTGTGGATTGCCCACAACTATCTGGGCGTCAAAGCGGCCAATAGCCCCGAGACCAGTGGGAAGGTAGAGAAAGTCAAATCGGCGGAGGCCGCCGCCGGGTCGTGGTTTAGCCAGTTATTCACTGCGCCGAAAGTGTTGGATGCCGTCGCCAGATTGGCGCCCTACGTTTTTGCTATGGGCTTGATTCTTCTGCTGGCCACGGCGGTCCACATTGGCGCAGGGTTGTTTTTCGACCGTCCGGGCACTCTTTTTCTCTGGCATTTGAGCAGTAACTCGGCGCCGCCTGTGGTGGAACCGGGAAGCGGATGGGCGGGCTTGGCCAATCTTTACTGGAAGATTCAGTGGTCGGGATCGCCGCCACGGTTGCTGGCCGTGGGCATCGCCCTGGCGATTGCGTCTCTCTTGCTGTCTCGAAGAGTGGACGTGAACGACTTTTCCCTCCACCACTTCTACCGCAACCGGCTGGTGCGCTGTTATCTGGGAGCTTCGAACCCGAAGCGGAAACCGCAGCCCTTCACTGGCTTTGATCCCGACGACGATCTTCCACTGAAGGATTTTGCCGGGAACTATCCCGGTCCCTACCCCATCCTGAATGCGGCGCTGAACATTACCAGTGGCGCCGAGTTGGGCTACGCCACCCGGCGGGCCAAGTCATTCGTGTTTACTCCGCTTTATTGCGGGTATGACTTGATCCTCCCCGGAGAGGGCGAAAATCGGTTCAGACTCGAAAATGCCTACGAACTGAGCTACTCGAAAACCGCGGAGGGCCGCACCGAGGCGTCACTCACCCGCATGACTTGTGAAGGCGGAATTGCTTTGGGTACGGCCATGGCCATCTCGGGAGCTGCCGCCAGTCCGAACATGGGTTACTTCACCTCGCCCGCGACCGGACTGTTCATGACTCTGTTTGATGTCCGCCTGGGCTGGTGGATGGGCAACTCACGGTTTAGCCCAAAGTGGCAGAGCGCCGGACCAAAATGGGGGCTAGGCTATCTCTTCTCCGAGTTGGCGGCCCAGAGCGACCAGAATAAAGGGTATGTCTATCTTTCCGATGGCGGCCACTTCGAGAACCTGGCGGTGTACGAATTAATCAAGCGGCATTGCAAGCTAATTGTGGCCTGCGACGCCGACTGCGATGGCAGTTACGCTTTCGACAACCTCCTGGACCTGATTGAAAAAGCCCGCTCCGATTTTGGGGCTCGCATCGTGATTGATTTTTCCAAGATCCGTCCCCGGGACGGGCGTGAAAGTGAACACAACTTCGTGATCGGAGATATCTTCTACGACCCCCAGAATGACCATGATCGCGGATCGCTGATTTACATCAAGACCAGCATGCCGCCGCGGGAGGACAAGAGCGCCGTGAATGAGCATTCACTTCCCGATGACGTTTGGCGCTACTACGAGAAGCACCAGACATTTCCCCATCAGAGCACGGCCGATCAATGGTTTGACGAACTGCAGTTTGAAGGCTATCGGGCGCTGGGTGAACACCTCGGGAACCTGGCGGCGAAAGACATTAGGGACAAGATCGCCGAGGTGGCCTAGAAGGGGCGACAATCCACTGGGGCAGGCGCCTGCGGTACTTAGTAGATGTCCGACAATTCCAAGCCAATCGAGTTCTCTGGGCACGCGAGCCAACAGCTACGCTTTCGCGGGGCCACCGAAACCGAGGTGAATGACGCGATCCGGACTACGCCCTGGCATCCGCGGAAAACGGCCGGACAGAATGCCGCAAAGACTTCCCTTTCGACGCCCTATTGAATGGACGGCACTATGCAACTAAGCAGGTCCGGCCAGTCTTTGTGGAGGAAACAAACGAGATCGTAGTGGTTACCGTTTACGTATACTACTTCTAGGGGTAGACGACAGGAGGATCACCTGCGACCAGAAAGTGGACGCACTCTACATCCGCTTCAGAGAGACTACAGTGACGACGATGCCTCTGGGCGAGGGCATTGCCGCAGACTACGATGCCGATGGACATCTGGTCGGCATCGAGATTCTCGACGCCGCCAAGCGCCTGGGCGATCCGAGCGTATTCAAGCGGGTTACGCTCGAAGACGTTGCGATTGCGCATTAGGCCGGCTTCGAGTCGGCGACTATCCTGCACGCTTCACCACGGCTATCCCATTTCGTGAATTCTGCAGTCGAGCGTGAACCGTTTTATCGAGAGCCCAGAGAACAATTTGATGGCCGCCTTAACGCGCCCGCTGGTACTCTTGCCGATGATGATGCCGCGTACCGTTGAGCCGTTGGGCAGGTTGTCTCTCACCCAGCTCATGTAGCCCAGAATTTGACCCACCGCGTCGTCACCGACCCAGTCGGCTTTGAGTTCGATGACGACCCAATTGTTTTCCGCGTCTTTGCAGAGGAAGTCCAGTCGGCCAACATCACACGGGTATTCCTCCAGTTGATAGTCTGGGTCTGGTGCCAGTCCCTTTTCAATTCTCCCAAGATTTCTGGAAAGAAGCTTCTGAAGGTCGCGCTCGAGGAGCGCGAGTTCTGCAACGGGCAGCGACGGAGGGGCGGCCTCGATTTCAGTCTCGGTTTGCGACTCAGCTGTTGCAAAGCGCCCTTCGGCTCATGGGGGTGCGCTGGGTGCGATGTCGATCCAGGTCGAAGGATTGGCCAGGACGGAGCAAAGCTTCTGGAAGGTGTCGTCTGGCAATCGCTCAATTGTATGTTTCGAGAGCGGGCCGGGCGGTCTCTGGTCCGGTGGAACGAGTGCACACTTGCCGTCGGGAGGCATATCCTGCTGCTCCCACGTCACCAAAATACGTCTTCCTAGCTCCGACTCTAGATCGCTTCCGAGGTAGTTTCCTTTTTCGACGGTCTGCTTCCAATCAGCATCCGCGCCCCTCACCTCGCTGACCGTCCCGACAGGTCCAATGCGCCATTTCAGGAGGAACGGTACCACCTTATCGCCAGGCCTAATTTCTTTGAGGCGGTTGCGCGCATATGTCCAACCCGAATCCTCACTCGGGCCTTCAAGAGTCCAATTCGGAGGCGGCCAGCCGGCTGCTACGCAATTCTCACGGTACCAACGTACCCAAAGGCCACCGCCTCTGACGTAGGGTTCAGGGCAGATGACGATCCAGTAAGAGGGTGTAGTTCGATCCGCATTGAGCGAAGAGTCTTGCATGACCGGCAGTTTTATCACTGGAGCAGCAGCTACTTAATCGAAACCAGCTTCTCCACCAGCTCCGAGTAGTCTTTCTTTTCCAGCCCGTGGACTTCTTTGTTGTACTCGTCCACCTTCGACGAGTAATTCATGGAGCAGAATTTCGGGCCGCACATGGAGCAGAAGGCTGCTTCTTTGTAAGACTCGTCCGGTAGAGTCTCATCGTGCATGGAGCGCGCCGTTTCCGGATCGAGCGAGAGCGCGAACTGTTTTTCCCAGTCAAACTTGTAGCGGGCATAACTGAGCGCATCGTCGCGGTCCTGCGCACCCGGCCGATGGCGTGCGATGTCGGCGGCGTGAGCTGCGATCTTGTAGGCGATGATCCCATCTTTTACGTCTTTCTCATTGGGCAGGCCGAGGTGCTCTTTGGGGGTGACGTAGCACAGCATCGCTGCCCCGTGCCAACCGATCATGGCGGCGCCGATAGCAGACGTGATGTGGTCGTAGCCGGGAGCGATGTCAGTCACCAGCGGCCCCAGAGTGTAGAAAGGAGCCTCGTAGCACAGCTCCTTTTCCTTATCCACCTGCTCTTTGATCTTGTCGAGCGGGATGTGGCCCGGGCCTTCGATCATCACCTGCACGTCGTACTCCCAGGCTTTCTTGGTCAACTCGCCCAGGGTCTTTAATTCAGCGAACTGGGCTTCGTCGCTGGCGTCGGCGATGCATCCCGGGCGCAGGCCATCTCCCAGCGAAAAAGAAACATCGTGCTTGGCGAAGATCTTGCAGATGTCGTCGAAATGCTCATAGAGGAAATTCTGCTTGCGGTTATGTGCCATCCACTGCGCCAGAATCGCACCGCCCCGGCTCACGATTCCAGTGATGCGCTTGGACACCATGGGCAGGTACTGCATCAGGACGCCGGCGTGGATGGTCATGTAATCGACGCCCTGCTCCGCCTGCTCTTCAATGACCTCGAGCATGACCTCCGCATTCAGGTCTTCCACCCGCTTCACGCGGGAGATCGCCTCATAAATGGGCACCGTGCCGATGGGCACGGGCGAGTGCCGCAGGATGGCCTCACGAATCTCGTGAATATTGCCGCCGGTGGAAAGATCCATGACCGTGTCAGCGCCAAAATGGACCGAGGTGTGCAGCTTCTTGAGTTCTTCGTCGATGTTGGAAGTGACCGCCGAATTTCCGATATTGGAGTTGATCTTGCACAGCGATGCCACGCCGATGCACATCGGTTCCAGCTCCGGGTGGTGGATGTTGGCGGGAATAATCATTCGTCCGCAGGCAACTTCCTCACCCACCAGCTCCGGAGAAAGCTTCTCGCGCCGGGCGACGTATTCCATCTCCTCCGTAATTACGCCAGAACGGGCGTAATGCATCTGCGAGAAGTTGCCGTCGGTGTTCTGAGCCTGGCGGCGCGCGATCCATTCTGCCCGCGGCTGAGGAACGCTGTTTCCGTTATTGCCATTCGTGGAAGCCATGAGTAATCACCCTTGCAGAAGGTTCGCTGAAACTTAAGATTATACGCTGCTGAAGTTGCTTACCTCTTGCGGAGTTGTCCGTCCAAACGGCTTGGGCTTACAATCAGCGTTTCTACCCCAAGGAGGAAACCATGCGCTTCTTCCGTCTCTTGACAGCGATTCTCGTTCTAACCGTGATCGGCGTTGCCCAAACCTCTTCCAACTGGAAGCCGGCCGCGGGGTTCAGCATCGACAACATCGACAAGACTCTCGACCCCTGCAATGATTTTTATCACTACGCCTGCGGCAATTGGCTGAAGAACACGGAGATTCCGCCCGATCAGAGTTCCTGGCTCAGTTTTGCTGAACTGAACGAGCGAAATCTGCTCACCTTGCGCGAGATTCTGGAGAAATCCTCCACCAACGATCCCGGCCGCGATGCTGTCACCCAGAAGATTGGCGACCTTTACGGTTCTTGCATGGACGAAAAGGCGGTGGACGCCAAAGGCCTCGATCCCCTGAAGCCCGAGCTCGAGCGCATTGCAGAGGTCAAGGACAAAGGCGATTTGATCGATGTGATTGCTCACGTCAACTTGATCGGTCCCAGCCCGTTGTTTTCCTTCTATTCCTCCTCCGATCTGCACAATTCCGATCAGGTCATCGCCTATATTGACCAGGGCGGGCTGTCGCTGCCTGACCGCGATTACTACATCAAAGATGACGCGGGAATGGTCGACATGCGCAAGCACCTGGTGGAGTACATAACCCAGGTTTTCACGCTGGCGGGACAATCTCCCCAGCAAGCGGGCAACTCCGCACAAACCGTGTTGCGTATCGAGACTGCGCTGGCCAAAGCCTCCATGGATCGAACCCTCCGCCGCGATCCTAGAAACCGTGATCACAAAATGACGCGCGATGCGGCGATGAGCCTGGCGCCGAACTTCCATCTCGATCGTTTTTTTGCGGCCTCGGCCACGCCCGGCTTTAGCGAGTTGAACGTCAGCAACCCGGATTTCTTCAAGCAAGTGAACGGCCTGCTGGAATCCGAATCGCTCGACAATCTCAAAACCTATGTCAGCTGGAACTTGCTGAGAGCCTCCACCCCCTGGCTTTCGCAGCCCTTCGTGGAAGCAAACTTCAAGATGCGGCAGGCCCTGACCGGACAGAAAGAGATCCAGGCGCGCTGGAAACGTTGTGTCGAACTGAACGACGATTATCTGGGGGAAGCGCTCGGCCAGAAGTATGTGGAAGCTACTTTCGGAGCCGAGGGCAAAGAACGCATGCTGAAGATGGTCGATGCCCTGGAGAAGTCGCTGGATGAAGATATTCAGGGCTTGCCGTGGATGACCGGCGAAACCAAGAAACAGGCCAAGATCAAACTTCAGGCCATCCGCAACAAGATCGGTTACCCCGATGTCTGGCGTGATTACCGCTCACTGACCATCGCGCGTGGTGATTTGTTGGGCAACGTTGAGCGGGCTACCGATTTCGAAGCCAGGCGAGAGATCGCCAAGATCGGCAAGCCGCTCGACCGCAAGGAATGGGGCATGTCGCCACCCACGGTGAACGCCTACTACAGCGGTTCTTACAACGAGATCGTATTTCCCGCGGGAATTCTGCAGCCCCCGTTCTTCGACAAGAAGATGGACGACGCCGTGAATTTCGGAGGCATCGGATTGGTGATTGGGCACGAGCTGACCCACGGCTTCGACGATCAGGGACGCAAGTTTGATCCCCAGGGCAATTTGCGGGACTGGTGGACTCCCGAAGACGGCAAGGAGTTCGAGAAGCGCGTCAGTTGCATTGCCGATGAATACAGCAACTTTGTTGCGGTGGATGATCTAAAACTCAACGGCCGGCTCACCCTCGGTGAGAATACGGCCGACAACGGTGGCGCGCGCATCGCTCTGCGAGCCCTGGAGCACATGATCGCGGACGACAAAACCGGCAGGGAGGGTGAGAAAATTGATGGCTATACTCCCGGACAGCGCTTTTTCCTGGGGTTCGCCCGCGTCTGGTGCGAAAAGCGAAGGCCGGAGTTCGCCCGCGCCCAGGTCACGACCAATCCTCATTCCCCTGGACAGTGGCGCGTCAACGGTGTAGTGCAGAACATGCCCGAGTTCCAGCAAGCCTGGGGCTGCAAAGCTGGCCAGCCCATGGTTGCGGAGAACGCTTGCCACGTCTGGTAAGCGTCTGCCGTGATCCCGAGCGAAGCGAGGGACCTGCAGCTTACAAAACCGCAGACCCCCGGTCGCTATTGCTCCTCGGGACAATAACAGTCTTGACCACCCTTCCGGAGAGGAATAGAGTTTTTGTAACAGCCTCCTCTACCTATGTCTGCTGAAAGCGCAAAGTATCTGAAGTTCGGCGGTGCCACGGTCATCATCCTTTTGGCCCTTGGCTATTTGGCGTACACCGGTGTCCAGGAGAGCAAGAGCTACTACGTCACCATCAAGGAACTTCACCACATGGGAGACAGCGCCTATACCAAGCGCTTGCGGGTGGCAGGAAATGTCCAGCCCGGTTCCATCCGGCGCACCGGCACCCAGGTGCAGTTCACGTTGATGGAGAATGACCAGATTCTGCCCGTGGTCTATAGCGGCACCGAGGCCCCACCCGATACCTTCAAAGACAATTCCCAGGCCTTGGCTGACGGAAGCTTTGGACGCGATGGCGTCTTTCGCGCCAAACAACTGCAGGCCAAATGCGCCTCGAAGTATGCTCCTCAGCAGCCGGGCACGGGCGCTCCCGCGGCTGAGCCCGCGAAGAGTATGACCCAGGTGCAAACCAGCGGCTCCGCAGGCACGTCGAACTAGCCTAAATTCGCCCGCGCATCTTTCGTGGTGAATCAGGACATTGCCTGCATGCACCTCATTTGCAAAGCGAACCCAAAATGCATAGATTCTTCCCTGAACCGAATCACACCGGCTGGTAATCCCGGCTTCTCGCAATGTCTGCTCAAACCGCGCCCTCCGCTGCCGTCCCCGACATCATTGTCACCAACCTCGTAAAACAGTTCGGACGCTTCGCGGCCCTGCGCGGGGTGAATGCAACTTTCGCGGCAGGGCGCCTGTACGCCATTCTGGGAGACAACGGGGCAGGGAAGACCACTCTCCTGCGCGCGCTTGCCGGTCTGGCGATGCCCACCCGTGGAAGCATCTCGATGCTTGGGACCAGCAACCTGCGCGAAGTTTGCTCACAGCTCGGCTACATGGCTCATCCCTCGCTCTTGTATGACGAGATGAGCGGAATGGAAAATCTGCGCTACTTCGCGCGCCTCTACGGAATCGTGGACGATCAGCGCTGTCAAAGTGTGATCCACTCGGTCAAGCTCGACCCCACCTTGGAACGGCCCGTCGGTCAGTATTCTCAAGGCATGCGGCAGCGCATGTCCCTGGCGCGCTCTCTGCTCAACGACCCCAAGATTCTGCTGCTCGACGAGCCCTTCTCCAACGTTGACGTGCGTTCCGCCCGGGAGATGGTGAGTCTATTGAAACAACTCCGGGACGGAGGCAAAACAATTTTCGTTGTAACCCATCAGGCGCTGCTGCTAAACGGGGCAGCCGATGAGTTCGTGCGCATGGAAGCTGGACAAATCGTGGAGCGCGCCGCGGTTTTGCCGCAAGGAGGAGCGCAATGAGCGGTCCCCTCTGGTCCCTGACGCTCGTGAACCTCATCAAGGACATCCGCCTGGAATGGAGGTCGAAGGATGCGCTCAACTCCATGCTTTTCTTTTCCCTGCTGGTGGTGGTGATTTTCAGTTTTTCGTTCGATCCGCTGGCGGAGGAGTCGCGGCACATCGTAGGCGGACTGGTCTGGGTGGCATTTCTGTTCGCGGCCGTGGTCGCGCTCAACCAGACCTGGGCGCGGGAGTTGCGCAACCAGGTGCTCGATGCCTACCGGGTTTCTCCGGCTCCGGCAAATTCGCTTTTCCTGGCCAAGGCGTTGGGCAACTTTATCTTTGTCACGGTGCTGGAAGCGCTGATGACGCCGCTCTTCATAGTCTTTTACAACCTGCATCCTCTCGGCCCCGCCTGGCAGTTGATACCCATCGCCATACTAGGCACCTGGGCGCTGGTGGTGAATGGCACGTTTTTCGCGGCAATGTCGCTGCGCACACGCAGCCGCGAACTGATGCTGCCGCTCCTGCTTTTCCCCGTCTCGATTCCCGCGGTGCTGGGTATGGTTGCGGGTACCACGGCGATTCTTACCGGCGACGATCCCGCCCGCTTCTGGATCGTATTGCTTCTCACCTACGATGTGGTGTTTACTACAGCTTGTCTGGTATTGTTCGGCACGATCTTGCAAGCGGAATGAAACGGTCCTTCCCCATCCTAGCGGTGCTCACAGCGCTTCTGCTGTCCTATGCTCTGTATCAAGCCCTGGAGGTGGCTCCCACGGACGCGCTCCAGGGTGATGTGTACCGCATCATCTACTACCACGTGCCCTCGGCGTGGACCGCTTTCCTTCTGTTCTTTCTCAATTTCATCGCCTCCGTGCAATACCTGGTCAGCGCGAAGCCTTCCACGCAGCGCGCCGCGAACTGGATCGTCGTGGCCATCGGCGCAGTCGGGGTAATCGCACCCTTCATTCCGGCGGTGCGAGAGCAGTTGCCGACTGGGATGTACCCCAGTTCGATCGCGACCACGGCTTTGATGATTCCCGCTCTGTACTTTCTGATCGGAAAGTGCTTTCGCGGGCAGGCGCTTGATGTACTCGCAGTGACTACCGCGGAAGTGGGCGTTGTATTTTGTACAGTGGTACTGATCACCGGACCAATTTGGGCGCGGCCGGTGTGGGGCATCTGGTGGGCTCCGGGGGATATCCGCCTTACTTCAACCCTGGTGCTGTGGCTCATTTATGTGAGTTATCTTATGTTGCGGCGGTTCTCCAACAGCGCGCAGACAAACAAGATGGCTGCGGCCCTGGCGGTCTTCGGCGCGCTCGATGTTCCCTTGGTCTACTTTTCCATCTGGTTCTTCCGTACCCAGCACCCTCAGCCCGTCATCGGTGGCGGAGGCTCGATAGATCCTCGCATGTTACACGTGCTGCTTATCAGCTGGGCAGCCTTCTTGTGCCTGGCTGGCCTGGTCTGCTGGTCGCGCTATCGCCTGGAGGTTCTTAGCCGCGAAGTGGAAGAGGCTCAAGCCGCGGAATCGCTGCTCGAGGCGGGGAGTTCTCGATGAGCTACCTCTATGCCGCTTACACTGCCACTTGGGCTATCCACATCGCCTATTTCGTCTACCTATTACGTCGCTACGCCCGCCTGCGCACGGAGATCGAACACTTGAAGCGGAAGCTCTAGCAAGAACTGGTGTTGGGCAGACACTCTTGTCCGCCGCCCTTGACGTTGATCTTTGTCACTACGCTTGGAAACCGTACTTTCCCAGACCGGTTTGTCCGATGGCCTACCAATAGGAAGCAGAAGACCAAAGTTAAAGCCGGTCGGACAGGAGTGTCTGCCCCACACAAGCGCTTCTTTCCACGGCACTTTTGTCGAGTAATGCGGCATCTTTGCACCACATTCTCCGCATCTGATGATTCCGAAGGCGAGAAGACCGTAGCCCGGCTTGACAGGCTATCCGTCAGATGTTTAAGTAGTTATTTAATTTTCGGTCAAAATTTCTGGTGACAAGTCCGCAAACCGCTTCGCGGGCGCGGGTCGGAATGCCGTTTTGTGCGCCATTTCTTCTTCTCTCCATGAAACCGGGAATCCGGAGGAGCTAGTGAGATTGAATCGTCGTTGGCTGGGAAGAGCTTGTTTGCAAGGCCGGGTTCCGTTAGCAGTCGCGTCGCTTTTGGTTCTCGGGGCAATGTGTCTAAGGCTTGGTCCGGGCACGGGTCGTGTGCCGCTAGCCGTATTTCAGAATGGACCGCGCGTCCCCAGTTTTCTTCGCAACACGCCAAGCCTCGATGCGACCCAGGTCCGGGCCGCCTACGGTCATCTTCCTCTGATTTTCGAGGCAAATCGTGGCCAGAACAATCCCGCGGTGAAATTCCTCGCGCGGGGCAGCGGGTATGAGCTGTTCCTCACTGCCAACCAGGCTGTACTCGCGTTGCAACTTTCCCCCGTCTCCCGGCAGTCCGCGCCGCCGCTTTCTGTGTTGTCTGTGGGACTTGCCCAGGCAAATCCCCATGCCGAAGTGAACGGAGTCGACCAACTCCCCGGCAAGAGCAACTATTTTATCGGCAACGATCCGGCGCAATGGCATCGCGATATTCCTCAATATTCCCGAGTCCGTTACGGAAACGTGTATCCCGGGATTGACCTGGTCTACTACGGCAACCGGGGTCGCCTGGAATCTGATTTCGTAGTAGCTCCCGGCAGCGACCCTCGGCAGGTGGCGCTGCATTTCGGCGGAACTGATCGGCTCAGGATTGATCCCGCCGGCAATCTCGTGCTCTCGATCCGTGGTGGGGATGTAATTCTGCAAGCCCCGCGGGTGTATCAGAGGTTCGGGGAAGAGGAGCGCACGGTTCCGGGTTGGTTCGAGCTACGCGGCCAGGATGAAGCCGGGTTCGCATTGGGTGACTACGACCGCAGCCGCACTCTGATCATCGATCCGGTGCTCACCTATTCCACGTTCCTCGGCGGCAGCAAAGACGAGGGCTGCTCGGTGATTCTAGGGACGGGAACTCCGGTCGCAGGTTGTCCCGCAATCGCTGTGGATACCGCATTCAATGCCTACATTGCCGGCTCCACGACCTCGGTTGATTTCCCCACCTCCGGCTCTCCCTTCCAGCTGCACTCCAAAGGCAGCGCCGACGTTTTCGTCGCCAAGTTCAACAATACCGCGACGATTCTCGAGTTCGCCACTTATCTTGGGGGCAGCGGCGTGGATACGACCGTAGGAGTGGCGGTGGATCCGGGGTTCAACGTGATCGTGGCGGGAAATACCCTGTCCGCGAATTTTCCCGCGAAGAATGGTTTCCAATCCGTACCCCTCAACGCCCAGAACCACGTTTTTGTCAGTCAACTCGACCCCAACGGCAAGAACCTCCTCTATTCAACCTATCTATCAGGAAATGGTACAGACACGGCTACTGGACTCGCGCTTGATCCCAGTGGGAACGCCTACGTAATCGGAACTACAACTTCCAAGGAATCACAAACCGGATTCCCCTCAACCCTGGGCGCAATTCAGGCTTCGTCCCGAGCCCCGAACCAGTTTTTCGTCACCAAGGTGGACCCGACTCTTTCCGGCGCCGGTAGCGTGGCCTACTCCACATACTTTGGAGGGAGCACTCCGAGTAACGGAGAGACCAAAGGCGGAGGCATCGCGGTCGATGTCAATTCCAACGTCTACATAACCGGGGGCACAGATTTCACCAACATGCCGGTGCTGAACGCCTCACAAGGGACGCTTGCGGGAGGGCTGGACGCCTTCGTCGCTAAACTAAACCCCGCGGCCACCGCCGGCACACAACTGCTGTACTCCACCTACCTCGGTGGCAGTACGGGCGACGATATTGGGTATGGGATCGCGGTGGACTCCAGCAGCGCGTACGTGGTTGGTTCGACTTCTTCGACTGACTTTCCCGCTGCCGGAACCGGGTCGCTGCAGAGTGCCAACGGCGGAGGGGTGGATGCCTTTCTGGCCAAGTTGGCGAACCCGGTTACGACGACCACAACCCCGGGGTCGGTTACCCTCAGCTATTCGACCTATCTGGGGGGCAGCGACACAGATGTCGCCCTGGGAGTAGCCGTCGACACCAATCAAGGCGCACACATAGTGGGTTGGACCAACTCGCCGAATTTTCCGCTGCTCAATAATCCCGTGCAAAGCGGCCTGGGAGGGAAGAGCGACGCTTTTGTCGCGCGCGTCGATACCACGGCGACGACGTCCACTGCCCCGGGACACTACTCCACCTTCCTGGGAGGAATCGACAACGACTACGGCACCGGCATCGCGATCGATACCCAGGGCGCCGTTTACGTCTCGGGAGAAACCGCATCGTCGAATCTCTTGACTCAGGCTCAGCCTGAGACGAACTCCTTTCAACCCACGCTGAACGGCGGTACCGATGCATTCGTCAGCAAGTTGGGTCCGGTCGTCAGTTTGGGGCTCTCGGTAATCCCGTCGCCGACGGTTGTCGGTGTGGGCAACCAGGTGAGTTACGTTTACACCATCACCAACAATGGCGACTTCACCAACGGTGTGACTTTCACCGATACCATAAGCCCAAACACGACGTTCGTATCGGCGACCGCCAGCCCCGGCAGTTGCGGCGGAGCGGCTACGTCGATCGTGGGCTGCACGATTGGCACCATGGACGCAGGTGCCACCGGCACAGTCACCGTGATCTTGACTCCGGTGCCGAGCCTTACGCCCTCCACCACCCCGTTACAGCTGCCAAACAGCGCGTCGGTCACAGTTTTGGGATGCTCGCTGCCGAGCTGTAGTGCGTCCGCGGAAACCAGCGTTCAAGTAAACGACTTCACATTGACGGTTGCGCCGGCTACAGCATCGGTTCCCGCCGGCGTCCCAGCGACCTACACGGCCACTGTAACCCCCACGGGGGCGATTCCCAGCAGCGTTACCTTCGCCTGCGCGGGCCTTCCCGCCGGTGGTACTTGCACCGAGACTACGAATCCGATTCCTAACCTGAGCAACGGCGCCGCCAGCACCGTCCTGGTGATTAACACAGTCGCACGCGTGACCACCACCACGGATTTGTGGCGGAAGGGAGGGCCAATTTACGCGCTATGGCTCCCCATCCCTGGCTTGGTCCTCCTGGGTGTCGGCATCGGCGGAGTGTCGCGGAAAAGGCGTTGGCTGATGGCTGTGCTTCTGAGCGTGTTCTTCGCGCTAATCCTGTTCCAGCCGGCCTGCAGTTCCACCAAGACCACTACGACGACCACCGGAACTCCGGCGGGAACGTATGTAGTGACGGTGAGCGCGACCTCCGGGGCAACCCGCAACGCCACGGTGACGCTGGTGGTGCAGTAGGCATCTTTGCGCTTGTTCAATGGGGAGGACAGGCGTCCTCGCCCGTTGTTGCAACATCCGACTGAACATTAGGCATTTCGAATGAGCGCACGACTCGACGGGCGAGCCCGCCCTCTATTGCGTATCAGAGAGAGTTCTACGCTCCGGCCGAGAGTTTGTGATGGCTGTTGGCTTGGGCGATCCCATATTGCCGGATCTTATAAAGCAGCGCTTTGTAGCTGATCTTCAGCAGAACTGCCGCCTGCTTACGGTTCCAATTCGTCTCGTCGAGAGCCTTGGAGATCGCTTCGGCTTCGGCTTCGTCTTTCGCGCTTCGCGCCAAAGACTTTAAACCTCCGTTAGAGCCTCCGGAATTCGCCGCAGGGAACTGCGCGCCGTTGCCATCGCTTTTTGGACGCAGCTCGTTGATCGCCAGTTTCTCATCGCCCAGAACCAGATAACGTTTGACGAAGTTGCTCAGTTCGCGCAGATTTCCAGGCCAGTGATATTCCGCGCAAGCCTGCAGGAGTTGGGGAGTAAGGGGCAGCGGCGGCCGCGCGTAACGCTCAGCCTGGTGCGCCATAAAATGCTTCAGCAGGATCGGAATCTCTTCCTTGCGTTCCCGCAGGGGCGGAACGTTCAAGGTGAACGCATTCAGCCGGTAATAGAGATCTTCGCGCAGCCGTTTGGCGGCCAGGGCTTCGGGAATGTTGATGTTGGTCGCGGCCAGAATGCGCACGTCCGCTTTGATCACCGAGCGGCTGCCCAGGCGGGAGAACTGACCGTCCTGCAAAATGTGCAGCAGCTTGGCCTGCAACGTCGTTGGCATCTCGCCGATTTCATCCAGCAGGATCGTGCCCTTGTTGCATATTTCGAACTTTCCCGGCTTGGGGTGGTTGGCGCCGGTGAAGGCTCCAGCTTCGTAACCGAACAGTTCGCTCTCCAGCAGATCGGCAGGCACGGCGGCGCAATTCACCTTGAGGAAAGTGCGGTGGGCGCGCGGAGAAAGCTTGTGAATCAGCCGCGCCATGACTTCCTTACCGGTGCCGCTCTCGCCCAGCATGAGCACCGGGATATCCACGGCGGCGACCAGGGCGGCCTCGGAGCGCAACTTTCGCATCGCCGGGCTGGCCGCTACGAAGAACAGATCATCCGCGAGTTCTTCGACTTCGCCGGCATAGGCTGGCTGATTGGTGCCCAGGCATTGATCGATGACCGCATCGAGTTCGGCTTTCTGAAATGGCTTGGTCAGATAGTCGTACGCTCCCAGGCGCATGGCCTGTACTACTTTGCGGGTGTCGCCGACGCAGGAAAGAATCACCACCTTGACCCCGGGCTGAAGCTGCCGAATCTGCTCGAGGGTCTGCAGGCCGTCAATCCCGGGCATAAGCAGGTCAAGCAGAACCAGGTCGGGCCGCAGGCCCTTCTGCACCTGTTGCACGGCTTCTTCACCGGTAGTGGCGGTTTCGACTTTGTAGTCGTCAACCTCCAGCAACGTGCGGATGTAACGCAACATCCCGGGCTCGTCGTCAACCAGCAGAATGTTGGCGGTCTCAGTCATTTCCTTTTCCTTGAGTGGGTGTGGTAAGAGGAGGATTCAGCGGGAGAATGAAAGAAAATTTGCAACCACTTCCGGGCTCGCTCTCCACCCAGATCTTTCCACCCATGTTACTGACCAGGCGCCGGGCGATCGCCAAACCGAGTCCCATCCCCGCTTGCGACTCGTTTTGTGGCAGGCGGAAGAAGTCGTCAAATACTTCGATGTGGTATTCGGGAGGGATGCCAGGCCCGGTATCGGACACGCTGATCTTCGCCGAGTTTGGCAAAGCGCTGCTCTGCCGCCGGCGATCGCTGAGGATGCCCGGCTGGTTGGTGTTGCGGCGGTCCCACATATAGGGCTCGGCATGGAGCCACACGGTGCCGCCGGCAGGCGTGAACTTGGATGCATTCTCCAGAAGGTTGGAGACCACACGCTGCACCTTGGCCCCGTCAAAGGAAAACTCCGGCAGTTTGTCGTTGGCCAGAAAATACAGCGCCAGGCCTCTTTCCTGGAAGCCATGGGACCACAACCGGCACACCTCTGAAAGGCTGGCATTGATATCGCCGACCTCGAAGCGCATCTTTGGTTCGCCGGTTTCAAGGACGCTGTAACTGAGAAAATCCTGGATGAACTGCTGCAACCGCCGTCCGCTGGAATTCATATCCCGCAGGACTTCGCGCTGGCGCTCATTGAGTGATCCCAGCTTTTCGCTCTGCAGGAGTTCGACGTATCCGTTGAGAATCGCCAGCGGGGTTCTGAGATCATGCGCCGCCGAAGCCAACGCGTTCGTGGTGCGTTGAAATTGTTCGCGCAGCTGGTTGTATTGCTGCAGCAGCTCCTGGCTGCAACTGGGTTCTGGACAGGAGCCCGCGGACTCAGGCTTGGCCGGACAAAGCTCGAAATCGTCAGTTCGAGGCTCGGCCTTGGGGGACGCACACGTGTTTTCAGGGGCCACTGCCATGAAGAAAACTCGGCGGTTATTGACAGAAGAGGGAGGGGCGACTGTCAGGATGGTAAGACACACCTTTTGCACTGTCAATTGGAAAAGCGCACGAAAATTGCCATTCATGGGCAAAAGTATGCAGTCGAAAGTACTTAGTGAATGCAGACAGACTTGGCCGAAGGGCGAATACACAGCGAAAAAACAGCTACCGGAAACCTCATATTTCTGGCTGCTTCCGAGAAAAACCGCCACTTTCGGGCGGCTGAGGCTTCGAGATTCCCATTATTCCATGTTGAATTTGGCCCCCAAGGTGCGGGAAGGATAAGCTCTTCCGCTGTCACGGGGAACATTCTTGCATCCAGGCAAGCCTCACAAAGAACGCCGTCGCTGGGCACGTTTGCCCCTGGCAATTCCTGTTTTTGTCCGAACTAAGGATGAAAACGGCAAGGAATCGCTGGAGTTTGCCACCGCTTTGAACGTGTCCGCAGGTGGAGCTTTGCTGGCTGTGAAGCGCTCATTGCCGCTCTCCTCGCCAGTTCTGCTCGAAATCCCCAGCGCACCTCTGGTTTCGACTGCGGATTTGCCGACGGCTGCCCGAAATCTACGGGCGCGCAGCGTGTGGACCACCCACGCCGACGGTTATCAACTGGCAGGCCTCAAGTTTTCTCATGCTTTGCTGGCTCCCCGGCCCAGCCGGGAGCCCGCACGGCGGAAAGTTGTTTCTTCGGTGTGAAAAGTTTTTCCTACCTGGGGGGCTGAGTAGGAGTCGTCCTTCCCTGCCATGGCCGTCCTCCGCTTGCTCAGGCAATTGATGGGCAAGTGCTTGAATCTAAATCCATAATCTCCAAATTCTCGGCGCTGCCGCCAGCTCCCTGACTTTGGTTCTCCGGGTGCACACAGAGACTGCGCGAGGGAGTCGCACACGGCGAAATGCCTATTCAAACGACAAATCCGTTCAGTTCTCTGGTCCAGTCCTTAGGCGAGTTCCCCCCCGAGGCAGTGGTTTTTGGCAAGTCGGAGTTGATGCAGACGTTGCGCACCCGCCTGGATAAAGTGGCCGGCGCCAACGTACCCGTCCTGATCCAGGGCGAAAGCGGCACCGGCAAAGACATTATCGCGCGCATGATCCACGCTCTTTCTCCGTGGAAGAGCGGCCCATTCGTCAAGGTGAATTGCCCGGCAATTCCCGGTACGCTGCTGGAGAGCGAGCTGTTTGGTTACGAGAAGGGAGCATTCACCGGCGCCTACGGCTCCAAGCCCGGCCGGGTGGAACTAGCCCATCGCGGCACCCTTTTTCTCGACGAAATTTCTGAACTGGATTTGGCGCTGCAGTCGAAACTGCTGCAATTGCTCCAGGATGGCCAATTCTGCCGCATCGGTGCGCAGGAAGATAAGAAAGTGGAAGTGCGCGTGGTCTGCGCCACCAACCGTCAACTGGAAAATGAAATCGAGAATGGGACCTTCCGCCAGGATCTCTATTACCGCATCAACGTGGTGAACCTGCATATGCCTCCGTTGCGCGAACGGCGCGGAGACATCGAGGATCTCGCGCTTTACTTCCTCGAGTACTACAACCGGAAATACAACTGCCGGGCGCGTGCTCTGTCGTCTGAGTTGATCGGAGCACTGCAGAAGTATCATTGGCCGGGAAACATCCGTGAACTGGAGAACCTGATCAAACGTTACGTTATCCTGGGCGGCGAAGATGTCATTACCAACGACCTCCTGGCGCGCAACGAGCGGGAATTCTTTAATCCCGAGATCAACGTGGATGGCCCCATCGCATTAAAGAAAGTGACACGGCAGGCCACCCGCGAACTGGAACGCAAGATCATCCTGAAAGTACTGCAAGCCCATCATTGGAACCGCAAACAGGCGGCGCGGGCGTTGAGCATCAGCTACCGTGCGCTGCTCTACAAGATTCGCGACGCTGGATTGCCCCCTAACCGGACTTCCCGCAAGCGGCTCGAACCCGTGGTCGGTACCAGCGCCGCCGCGGACTAAGCAGAACACCTTATCTCTCTGCCATCCTGAACGAAGTGGTCGTCCGGGAAGCAATTCCTCCGCTCGAGATGACAAGTGGCTGGAAATCATCCTTTTTGACTTCCGTCTTCCTGCGACCTACCATACGTCTGCCAGAGTTCGCGCCACGCATCATCCGCTACCATGATCGGTCAGACCATCTCGCATTACCGCATTCTCGAAAAACTCGGCGGCGGCGGCATGGGAGTGGTTTACAAGGCTGAAGACATCCGTCTGGAACGTTTCGTCGCGCTCAAGTTTTTGCCCGATGACGTAGCCAAGGACCCGCAAGCGCTGGCGCGCTTCCGCCGCGAAGCCAAAGCCGCATCGGCCCTGAATCATCCCAATATCTGCACTATTTACGACATCGGCGAACAGGATGACCATGCTTTCATCGCCATGGAGTTTCTGGACGGCGTGACCCTTAAGCACCGTATCGCGGGCCGCCCTCTGGACATCGAAACCCTGCAATCGCTGGCTATCGAAATTGCCGATGCGCTGGATGCGGCCCACGCCGCGGGAATTGTCCATCGTGACATCAAGCCCGGCAACCTCTTCGTCACCAAGCGTGGGCACGCCAAGATCCTCGACTTTGGATTGGCCAAAGTCACTCCTGTGGGTGCCGAGGCTGCGGGAGGTTTGTCGCAAGCGACCATTGATACGAATGCTGACCATCTCACCAGTCCAGGGACGGCGGTGGGAACCATCGCCTACATGTCGCCGGAGCAAATCCAGGCCAAGGAACTGGACCCGCGCACCGATCTATTCTCTTTCGGCGCGGTGCTCTACGAAATGGCCACGGGAACGCTGCCCTTCCGCGGCGAAAGCTCCGGCCTGATTTTCGAAGCCATTCTGAACCGCGCTCCGGTTTCGCCGGTACGCCTGAATCCCGACCTTCCCGCTGAACTGGAACGAATCATCAACAAAGCGCTGGAAAAGGATCGCGATCTGCGCTACCAGTCAGCGGCCGAAATGCGCGCCGACCTGAAGCGCATGCGCCGGGACACGAGTTCGGGAAGAGTTCCGGTGCCGCACACCACGGAGAGCCAAGCGGTTGTCCCAATCCCCGCCGCTTCAACCAGCGCTAGTACTCCGGCTACGACAAGCACAGCCGCAACGATTGCTCAGCCTTCGAGAAGAGTATCCGGGGCTGTCGTTTTAGCCATGGGAGCTGTCATCGCGGCAGGAACCTTTGCAGCTTACCTTTACTGGAGCCACTCCAAGGCTCCGAGCGGCCCGGCGAAGATCGTGCAGATAAGCCACTGGAATAAGCCAATGCAGGGCGCGAAGCTTTCCCCTGACGGCCACGCGATAGCGTTTGCCTCGCCCGCAGGCGGCGTGTTCCAGGTGTTCGTCATGCTGGCCTCTGGTGGAGATCCGCTGCAGCTCACCAGCGATGAGGGCGACAAGCGAGTGGACAGCTTCTCCTCCGACGGAGGCGAAATTTACTATGAGCGTGCCTTCGGGCGCTTCGAGGTTTGGGCCGTTCCTACGCTTGGAGGCACTCCCCGAAGAGTAGTGTCCGGCCAATCCGTCGTCTCATCGCCGGACGGGAATTCAATTTTCTATTTGACCGGAGATGCTCCGGCTATCTTTGAGGCCGAAAAGTCCGGTTTGAGAGAGCAAGAGGTCTACCGTTTCAATGATCCCGGCACATTCCTCCTGGGGATGCTGCCCTATCCCGACGGAAAAACTTTGCTGGTGGCCCTCCGGAAGCAACGAGTCTCAGGCAGTATTCGAATTCATAAGGTGACCCTGTCTCCGCGCGCCGACGTCGACGTAGGGGAAGTGCCCGGCGAGATCAACGGTTGGGCTGAACCGGGAAAGTCTCTGCTGCTCAGCCGCAGCGTGGAAGGCCTCACCAACATCTGGAAGTACAACCTGTCGGACCAAAGTATGACCCAGATCACCTCTGGTCCGGGGCCCGACGTGTCCCCCATGCTCGATCCCTCCGGCAAAGGGATTTACTACGTGAACGGCAAAGCTTCCGGTGCGCTGACGGCTTATCACGTAAAGTCCAAAGAGTCCGCAGATATCGTCACCGAAAATGCCACCCAGCCGGCCATCTCGCCGGACGGCAAGCGGGTGATGTACATTACAATTCCCGAACCGGGCCGAAGCGAGCTTTGGGTGTCCGGCGTCGATGGCAGCAATAAGATCAAACTGGCTTCCGCTCCGGATCTGTCAACCGGAGGGTGGTCACCGGACAGTTCCCACCTGGGTTTTAGTGAAAACGAGCCGGAAGAGGGGCACGCCTACGTAATCGGCGCCGACGGCAGCGGGCGCCGGCAGATTCAAATAACAGCGCGCTTCATCCCTTCCGTGGTGTGGGGAGCCGACGAGAAGTCAGTGTACATCACTGCTTTTTCGAAAAACTCGACAGGAACAACCTGGAGAGCGGCTTCGGAGGATTCGCCGGCTGAAACCTTTGTGGAGAGTTGCGGCCTGGTATCGGACGGCTCTCCGGATGGCAGGTACCTTTCGAGCGCAGTCATCACTGGCGATAAGATCGGAATTTACCAAATCTCAGTTGCCGACCGGAAGTGTGCCGAACTGCTACCGGGAGTCTCGACGTTCGCAGCCCTGTACTCCCCCGATGGAAAATCACTCTTGTATGCGGTGGCTTCCCGCGGTGAGGTCACCATTCATCGCCAGCCCTGGCATGACGGTAAACTGAACGGTCCCGATCAAGTCGCCCTGAAAATTCCCTTCGCCTTCAGCCTGGACTATGGCGGCAACGCCTACGACTTCTCCCGCGATCTCTCCACCATCGTCTACGCCCGCCCCGGCGGCCAGGCGGATCTGTATCTGATTAACCAGAAGTGAGCCGGCGCCAGCGGGTCTAACGTTGGTGAAGCCGCGAAGCGGCGCAAGAATAAAGCCCACGGCGCAAGCCGTCGGAAAGCTAGACCGAGAGACCACGAGACCCGTCGGGGTGTGAGAACCAATCTCGCCAGGCATATCGCCAAAATGGTAGAGTTTTGCTCTGGGTGCTTGATGCCTCACGGTGACTTCCCCTGCCGTTCGAGGAAGTGATAGCGGACGTGCACAAAGTGAAGCCGCCGGAGAATCCTCGGAAGCGAAGAATCACAACCAGAAATAAGAAGGCGATCTGATGGCGCTCAAACAAATTCCATATACGGATAATAAGGGCGTCTGGAGTTGTACTGATTGTCCGTGGGAATCTGACGTAGCGGATTTTCTACGCAATCCGAGGCCGCCGGATCATGTGTGCCCAAAGCAAGAACCGCGGAAGCCAGCTTTCGACTCAAGTGATGGATAGATGAATAAAACTCTAAAGGACTTTCTTTTCCGTTCAATGATGATTGGGGCGGCGTTTGGTATACCCGGAGTATTTTTCCCCCAGACAAGAAAAGTCCTGAAGTTTCTAAGGGACCTCGAACCCGTTCAGGTCGCCACTGACATCTTTCAACTAATGATCGTTCTCACGTTCCTTGGACTGATTCTCCAAGGCATATTTCACCTTCTCTGCAGCGGGCTGCGCTCCCTCTCCTCGAAGGGAAAATCCAGTCTGCCGTGATTCTGGCGACAACGAGGATCAAACAGGGTAGGCACGCAAGGAGCACTTCTTGTGACCCGGCAGATGCTCGAAGTGGTTCGCAATTTTCGTGCTCTCATGCGCCTTCACTGGCTCCTTGCATTCTTCACAGGTTCCGCGCTTCTCGTCCCGCAAAACAGCCTCATTTGCGCTTATTCGCTCGCCGTTGCTGTCTAAAGCGTATCGCATGGGGCCACGATAGGCCGATCGAGAAACGGATTCAAGTCTCAATTATAAGCAGCAATGGGTTTGTCAAACCCAATAACCCCTGCAAGAAACACTTGACTCGCCGTTCATTCTCACGTACGGTAGAGCGTTCCGAAGAGCTAAAGCATCTGATTTCGGGGCGTATCTCCGCTGATAATCAGCCCAAGTTGCAAATAGTGAGAAACTTTCGGGCACAGCTGAGCATCTATACCATTAATTAGAGCTTTCCCGCACAACCCATCTGGAATGAGTGATTTGTACACTCTGGTCAAGGGTTTCTCGACCAGGGGATGGGCCTCTGGCCGGCCGGCTCAGATCGGGAGGAATTAACCTAATATGCGTTCTGATCGCGTTTTTGACGCTTTACATACTTTGCGGAATCGTTATATGCTTTGCCAGCTTGCCTCCAAGGCTACCCGTAAGTTTCATAAGCCCAACACCCGTATCCAAGAAACCATGAACGAAGTGTTGGACCGGATTGCAAGCTCGGAACGGCAGACGGTTCTGTCGGAACCGGAAAACTTCGCCGAGGCACAACGGCGGGCTGCTTAACCCAGCCCCGCCTGCCTGCCCGCGGATCGTAAGTCTTTCCTGTAATGACCCCCCATTGAAAATCTCCCTTCGCAGGTGAATCGAATCATGACCATTGCAGAACTTAAAGAGAAGAACATCACGGAGCTGACCAAGATCGCCCGATCCTTGGATCTGCCCGGCGCCAGCGGCCTTCGCAAACAGGATCTTATCTTCAAGATTCTACAGGCGCAAAGCGAAAAGGAAGGCCACATTTTTGCCGAGGGCGTGCTGGAGATCTTGCCCGACGGCTACGGTTTCCTGCGCTCGCCCGATTACAACTATTTGCCCGGACCGGACGACATTTACGTCTCGCCTTCGCAGATTCGCAAGTTTGACCTCAAGACTGGCGACACCATCAGCGGCCAGGTCCGGCCTCCGCACGAGGGCGAGAAGTACTTCGCGCTGGTGAAGATTGAGGCCGTCAACTTCGAGTCGCCCGACGAGGCGCGCAACAAGATTCTGTTCGACAACCTGACCCCGTTATACCCGCAGGAGCGCCTCAAGCTGGAGACGGTGCGGGAGAACGTCAGCGCCCGGGTCATGGACTTGCTGACCCCGCTCGGCAAAGGCCAGCGTGGCCTGATCGTGTCCCCGCCACGCGCCGGTAAAACCATGCTGCTGCAGAATGTCGCCAACTCGATCACCACCAATCACCCGGAAGTCGTGCTGATGGTGCTGCTGATCGATGAGCGTCCGGAAGAAGTCACCGACATGCAGCGCTCAGTCAAAGGCGAGGTGATCTCTTCCACCTTCGACGAGCCGGCGGCGCGGCACGTGCAAGTCGCCGAGATGGTGATCGAAAAAGCCAAGCGCCTGATCGAGCACAAGCGCGATGTGGTCATCCTGTTGGACTCGATTACGCGTCTGGCACGGGCTTATAACACTATCGTTCCGCCCAGCGGAAAAGTTCTCTCGGGCGGCGTGGACTCGAACGCTTTACAGCGTCCCAAGCGGTTTTTTGGATCAGCTCGTAACATCGAAGAGGGCGGCTCGCTGACCATCATTGCTACTGCCCTGATCGACACTGGCTCCCGCATGGACGATGTGATCTTCGAAGAATTCAAAGGCACCGGCAACTCCGAAATCATTCTTGACCGCAAACTGGTCGATAAGCGCGTATTCCCGGCCATCGACATCCAGCGCTCCGGCACCCGTAAAGAAGAGCTGCTGATTCCAAAAGAAGACCTGCAGCGCATCTGGGTTTTGCGTAAGGTGCTGAACCCGCTCTCGCCGGTGGAAGCCATGGAGTTGCTGATCGACAAGCTCAGCAAAACCAAGTCGAATGGCGAGTTCCTGGCCAATATGAGCTCGTTGTAAGTTTTGTTCGTGGCAAATGTGGGGACGGGCGCCCTCGCCCGTCTAGGCCGAGCAAAGCTCGGCAGCCCACCCGTCTCTATCCAAATCCAACCGCAAAGTTCAGTCAGAGGTGTCTCCGCCACCAGCGAAATCACCCGCTAATGCTCGTAGCGGCAAGCCAGTCAAGCTGCGCTCGACGAGACAGCCGAGGGCGGCTGTCTCCACGTGGTGTTCGCCAATAATCATGCCAGTATGGGGGGCGTCCTTGCCCATGTTTTTGATTGGCTCGAACCCGATCTCGGGATTACAATTCCTCGGGATTCTCGACTATGAAGTGTCTTCTCTCCGGTCTTCTTTGTTCCCTGGTTGTGATTTCCCTTACTGACGCCAGAGCCGACGCTCGCAAGGACCTCGAGAAAGAGTTGCGGACAGCGTATGTACATCGACTTCTTTCCCTCACGAGCCCGTACTTTGGAGACAAGTTACAATTCGATTCGCAGGGCGGCCTGCTTGATCGAGCAGTAGCGGGTCCATGGTCAACCTGTGGGCTGTTGGAAGTTGAAAAGCTCGCTTTGGCTTCGGGACGCGTAGAACTCAGTGGAAAGCGGGTGATTCTCGCCCTCCGGTCAAGCAACACCGGAGTAAAGGTTACTCCGGTGACAACAAACCGCGGAGTACATATCAGTGTGGAGCTGCCCTCCACGTCAACCGACGTTCCTCAGGTGAACCAAACTCTATCAAATACTTTTAAGGGAGGTCAGCTGGTAGAGCGGGTGGCTGCGTACTGGAAGCCTTACATGGATCTAGGGGCTCAAGATCTAAAAGGCCAGCTAGACGCTCTTCGCAAGAATGGGCCGAACGTTATCGTGGCCGAATTAGAGGGAGCGCGTCCGGTATATTTGGTCGTGCCCGGCGTAGTCGACCCCCCGGTGGCGATCCATACGCCAGATCCTGAGTACACGCAAGAAGCGCGCCAGAAAAAGGTGAACGGTACGGCGACTCTGGAAGTGGTCGTGAACGAAAAGGGATTGCCGGAAATTCTCGAGGTTGTCCGGGGACTTGGCGAAGGACTCGATATTCAGGCGCTCACGACCGTTGCCGGTTGGACCTTTAAACCCGCAGTAAGGTACGGCGAACCGGTCGCAGTCTTAATGGGTGTAGACGTCTCGTTTCGCATATATTGACCTTTGCCTGTTGGGCACCCTCCGTCGAGCTGCGCTCGACCCTACAGCCGAGGGGCGGCTGTCTCCACGTGGTCTTCGCTACGGCAGGCGTCTCTCCATCAATGTACCTAGGTACCATGGTACAATCCAGCCATGGCCCAGGAATTCATCGTCGAACGTGTCCAAACCGGCGTGCGCATGGAAAAGCGCCTGCTCAAAGTCCTGAAGGCCTTCGCGGAATACAAAGACATGACCCTGGGCGATTTGCTGGAGGGAATCGTGCTGCATGCCTTCGACGGCAAGACTCCTTTCGGCGAGGAGTCTCTGCGCAGAATTGCGGATCTGAAGAAGTTTTATGAGCTTGATCTCAATTCCAGCGCCAGCCATCGCCTGAAAGAAACTGCCAAGAGCAATCGCAGCCGTGCAACAGGGCCTCGCAAGGCAGGAGGGAAGAAGGCGGAGTAGGAGGAACCGAATGACGCAAAACGCCAACAAACTTGCCCGCACCGGACTGCAATACTCGCTCGGTTTGGTACTGATTTACGAATGCTCCCGGCTGGTCTTTTCTTCGGGCGCGGCGCATGCCTTCCAGAAGACCCACCTGCCGCAATGGTTCCGGATCGCGATCGCCCTGGTCGAGTTGCTGGGCGCGATTCTGTTTCTGCTGCCTCCGACCATCGTGGCCGGAGGCCGACTGCTGCTGGCCACCTTCGTCCTCGCGGCCGTGGTTCATCTGCTGCACGGACAGGCCGATATCGGATACTTGATCATCTACTCCATGGCTGTGCTCACCGTCATTACGCAAGCCTGACGGTGGGCATGTCTGCTGCTGGATTTCGTCTGCGCAGTCCGCTATCCTCACTGGTCTTACCAGAAAGCAGGCAATCCTCGTGAAGGCCGCTGAACAGCATCGATCCTTCTGGCTGCAGCAAGTCTTAGGCGAAGCTTTGGACCAGCCCGCCCTGGAGGAGTCGACCAGAGCCGATGTCGCCATCATGGGAGGAGGCTTCGTGGGTCTGTGGACGGCCATCCGCCTCAAAGAGCATCAGCCCGCCTGCGAGGTCGTCGTGCTCGAACAGGACATCTGTGGGGGAGGAGCGTCCGGCCGCAACGGCGGCTTCGTGCTCTCGTGGTGGCCCAAACTCGCATCTCTCGCCAAGCTGTTTGGACCTGCGGAAGCAGTGCGCATCGGCCGCAACTCAGAGGCGGCGATTGATGAAATTGCGACCTTCTGCGTTCAGCACCAGATCGACGCTGACTTCCGCCGCGGGGGCTGGCTCTGGACGGCGACCAGCAAAGCTCAGATGGGCGCCTGGGAGAGTGTCGTCGGTATCTGCGAGCGAATGGGCGCTGAGCCCTTTCGCTCTCTCGATTCCGGCGAAGCAGTCAGACGCGGCGGGTCCAGCGTCTATCGAGCCGGCGTTTTCGAGATGAGCGCCGCGATCGTGCAGCCGGCCGCTTTGGTGCGCGGACTCCGGCGCGTAGCGCTGGAGATGGGGGTGCGTATTTACGAGCACACCAAAGTGCTTTCCTTCACTCGCAGACCTCCGATCGAAGTCCAAACTCCGCGCGGCTCGCTTATAGCCAAGAAGCTGGTCATCGCCAATAACGCCTGGGCAGCTTCCATTCGCGAACTGCACCGGGCGATTGCTGTCATCTCCAGCGACATCGTGGTGACCGCGCCAATTCCGGATCGCCTCCAGCAGATCGGATGGCACCGCGATCTGGCCATCACCGACTCGCAGACCATGGTCGACTACTACCGCATCACGCGCGACGGGCGCATAGCCTTTGGCAAGGGCGGATGGACCATTGCATACGGTGGCAACATCGGGGCGAATTTCGACCGGCATCCGGTGCGCGCCGCTGAAGTCACCGCCGATCTGCGCCGCTATTACCCGACGTTGCGAGATGTAGCCATCACCCACGACTGGTCAGGCCCCATCGACCGCACCCCGGACAGCTTGCCCCTGCTGGGATACTTGAACCGCGGCCGGAGCATTGTGTACGGAATTGGATGGAGCGGCAACGGAGTAGGCCCTAGTGTGATGGGTGGAAGGATTCTAGCCAGCCTGGTACTGGAGCGTGATGACGAGTGGGCTCATCACCCGCTGATTGGGCGGAGTGTGCGAAATTTTCCTCCCGAACCCTTTCGCTATGTTGGCGCTCATCTGGTGAGAAAGGCGGTTGCAACCAAGGAGCGCGCTGAAATCGAAGACCGGCAGCCTCCCTGGTGGTCGGTTCAAGTGGCAAAGCTCGCCCCGGCTGGATTGGAAGACAAGAGCTGAACCAAGAGCTATGACTAGGCAGATCAATGTGGGGCGGACACTCCTGTCCGCCGCCTTTGACTTCGCCTTTGATTTACTGTTCCGCTTAGTCGTCGGACAACCCGGTGGGCAGTAACAGTTTTCCAGGCGGTACACTGCCAAGCAACAAGATCTAGGTCAAGGGCGGCGGACAAGAGTGTCCGCCCCACATTGTCCTTCTCTACCAGTCCGACCGCTATGAAGCCTTCGTCCCGCCCTGATCCATCACATACACCCGCCCTGGCGCCGCAGTCTGAATCTTGTTCTGTTCAAAACATTCTTTGATCCGGCGTCGCAATTCCCGGCTCACGGGATATTGTTGGTTAGGACGCGTCTTCACCAGCATCAGATATTCCGCCTCACCGTTGCCGATGCGGTCGATTCCGGGAACCTGAATGTCGCTGACAATATCGTCCACGAAGGCCGGGTCGTGCCTTAGGTCTTCGCCGATTTGCCGCAACAACCCGATGATCCGGTCGCTGGGTTCGCTGTAAGCCACCACCACCCGCATACTGACCTGCGACCAGTCGCGCGTGGCATTGGAGACAATGGTCACCTGGCTATTGGGGACGGTGTGCAGCGTGCCGTCATCGTCGCGCAAAACAGTGCGGCGCAGAGTCATCTCTTCCACCGTACCCGCCACCCCCGCGATGCGGATCTTGTCGCCGATGTCGTACTGGTTCTCGAGCAGGATGAAGAATCCGTTGATGAAGTCGTGCACCAGAGTTTGTGCGCCAAAACCGATTGCCAGTCCCGCCACTCCGGCGCTGGCCAAGAGCGGCCCCAGGTTCAAACCCAGCAAGGGGAGCACCTCGAGCGCAGCCACAAAGAGGATGATGAAAACGCTGATGCTGGTGATGACGCTGGCCAGGGTTCGCACCTGCTGCGCACGGAATCCCGAGGGCAGTCTGCGGCTCTGCAAAGCCGCCACTTTACTGGTGATGAGGCGGATCAGGCGTATGAGCGCGAAGGAGAGCACGGTGACCAGAACGATCTTGGGCACGTCGTGGCGCAAGAAAGTTCGCGCATCTTCGCCCCAGCCGCGCACGAGCTCGGGAAGGTTTCCGTCAGGTATGACCACGAATGACAGAGGACGCATAGTTCGGCGCGATTATAACAAGCGGGAGAACTCCCGGATTCCTCTCTGACCTTATAATCTAGAACATCCCAGTTTTGTCGAGGTGACTGTGCAATCCAGGCGCTACGCTCCGCTATTGTCGGGTCTATTGCTGACATTTGTTTTGGCGGTTCGGTCGGTGGGGCAGACCTCGGTGCCACCCCCGATGCCCAACCCAAATTTCCCCTCGCAGGGCAGCCCGCAGGCTCCATCTCCGGAACAGGAAACGCAGGACCGCATCCAGAAGGAGATGGCGAAGAAAGCAAACCAGGAGCGGCAGGCCCAACTCAAGCGGGACACTGAACGTCTCTTCAAATTAGCCACCGAGTTGAAGCAGTCCGTGGATAAGTCAAACGAAAACATGCTATCGGTGGACGTTGTCCGGAAAGCCGAGGAGATCGAAAAGCTTGCCCGTAGCGTGAAAGACAAGATGAAGGGCCAATAAGTCTGACATCGTTGTCTGCTCCGTTTCCAGGCACTCTTCCCATAACCTTTCTTTTCGAATATGATTGCAATCGAGTTTCAACTAAGAAGGCTGTAGAATTGCCACTACCACAAACAGAAACGCCGGGACGGTTGCAAGCTGAGCTCATGTCGCGCGGCCTGCGCATGACCCGGCAGCGCCGCACTATCCTCTCGGTGGTGGAGACCGCCAAACAACACCTCGATGCCAGCCAGTTGCTGCGCCGCGCCCGCAAGCTTGATCCGCAAATTGATCGGGTCACCGTCTATCGCACGCTTAGCCTGCTGAAGCGGCACGGACTGGTCGATGAGCTCGATCTCATGCACATGCAGGGCGAGAAGCATTATTACGAACGCCGTCCGCAGCGCGACCACATCCACATGGCCTGTCTGCGCTGCGGCAAGATTATGGAATTTGAGAGCGATTTATTCGACCGCCTGAAGGGACAGATCCAGCGCGATTGCCAATTTCACATCGTGGTGACCAGGCTTGAGGTCGGCGGATACTGCTCGCAATGCCGTGCCAACGGCCAATGAAGCACCTACTATTGCATCTGATTGCAACAATCCTGAAACACAAAATGTAAGCGTCTCTTGACCGGGCATGGCGCGGGACCTTAGGATGGATTCGTTCCTTATTAGATGCAACTGATTTGCAACTAGAAAGAGATCTCGCATGCGTCGTGCGGTCGCAGTGTGTCTGCTCATCGTTTTCGGGATGGCTGCCGGTGTTGCGGCTCAGGAGCGGCCGTACTTCGTTACTTACTCCCACGAAGTGGAGGAGCCCGGCAACCTCGACATCGAGCTGTTCAACGTGGTTGGCCATCCGCCCGGCGGCAATCTATTCCTGGGATCGAACATCGAGTTCGAGTACGGGGTCAAGACATGGTGGACTTCGGAGTTCTATCTCGACGGACAAAGTACCCAGAACGACAGCACCATTTTTACGGGTTTTCGCTGGGAAAATCGGTTTCGTCCTCTGCTGGCGGAGCATCGCATCAATCCGGCCCTGTACGTGGAATACGAGAACACCAGCGCGGACAAGGCGTTGCGCGAGATCGTCGGCCACGACGGCGTCCCCGACTTCAGCGATTCGAATGCCATTGCCCGTAAGGATGTCGAGCGGGAGATGGAGTTGAAGCTCATCCTGGGAAGCAACGTTCGCGGCTGGAACATCAGCGAAAACATCATTGCCGAGAAGAATCTCTCGGATGACCCATGGGAGTTCGGCTACGCCTGGGCGATCAGCCGGCCATTGGGGTTCGCCGCCAGCGCACACAACTGCAGCTTCTGCCGGGAAAAGTTTCAGGCGGGCCTGGAGATGTACGGCGGGCTCGGTGATCGCAACAGTTTTGGGCTTCACGATACCGCGCACTATGTCGGTCCCACCATGAACTGGACCGCACCCAATGGCACCACGCTGTCATTCTCGCCGCAGTTTGGATTGAATGACTACAGCGTCCCCCATTTGTACCGCTTCGGCGTTTCGTACGAGATCGAACAGTTCTTGAGCCGGTTTCATCGAGGGAAGCAATGAGACGCAATCTGCGGGATGGTCTTCTGATTTGGCTGCTATCTGCCGGGCTAGCGTTTTCCGCGGCGGACGGGGCGTGGTTAGCGAGAGTTCCGGCCAAAGATCATGAGCGCAGCAATCCCTATCAAGGCCAGGGCGATGCGATTGCCGCCGGGCGAAGGATTTATGAGGAACACTGCTTGCACTGTCACGGTGAAAATGCGGAAGGGACCAAGAAGCGGCCTCCGCTGAAAAGCCAGCGAGTGCAGCGGCAGGCTACCGACGGCGACTTACACTGGCTGCTGTTCAACGGAAACATGAAGAAAGGAATGCCTTCTTGGGCTAAGCTTCCTGACCAGCAGTTGTGGCAAGTCATTGCTTACGTGAAGACATTGCACGAATAGCGAAAGGCACAGATCAGAATTGCAGCTTTCGTTCTGCTTTAGCGAATAAAAGACGGGTGTCCTTACTCGTCAGACGGTCGCACACAGCCGACACCTGATTCTCCGGCGTATTACGGCGGCACCCAGGAAATCAAAAGAAAAACGCCATCCCTGGAGGGACGGCGTCTTAAAAGCTGAAAAAAGCGCTCAGTCAGTTACAAGATTCTCACGCTTCCCCGCCGATCCGCATGCCGTAGAACGAACGGTACACGAAGAAGAAAGAGACTGCGAAGAAAGCCAACGCCAGGATGTGTCCGAAAGTGTCGCCGGCTTCCGAGGTAAGCTTTACCGCCAGTTCGACCGCCAGGAGTCCGAATAACGTCGTGAACTTGATGACGGGATTCAGGGCCACCGAAGAGGTATCTTTGAAGGGATCGCCAACCGTGTCGCCCACGACCGTGGCATCATGCAGTGGCGTGCCTTTCTGCTTCAATACGACTTCGACAATTTTCTTGGCATTGTCCCAGGCCGCGCCTGCATTGGCCATGAAAATCGCCTGGTAGAGGCCGAAGATCGCGATTGAGATCAAGTAGCCGATGAAGAAAAATGGTTCGACGAAGGCGAAGCACAGGGTGCCGAAGAACACGGCCAGAAAAATGTTCAACATCCCTTTCTGCGCGTAGCGGGTGCAAATCTCGACCACCTTCTTGCTATCGGAGACCGAGGCTTTCTCCACTCCTTCGAGCTTGATGTTGGCCTTGATGAACTCGACCGCGCGATAGGCGCCGGTAGTCACGGCTTGAGTGGACGCTCCTGTGAACCAGTAGATCATCGCCCCGCCCGTAATCAGACCCAGGAAGAAAGGCGCGTGCAGCAACGAGAGCTTGTTTACATTCTCGGTGAGTCCGTTGGTCAGTGCCATGATGATGGAGAAGATCATCGTGGTGGCGCCGACCACGGCCGTGCCGATCAGTACCGGCTTGGCCGTCGCCTTAAAGGTGTTGCCCGCGCCGTCGTTTTCTTCCAGCAAGTCCTTGGCACGCTCGAAGTTCACGTCCATGTTGAAGTCTCGCTTGATCTCCTCCTTCACGTTTGGAACCTGTTCGATGAGCGAAAGCTCGTACACCGATTGCGCATTGTCGGTCACCGGACCGTAGGAGTCCACGGCGATGGTCACCGGACCCATGCCCAGAAACCCGAAGGCCACCAAGCCGAAAGCGAAGACTGCCGGAGCGGCCATCAACGCTCCCAGCCCCTGTAAGCTGAAATAGTAAGAAATAGACATCAGGGTCACCATCGCCAGCCCCAGGTAATACGCCGAGAAGTTGCCGGCCACGAAGCCCGAAAGAATTCCGAGCGACGCTCCGCCTTCCTTCGCTGAAGTCACCACTTCGTTTACGTGCCGCGATTCAGTCGAGGTAAAGACCTTCACCAGTTCCGGGATCACCGCTCCCGCCAGCGTGCCGCAGGAGATGATCGAGGCCAGCTTCCACCACAGCGTGGTATCCCCGCCAAGCTCGGGCACGATTTTCGAAGAAACAAAGTAAGTAATCGCGATCGACACCACTGAAGTGATCCACACTAGCGAGGTCAGCGGCGCCTCGAAATTCATCTTGTCCGCGTGGCCGTACTTGGCCTTGGCGATGGCCGCGTTAATGAAGTAAGCTGCAGCGCTCGAGACCAGCATGGCGATACGCATCACGAAAATCCAGACCAGCAGTTCCACCTGAATGGTCGGATCCTTCACCGCCAGTAAAATAAAGGTAATCAAGGCCACGCCGGTCACGCCGTAGGTTTCGAACCCGTCCGCGGACGGCCCCACGGAATCTCCCGCGTTGTCGCCAGTGCAATCGGCAATCACGCCGGGATTGCGCGCGTCGTCTTCCTTGATCTTAAAAACGATTTTCATCAGATCGGAGCCGATGTCCGCAATCTTGGTAAAGATCCCGCCGGCAATCCGCAGCGCCGCAGCGCCCAGCGACTCGCCGATGGCGAAGCCGATGAAACACGGCCCGGCATAGTCTCCCGGCACGAACAGGAGGATAAAAAGCATGATCAGCAGTTCGACGCTAATCAACATCATGCCGATGCTCATGCCCGCCTGCAGCGGAATGTTGTAGATGGGATACGGCTTGCCACCGAGTCCTGCAAACGCGGTACGCGAGTTGGCGAACGTGTTTACGCGAATGCCGAACCAGGCCACGCCATAGCTGCCAGCGATCCCCACCACGCTGAACATAAGAATGATGGCCACACGGATCGCCTCCAGCTTCAGCAGCACGCCAAAGTAAAGCAGAATGATGACCGCGATAAATACCCACAACACCAGAAGAAATTTTCCCTGCGTGATGAGATAGGTTTTGCAGGTCTCATAAATCAGTTCGGAAATCTCGCGCATGGCGCGATGCACTGGCAGGTTTTTCAAGCGGGTATAGATGGCCAGACCGAAACCCAGGCCAAAGATGCAGAACAGAATCCCGATCATGAGCAGCCGGTGGCCGTCCAGGCCAAGAAACGAAACCGACGCCAGATCGGGAAGCTTCAGGTTGGCTTCGCCCCCGACTTCTCCCGAGGGCTGAGCGAAAGCCGTGGTCGCCCCAAAAGTCAGTATTGCCACGGTAACCGCCAGAGTCTGGACCAAACGGCATCGTTGAGACACAAGTTGAGCCAACCAGTCGCGCATGGGAATCCTCCACCAATCGGATATTAAGGATGACTACGGGTTCAGGCACCTCGACCGGCACACCGCCCCCAGGCGCGCTCCTGAGGGAGACCGCCGGGAGCGCATTGCCGGAGTTCCGAACACGCTTCCACCGCAAGACTTGAACAGGAAAGCTGAGCTTGGCCGCGTCGGATGTTCACTGTGCCGCTTATTCACCATCAGCACAAGTGTCTGCGCCAGCCAGGACCGCGGGCAGGGGATAAAACCTCCCCCAGGCTGAGCGGGCAGCAAGACTCGTTTTTATAACATGTTAGCGAGAGTTGGTCAAACGGGGTGAGGGAGACTTTCGGGGGGAAGCCCATGAACCAAAATGGGTGGGAAGTTTCACCGGCTTGGGGTTCCCGGGGCTCCTCGGGTCGCTTCGTGTCCTTTGTGGTTACGCTCGGTCAACGGCGCACCACCGAAATCTGCTTTGGGATCGCCGCCGGGCACGACCTGCCAGGAGGGGCATATGCTCATCATCGGTGCCCACATTCCTTTCGGGCCGATGGCGAACCCCTCAGCCAAAGCAAGACCGCCTGTTTGCTACTTGAGTTTCACAAAGAGCAGTACGAAGATCGCCCAAACGCCCACCGTGAGTGGGAAGGTTGCAAGCTGTGCGTCCCGTAACGCGCCTCCCCTCGGAAGCAGGAAAGTAAGCAAAAACATGGCTACCGCCGTGAGTATCCCGAGCACTAACTTGGTTTTCCAGTCCATGTTCGTTTGACCTCGCTTCTTGCGGTCGACTCTCGTCCTGGAGGAATTGGCCTCCTCCGTCTGCGGAGAAGTATACCCCGAACTACAATCGCGGACTTCGCTCGGTCCAGTTTGTGCATGGTTGGTTAACGATCGCCGCCGGCGCCGTCGGACTCCGTTCGCGGACATCGCCGTTCGTCCCGCGCGGGGTCGCGGGAGACACAACCGGGGCGGACTTCTGCCGGGCAGCGCTAGCTCACGGCTTCAACGGTCCCGCCGGCAGGTTAATTGTCCAGACCAACGCCGGAGATAGCCATGGTCTGGGGACTGCCGCCAGCACTATCGGTAACGGACAGCGTGGCTTTGTATCTCCCAGTATCGGGCGGCCTGAATACAATCTGCACCACGCAACTCTGGTTGACGTTGAGGGTGGCCGGACAGTTGTTGGTCTGGGTGAAGGTTTTTCGGACGGGCGAGATGGCGATCGCTGTAATGGTCACGCTGGCGGTGCCGTCATTGATGATGCTCACGCTGGCAGTGCTGCTGGTGCCAGGCGTCTGGCCGGGAAAAACCAGACTGCTGGGCGAGAAGGAGATGGCGTTGACTTCGCCGACGCCGGTCAGCGCGATCGTCTGCTTCGGACTGCCCGGACTGTTGTCCTTGAGGGTAATAGTCCCGGCACGCGTTCCAGCCTTGGTGGGCGTGAAAGTGACGGTGATGGCGCAGTCCTGGCCCTGAATGAGCGTGCCCGAGCAGGTGTTGGGCGCGGCATAATCGCCGCTTACGGCAACGCTGGAGAAAGTCACAGAGTGACCACTCACGTTGGTCACCGTCACCGTCTGAGGCTGAGTGGTCACGCCCAATTGCTCGAAGCCGAAGCTCAGGCTGGAAGCAGAAAAGGTCAGGGTCAGCGGGGTATAGACTTCGGCGGTGTTCACCACCACGCAACAGACACTGGTAGTACCGATGCCGCCGTCGGCCAATACCCTTCCCGACACCAGGGTCGCGGAGTGATACGCTTGCGCCCGGCTCAGGCTTGGCGCGGCGGTGAATTTGCCTGCAGCTTCGTTGTAGATATCCACCTTAGCGGTAGGGATGTAACCGGTGCAGGCTTTGCCGCAGCTAATTGACTGCCCTTCTCCCCCCGCCACCAGAACGGTGCCGTCAGTCAGAAGCGTGGCCGTGTGAGCGTAACGCCCCGTCGTCATGTTCCCGGTTAGGGTCCACGTGTTGGCAGAGGGGTCGTAGAGTTCCGCTGAACTTAAGGGGAACTTGGAGGGCGTACCGCCCGTGACCAGTACTTTGCCATCCGGGAGGAGAGTTGCGGTGTTCAAGTAACGCGTCGCACTTGTGCTGGCAGCACTACTCCACGTGCCCTTGGAAGGATCGTAGAGTTCGCAAGAAGTGGTGGGTGTGCCAGTGGATCCTCCGATGACCAACACTTTCCCCGTTTTCAGCTGTATGGCGGTGTGGCGATAGCGAGCGGTGTTGAGGTCACCCGTGGTCGACCAACTGTTCGAAGCAGGATCGTAGAGTTCGCTCACCGCCGTGTCGGTGCTGCAGTTGTTCGCGGTACAGCCGCCGGCCACTAATACCTTCCCGCTCTTGAGCAGGGTTGCCGTATGACCAAAGCGAGCCACTGAGAGGGAACCCGCCGAGGACCACGTTCCCGTCGTGGGATCGTACAACTCGGCTCCCGCCAACACCGTGCCGTTGGCACCCAGTCCGCCGGCGACCAGTATCTCTCCGCTTGTCAGCACCACTGCGGGAAACGACTCCCGGGCCTCCGCCATGCTGCCGGTGAGCGCCCAGTTGCCCGAAGCGAGGCTATAGATTTCCGCCGAAGCGAGAAGGTTACCGTTGTTGTCGGCTCCCCCAGCAGAGAGGACCTTTCCACCGGCCAGCCGTACCTGGGCATTCAACTCGCGGGCGGATTGCATCGTGCCGGTACTGGCCCATTGACCTTGAACTTGAGCAGAGAGCGGAAGCGCGCCAAGCAGTCCTGCACACAGCGCGAAAATTCTAACGCGAGCTTTCCCCATGATCCTGGCTCCGAGAGATATGTTTTGAGAGAAGTGCGCGTCCGGACCGAAGTCGCCCGTGGTCGCAGTAGGATACACAAACCTGAGCGGCCTGCCAATACTCATTTGGTCCGCGGGTAAGCCGCCGCGCCTGTGATTACGCCGGTTTCGCCTGCACCCTGGCGCCATGTCCACATATTGACTTGCCAACCGGAACCGGGTAAGCTTCCGCGCCAGCACGATCTCAAAGTGCTGTTTTTTGGGGGCGAAAATCTTTGCAGCGCAAGTGAAAACAATTGCGGGTAGGCACCACGCGACACGGTCGATCTCGTCATACTTGACGTCTAGGCCGCACGCCGATTGGGAAGGGCCTTCCGCCGGATACATTTGTGCGTCGCTTTTGAACTTTTTCGCCTTCGAATTCCGCATTAATTAGATAGAAGCTGAATTCCCTTTTCATTGGGGAAGGCCGATTCCAGGGGGACACCCATGCCCAGCGTCATCCAACCAAAAGCCTTGTTCATCGAGTTCATCCGCCCCGCTAAAGCGTGGAAGCTAGTCTCCCGGCTGCTGTTTCTTTGCCTTCTGCCTGCGTTGCAACACTCAGCGTACGCCCAGCTTCCCACCTGCCCTGACCCCTGGGGCAGCGCGTCGAATCTGTACGGGATCGTATTTCTGGAAGGCACAGGCATGGCTAAGTCCCCGCCCTACACACAAAATGTGAACCAGTGGGTTGGGTTTCAGGCCAAGATGGCAGCTCAGCCATTTGCTTGCGCCTGGACGGCGGCTCCGATCGCAGGCTTGGGGAGCGCCGACGATTGGATCTATGTCAACGATTCGTTTACGGATTCACTGATCTGCGGTGGGGAACCGCCGATCCAGAACTACAGCTGGTTCGGGCAGGGACACGGAAATTCCCCGCAGATTCAGGTGGGAATCACCGCGCAAAGCAACATCTACGGATGGGGATACGGCGACAACGTGACTGGGACGGAAACCGATAACGGATGTATCAACGGCACTACCTCCTTGCCGTTGGTGTTCGGACCGCTATCGGGCATCGAGGAACAAATGTTGCCCATGCCCGCAAGCGGGCGCGTTTTGTTCGGATCGAAGCAGTTCTCTGATGCTCCGATCGATCCCGGCTCGACCCTGCAGGGAAACTGGCAGCTCATCTGGCTCTTTTCCACCAGCCCCGACGACATGTGTGACGACTGCATCAAGAAGTTGCTTCACCTCTCGGGATCGGACCTCAGTATCCACAATCAGGACTTGGGGGAAGACGAGCCCGTCATTGGGACTCCTTTCTTTCTGCACTACCAGAGCAGCCGCTCCTTCGGCCGCGTGGGCGCGGATGCCGCGGCGGTGCAGGATGCACACAACCTGGGTGGTTGGACGTTGAGCGTGCATCACGCGCTGGATCCACTGCTGCAGATTTACTGTGTCGGCGGAAGCTGCACTCCCTACGCCATCGTGCCCAAGGCACTGTTTATGGGAGATGGCAGAGTGCGCAGCGATGACAGCGTGCAGGCGCCGGTGGTTTACAACGGCAATCTCTACGTGACGGATGAAGACGGGTCGGAAGTTTACGAGTTCAGCAATGGCATGCACACCCGCACGCTACTTCCCATGACGGGCGCGGTGCGGTACACGTTCGGCTACGACACCTTCGGCCGCCTGACCAGCGTCACCGATGAGAGCAACAACGTCACCACCATCCAGCGAGACAGCAACGGCAACCCAACGGCGATTGTCGGGCCTTTCGGGCAGAAGACCACGCTGGCAGTGGACGGCAACGGGTTTCTGAGCCAGATGACGGACCCGGCGGGGAGGGTGACGAAGTTCACGAATAGCGCGGCGGGATTGCTGACCAGCCTGACCGACCCCAAGGGAAATGTTTACAACTACCAGTACGACAGCTTCGGCCGGCTGACCCAACATTCCGATCCGGCAGGAGGTTTCATCAATTTAGCACGAACGGACAATGCCAATGGCTACAGCGTGCTGGAAACCACCGCGATGGGACGCACCAGCACGGCGCAGGTCGGTTTCTCTTCGAATAGCTCGCAGACCGCCCGGCAGTTCACCAATACTTGGACGAACGGATTGCAAGCGACCGAATCGAAGACACAGTTGGCAGGGCAACTGAGCGACAGCACCACATTGCCCGATGGCAGCTCTTATGGCACCAGCTACGGACCCGATCCGCGCTGGGGAATCCAGGTTCCTGTACTCACCAGCCAGACCGTCACCCAGGGAAACGTGACGATGAACATCAACAGCAGCCGTTCCGCCGTATTGGGCACGCCTGGGAACCCATTCAGCTTAACCTCTCAAACCGACACCACCACGGTGAACGGACGCACTTATACCACCGTCTTTACTGCTTCGAATCTGACCTACCAGGACACCAGTCCGGTCGGGCGCCTGGTAACCTCCACGGTCGATGCCAAGGAGCGATTGAGCACGATGCAGATCAACGGATTGGTGGCGACGAGTTTCTCTTATAACTCTCATGGCCTGCTTAGCGCCATCAAGCAAGGCGCGCGCCAAACCACTTATGCCTACGACTCGAAGGGCCGCCTCGCCAGCCTCACCGATCCGCTGGGACTGAAAACAACCTATACTCACGATGCCGACGGTGATCTGCTTTTAACCACTTCGCCTGACGGGCGAGCCATCGCCTACACCTACGACCACAATAACAACCTCACGTCGGTGACACCGCCGGGAGCAGAGGCGCACGCCTTCGCTTTCACCCAGGTGAATATTCCCTCTTCTTACACGCCGCCAACGGTTCTGGGTACGGGAGCCACTACTTATGCCTACGACTTGGACCGGGATCTGAAGACTGTCACGCGGCCTGATGGCGAGACCATCACCTACGGCCATGACAGTGCGGGAAGGCTGATCTCCATCGTTACACCGACCGGCACGACCACCTTCACCTACGATGCCACGACCGGTGATGTGGACAGCGCCAACAGGGGCGCGGAGAAGATCAGCTACAGCTACAACGGCCCACTGCATACCAAATCCACCTGGAAGGGAACAGTCGCGGGAAACGTGAGCCGGAAATACAACGACAACTTCTGGGTCTCGTCGGAGAGCGTTGGCGGAGGCAGTAGTATCGCGCTTACTTACGATAAAGATGGCTTGCTGACCAAAGCAGGGCCGTTAGCGGTCAAACGCAATACGAAAAATGGCCTGATCACCGGAACGACGCTGGGCGTTGCGACCGATAGCCGCACTTACGACAGCTTCGGTGAACTCATCAGCTACACGGCTTCTGCGAATGGTATAGCCGTGTACAGTGTGACGTATACCCGCGATGCCGACGGAAGAGTCACTGGGAAAACTGAGACTATCAACGGAACAGGCAACACGTATTCGTATACTTACGATCTCGCAGGTCGACTCACTTCCGCCGTGAAGAACAGTACGACCGACACTTATACCTACGACAGTAATTCCAACCGTTTGAGCGGCACGACTGCTTCAGGCACCTCGAATGGAACCTATGACGCGCAAGACCGTCTGCTCACGTATGGAACTGCTGTGTACACGTACACGGCAAATGGCGAACTGGCGAGCCAGAAGATCGGCAGTAAGAAGACGACGTATAAGTATGACGTGCTCGGGAACCTGATTGCGGCGACGCTGCCCAGCGGCACCAAGCTCGCATACATCATCGACGCAAAAAATCGCCGCGTGGGAAAAGAAGTGAATGGTGTCCTGCAGACGGGCTTTCTCTATGACGGTGACCAGATCGTGGCGCAGCTGAATGGCAGCAATGTGGTCGTGAGCCAGTTTGTCTATGCCACGGGTTCAGCATCGCCGGACTACATGGTGACCGGCGGAATTACTTATCGCATTATCTCCGACCAGTTGGGAAGCCCGGTATTGGTCGTCAACACTTCAACGGGAGCCGTCGCCGAGCAAGTAACCTACGATGAGTTCGGCAACGTGCTCAGCGACGCGAATCCTGGATTTCAACCCTTCGGCTTTGCCGGAGGGCTTTACGATCAAGATTTGAAGCTGGTGCGCTTCGGTGCTCGCGACTACAACCCCAGCATTGGCCGCTGGACCGCAAAGGACCCAATCCTGTTCAGGGGCGGCGATACCAACCTGTATGGCTATGTGTTGGATGACCCGGTTAACCTACGCGACCCCTCAGGACAAGGGTTCTGGCAGTCGGTGTGGGATTGGGTCCATGGCGTGTTCGGGAAGGAGCCTCCAGTGATTAACGAGTTGGGACAGTTGGCCAGCGAAGATGGCGTCAAGGCCGCGAAGGGTGAGGTTAGTTCTTTCCAGGAGCAGAGGGCGACCGAATGTCTCGCTGAGACGGGCGATCCCGACGTGTACCATCGCATCAAGGAGCTGTCAACCAAGGACTGGCTGAAGGAGGGGGGAAGAGCTTGTCCATGCAAATAGGGGCTAATACCTTCCAGAAACAGGGTAAATGGGAAGCACACCTTGTTTCGAAGAACTAGCTACACTGTTCGAAGCAAAAGCCGGGTGCCCCGGGTCTCGCCGCGGTTGCGAGACCCGGGATCACGCCAGTATTCCCTTACTCCTTCACTCCCAACTGCCAGAACAGATATGAATAAACATCCGTCGACTCTTCGATCTGCTTGGTGATGGGTTTGCCCTGGCCGTGTCCCGCCTTGGTTTCAATTCTCAACAGGATAGGCCGCGTGCGGCTCTGGCCGTTGGCGGCTTCGGCCTGCATCAGCGCCGCCATTTTCTTGGCGTGCATGGGATCGACGCGCGTATCGGTATCGGCGGTCACGAATAAGATCGACGGATATTCCGTTCCCGCTTTCACCTGATGATAAGGAGAGTAGGCATAGAGCCAGTCGAACTGCTTGGGATCGTCGGCCGAGCCGTATTCCGGAATCCACAGTTTGGCAATCTGAAAATTCTGGTAGCGCAGCATATCGAGCAGCGGCACCTGGCAGACGACGGCACGATACAGATCAGGACGCTGGGTGAATGCTGCTCCCATCAGCAATCCGCCATTCGACCCTCCCTGGATCGCGAGATGATCTTTGTCCGTGTACTTCTGCGAGATCAGGAACTCGGCGGCAGCCGTGAAGTCATCAAAAACATTCTGCTTCTTTTCCAGCATGCCGGCGCGATGCCAGTCCTCGCCGAACTCCGACCCGCCGCGCAGGTTCGCCACCGCGAAGACTCCGCCATGTTCCAGCCAGACAAAACGGCTGCTGCGAAACTCCGGCGTGTTGCTGACGTTGAACCCACCATAACCGGTAAGCAGCGTGGGATTCCGGCCGTCGAGGGCCAGCCCCTTCTTGTGAAAGACGAACATGGGCACCTTGGTTCCATCTTTCGAGGCGTACCAGAGTTGCTTCACCTCGTATGCCGCCGGATCAACGCCGGGCGTGCCAACTTTGTCCCAGAGTTCGCTGCGCTGTGAGGGCAGATCAACCTGGTAGACCGATGGCGGCACGGTAAATGACGAGAAGTTGACGAAGACCTCTTTGCGGTCCCATCTGCCCCCGACTCCGCTGACGGTTCCGAGTGTGGGGAGCGGAATGTCCGCGATTGCCTTGCCATCCAGTTCGAATAGCTTCAGCAGGGAGCTGGCGTTCTTCTCGTATTGCGCAAAAAGTTTGCCGCCGAGCACCGAAACGCCATTCAACACTGCATCGCTCTGCGGAATAATTTCCTTCCAGTGCTCGCGCTGCGGTTTCGACGCATCGGCCACGAACACATGGAAGCGGGGAGCGTCTTCGTTGCTGGTGATGTACAGCTTTCCCTTGAAGACGTCGCCCCCGTAGAGAAACTCCTTCCCCTCGGTGATGCGCACGGGCGCGACGGATTTCGAGTGCAAATCGGAGAGATAAAGCTCGGTCTTGGTCCACCCGTGCGACACGCTGATGAGCAGCCATCGCCCATCGTTCGAGAGGGTCAGGTTCGGCCAGTCCTCAGGACCAAGGTCAGCGCCGAAGATCAGCGAATCGGCGGCGGGATCACTGCCCAGGGTGTGGCAGAAAACGTGCCGGTTATAGACCTCCTGCCCCGCCGGCACCTCGCCCTTCTTGGGATAGCGCGTGTAATAGAACCCGGAATTGTCGAGCTTCCAGGCAAGGCTGGCCGCCCGCGTACGCTCGATGATGTCGGGAAGCAACTCGCCGCTGGAGGTTTTGATCACGCGCAGGGTACTCACTTCCGAGCCGCCGGCGGAGGTCCCATAGGCAACGAATGTTCCATCGTCCGATGGATACCACCAGTCGAGCGCGACCGTTCCATCGGCCGCCATCTGATTCACATCCACCAGCGTACGGTCTTTTCCATGGATGCCCTCGCGCACCAGCAATACCGGCTGGTTCTGTGTGCCATCGCGGCGGGTGTAGAAGTAATAAGGCCCGCCGGCCTGGGGCGCGTCGATGGTGCCGATTAGCAGCAACTGGCTGAGGCGCTGGTGAATCTGCTCGCGTCCCGGCAGCGGATCGAGAATGCCGCGGGTGTAAGCCAGTTCCTGGCGGACGAATTCCTGGGTGTCCGGACTGGCGGCGTCTTCCAGCCAGCGATAAGGATCGCCGATGCGATGCCCGTGAATGGTGTCTACCACCGAATCCACTCTCGCTTTCGGCGGAGCTTCCGGCGCCGTGGTACCGGTAGAAGAATCGTCCGCGGCCCGCAATGCGGCGGCCAGAACTACGAGTGACAAGGAAAGCGACAACAAGCGAAGACCTCCGGGCATCGATATCTCCGTCAAACAGGAAGGTTGGCGACGTGGCGTCCGAAGAAGCTGTGCCGAATCGATAGGGTATCAGAAGTCGGCGGCCCGATTACTTTGGCGTGCCCAGACGTTTTCAGCAGCGGCCGCGAATGTTATGATGATAGGGACAATTCAGCTTCACCACACTCCTCAGTAGCTCAATGGCAGAGCATCCGGCTGTTAACCGGAGGGTTGTAGGTTCGAGTCCTACCTGAGGAGCCATTCTAAAATCCGCCCAATCATTCATTTACGCAGCCTGCTTTGAATCAATGGCAAGTACGTTTGTGGCCCAACGTGGCCCAACTAGGCTAAAGCCCAGCCCCACACGTTCGCACCATTCGCGCCGCCACGCTTCATCTAGCTGCAATCCACGGGCGTACAAATCTGCGACCGTAGTGCTGGAATGCCCCAGCCACAGGCGTTCGATGTCCTGTGGCGTGGCGGCCCGGCGGGTGGGGAGGGATGGACTCATGCCGCAGCGCGTTTGATCTTCAGCGTTTTGGCCGCCAGTATCTGGGAAGCCTTTACTCCTTGCGCTTCGCAGTCCATTTGCCGTCGGAACGTCCTTGCACGCGCATCCGTCCCTTGCCGGAATCGCCGTCGATCCAACCGCTCAGGAAGGCGGTGACCGGACCCGGAGCGCCTTTTCGGCTTTCCTTCGGCCACTCCCCCGGGAAGGAGAGTTCCACGTAGCCGTTCCGCCAGGTGCCGGTTATCGCACAGCTTTCTCCCAGTGGGCCGGACCATGTTCCGGTCACCTGGTTCCCCTCGCGATGCAATTCCATGGACGCGTCCATTCCGCCGGCATCGCTGCCATACCGCATTTCCCACGAACCAGCCACGTCAGATCCGTTTTTCAGGTTCTGCGGCGCAGCCGGCGTAATCCGTACGTTTGAGAAATATGCCTCCTCGTCGGTGAAACTCCACAGCCCGATGGCACCGTGCAAATCCTCTCCCTTCAAACCGTCCACCAGCAGGCTCGGTTTGTCCGATCCGTTTAAATAGAGTTTCGCGGCGCGGCCAGCCACCTCGATCCGCACCTTTGTCCACGCCCCCATCGCCAGTTCCGCATGAGACTCATAAACCGAGGGCCATTCGCGGCGCAGGCGATACCACCCGAAGTCCGGCTCGGAGACGTACTGGACGGAATGGTTGCGCATCACCTGATCCGCGGCCTCCGAGTTTCCCGGCCGCACGTAGAACAGCTCGTAATGCGATGCATCGGGCCGGACGCGGAAGGCGATCCCGACAAAGCCCGGATACCTGACACCCGGCGGCATCGTGATCTTCAGCGCAATGTCCGCCTCGATCACTCCATCCTGGAAGTCGCTTCCGGGCAGCAGCGCCAGACCCTCGTGATCCTCCCCTTCCATTGTGATGCGGACGCACTTGCGTCCCAGATATGTCACCGCCTCCGTCTTCAGCTTCGGCGCAATCAGGCCGGTCGTGTCGCGAAGAGGAAAAGTTTGCACTCGCGCCGGTGTCTGCGCAAACAGGCACCCCGCCGCAAATAGAGTTACTGCGCTGTAATTCAGCCAACGCTTCAGCATGATCATGGCGAAGGCTGCATGCATCTCAACCGCCAAATGGCGCCGCTGAATCGGGACAAGTTGCATGTTCGATTTGTGCGGTCGGTGTGCGGATGTGGGAGGAGCTGCCCGAAAACGGACGTGTATACAATTCCCCTCCACAAAAACTGTGAGTGGGATTTGTTGTGATGACCATGACTCGCAAATGTTGATCGTTGTTGCGGTGGAGAGCCTCGCATCAGCGCCTGATTAGAGAAAACTCGGGAACGTCCCGTCTGGTCCCCGGTTTCATCCGGGTTGCGATCCCGGTCGTTCAAGCCCAAATTGCTACGGCGTGCCGTAAGTGTGGAATGTACTGACGGTCTGGAGGCCCCAGGCTTGGCCTTTGGGTCGCTCCTCTTTTGACCAGACCACGGGCTGCCATTCCGGATCGAGAATCAGGTATCCGCCGGCGCCGATTTCGAAGCGGTTTCCTCCCGGCTCATAACAGTATAGGAAGAACGTCTGCCCGATGGAATGCTTGTGCGGTCCGGTTTCGATGAAGACGTTGTTCTCCACCAGGATGTCGGCCGCTCGCAATACGTCTTCCCGGCTGTCCATGAAATAGGTCAGATGATGGAAGCGGCCGTGCGCCGGGCTGTGGTCCCTGGTGAAGGCCACATCGTACGACTTCAGCGTCGTTGCCAGCCACGCTCCCATCTCACCTTCGTCTGCAAATATGATCTGCTCGGTCACGCGCATGCCGAGCAGATCGCGAAAGAACAGCCGGCAGGCTCCGACGTCCTGCGCCAGCAGATTGATGTGGTCGAGACGCCGCGGCGCGATGCCGCGGGGAATATACTTCTGCGGCTGATTCTTGAACCCGGGACGGTTTTCAACTGAGGGAGTAAATCGCTCGGCCTCGAAGTAGAGTTCCAGCGCGTGGCCGTCGGGAGAGGAAAAGCGGAAGGCGCGTCCATGTCCAAAATCGCCGTCGTGCCATGCGCCCGCGACTCCATTCTCTTGCAGGAATCCCACCATCGAATGCAGAACCTCGGCGCTGCGCGTGCGGAATGCAAGGTGTCCAAGGCCGGGCTTCGGCGACGCTGTCAGTTTCAACGTATAGCGCGCGTAGTCTCCCCACGCCCTCAGATACACACTCGAGCCGGAGCGTCCGCTCTCGTGCAAGCCGACGATGTTCTTGAAAAATGCCACGCTCTCCTCAAACTTCGGCGTCAGCAGCTCAACATGCCCGACGTGGGCGATATCCTGAAACGAAGGGCGGTAAGTCATGGAGTTACCCTGCCTTTGAGTTTTGTCTCGTCTAATGTGTCGTCCTGTGGGGCCGTTCTTTGGTCAGTATGTTGCCGTTTAGAAGCATTTCAGCGCATATCGCGGAGCTGCGGCACCGCGCCCATTTCGGTCAGAAAACGGAAAGTGTCCAGCACCGACCAGACTTCGATGCACTTGCCTTCGGAAAAAAGTTGGATCTGGATTCCGGAGGCCGTGACCAGCTTCCCTGTAGGCTTCACCCCGAGGAACTCGCCCCGCTGGGTGCCGTTGAACGTGAACCGGTGAGCCAGTTTTTCCCCGTCGGCAATCAGGTCGTTGATCTCAATCCGCATGTCGGGGAATCCTTTAAGAAGACCGGTATAGTGATCTTTGAGGCCCGGAACCCCCGGGCGGATGCGGCTCGAAAATCCGTGGTGAATCACAGTGCTGTGGTACATCTCCAGATGTCCGTCCAGGTCCCGCACTTTGAATCGAAGCATGGCCCGCTGAAGCGTATCGATGTTCTCATCTCGAGGCACGATTTCCTCCGGGTTCTGGCGTTTTGTCCCTATGTCTCCTGTACGAATCCTCTGCCGAATGTGAGACTGGCACTAACTGCCATCGGGGATGATGCACCGCATCCTCCGGAGTGTCAAACAGGATCCCACAACCGGACATCCCGTTTCCTGGGCTTGGTGCAGCGAGCAGGGCGAAACCGATGTAGAATGGCCCTGTTTTCGGGTCGAAAAAGGGAAAGTCCGGTTAGTGCGGGAAAGTGCCTTAACACGGCCTGATGAGGAACCACGGCGGGATGCACGCCCCGATGGCGCACAACCTCCGAAGTACTTGTTTTTTCCTGCCGGCGCGGAGTCCAGTCGCCAGATATCTCGAAAAGATGGTAGTTTTTGGGGATGACAGATACTCGGCTCAGTTCGCAGGAAGTCAGTCCAGCCAGCCAGCAACTTCAGGAAAGTTACGAGGCCTTCAAAGCAAGGCGTCTCAAACTCGACCTGACGCGCGGTAAACCGTCCCCCGCCCAGCTCGATTTGAGCGCGGAGTTGTTGTCGCTTCCTGGTTCGGCTGACTATCTCGCCGAGGGTGCGATCGATTGCCGCAACTACGGCGGACTTCAAGGGTTGGCCGAAGCCCGCAGGCTATTCTCCGGGATCGTCGGAGCACCAGCGGAACAGGTTGTCGTTGCCGACAACTCCAGTCTGGCCTTGATGCATGACGCCGTGGTCTACGCTCTCCTCAAAGGAACCTGCGACGGCGCCGCGCCCTGGTCCAAGCAAGGAGAGATTGCGTTCTTGTGTCCCGTTCCCGGCTACGACCGGCACTTTACGATCTGCCGGGATTACGGCATCCGGATGATTCCGGTGACACTCAACGAAGACGGTCCCGACATGGATGAGGTCGAGCGGCTGGTGGCGCAAGACGCATCCATCAAGGCAATGTGGTGCGTTCCCAAGTACAGTAATCCCACCGGCGCCGTCTATTCGGATGAGATAATCGAGCGCCTGGCGGCGATGAGAACCGCGGCCCCGGCTTTCCGCCTCTATTGGGACAATGCGTACTGCGTGCATCATTTGACCAGTCAGAGCATTGAGATCGCCAATGTTCTGGAACTGTGCGCGCGCCACGGACATCCGAACCGTCCATTGGTCTTCGCTTCCACTTCCAAGATCACAATGGCCGGGGCCGGATTAGCCCTGTTCGCCGGGTCTAAGGAGAACGTAAAGTGGCTGATCGCAAGCTTTATCCCGCGGACCATTGGCCCGGACAAAGTCAACCAGCTGCGTCACGTTCGTTTCCTGAAGAATGAAGCGGGAATCCTGCGGTTGATGAACCAGCACCGGGCGTTGATTGCGCCCAAGTTCCAGAAGGTGCTCGATATCTTTGACGAGAAGTTGGCCCATCTCCCCGACGTGACCTGGACGAGGCCCAAAGGCGGATACTTCATTACTCTCGACGTTCCCCAAGGCTGCGCCCAGCGGGTGGTTGCGCTCGCCAAGGACGCAGGAGTCGGGCTCACGCCCGCGGGAGCGACTCATCCACACGGGAAAGATCCCGACGACCGCACCATTCGCATTGCGCCCACCTTCCCCGACTTGGCCGAGGTGACTCAGGCTGCGGAAGGCGTGGCTTTGTGCGTCCGCCTTGCCGCCGCCGAGAGGTTCCGCAACTAGTCGACCCATTCCTTCGGGCTTTAGCAAACTGCGGAGAGACTCGGCGATTGGCGTTCAGCGTCGCGAGGCAGCGCCCGTTTTACAAATCTTTACTCTTACGTTTCGAAACTGGTGCATCCTATTTCTTGTGCCCTCACCGGTACGGAAACAACCCACCCAGATCATGACGCGAGCAGTCAATGTGGCGATAAGCAGCCTGTCCGCGGTGCGACTCTCAATCTGTTGGATACTCCTGCTGTGCGGCGGCAGGCTCTTGCTGGCCCAGGAAACCGGGAACACGCCGGCACCGGGCACGGGGCAACAGGCCACGACCGTCTCGGTAGACGTGAAAGTCGTGAACGTGCTTGCCACCGTACGGGATAAACACGGAAAGATTGTTTCCAACCTCAACAAAGATGATTTCACGCTGGAAGAAGACAGCCGCCCGGTTACGATTCGCTATTTCGCGAAAGAAAGTGATCTGCCACTTACCCTCGGTCTGCTCGTGGATACCAGCCTGAGCCAACGTCGCGTGTTGGACCAGGAACGAACCGCCAGCAAGAGTTTTCTTGACCAGGTGCTGCGGGAAAAGGACACCGCATTCCTGATTCACTTCGACCGGGAAGTCGAACTCCTGCAGGACCTGACTTCGTCGCGGACCAAGCTGGAGGCCGCACTCGAGTTGCTGCATACTCCGTCACTGCACGATGAAGAGAACTCGCCCGATTCGAGTGGGCAGGGATCGGGTGGAGGCGGCGGCCCTGGTATGGGGCGAAGGGGAGGAATGCATCGTGCCGGGACCTTGCTTTACGACGCGGTTTATCTGGCATCCAACGAACTCATGCTCAAACAGCAGGGCCGCAAAGCCTTGATTATCCTCTCCGATGGAGTAGACCGGGGGAGCAAGGAGAGCCTGGAGACCGCGATCGCGTCGGCTCAGCGCGCCGACACCTTGGTTTATTCCGTCTTGTTCGAAGACGATGAGTCGTACGATCGCGGTGGCGGTTTTGGGTTTCCCGGCAGAGTCGGAGGTATGGGCGGCGGAATGGGCCGGTCGGGTGGAGGCCGGAGATACCCACAAGAAGAGCGTCCCGATGGCAAGAAAGTACTGGAAAGAATTTCCAGAGAAACCGGCGGCCGTTTTTTCAAGGTTTCCAAAAAAGAGCCGATCGAGGAGATTTACAGCAGCATCCAGGAAGAGTTGCGCAATCAGTACAGCTTGGGCTTCACTCCGGTAAAGACTGACACCGCCGGATACCACAAGATTCAGCTGAGTACCAAGCAAAAAGATGCAACCGTTCAAACCCGCGACGGATTCTATTTCGAGCCGTGAGCCTCCTCAGTGTTTTGTCATTCCTAGGAGCGCCAGCGACGAGGAATCTGCAGTCTTCCGTGAATGGGTGAGAACTGCAGATCCCTCGCTGCGCTCGGGATGACAACAAGATGGGGCTTCAGCGAATCTTAGAGCAGCATCCCGGCAATCGATGCCGAGATTAGATTCGCCATGGTTCCGGCAATCATGGCGCGAAAGCCGAGGCGCGCCAACTCGCCTCGTTTGTTGGGTGCAAGCGCTCCGATCCCGCCGATCTGAATTCCAATCGAACTCAGGTTCGCGAAGCCGCAGAGGGCAAAGGTCGCGATGGTGAACGAACGCGGGTCAAGCGTTGCCCGCTGGGGTCCGAGTAACGAAAAGGCGACCACCTCGTTCAGAGCCATGCGCGTTCCCAGCAGACTCCCGATAGCCATGCAGTCGTGCCAGGGAACCCCGATGACCCACGCGATGGGAGCGAAGAGTGTTCCCAGAATACTTTCCAGGCTGGACGGGAACCAGGAGATACCAAAGTGGGCCAGGCCGTTGTGGATGCCGCCAAGGATCCCGTTGGTAAGCGCAATCAACGCCAGGAAAGAAATCAGCATGGCTGCGATGTTGAGCGCGAGATGCAGTCCGTCGGTGGTGCCGCGGGCGATGGCGCCGAGCAGGTTTTCTTTTTTCTCGGCGTCCAACTCTTCCTCACTCATGACTACCCGCCCAGCGGTCTTGGGCTGTTCAGTCTCCGGCACCAGCATTTTGGCCATGAGGATGGTTCCCGGCGCGGTCATAATTACGGCGCTCAACAGGTGTTTGGGCTCGATGCCGAATGCGATATAGGCCGCCATGATTCCGCCCGATACGTGGGCCATGCCGCTGGTCATGACGGTCATCAGTTCGGAACGTGTCATGTCAGGCAGGAAGGGCCGTATGGTCAGCGGAGCCTCGGTTTGGCCCATGAAGATGCTGGCGGCTACGTTGAGCGACTCCGCGCCACTGGCGCCCATCACCACCGTCATGACCCGGGCCGCTTGCTTTACGATGAATTGCATCACCCCGAAGTGGTAGAGAACAGCAAAAAATGCGGCAATGAAAATTACCGTGGGCAATACTTGAAAGGCAAAGTAGAAGCCCATGTGCGAGCCTTGTTTCCCTAAGTCTCCAAAAACAAAAGACGACCCCACAAAGGCATAACTGAGCAGACGATTCACAGCGTCGCCCGCCTTCTGGAAAATGATGCGGCCAGCTTCGATCTTCAGCACGAACACCGCGAAGGTGAACTGCAAGCCCAGGCCCCAGGCCACCGTCTTCATGCGTATGGCCTTGCGGTTGGTCGAGAAGATATAAGCGAATCCCAGCATGGTAAGAATTCCGAGAATGCCGGTAAGACGGCCCATTCAGTGCTCCTCTCCGGGTCGGTGAATCACGCGATGCAGCAGCGGTCTCGCTTGCCCCGGAGGCTTATCCGCGATCCGATAACTCTGTTCCAGCAGACTCTTCGCCCGTTGCGCCCGTGACTCGGAATTGTAGTGGATGACGCAAAGGGGCTCACCGGCGGCAACCCAGTCACCGACTTTCTTGTGAAGGATCATGCCCACCGCCGGGTCGACGGAATCTTCTTTCTTTTCCCGGCCTCCGCCCAGAACCACACAAGCTGTACCCACTGCTTCACATTCGATTGCGCTCACGTAACCGCTACTTTGAGCGGTTACATCGACCGTGTGCTGAGCCCGAGGCAACCGGCCCGGATCGTCGATCACGCGCGGGTCTCCGCCCTGAAGCTCCACCATCTGGCGGAATCTGTCGAGCGCTTTCCCGGAGCTGATCAGTTGCCCGGCAGTGCTCTTACCCTGCGCCACCGAAGCTGCCACCCCGCCCAGATAAAACATCCACCCGGCCAGTTCCAGACACAATTCGCGAAGATCGACCGGGCCCTGTCCTCGAAGAACCTCCAGAACTTCGATAACCTCAAGTGAATTTCCCACACACAGCCCGAGCGGCTGGTCCATGTCGGTGATGAGCGCTACCACTTTCTTGCTCATGCGTTCCCCGGTCTCTACCATCAATTCGGCCAGGAACACCGCATCTTCTTCCTTTTTCATGAATGCGCCTGAGCCGGTTTTTACGTCGAGCACCAGAGCATCAATTCCCTCGGCCAGTTTCTTGCTCATGATGGAAGCGCAAATCAGGTAGGGACTCTCCACCGTGCCGGTTACATCGCGCAGGGCGTAGAGTTTTCGGTCGGCTGGTGCGATCTCGGCGGTTTGCCCGATCATGCAACAGCCACAAGCGTGGAGCACGCGCCGGAACTCGGAGACCGGAAGGTTGACATTGAAGCCGGGAATCGATTCGAGTTTGTCGAGGGTCCCTCCGGTGTGGCCCAGTCCGCGGCCGCTGATCATGGGGACGACCAGGCCACCGGCGGCGGCAAGCGGCGCCAGAACCAGAGACGTTTTGTCGCCAACTCCGCCCGTGGAATGTTTGTCTACTTTGCTCGCGGCGAAATCGGAAAGGTCCAGCACCTCGCCCGAGCGCAACATTGCGTCGGTTAGCGCCGCCGTCTCCGCCCGCGTCAGTCCGCGAATGACTGCAGCCATCAGCCACGCGGCCGCCTGGTAATCGGGGATCTCGCCGGAGGTGTAGCCCTGAACCAGACCGGTGATTTCCTCACGGGACAATTCCAGCTGATCACGCTTCTTGCGGATGACATCGACGGCACGCACTGGCATCGCGGGAGCGTCGGTCACTGCAGACGGAATCCTTCCGGCAGAAGTTCGGTGATGGGAGTTTCCTTCCATCCCTTGGAGCTTTTGAAAACGATGGTTGCCTGCGGGCCGAATTCGTAGATAACCTGGCGGCACGCCCCGCACGGCGAGCAGGGAACGTCCTGGTCGTTCACCACGGCGACCGCACGTATGTTCAGCTTTGGACCGGATTTCGCAACCGCAGCAAAGATGGCGGTGCGCTCCGCACAGTTGGTCATTCCGTACGAGGAATTCTCTACATTACACCCGACGAAGATCTCACCTTCGGAGGTGAGCAGTGCCGCACCTACGCGGAAGTGCGAAAAAGGCGCGTAGGCGTTCTCCATGGCTCTGCGGGCGGCTCGAAGCAACTGCTCACGCCGCTTGCGGGTCAGACTGTTGGTCGCCATAAGTTGGCTGGAGCATTACGAGTGCAAAATTGCGCCTGATTGTAACAGTTATTTTCCAGACTGAGACCACCAAATCGTGGTGCGGTCCGCCATCGGATCAGGTTTTGAAATTGTAGGCGCGGGCGTCCTCGCCCGTCCTGGGTTGCGGTGGAGCGGAAGCACAAGCGGGGACGCTCGCGCCTACATTACGACACTGCAGGACTCACACCGCCGACGGAATGCTGCCTGCTTTCGCCATCCGGCCGATGTGGTGCGCGGCGCGGTACGCCAACGCCTGGATGGTACAGGTCGGTTGGTTTCGGCCACTGGTCACGAAGCTGCTGCCGTCCACGATGAACAGGTTTGGCACGTCGTGGGCGCGGTGGTACTTGTCGACCACGGAGCGTTTCGGATCATTTCCCATACGGCAGGTTCCCAGCAGATGCACGGTAGCGGTGGCATCGTCGACGGGGGGCGCCCACTTCCTCACGGCGCCTGCAGCCTCGAGTAACTCCAGCGAGCGGTCGCGGAAGAAGCTGACAGTTTTGAGATCGTCAGGATGGCCTTTGTAGGTGAAGCGCATCGCCGGGAGTCCCCACGCGTCTTTCACTTCCGGATCGAGCGTGACGGTATTCGCTTCCAGCGGCAGACAGGTGGTATGGCTCAGAATGGTTGCGGTGCGGTTGAAATTGTCCTTGAGCGCTTTCTTGAATTCCGCCCCCCAGCGGGGCACATCGGGCGCCAGGCCGCCGAGCGCGAACGCGATGGGATAGAACTCGAAGCGGGCGTCAATTCCGCCGCCGCCGTAGAAGCCGCGTTTCGGATCGGAGTCATAGAAATCCTGGACCACGCGGGTCACGCGCACGCTCTTGAATTCGTTCAGCGGGTGCTCGAACGTTCCAAGCGCAAAGGCGCCGAGATTCAGCATAAAAAACTTGCCGACCACCCCACTGGAATTTGCCAGGCCTTGCCGATGGAGGTTGGACGTTGACATCAGCAGCAGCCGTGGCGTCTCTGCCCCATTGGCGCAAACCACCACTGCCTTTGCCTTTTGTAAGTGCTCCTGCTTCTTTGCGTCGAAGTAGAGCACGCCGCTCACCCGTCCGCTCTTGTCAGTCGAGATTTGGCGCACGTAGGAATTTGGCCGGATCTCGCAGCGGCCGGTCTCCTCGGCCATGGGAATCACCGAGGCAAGCGTGCTCGACTTCGCTCCCCATTCGCAAGCGAACCATTCGCAGAAGCCACAATGCCGGCACCCTGAGCGGCCGCGGTAGGGTTGCGACAACACCGCCAGTGGCGCCGGATAGGGATGCAATCCCAGCTTGCGTGCGCCCTGCTCCAGCAGCACTCCGGAGGACTTAACCGGCAGCGGTGGCACGGGATAAGGCCTGGACCGCGGCGGGTCAAAGGGATTCGATCCCGCCAGACCCGAGATGCCAAGATCCCACTCTGCCTTGGTGTAGTAAGGCTCGAGGTCGGCATAGGTGATCGGCCAGTCAGCCAAACCAGTGCCTTCGAGGGATCCCCAGCGGCTGCGCTCGACAAAATCGACTTCGTGAAACCGCCAGTAGTTCGCGGTAAAGTGAACCGTTCCCCCGCCGACACACCTCCCATACCCTGCGAACGGAGCCAGTTCCGCCTTCTCGCCCTCCGTTCTGCGGAAGGTGTTGGGCTGCAGCGCGTGATCGTTGGTCAGTACCTCCCGTCGGACGAAGGGCGGAACGAAGATGTCCTTGCGCTGCAACTCATCATGAATGAAGTCCTCCTCGTGAAGGTAGGGTCCCTGTTCCAGAACCACAACCTGGAATCCGGCGGTAGAAAGCTCCTTGGCTACCACGCCCCCAGCGGCGCCTGCGCCCACGACCACAAAATCCACCGGTGTTTTGTCCTCGAATTTTGTCATCAGGTTGCGATTAACGCCCCTTCTCGTACTCGCCGTCGTAGTAGCCAAATGGCGGTTCGTAGATCATCTGGTCTTCGAACCCGATCAGCTTCCATCCGGCCCGGTCGTAATTGCCTCCATACTGAGGATCGGCGAGAAAGCCCATGATGGTGTGCAAGCGGACCAGTTCAAAGAACTCAGTTTTCTCGATCGCGTCCAGCAGCTGAATCTGTTGCGCTGGAGTCAGAGATGAAAATGTGTTTGCGCTGGGAAAAAGCTCCTGCGTTTGGTGTCGCAGATCTTTGAGGCCCTGCGTGTATGCGGACTGCTTGTCGCGCTCGAACGTGGCCAGGGCACGATCGATGAAATGGATCACATGCGTTTCGCGCGCCCCGGGTCCGTCGTTGCTCGGAATGATCTGTGCGGCCATGGCCTCAATCTCGATGGCCTCTTCAGGAGACAAAAATTGAAACTGGGCTGGCTGACCAGATTCCGCGGCCAGTTGGGCATGAGCTTGCGCCGCCAGGATGGCAGGCCATCGTAACGCAAGCCAGGCCGAACTTAGCCCTGAGATCGAGCCGAGAAGAAATTGCCGCCGTGAAGCGTCTCCAGAATTCATGGTGGGAATGGATACACGAGTCTAAACCTTCAGAGAAGATTTCAGCTGCCTTTTTCCAGATTTCAAGAAACGTATTTTCCGCTTAAGACGCCACTGCATTGGCCATAAACTCAGCCAACTTCCTCTCATCCAGTTTCCCCTCGGTGCGTACACCGCTGCAGATGTCCATCGCGAACGGGGCCACTTCCGCGATCGCCTGTCGCACATTGTCCGCATTCAAGCCGCCGGCCAGGAATAGCGGGATGTCGATGGCCTCGCGGATTTTCCTGCTCAAGTCCCAGTTGTGCCGCCTCCCAGTCCCGCCTAATTCTTTTACGGCGAGTGCCGGGTTGCCGGAGTCGAGCAGAATTGCATCCACCTGGGTCGCAAGGGCGATCGCCTCTTCCACCGATTCCGGCCCTACGACGTGAACGACCTGAACGATCGAGATTCCGGGTAACGCGGACTTCAAGTCGTGGTAGGAACCGTCACGAAGGCGGTCACAGATCTGGATGGTGTTGGTGCGGCAACGACGCTGTTGCGCAATGATGGCTTGTGCGTCCTGCTGGCTGGTGAGCAGAAAGGTTCCGATTGGCGGTGGAACCTCGGACGCGATTCTCGAGATCGCTTCTTCCGGGATCACGCCTGGTCCGCTGGGCATTTGGGAAACGAGGCCCAGCGCGGAAGCGCCATACTTGATGGCCAGCCGGGCTTCCTCCACACTGGCGATGCAGCAGATTTTCACACGGGGACGGGGAACTGGTTCCATACTCGAAGGCGGCCGGTTGGGGTGGCGCCGCTACTTTTCCATCAGCAACACCTTTTCGGCGTTGTCGATCTCCCTCAATTTGACTTCGATGACTTCATTCATCGTGGTTTGCACCACTCTGCCGATGAAAGCCGCTTCAATCGGCAACTCCCGATGGCCGCGATCGATCAGCACACAGAGCTGCACCTGGCGCGGCCTGCCGTGGGAGAAAAGCGCGTCCAGGGCGGAGCGGGTGGTGCGGCCGGTGTAGAGCACATCGTCCACCAGCACGATGTTCTTGTCCTGGACGGAAAAGCCGATATCTGATTTCTGCACCACCGGCTTGGGGCCCACGGTGGACAGATCATCGCGATAGAAACTGATGTCCAGAGTCCCCACCGGCACGGGAGCGCCTTCAATCCGCTCCACGAGTTTGCCCAGTCGCTTGGCCAGCGGTACTCCACGGCGCTTTATGCCGATGAACCCCAGTCCCTCCACGCCGCCGTTTCTTTCCACAATCTCGTGGGCCAGGCGGACCAGAGTGCGTTCGATCTCGGACGCTGACATCAGTTGGCTTTTAGTGTGCAGAGTCGCTTTGGTTAGGGAATTGGTCGCAGCCATGACTCATGCATCATACGCGGGCGGTTTTGCTGTGGGCAAGTCGGGCGGTCAGAATCGATCCACCTAGTCGCTGGGAGGGAGCAATTGCTGCAGCAGGCTCCAGTCGCTCATGACTTCCGTGGTGGAAGCTTTGGGATTGCCACCGCGACGCAATTCCTCCCGGAGGCGGGCGGCCATGAGTTCCTGGGCCAAAGGCGGAGCGGAAGTCGGCAGGATGTTATCGCGCGCGATTCCAACATCGACCAACTCTTCCCCCACCCGCAACCGCAGAACCGGGCGGCCATCCTCGTCAAGTTGTGGTTCGCCGTTGGCTTCCACGTCATGCCAATGTTTCTCAATTCGCCGAGTGTCCTCCGCCGGGGCAGTCTTCGCCAATAGAACCTTCAGCTGGTTCTCGTAGGCACGCCGCTCGGTTGCCGGCAGCGGCGGAGCCAGTTCCTGTCCTGATTCGAGGATCATGGCGTGCTTCTTGGGATCGAACCTTCCGCCTCCAAGATAGGCGACAGCCAAGACGCCCGTAGCGACCGGGTTCGCGGCGGTAATCGGCAAAACGTATTTCTTCGATTTCAGCAGGGATTCGACGACGCCGTGTACTGCCGTGCTGCGTGGCATACTGCCGGGTACCTGGGGCACGATGAAACTCGAGGAACGCAACTCCGGATGACGGTCGCTGAAATTCACCAGCAACTTGGCGATCTCCTTGGGAGTTGTGATTCCGGCGTCGGCAATAAGATTGCGATGCAGGGTGTTGGGATAGTAAAAATTAATCACATCCTTGGCGAAGTCCGCACAATTGTGCGCCAGCAGGTTGAAGCGGGAGCGGTTGGCTCGCGAATTATATTCGCGGATGAAATCGTTATCCTGTTCGGCGGTTGTGTGAATCGCGAAACCATAGAGCGTCCGGTCGTAAGCCGATCCCACCAGTTGAGTCCAGTTTCCCTCCGGCGGTTCGCCGTTTGCGAGATCAGGCGCGATCGTTTCCAGATGATCTCTGCGATACCGGTTGCGCAGGAAGGCCACGATCTTGGGGTTGGCGTAGAGCGGAATTTCGTCGGGCCCTTCGACCGCGTACAAATAAGGAATCAGCGGAATGGCCAGCCAGTCGTATCCAGCCACCTTGTTATAGCGGCTGATCACCACACCGCTCTCGCCCTCGGAGCAACGACGCAGGATCACGGGCGTATCCGCGCAGATATGACTCAGATACACCGCAGCGTGCCCGGTGGAGGTGAAAGCGCCAAAATGTCCGTAGGGCTCCTCAAGCAGCAGAGTGGCATCGGCATGGGCCAGGGCGGCAAACCACAGCCCGGCACACACTATCAAGGCCCATCGGAGAGCCCTCGCGCTGCTGGCTAGAGCATACATATTGTTACAGTTAAACCCCACTCCTGAAGCTTAGTTGTCATAGGTTAGTGGCCCGGGGTATGACCCCGAAAGATCACTAAAGTGACTGACTTAGCGGTGGTTGGATGCAGAGAGCTGGCTGGGATGGGGCACTCTTAGGGTTACGAAGCGGCGGAAATACGGGGAATTACCTAGTCGTATCGGAACACGCAGGACGCCTTCGAAATGGACCTCGTGTCGGAGGAGACGACATGCGTGATAATACGTTATTCCTGTCCTGCAACTTCCTTGACAGTAAGGAGCTACCGCATGTCGGCATCAACTGAATCTCACGCAGGCTTTCTCTCCCGGCGCCGCTTCTTCGGCTGGGCCAGTTCGCTTACCGCGTCCCTGGGCGTGGCGCCGCTGTTTTCGTTCGCCAAAAGTTCATCGCCGATGGAATCGTTGGATGGTGAGGACTACTATGCGAAGCTCGGTGTCCCGACGATCATCAACGCCGCCGGCACCTATACCACGCTGACCGCTGCCTGCATGCCGCCCGAGGTTCTGGCCGCGGTACAGAAGGCCGCGCTCCATCCGGTGCGCCTGCACGATCTGCAGCGCAAGGCGGGCGAGTACATCGCGCAGCGTCTCAAGTGCGAAGGGGCAGTTGTGACTTCAGGAGCCTCGGGCGCCATCAGTCTGGCGACTGCCGCCTGTATGCAGGCGGCGAACCATATCGGTCCGTTGGACATGCCGCAGGCGATTGACGGCATGAAGAATCAGGTCATCGTGCAGCGGGCGCATCGCTATGGATATGACCGCGCCATGTATCTGTGCGGGGCGCGGGTGACGGAAGTCGTCACGCTCGACGACTACAAGCGTGCGTGTGGTGAAGGCAAGGCGGTGATGACGAATTTCTTCAATGCCGCAGAAGACGAGTATGGCATCGCGGGCAGTGCCCAGATTGGCCGGGAAGAGTGGCTGCAGGTGGCGCACCAGTACAACATTCCGTGCCATATCGATGCAGCCGCGGACATGCCTCCCATTTCGAATCTATGGAAGTACACCGGCATGGGCTTCGATCTGGTGTCGTTCTCAGGCGGGAAGGGAATTCGCGGTCCGCAAAACGCGGGCCTGCTGCTGGGCAGGAAGAGTCTTACCGACCTTGCCCATGAGAACAACAATCCAGAAGAGGGAATCGGCCGTGGCATGAAAGTGGCCAAGGAGCAGATTGTGGGTATGGTTGCGGCGGTCGACTGGGTCCTCTCGCACACCGAAGAATCGATGCAGGGTGACTACCAGAAGCGGGCGGATCTCATAGCCGCTGCCGTGCAGGGCATCCCTTCGGTCAGGACGGAGACGGTGGTGCCGAACATCGCCAATCATGTTCCCCATCTCCTCATACGCTTCGACCCGGCCGTCACTGGCATTACCACTGACCAGATCGTTGCCACTTTGCGCAGTGGGATGCCTTCGATTGAACTGAACCCGAACACCGGCCAAAAACCCAACCAGGGCATTCCCGCGGATGCCAATACACTCGTGGTCGGAGTATGGATGTTGCAGCCCGGCGAAGATGCGATTGTGGGGCAGCGCATCCGCGCGGCGCTTACCGGAAAGGCGTGAAGTTTTTCAATAAAGAGATTGAAACTCAGTGCTTGGTCCCGGTGGCCGGCGAAACCAAGGTCGACAGATACTGTTCCCTTGCTTCCTTCAGTCTAGGGGAGTCGAGAAGTACTTTGAGAAAGTCAACCGGCACAATGATTGCAATGCCGCTATTTGCGCTCACCTTGCCAGTGGTGGTTGTAGCAATCTCTAATTTGAAATCTGCGTCTTCATAGACGTAACCGCTGACGACACCCAGCAGGTGGTAACCTCCCACGCCTTCGGCATCCTGGGTGACCATAACCGGTGATCCGCTATTTCCCAGGAAGATATGCACATCGGCCAGGTACAACGTCCCAAGCTTCCCAGTTGTTGTTTTGATCGGTTCGTCGGGCATCATCGAAAGAATCCCCTGGCGAACGATGGATTGGAACTTCTGTATTCCTGGATACTGGACGAAATAGCCAGAGAGCAGGACCGGACTACCTTCCGCGATACGGTGGCTGAGCAAATAGTCCTTTGTGGCGGGTTCAGCGAACGAGACGCTGTACATGTCAAGTTCAAAGTCCTGTGGGAAGCCAATCGGCATTACCGCCAGATCGACGGAATCGTCGGACGGAAAAATCCACGCTCCAATGTCCAAATTGTACGATCTTGACGTTCCAGTCTTCAGGTTCACACGGATGCTCTCTGAGAGCACATCTCTTAGATGGTCGGGATTATCCCAACACTGAGCCACGTGGCGGTTTGTCACGAGGTACATAAACGTTGACCCCTTCGGTAGACGGGGATCCCCAATTGCAAGGATAAAGCCGGTTCCTTCGCCCTGTATAGGCGAGTTCCCGTCCCTGCATTCAGATCTATCTGCACAACGGACTTCTTAAGTTGGACTCCGTGAGGGGGCACGGAAGGGTCAGGTATTGGTCGCGTCAGTATCTGCTGTCCTTCATCCAGCATGGATATCAGCGAGAAACAGATTAGCAGCGGCAGTCTTCGCACAGCACACCCCCTATGCTAACTAGTATAGGAATGCCTCAAACGAAGAGTCTTGCACAAAATGAACGTGGCTGTGCACGAGGCTGGGTTCTAGTGCGAATTTCCCGCCAGTTCATGCACGATGCTGTTCACAAACGACTTGGCGTCTCCGAACAGCATTAGAGTCTTGTCGAGGTAATAGAGCGGGTTGTCGATGCCGGCAAAACCCGGGCTCATGCTGCGTTTGATGACCATTACAGTGCGGGCTTTGTCCACGTCGAGAATTGGCATGCCGAAGATGGGGCTCGACTGATCAGTACGGGCGGCTGGGTTGGTGACGTCGTTGGCTCCAATCACCAGGGCAACGTCAGTCTGGGGAAACTCGCCGTTGATGTCATCCATTTCCATCAAGCGGTCATAGGGAATATCGGCCTCGGCCAACAGCACGTTCATGTGGCCCGGCATGCGTCCGGCCACGGGATGGATGGCGAAGCGGACGTCCACGCCCTTCTTGGTGAGCGCGTCGTAAAGCTCCCGCACTTTGTGCTGAGCCTGCGCAACAGCCATTCCGTAACCCGGGACGATCACGACTTTATTCGCGGCGGCCAGAATTCCGGCAGCTTCCTCGGCGGTGGCGCTGCGAACGATTTTATCTTCCTTGCCGGCGGCGGCCGCCGGCTGTACCTGGCCGAAGGCTCCGAACAGAACGTTGGTAAAGGAGCGGTTCATCGCCTTCGACATAATGACGGAAAGAATGAGGCCGGAAGAGCCGTCCAGTGCTCCCGCGATGATGAGTAACTTGCTATCCAGCACAAAGCCCATGGCGGCGGCGGACAACCCGGCGTAGGAATTCAGCAAAGAAATGACGGTCGGCATGTCGGCGCCGCCGATCGGCACGATCATCAGCACGCCAAAAATCAGCGGAACCACGATCAACACGGGGAAGAGTTGCTTCGCGCCGGGATGCAGCACCAGGTAAACCGCTACCGCGACTGCAATCGCGAGGAAAAACAGGTTGACCAGATTTTGTCCCTTGTAGGTAATCGGACGCTGTGGCAGGACCTCCTGCAGTTTTCCCGCGGCCATGAGACTGCCGGTAAAGGTCAGGGAAGCGAGAATCACTTCCATGGAGAGTACTGCCATCATGAAGTGCGGCACGTTCGGCGTCCGCAGATAGAACTCCGCGGTGCCCACCAGGGTGACGCAGAATGCGCCGAAGGCATGGCTGAGCGCGGTTCGCTGGGGCACGGCCGTCATCTGTACCAGCCCGAGCGGGATTCCAATGCCCGAGCCGATGACCAGCGCGATTGCAATCCATTTGTAGTCGACGATTCCGTGGTGCAGCAGGGTTCCGCCGATGGCCAGAACCATGCCAATCTCGCCAGCCAGCACGCCGTGACGGGCGGTCGAGGGCGCGCTCAGCCACTTCAGCGAAAGAATAAAGAGAACGCTGGCGACGAGATAGATGATCTCGATGATCTGTTGATTGCCGGCAAGGTCGGTCATGGTTTTGTCGGACGGCTGCTTTTGAACATCTTCAGCATGCGGTCAGTGATGAGGAATCCGCCCACCACGTTACTGGTAGCGGCGATCACGGCAAGAACGCCGAGTACGAAAGAAAGCTGGCTCTTGTGCTCACCCACCAGAACAATCGCTCCCACCACCGCGATGGCGTCGAGCGCGTTGGTCAGCGACATCAGCGGAGTGTGCAGCAAAGGCGAGACTCGCTTGATGACTTCAAACCCGATGAAGCCCGCCAGCATGAAAACAAATAGCCCGTCGATCAGTGCCGAATTCATTCTTCCTCCTACAGATTCAGTTCGAACTTTACCTTATTGTTTGTCCCGAGGAGCGAGAGCGACGAGGGATCTGCAGTTTCTCTCGAACTCCAGGAAACTAGAGGTCCCTCGCTTCTCTTGGGATAACAACAAACGGGGTTCATTTCGACGCCACCAGCTCGGGAAGCTTGAAAAACTCCCGGGTGCGCGCATTCACGATCTCGCCCCCACGGGTCAGCAGGGTCTCGTGGATAATCTCGTCTTCCGTGTCCGGCCGGACTTTGCCATCCTTCACCAGGTTCAGCAGGAAAGCCGTGAGGTTGCGGGCATACATCTGGCTGGCGTGGTAGGGAACTTTGGAAGCGATATTGATCGTGCCGAGTATAGTGACTCCGTATTCCACCACCGTTTGGCCGGCACGCGACAGTTCGCAGTTCCCGCCGCGTTCGGCCGCCAGATCGAAGATCACCGAACCCGGAGCCATGGCTTTCACCATCTCTGTCGTAATCAGAACCGGCGCTTTCTTGCCGGGTACCACGGCAGTGGTGATGACGACATCGCTCTCCGCGATCACCCGTCCCAACAGCTCGCGTTGTTTGGCGTAAAAGCTCTCATCTTGTGCCGTGCCGTAGCCGCGCGCGTCCTGCGCATCCTTGGCCTCGATCGGAAGTTCGACGAAGCGTCCGCCCAGACTTTGCACCTGTTCCTTAGAAGCGGGCCGCATGTCATAAGCGGAGACAACCGCTCCCAGACGCCGCGCCGTAGCGATGGCCTGCAAGCCGGCGACGCCGGCTCCGATCACCAGAATGCGCGCCGGCGTGACCGTGCCGGCTGCGGTGGTGAGCATGGGGAAGATGCGGGGAAGCGTGTCCGCCGCGATGAGAACCGCCTTGTAACCGCAAATCGTGCCCATGGAGGAGAGCGCGTCCATGCTCTGGGCCCGGGTAGTTCGCGGCATGAGTTCGACCGAGAAAGATGTGATCCCGGTCCCGGCAATCTCCTGCAAAATCTCCACCGACCCCAGGGGCCGTAGAAATCCGATCAGAACTTGCCCGCGCCGCATCAGGGGAAGATCAGTCTTTCCGGTGAGATCGTTTGAGCCGTAACACAGCACCTGCGCCACAATCTCGGCATCACGAAACACGCTGCTTCGGTCCGGAGCAATCTTGGCGCCCTTCTCGACATAGAAGGAATCGGGATAACCGGCCTCCGCACCCGCACCCGATTCAACCAGCACTGTGAATCCCGCCTTCATCAAGTTCGGGACCACCATGGGGACCAGCGCGACCCGCCGCTCTCCCGGGTAAGTTTCCTTGGGCACACCAATAATCACGAAGTTGTATTCCTTGCGTCAGATTTTGTTCGAACGATGAAACCCCATATTGTAACGCGGAAGAGTCCGGAGGTTTGCTTGCGTCGGGAAAGCGGGCGGTTTCCAGTTCTGAAGTAGAACTGCTCCCGGAGGTTCCGGTTATTCCGGTGGGGAAGCTTTCGGAACTGAAGGCGATGTCTGGACGCCCTCCACTGTCGCCAGGGATGCATCTTGAGGCTTTTTCTCCAGGTATTGGACGATCACTGAGATACGCCGGTTGGAGGGATCGAGCGGGTCATACGGCTTGCGTAACATTTGATCGGCGTATCCGCGCACCTGCGAGATCTGGTTACCGCGCAAGCCGTCGTCTTGCATGAGACGGCGGGCGGCATTGGCGCGGTCGGTGGAGAGCTCCCAATTGCTGTATTCCTTGTGGCCCACATAAGGCTTGGCGTCGGTGTGCCCCTCAATCGAGATGTGGTTGGGCAGTTTCCCCAACTCCTGCGCCAGTAAAGTGAGCAATTCTTTGCCGTTGTCGTTGGGCCCAACGCTCCCGAGATTGAAGAACGTCCCGCTTTTGGTTTCGAGCATTTCAATTCGCAAACCCTCGGGGGTGACCGTCATCTCGATCTGGTCCTTGAGTTTCTCGAAATTGTTCATCCGGTGGATGCGCTGCTCAATTTCCTCCTTGAGTTTTGGCATGTCGTCCTTGGTGAGGGAAAAGCTTTCGCTGGCTCCACTGATGTCCGTGCCCGCGTTTTTGGAAGTTCCGGAAGGGTCGCGAAAGTATCCGCCCACTGCCTCCTGGATTTTCTTGCTGCTGTTGAGCAGCCAGAGCACGATGAATAACGCCATCATGGCAGTGACGAAATCAGCATAGGCGACCTTCCAGGCGCCGCCGTGGTGTCCGCCGTGCCCGACTTTCTTCTTGATGATGATGACAGGACGGTTTTGGCTCATCTGTCCTCTCGATCAGGCGGAAGCGGCAGCGGCGGATTCCGCAGGCGCAGCGGCGTCGCCGAAGGCAGCGCCGCTGCGGCAGATGGCTTCTGCTTCCTGGAATGAAGGGCGCACGTGACCGGGAATTGCACGGCGCGCGAATTCCACCGCCATGATGGGGGCGGTGCCTTTCAGGAACGAAATCATTACTACCCGCAGCACGTAAAGATAGGCTCGCTCATCGTCGGCCAGCTTCGCCATGTTGGCGGCAAGCGGCCCCACCAGGCCGTAACAAAGCAAAATCCCCAGGAACGTGCCCACCAGGGCAGCGGCAACCTTGTGTCCGATCTCCTCCGGAGGCCCGCCCAGGGCCCCCATGGTAATGACGACGCCGAGTACCGCCGCCACAATCCCGAGCCCCGGCAAAGAATCCGCGGCAGTGCTTAGCGAAGCGATAGGCTGGCCGGCTTCATGGTGATGCACTTCCAGGTCGAGATCCAGAAGCTGATCGAGCTCGAAGGCTTCGACTCCGCTCACCGCCATCCGCATGGTGTCGCAGAAGTAGTCCCGGATGTGGTGGTCTTTGAGAAAATGCGGATACTTGGTGAAGGCCGGACTTTTGTCGGGGGCTTCCACGTCATTTTCCAGCGACATCAAGCCTTCGCGCCGGGCTTTGTTCAGCAGGTCGTAGCTCATCTTTAGGGTTTCCAGGTAGCGCTGTTTGGTGAACTTCGATCCTCCGAAGACGCCGACGACGCCTCCCGCGATTTGCTTCAGAATGTGCAGGGGATTGGCGATGAGAATGGTGCCGGCCGCCGCGCCTCCAATGATGAGGAGCTCGGCGGGTTGGAGAAGAACTTTCACGTTCCCGTGCTCCATCAAATAGCCGCCGAGCACGGCGCCAAACACCACCACAATGCCGATGATGGCAAACATAGTCGGCTCAGCTCCCCGAAGAGCCGGTTCCTGATGAACCAGTTCCGGCAGCCGCCGCTGCATTCTTGGGCTGTGTTTTGTAGAGAGGCTGAGCTCTCTCTGTCAGCGACTGAGAGGTGTCTCCAGGTTGGGCCGTTGCCCATCCCATAAGAGTTGCAGGTTTCAGGTGGTCGCCCCACCAGTCAATGCCGGCGTTAGCCACCATGCGATGAATGCGTTCTGCTGCGTTTTCGGCACCCGGGCTGCCACAATTCGACAAAATCGCCATCAATTGATCCTCGGCCCAGCGTCCGACGAAGTCGTCGGGACGAAGGCTACTACGGAGAGTTTCCGCCACTGCCCGCACCACGGCTTCAGCCGCCTCCTGGCCATGCGTCGTTCGCAGCTGGTCAAAACGCTCAAGCTCCAGGCACAGGACGCTGAAAGGAATCTGGTATTCGGCCAGCAAGGCCAGACCCTCCCGCAGGTGGAACTGAATGAATCCGCGGTTTGCCCACCCCGCTTTCGTCCAAACAGCCGTCGGGGATGGGAGGTCGTGGGCCTCGTTGGTCCTCGAGAGTGCGCCGCTTTTCGTCAAAGCTGCCGGCGACGTAGAGAATCGAACCGCGCGAGTTGCGGATGGCGGAGATCCTGAACATAACGGGGACGCAGTAACCCAGCTTATGGTGCAGCGACAACCGGAGCTCTCGCGTCTTGCCATCTCTCCGCACATCAGCGAACGGGCAGGTCTCGCCGCACACCGAGCAATTACGTTCATTGCACTGTGCCAGGATGTTGTCGCTGCGCGTATGCCCGATCACTTCGTGCTTCAGATGACCTGTAATCTCCTCCGCGCCCTGGTTCCAAAACAGAATTTTCCCGCTGCGATCGACCATGTACACACCGACCGCGAGGCTGTCCAGGACGGCGCGGTAAACCTCGGGATCGCCAATCTCAGACATGGTGAGGCTTGAAAAACGTCACAGGATTTTCATCGGCGGGAAGCCAAAGAACTTCAGACCCCGGTTGATCGAACGGGCGCGTCGAACTCCAACCAGCGGCGTCTTTAACGCGCAGGCAAAAGCGGTAGCAGCGGCTAAGATTATGGTCTGCGCGTCAAAACGACAGCCGGGGCGCTGATACGCTGATACGCTGATAGCACTTTTGGGGGGCAGGCTGGCACGGTTGGGCTATTCCCGAAAAACCAAAGAGGAATTAACGTCATTGACGAGCAGTTCTGGGGGAGGGCTGCCCGGGCGTCCAGTGACTCGAAAGAGTCCGGACGCCTGTTTATTTGGTAGACTCCGCGGTTGGTTCCTACTCCCAGGCCCGCGCTCTCCCGCATTCTCCGGCAGGAAAAATCAATAGGTCGAGATGGTGAAATTCACCGTAATGCGCGCTTCCGTCTCAACCGGCAGACCTCCCTGGTAATAGGGCTTGAAATGCCACTGTTTCACCGCCTCCTGGGCTGCCGCGGAAAGAATGGCGGGGCCGCTGATCACGTGCAGGTCCTCGATCTTCCCGGCTTTGTCGATCAGTGCCTGCAGTACCACCGCACCCTGGACTTTCATTTGCTTGGCTAGCAGAGGGTAGTTGGGACTCACACTTCGGGAAACCCTTTCCGCGGTGGGTGCGGACATACTCACCTGGGCAGTGGATTGGGAGGCTTCCGGAACCGGCGTCGAGGCTGCGGAGCCGGCATCAGCCGGAGCGCTGGGCTGCATGTCGACTTTCACCGAATTACTTCGGGGGTTTAGGGTGCGATGCTGGTTGCCGGCCACCACCTCGATGTCAAGCGGAGGCAGCACCGCGCGGGTGGTGGTTGAGACTATCGGAGGGACTGCGGTGCGACTGTCTGGAGCGGCCTGCGCAGTGCTGGCTGGCGAGTGTTTGCCGTGTCCACGTCGCGTCTTGGACGGACTGGCCTTAAGCGGAGTTGCGGCCGGAGGTGCGGTCTCGGTTTGCGGCACCGTAACCGGAGACGCCGGAGCGGGTGTCTGTTCGATGGCCACCGGTTCCGGGCTGGGCGGGAACCAGAATTGGCGATCCCTGATGATCACCACAATCAGCGCTGTCAGAAGAACCGCCAGCGCCGCCAGCATACGGCGACGCTGCTTCAGCTCCAGCTCAGGCATAGCGGAGGCAGTTCGGTTCTCCAAATTGCTCTCTTTTGAGGCCATGCGCGCCGACCAACTTCCCGGCCCGGGGGGGCAAGTTCGTTGCCCTAGTATGCCTCGAAACCCGGGGCAAAGCCACTCTTTTGGCTGTGTAGGCGCGAGCGTCCCCGCTCGTGCTGCGGTGCGCAAAAGAGTCAATCCGTCTTTCGTCGGCACGGGCGAGGACGCCCGCGCCTACATTTACTGCACCGTCAGATTCAGGTTCGAGGTTTGCGTGATCGAACCTGAGGTGGCACTCACCGTGACGGTGTAGGGCCCTGCCGGGGTTCCAGAGCCGCCACCACCGCCACCTCCTCCACCCCCGCCGCCTCCGCACGCTAGCTGGAAGGCAAAACCGGCGATGAGCATCAGAACCAGCAACAATCCGAGCAGCTTCTTTCTGCGTGACCGTTCCGACGCCACTCCCATCCCCGCCAGCGCCAGCCCGGAAATCGGCATCCACAGGGCATAGAGCGGGCGCGATTCATGCCGGAGAGCAGGAGCGGTAAGGGCGGCGCTGCTGGCTGCTGTGGTGCTGACGGTCAACGTAGTCGAGGCTGACTTACCGGCCGCCGGTGTCACCGAAGCGGGACTGAGCGAGCATGTCGGAGCCGCCGAGGAAGTAGCCGGCGATACCGAACATGTGAATGCAACCGCCGCGCTGAATCCATTCGTTGAGGTTACGGTGATGGTGGAAGTCGCCGATGCACCCGCCGCGACAGACGCCGGTGAGAGCGTGCCGGTGGAGGGAAGCGTGAAAGTCGCTCCCGTCCCGGTGAGGCTGACCACCTGCTTGCTATTGGCCACTCCGCCCGCATTGTCGGTGACCGTGATCGTCCCGTTCCGCGTACCACTGGCGGTGGGCGTGAAGGTGACCTTGATAGCGCAGTTGCCGCCCGCCGCAACCGATGTGCAGGTATTCGTCTCGGCGAAGTCACCGGCGTCGGCCCCCGAAATGGCGACGCTCGCCACTGTCAACGCTGAAGTCCCGTGGTTGGTGATGGTGATCGTCTGCGAGCTGCTGGCGGTGCCAACGGTCTCGCTGGCAAAAGTCAGGCTGGCTGCTGACAGAGATGCCGTCGGGCCTGACTCCAGCGCAGTTACTTTACGAATTCGCCAGGCGCCCAGATCGGCGATCAACAGGTTGCCGGAGGCGTCTACGACCAGGCCCTGTGGAAGAGCGAGTTGGGCTGCGATCGCGGGGCCACCGTCACCCGAAAATCCGAAGTCGCCGTCTCCCACAACCGTCTGCGTGTTGCCGAAGCTGTTGACTTCGCGGACGACGGAGTTGAAAGTGTCTGAAATAAAGATATTACCCGCAACATCAACAAAGAAACTGTCGGGCCGGTTGAACCTGGCGTCGGTGGCGCCGAACCCATCGCCCTGGTAGCCTGCATTACCGTCGCCAGCCAGCGCGTCGATATCTCCGGCTGCAATACTGACTCCCGCCACTGTGATGGAGCCGCTGGCTTGGGGGTTTACGGCTCGGATACGGTTGTCGCCACTATCGGCGATATAAACGATTCCCGCAGCGTCCACAGAAACTGCAGTGGGGCTGTTCAGCTGCGACTGCGAGGCGGCGGCACCGTCGCCGCACGTCGCGGGAGGCACACAGGCCGCGTAGGTTTTGTCTCCCGCAATAGTGGCAATGTTGCCGGCAGCGATGGTCACTCCCGCCAAAGTGATCGCTGTGGTCTGCGTGTTCACGACTCGAATGGCGTTGTCGCCGGTATCCGCAATGTAGATATTTCCGGACTTGTCGAGAGCCACACCGGAAGGATTGCCAAGCAGCGCCAGGGTGGCGGGCCCGTTGTCACCGCCGCCACAAGGCAGCTTGTGGCATGGAGAATTGACAGTGCCGGCCACCGTGGCGATGTCGCCGGGCTGAATGAACAGAGTGGTTTTCGTTTGCGGGAAGAACGAGATGGTGTCGCTCTGAGTATTAACCACACGAATTGCGTTGTCCTGAGTATCCGCAATATAAATGTTCCCAGATTTGTCCAAGGCGACAGCCGAGGGAAAGGCGAGCGTGGCTGACCCGACCGGGCCCTTGTCGCCGCAGGTTCCAATGACCGGGCATGGTGTTCCGTTACCGACCACGTTTGAGATATTGCCCTTACTGTCGATTTTGCGGACAGCGTTGTTTCCTGCGTCGGCAACCAAGAGGTTGCCGGCACTGTCCAAAGCCAAGCCCTGCGCACGAACTTCGGCGTTCGTGGCCAAACCGCCATCGCCGTAATAGCTGTGGTTCAAGCCTATCCCGGCAATCGTGGAAATGTTTCCCCCGCTTACAGCTCTCATGACATCGTTCGCGGCATCCGTAATAAGGAGATCGCCCGAGGTGGCCATCCAGAGTCCGACCGGTTCATTGAGCGTCGGGCCGATTGCCGTCACCGACCCTGTAGAAAAACCGGACGTGTAGTTTCCCGCCGCGACGCTAATCGCACCAGCGGTGGTAACTTTCCTGACGGCCGAGTCACCGCTGTCTGCGATCCACAGGTTCCCACCGCCGTCTAGGAACACGTCAACGGGCACGTTAAGCTCCACGCCCGTGCCTATGGCGGAAGGTGCGCCATCACCGCATGATGTAGTCGGGCCCGTAGTGCACGGGGTCAGAAGCGTACCAGCAACTGTCTCGATGAACGTGTTGTTAATGGGTACGCCAAAGAAAGAGTTCGTGCTTCCGGATAGATTTACGACGCGGACAACCGAGTCACCGGTGTCGGCAATGTAAATGTTGTCCGTGCTATCGAGATAGAGACCGGCCGGGGAACTGAGCTGTGCGCTAGTGGCTGCATTGCCGTCGCCGCAGGGAGCTGTGGCACAAGCCGTATAATTTCCCGCGACGAGCTGAATTTTGCCCGTGTTTCCCCCGGTGGCGCTTACCTCGCGGATCACGTTATCGCCCGTATCAGCGATGAAAATGTCTCCCGAGCCGTCTACAAAAACACCGGCAGGGGCAGTGAGAGAAGCGGTGCTTGCCCTGGTGCCATCGCCGCATGAAGGCGCGGTGGTGCACTTGGTTCCATCTCCGGCAACAGTGGCGATATCTCCAGGCGGTACCGTGATTTGGAAAGCGGTGCCCTGAAACAGGATGAGATCACCGCTCGACTGCGTGTTGACCACGCGAATCACATGGTTGCCTGAATCCGCGATGTACAGGTTTCCGTTTGCGTCCAGAGCGATGCCTTGAGGGGTGCTCAACGAAGCGTTCACTGCTAAGCCACCATCCCCCGAGTAATTATTTACGGAATTGCCCGCCACAACGCTGAGCTTGCCGCTGGAGAGCTTGAAGACTCGATTGGAAAGGCTATCGGAAATGTAGATGTCGCCTGTCGCCGTGTTTTGCACCACACCCCAGGGAGTACCGATCGGTACCGTAGTCGCCGTCAGGCTGTTGGGAGGTCCACCACCGGCAATTGTGCTGATGTTCTGCGCGTTAGCGGTTACAGCCAGAAGCGCAAGCGCCAATAATTCGATCACAAACACTGAGAACAGGTTCCTGCGCATCACTACTTCACCTCCAAAGCGGAATCGATGGTTCTGCTACGACTGGACTAAGCCTCTCGTGTTTTCGGGGGGCAGCAATTGACTGTATTCACAGTCACCCGTTACTTCTGTTTTGGAACCGTGGAGTGGTTCCCATTGCTACGGCGGATTATTCTACCCATAGCTGGCGGAAATGAATAGGGTCCTTGGACTTTGGCATCGTGATGCCTTAGGTCTCCTGATTACCGTTCGAGAGAGCGAGCTTGCTGAAGCGCGTCAGAGGCCCGAGATCGCTCCCAGGACCACACCAGTTGCGTGACGCTGGCGGCGATGCGGACTCACAAACACATTTACAGCGGGATTTTCCTGTGCCATCCTTGGCAGTTGCAATTCCCCGCCATAGCAGAGGCGGCGATAAACCAGCTTAACGGAGACTCTCATGAGAACCAGTATTCTGTGCGGACTTGTGGTTGTGTCATCGTCTTTCCTTTGGGCCGCCGATAAGATCACACCGCTGGATGTGAAGCTTGGCCTGTGGGAGACGACCTGGACGAACCAAATGAGCGGCCAGATGCCCATGCCTCCGGAGGCCATGGCCAATCTGACTCCGGAACAGCGTGCCCGGCTCGAAGCAGCGATGAATGCCAGAGCCGGGAAAGGGCCGATGTCCGGGAGCCATAAAAGCTGCCTCACCAAAGAAAAACTGACCAAGGACGCCTTTAACGATAAGCAGGAGTGCACCAGCACCGTCGTGAGCTCGACTAGCCACAAGCTGGTGCTGAAGCTGGACTGTGCAGAGCAAGGCATGAAGTCGACCGGCACGCTTAAGGTGGAAGCGTTAGGTTCCGATGAGACCAAGGGCACGCTGGAAATGGTTGCCGCCGGTGGCGGGCATACCATGAATATCAATAACAGTTTCACCTCTAAGTGGATCGGGTCGGACTGCGGAACGGTGAAGTAAGACAGAAGCCGGGTGATGGCCCAGCCCGCACTCGCATCTCTAACCCTGGCCGCACGTGAAGTCAGCAGGCAAGTTGTTCGCGAGTGAGCTTCAATCCATTGAGGTTGCCGAGAACCGTAACCGCAATGGAGTCGGTATGGAAAAACTCATTCGCCAGTTGCTGTAGTTCCTCTACGCTGACCCCTTCAATCTTCTCCAACAGTTCATCCATGCTGTAGAAGTGGTCAAAATACATTTCCTGCCGGGCCAGGTTGGACATGCGCGCGGTCGAAGATTCCAGCGACAACATCAGGCTGCCTTTCAACTGGTCCTTGGAACGGCGAAGTTCTTCCTGCGGAACCGGTTCCACTTTCAGTTTGTGGAACTCGGAAACGATGCACTGCACAACCTTGCTCGCCGATTCCCGTGAAGTTCCGGCATAGACCGAAAGGCAGCCGGTGTCACGATACGGGTTCAGATCGCTGTAGATGGCATACGCCAGTCCCTGCCTCTCGCGGATATTCTGGAACAATCGCGAGCTCATCCCTCCGCCCAGCAGAGTGTTCAGGATGTACGAAGCGTGCCGTCTCTCGTGAGCGATGGGATGTGAAGGCACACCCACGCAAATCTGCACCTGTTCGAGCGACTTCTTGTTGCGCAGGACGATGCGGGGTACTACCGTGGGCTGCGGGCTGTGGAAGCCGTTCTTGATCGGCTGCATCTGCTGGAAGTGTTTGGCCACGAGCTCCACGAATTCTGCATGCTGCAGGTTGCCGGCGGCTGAAATGATCAGGTTCCCGGGGGCAAAGCGCTGCGCGTAGAAGCCCAACACCGGGTCCCGCTCGAAGCGTTTCACCGTATCCTTGGTTCCCAGGATGGGTTTCCCCAGAGGGTGATCTTTCCAGAAACTCTGCGTGAAGATTTCGTGGACGAGGTAATCGGGACTGTCCTCATCCATTTTGATTTCTTCCAGGATCACACCACGCTCCCGGCTGATGTCGGGTACAGCAAACACGGGATGAAGCACCAGATCACTCAAAACATCCATGGCGACCGGGAGGTGCTCATCCAGTACTTTTATGTTGAAGCAAATACACTCCTTGGCGGTGAAGGCGTCCATGTTCCCGCCGATCGAGTCCACCTGGCGGGCGATGTCCTCGGCGCTGCGATGTTCGGTCCCCTTGAAGACCATGTGCTCGACAAAGTGAGAGATGCCGTTCCACTGCGGATCCTCGTCGCGCGATCCCGTCTTCACCCAGATGCCGATCGAAACCGAACGAATGTGCTGCATCTGTTCCGTAATGACAGTGAGCCCGTTGGGCAAAACCTCGCGCTGGATGTTGCGTACTTCTTCAACCATGGTTCGTTTCCGGGCCCATTAAGACAGAATGGAAATCGTGCCGCTACCCACATTGTTACACATCCGAACGATGCTCCGGTAAACGATGGTTACTGCTTTGCCATCAGTCGTTTAGCGGACATGCGTCCGTTTTTCGGCCATTTGGAGCGGTTTTCGGACCTCCAAGCATCCGCTACAATCGAGATTCCGGACCCAACCTTGGGTTAGATGCATGAGCGGACCTCCCACAAAAACGTTGTTGGGCCTTAGTCTTCAAGAGCTTATGCATGTCGCGGAGGAAAGTGGCCAGCCTTCGTATCGAGCACAGCAGATCTTCGAAGCCATCTACGGTCGCAGGATCCAGTCCACGGAACAGATCTCAACTCTGCCCCAAGCCTTCCGGGATGACCTGCTACAGACGGGCTTCTCTGTGGGGTTTCCCGGGATCGAAAAGAAGTTTGTTTCGGCCGACGGGACGGTGCGGTACCTGGTGGAATTCCCCGACGGCCAGAGTGTCGAAACCGTGTGGATGCCAGAGGGGGATGGCGGCGAGGCCGGGGACGGCAGCGATACCGACAGCGATTTGGGTCAGGAAGCTGGGCGCTCCTGGAATCGCGCCACGATTTGCGTGTCGAGCCAGGTCGGCTGCGCCGTGGATTGCCAGTTCTGCTTGACTGCGTTGCTAGGAGTAAAGCGTAATCTGACGGCCGGGGAGATTGTTGGCCAGATCTGCGCCGTGCTCAATGATCAGCATGTTTTCCCACCGCGTGATCGCGTAAACATTGTGTTCATGGGGATGGGGGAACCGTTCTTGAATTACGAGAACTTCATCAAGGCCTGCCGTCTGCTCGTCGAGGGAGTGGGTATCCCGGAATCGCGAATGACAGTTTCCACGGCAGGGATTGTACCCCGCATTCCGGATTTGGGTGCTGAATCCGTGCGGCCTAAACTGGCCATTTCGCTCAATGCCCCGAATGATGAATTGCGCAGCCGACTGATGCCGATCAATCGCAAGTGGAATCTGCAAACGCTGATTTCGGCGGCGCGGGCATTTCCGCTCAGGACCCGGGAACGATTGACCTTTGAATATGTTCTCCTGGATAGTGTCAATGACTCGCTCCAGAACGCCCGTGAACTGGTGGAACTGATTCGCGGGATACGCGCCAAGGTGAACCTGATTGCGTGGAATCCCGGGCCCGGAATCGCATTCCAAACTCCGGGGGAAGACCGCGTGCTGCAATTCCAAAAAGTCCTTATCGATGCCGGCGTCCCGGCGTACGTCCGCCGGCCGCGCGGCCGGGACATCTACGCCGCCTGCGGCCAGTTGAAACACACCGTGGAACTGGCGGTTTCCTAGTCCATTCTCAGGTGGAGCACGTGAGGCATTCAAGATGTAACCAAATCTTCCACGGATGAATTCACCGTATGTGGCAATACGTTGTAAGCTTATGTTTTGCTCGTTCTTGAGCCATGCAGCGCATAATATCCGTGGCACCACTCTGATGGTCAGGAAGTAGTCCGTTGCGAATCCTAGCGGTTCGAGATCGTTTTCTTTGGAGACTTCGGGCACCCATGAGCTCCGGCGAAGTTCGCCGCACCGAGCGCTGGCTGGCCTCTGCCCGGGTTTCTCTGGCGGTTGCCGCTCTGGTCGCCATCTGGATGGATCCCGGCGAGATCCGCTATTCGATCTGGGCCTATGGATTGCTTGCCTTCTATATCGCTCAGGGTGTGAATATCATCATTTTCCTGCGGCGCCGGCAACAATCGACCGCGTCCTTCCGTCTGCTGGTTCATGGCGCTGACGTGGTATGGCCGGCCGTGATTTCCATCTTTGCCGTGGGAGTAAGCAACCCGTTCTTTCTCTTCTTTGTTTTTGTTCTCGCGGCCGCTGCCTACCGCTGGGGCTTGTTCGAGACAGTCGGTACGGCGGTCGCCGCCGTTTCCTTGCTGTGGCTGGAGAGTCTCAGCTTTCATTGGGGCCTCATCTCCGCGATCGAGGGTTTTCTTCGGCGCCACAATTTGCCGCCATTGCCAGTGGACGCCACTTTCTTCGAGCCCCGGGGACTTCTCATGCGCTCGGTTTACCTGGTCGTGCTGGGTTTCCTGCTCGGGTACTTGGCCGAACAACAGAAGCAGCTTCGGGCCGAGAAGGTGGTGATCGCCCGCACGATCGGCAGAGCTCGAGTCGAAGCCGGGGTTAGCGGGACTTTGCAGGCGATCGCCGAAGAACTGGTCTCACTTTACGGAGCCAAACATCTCCTGCTGGTTTCCCAGGAAGTCAAGAGCTACCGGATATTCGTCAGTGAGCTGAACGTCTCGGCGACGGGGAAATCCTTTCGCTGGCTCGAACCTCTGGCCACGGACCGAGATACTTACTTGCATGACACACCTGCGTCCGCATGCTATGCGGAGCGCAACGACCAGGGAACGGACGGTAAGTTTTTACTCTCGGCGCTGGATGAGGGCGGAACGCCGATTGCCGATGTCAATTCCGACCTCCTGGGCCGCCTGCCGGAAAAGTACGAGTTTCACAGCGCCATGATGGTATCGTTTGAATTCGGGCAGGAATGGCGCGGACGGCTCTTTCTCCTTGATCCCACTCTGGCGGGCGAAATTGAAGAGGAACTGCACTTCCTGCAGGAACTGGTACGGCAAGTGGGTCCCGCAGTATACAACGTGCTGTTGTTGCGGCGTTTGCGATTGCGGGCCGGAGCTGTCGAAAGGGCACGCTTCGCCCGGGAATTGCATGATGGCGCGGTGCAGTCCTTGATCGCGGTGGAAATGCAGGTTGACGTGCTGCGCCGTCAGGCCGTCAACAAACCCGATCTGGTCACCACGGAATTGGGCCGGATCCAGGGCTTGCTGCGCGAGGAAGTCCTCAAGCTGCGCGAACTGATGCAGCAGATGAAAACCCTGGATGTGGATGCCAAGAAGCTCCTGGGACTCATGAACGATACGGTCGAACGGTTTCAGCGCGAAACCGGCATCTCGGCGCGATTCTTTTCCGACCTCGGGGAACTGGATATGCCTCAGCCAGTGTGCCGTGAACTGGCTCGCATTGTGCAAGAGGCCCTGGTCAATGTACGCAAGCACAGCCAGGCGCGGCAGGTGCTAGTGCGCATGAGTGCGAAGAACGGCAACTGGAGAATGGAAATCGAGGATGATGGCCGGGGATTCTCGTTTTCCGGACGGCTGTCGCAAAATGAACTTGATAGTATCGGCAAGGGGCCCCTGGTCATCAAAGAGCGTGTCCGTGTCATCGACGGCGAACTCACGATAGAATCGAGTCCTGGCCGGGGTTCACGATTGGAGATCACGGTCCCGCAACGGCAAGGCGTAATTCACGGATAACATCGATGGAGAATAGAAGATTGCAACCGATTCGCATTGTGATCGCCGATGACCATCCCATCTTCCGCGATGGCCTGCGCCGGCTTCTGGAGACGGAGCCGGATCTGAAAGTAGTGGGGGAAGCTTGCGACGGCGCCGAGGCGGTCAAACTCTCCCGCCAGCTCAAGCCCGATATCCTGCTGCTCGACCTTGCCATGCCGCGCCATCCGGGGCTGGAAGCTTTGCGCGAGATGAGTACCGCCTCCGGGTCGAATGGTGTCCGCGTCATCCTTCTCACCGCAGCTGCAGAGAAGAATCAGATTGTGGAAGCTTTGCAATTGGGAGCTCGCGGCGTGGTATTGAAGGACTCGGCCACGCAGCTCCTTCTGAAAAGTATCCACACCGTCATGTCCGGAGAGTACTGGGTAGGACGCGAGAGCGTTTCCAACCTGGTGCAATACCTGAGAACTCTAGTCCAGTCCTCGGGAGAAGAAGCCCGGCAGAAAAAGTTCGGACTCACGCCGCGTGAGCTCGAGATCGTTTCGGCGGTGGTTGCCGGCTACTCCAACAAGGAGATTGCGGAATACTTCAAGATCAGCGAGGACACGGTGAAGCACCACCTCAGCAACATCTTTGACAAGCTGGGGGTTTCCACGCGTTTGGAGCTGGCCCTGTTTGCCGTGAATCAATCACTGCCCCTCAAACCCATTTCTTGAAATGCCACTTTCGTGCCATGGACAACCCCATTCGGGCTATTGTCCGTGGTAGATGGGCGACCTAGCATATGTCAACTGAATCATTGCCGAATGAAGTTCGGCGATTGGTGTCAGCCCAAGCGGGTGGTTCCCAGGGTCGTCGGTTTTGTCCGTGAGGAGGCAAAGCTGTGTTGAGGTTCTTACACCAGCTGTGGTGCGAGGAAAGTGGCCAGGATATCGCTGAGTACGCGGTGATGTTGGCCGTGGTCCTCGTCATCGTGGTAGGTACAATCCGATTGATCGGTGCGAATGCCAATAACGTGTTCTCGCAAGTCGCGAGTTCTGTCTCGCAGTAAGTTCACGCCTGGTTCGTCTTCAACCAGACAGGTCCGCTTGCGGTGCCCAGGCATTTTTCACTCTTCGGTAATCCCCTCTTCGTAATATCTCGCGTTATCCACAGGCCGAACCAGCTCTGCCACTTTCTGCTCCTGGAGTTGCCATTTACTTTCTCTTTTCGCTGAGAATCCGGGAGGGTTGTCCGAACGATGGCTGAGAAGCTCACGGGACAAGACATACACTTTGTCAACCTGCAAACCGCGGTATTTTGCGTGGCCTGTGAGTTAATCAGTAAGAACAACACCCCCAACTGTCTGGCCTGCGGCAGTCAGGCGGTCCTAAGTCTTTCCCGAGTCCTAGGCGGATCCATGATCGGCCAGCAAACCGCCCACGTTATTGCAGACGCCGAGCTGGACCGTCTGGTGCGGGAACTGCTTCGTACTGTTCCATCCTCGAGTTCTGAGAATCGTGTACCCGCATCCTTTGCCGTGCTCGCACCTTCGCGTAACCATGCTCGGGTCATGGGTGGATCCCCGGTTCCTACCCTGGTTCGACCGCCGCACGGCGATCGCGAGATCCATGCTGGGGAAATCGATCTGGAACCCGCCATCAGCGTGATTGCCGAGCGCGCCCAGGCCCTGACCGGTGCGACAGGTGCCGCGATCGCTCTTCGCCATGGAGACGAGATCGTGTGCCGCGCCCGCACTGGCCGCACCGCGCCCGACTTGGGAGTTCGCCTGCAGACCGACTCAGGCATTTCTGCGGACTGTGTTCGCACCGGGGAAGTTGTGCTTTGCCATGACGCGGAGAGAAATCCCCTGGTCGACTTGGCTAGTTGCCGGCGGCTTGGGGTACGTTCCATCCTGGCGGCTCCATTGCGGCATTTCCGCAGGACGCTGGGTGTATTTGAGGTTCTTTCCGCGGCTCCCTATGCCTTTGACAGCAGCGACGTCGCCACCATGCAGCTACTCTCGAGCATGATGGTCGCGGCTATTTCCCGTCTGTCGAGTCTTCGACCCGGCCACCGCCAGTCCGCCTGATTCCTTCGGTAGCCCTTCTCAGAGTACCTGTCTGCCTTCGAGTGGGGTAATATAGGCCAACGTGCAGTATGCAGCCCCTCGATACCAGCCTAGCGGACAGAGGTTTGCAACCGCCGCCGCACTCCGAGCGTCGTCGGCGCGTGCGTCATAAACTGCATACTCCCGCCTACGCGTGTGTCAACCCGAGTGCGGTTCAGCCGCTTGACCTTTGCGAGATTGTTGATATCAATGAAGCGGGTATGGCGATCCAGGCCTACTCGCCGCTGGAAGTCGGCCACGATGAGACTTTCTCGTTGGACTTACCGGAGACCGGGGCTTTCCTCCAGACTGCCGGCCATGTGATCTGGTCGGAGCCCTCCGGCCGCACGGGCATCCGTTTTCCTCAGACGGTCGATGAATTCCTTCCCACGCTTAAGCAATGGATGTTTGCCAATGCCATTGCGGGCTGGGAGAATGTTGCACCGGTGGTGGAGAACGCAGCTGCGGTCGAGGATCCAGTTCCTGCGCCTGCGGAAGTTCACACCGCCGCCGGGTTCGAGGAATACGCAGCCCCAGCCTACTCGGACTACACCGCGGTTCTTTCCGGCCTCGCCGCAGTCAAGCGGGAAGTGGAATCACTGGGAACTGACCTGGATGCAGTGTTGCAACTGGTAGCTCGAAGATCGCTGACCTTTACTCAAGCCAGCGGCGCCGCGATTGCCATGACCGAAGCGCAGGATATGATCTGCCGCGCGTCGGCCGGCAGCGATGCTCCGCCCCTGGGTGCACGGTTGCAAGCTGGAGTGGGTTTCTCAGGCGAGTGCGTCCGTACCGGTTCTTTACAGCGTTGTGACGACTCCGAGACAGATCCACGGGTGGATCGTGAAAGCTCCCGTGCGTTGGGGATACGTTCCATGATGGCCGTTCCCCTACACCAGGGAGCCTCTGTCGTCGGATTGCTTGAAGTTTTTTCCCCTGAACCGGCGACATTTGGCCCGAGCGATGAATTCGTCTTGCAGCGTCTGGGAGACATTGTCTGCGCAGCTTTAGAGCGCGCGCGTTTGCCACAGGCCGATCTTTTGCAGAAAATCTCGCCGGCGGTAGACGATGAATTCCCCGTCGAAACTCCCGCAGACCTTCCCCTTCCGCTGCCTCAACTATCGCGGTCCCGCAATCTTGTTCTGATTAGCGCTGCCGTTACCGTGTTATTTGTGATTGCGTGGTTAGTAGGACCCTGGGACAACAAGCGTGCGGGCGTTCCGATCCCGCTGTCTTCTCAGGTGCAGCTCTCGCCGCAAGATTCTTTGCCAGGTCAGCCGAGAGCTGTTTCCGCATTGTCCATCACTGGCTCCACGTCCGGCAATAGCATGGAGTCCTTGCGCCGCCTGGCCGAGCAGGGGGACTCCGTAGCGCAGTTTGCCATGGGCGCGCGCTACGCCACCGGGGAAGAAGTACCTATCGACTACGCCGAGGCGGCGCGCTGGTTCACCAAAGCCGCCGAACAAGGCAACGTGGCGGCCCAGGCGACGTTGGGCACCTACTTTTGGGCGGGGCGCGGTGTGCCGCCGGACCCGATCAAGGCCTATTTCTGGTCGCTGGTGGCTGAAGCCGACGGAGATGCCGCCAGCAAAGATCGCGCGGCAGCTGTCGCTTCCCATCTCACCCATGGTCAGATGTTGGCTGTGCAGCAGCAGGCAAAGCAGTGGGCCCACCAGCATCCAGCTGCGATGCAGCACCTATCTGTGCAGTAAGCGCTGCTTAACGATTGTGGAGGACGCCCGTCCTCCATAGCGAAATCCGAGTTATTTGCGGGTTTAGAATATAGCGAGAGGTGTTCTGCGTGGCTACTCTCCGCGATATCGTCAACCAACAGGTTCGCGAGGGTGAGCTGTACGAGAAACTCGACCGCAATCGCGTCCGTTGCTATGCATGTGGCCATTGCTGCCCTATCCCCGAAGGTCAGCCAGGGGTCTGCAAAGTTCGCTACAACCAAGGGGGAACGCTCTACGTACCCTGGGGTTACGTCGGCGGCGTCCAGTGCGATCCCATCGAGAAGAAGCCCTTTTTTCACGCCTACCCAGGAGCCTTGGCCTACAGCTTTGGAATGCTGGGTTGTGACCTGCATTGTGGCTACTGCCAGAACTGGGTGACTTCGCAGGCTCTGCGCGATCCCAACGCCGTGTCTCCGCCACTGGAGGCGTCGCCGGATGCGTTGGTCAAGGATGCTCTACGCCAGGGCGCAAAAGTTCTGGTCAGCACCTACAACGAGCCTCTCATCACCAGCGAGTGGGCGGTAGCTGTTTTCAGAGAAGCCAGAGCCGCTGGTCTGGTTACAGGGTTCGTCTCCAACGGCAACGGTACTCCGCAGGTGCTCGAATACCTGCGGCCGTGGATCGATCTCTACAAGGTGGATCTTAAGAGCTTCAGCGACCGCCATTACCACGAACTTGGCGGACGCATCGGGCCGATCCTCGACACCATCCGCCGCCTGCACCAGATGGGGGTTTGGCTGGAGATTGTTACCCTCCTGATTCCGGGATTCAATGACTCGGAAGACGAGCTTCATGGTTTGACGGACTTCCTGGCGAGCGTATCTCCCGACATTCCCTGGCACATTACCGCCTTCCACAAAGACTACAAAATGGAGGACCCCGACAACACGCGTCCCGAAGACCTGCTACGTGCGGCCGAGATCGGAAAGGCCGCGGGTCTGCGGTACGTGTACGCCGGGAACCTGCCGGGAATGGTGGCGGACCTCGAAAACACTCACTGCCACCAGTGCGGAGAAACCGTGGTCCGGAGACACAGCTATTTTGTGGAAGAATATCGCCTCACGCCGGAAGGCTGCTGTCCTTCGTGCAACGCACGAATTCCGGGCCGCTGGGCGCGCAAATTTGAAGGCCAGATTACTGCTCGTCCATTCCTACCGCGTCGCCGCGCCAGTTTAGTGAATATCCTTAACTAGCGTTCCTATTCTGAAATCTGTGCATGGTGTCACGGATCACACGCGCCAGAATCTCTGACGCCTAAAGCATTTCAGGGCAGGGTTACTTGCGATTGGAAGCGGTGAAACTCGGCAAGCCGGCGGAAGTAAGGTTCGTTAGCGGTGATCACTTGAATACCCAGTCTCGCGGTGCTCGTCGCGATCAAAGCATCATTGGTTAGCCTTCCCTGACCGATCTTCTCATAGTGGTACTTGGCTGCCAGTCGAGCACGCACCACGCCGGTTTGCGTCCAGTCAGTTAGATTCGGTACGAGGATTCGCTTCGCCGTTTCAAAGTCTCGCTCCAGTCGCTCGACGATTTTGCGATCCCGGTCGGCTGCCCCGGCGTAGAGTTCTTCAAGCACCACGGCACTGAGCCAAAGAGGCCTATCGGCAGTCAAACGGCGCAAAGACACAGCCGCATCGTCTCCTCGGCGCAATGCCGTAATGTAAATGGAGGAGTCGAACAATGCCGGCTGCATCTAGTCTTCCAGCACTCCGTAAACCTCCTTGATTTCGATGCTACTTTTGATGAAACGCTCATTGCCATCCTGAGCCAATCGATTGCTCTCGTGTTCGGCGATCGCCAAATCCAAGGCGCGTTCGATGGTTTCAGTTTCACTTTTCGCTCGTAAGGCCTTTTGAGCGCGCTTAATCTTCACAGCATCCAGTTGAAAGTGTTTGTGGGAGCGATTCCTTGCCATCGCCATGACATCACCCCTTCCCCTTATATTTAGATGTTTCTCCGATGTGCACGTATTAATCGCTTATGTACATTCGCATGCAGCAGATCCTCTCGGCCCCAGTTTTGGTCTGAGGCCATGATTCACATTCTACCGTTTGCTCACAAATTCCAGACCTGAGCGTCCAAAGCGAAGGTCCGCGAAGGGGAAAACCCATGCCGCTGATGGAGGACGCCCGTTACGCCCTGCGCCAGTTCGCGCACGCTCCCGGGTTCACAGCCACGGCCGTGCTGACTCTGGCGCTGGGGATTGGTGCGACCACGGCGATCTTCACGCTGGTGCATGCCGTGCTGTTGAAGTCCCTGCCCGTGGCCAAGCCGAGTGAACTCTATCGCATTGGAGACAACGAGAATTGCTGCGTAAATGGTGGCCTGCAGGATAGCTGGTCGCTCTTTTCCTACGACAAGTACAAAATGTTCCGCGACAACACCCCTGGCTTTCTCGAACTCGCCGCTTTCCAGTCGGGCAGTGACCTGGTTGGCGCGCGCCGCGTCGGGAGCAACCAGCCCGCCGAACCGCAACGCAGCGAATTCGTCTCCGGAAATTATTTCGCGATGTTCGGCATCGGCGCTTATGCAGGCCGTGTCCTCAACATGCAGGACGATCACAAAGGAGCCGATCCGGTCCTGGTGATGAGCTACCGTACCTGGCAACAGAAATACGGGCAGGACCCGTCCATCGTGGGCGCGAGTTTCACTTTGAATGGCCAACCCTTCACCGTGGTGGGAATCACTCCTCCCGGCTTCTTTGGCGACCGCCTGCAGAACACGCCGGCATTCTGGATCCCACTGTCGCAAGAGCCGGTTATCGACAGTACGGTCCGGCTTTTGGATATTCCGCTATCGGACTGGCTGGACGTGATCGGCCGAATCAAGCCGGGCGCCGATGTGAAGAGTATCGAAGCCCATATGCAGGTAGAACTGCAGCAGTGGCTTCTGAGTCCGATAAGCAAGCTGCAGCCGGAGGAACGGGCACTAGTGCCCAAGCAGACCCTGCACCTTTCGCCCGGCGGCGCCGGCGTGCAGATGCTGCGTGACGAATATCAGTCTGGCTTGCACCTGCTGATGTGGGTTTCCGCTCTGGTGTTGCTGATTGCATGCGCCAATGTGGCCAACCTCATGCTGGTGCGGGCCACCACCCGCAAGCAGCAGACTTCGATCCGCGCCGCCCTGGGCGCACCGCGATCCCGCCAGATCGCACTGGTTCTGACCGAAAGCACGGTGCTGGCCCTGCTCGGTGGCATCGCGGGTATCGCTCTGGCATTCGCCGGAACCCGGCTCATCTTGCATCTTGCGTTTCCCAAGAACTACGTTGCCATCCAGGCCACGCCATCCCTGCCGGTTTTGGCTTTCACCTTTGTTGTGGCACTGCTGACCGGAACACTGTTTGGGGTTGCTCCAGCATGGATGACGGCAACCGCAAATCCCGCCGACGCTTTGCGCGGCGCCAATCGGTCCACCGGACGGAATCGAAGCTGGACGCAAAAATCGCTGGTGGTGGTGCAGGCGGCGATCTCGCTGGTTTTGCTGGCCGCCGCGGCATTGCTGACTCAGAGCTTGAGAAACATTCAGCATCAGAACTTCGGATTCGACACATCCGGCCGCTACATTTTGCATATGGACCCCTCGATGGCAGGCTACAAACCGGCGCAGCTCGAGGCCTTCTATCGTCAGCTCCACGATGACTTGGCTGCCATCCCGGGCGTAAGCCAGGTGAGCTTCTCCCTCTACAGCCCGATGGAGGGAGATAACTGGGGTGAAACCGTCTACATCGAGGGTCAAGCTCCTCCACCCCCGGACAGCGATCAGAACAGTGCATCGTGGCTCCGTGTCAGCAGCGGCTATTTCGACACCATCGGCACCAAGATCATCGAGGGCCGCGCCATCACCGATCAGGATACGGCGACCTCGCAACATGTCGCGCTGGTAAACCAGACCTTCGCGAGAAGGTTCTTCAAGAACGATAGTGCGATCGGAAAGCATTTCGGCGACCTGGATATGAAGTATGCGGGAGCATTTGAAATCGTGGGCGTCACCGAGGACACTGACTATTGGGAACCGACGAGTAAGATGCGCGCGGTATTTTTTCTTCCCAGTACGCAAAGCATGATTTATGAGGATCCGCGCTTCAAGGTATTTGAGGATGAGTCCCACTATCTGAACGCCATCGAATTGCGAACCAGGGGTAACGCGGCTGGCCTGGAAGCGCAGGTGCGGCGCGTCCTGGCGCAGATAAACCCTGATTTGACGTTAATCGACTTAGTGCCTTTCGCAGAACAAGTGAAAAGCAATTTTACCCAGGCGGAGATGATTGCCACGCTGACGTCGCTGTTTGGATTTCTGGCGCTGGCGCTGGCCTCCGTTGGCCTCTACGGCGTGACCGCCTACTCGGTCGAGCGCCGCACCAGCGAAATCGGAATCCGCATGGCGCTGGGCGCGGACCGGCTGAATGTTCTGAAGCTGGTTTTGCGAGGAGCGTTCCTGCAAGTCGCCATCGGGCTGGCGATCGGTATCCCCGCGGCCATACTCGGCGGACGCGCGATGGCGGCGCAGTTATTTGGAGTGAAGCCCTACGATCCCACTGTCCTGCTGCTGACGGCCGCGGTTCTCAGTTTGGCCGCCTTCATCGCCGCTGTTGTACCCGCTCGTAAGGCAGCTTCGCTGGAGCCAATGCGCGCGCTGCGCACAGAATAACCGAGGCTTTGGGCAGGAGGGGTTTCCTTTGCGCACCTTCGTGTCCTTTGTGGTTAAGGGTCTGTGCATCAACCTCCACCCCCAGGACCCCTTGACTTCGCCAAATCTTCGCCTACAATAATTTCATGGCAATCACCAAACGACAGCGGCAGCTCTACGATTTCATCTCCGAATTCGTGCAGAAGAACGGCTATTCCCCCTCGTTCGACGAAATCCGTGAAGGGATGGGGCTGAACTCGCTGGCGACGGTGCACAAGCACGTCACGAATCTGGAGAAAAAGGGCCTGCTCACCCGCGACTACAATCGCAGCCGCTCTATCGACTTGCTCCCACCCAAAGGCCGTCTGAAACAGGCCATGAGCGTGAACACCACCATGGTGTTGCCGCTACTGGGCCGCATCGCCGCTGGCCAGCCGATTGAAGCCGTCGAGAACCCGGAAACCATTTCGCTGGCGGATTTCGTGCGCTCCAAGGAAGTCTTCGTCTTGGAAGTACGCGGCGATTCCATGCAGGATGAGCACATCCTCAGCGGCGACTACGTGTTGGTGGAAAAAGCCAAGACCGCGCACAACGGCGACATCGTGGTGGCGCTGGTAGATGGAACCGACGCCACACTGAAGCGCTTTTACCGCGAAGGCGATAACATCCGCCTGCAGCCCTCGAACGCTAGTATGAAACCGATTATCGTCCCCGCTGCGGCAGTGCAACTGCAGGGGAGAGTGATTGGCGTGTTGCGGAAATACTGATCCCAGCCTCCACGCCCCGCAGGGAGCGCCCTATGCCTAGTCCTTCCGCTGTGACAGCTCTCGACTTTGCGCAGGAGACGCTGCAGGCTTATGCCCTGAACGATCGCATGAACCAGCTTTTACTGGAGCATCTCGACGCTCGTGCGTGGCGAGCCAAGATCCCCGGCAACAAAAGTCGTACCATCGCTGCCATTTTTGCCCACGTCCACAACATCCGCTGCAAGTGGCTCAGACTTTCCGCTCTGCATCTCAAGCTGCCCGCACAGCTTGATCGCAGCCGGTGCACCCAGAAGCAGACGCGAGCGGCCCTCGCCAAGAGTGCCGGGCTCTGTTCCCGGATGCTGGCAGAAGCTCTGACCGTTCCCCAAGGCCGCGTCCGGAGTTTTGTGCGTGATGGCTGGGCCAGGCCATGGCCTCCGGGCGTGGCCATGTTCGCCTACATGATTAGCCATGACGCCCATCACCGCGGACAAGTGTCCATGCTCGCCCATCAACTCGGGTTTCCCCTGACCGGCCAGGCAGCTTACGGAATATGGGTCTGGGAGAGACTTGCGAGGGATTGCGGGTTCCAGCTGCTTGCCTCCCACAAAACGAAACGCCCGGCTAAGACCGGGCGTCGCCCGACTAAAGGCTAAGAGCTGGTTCTTAGCCCAGATGCTTGTCGATGGCCTTCTGGATGGTCTCTTTGGGAACGTAGCCTACGATCTGCTCCTTCACTTGGCCACCCTTAAACACCAGCAACGTGGGAATACCGCGCACTCCGTAACGCATTGGAGTAGCGCTGTTGTGGTCAACGTCCATTTTGCCGATCTTCACCTTGCCCTGGTAATCCTTCGCCAGTTCCTCCACGATGGGAGCGATGGCGCGGCAAGGTCCGCACCATGTGGCCCAGAAATCCAGCAGAACCGGTGTGTCGGATTTGAGTACATCCTGATCGAAATTTGAGTCGGTTACTTCGATAATTCCATTCCCTGCCATAGCTTCCTCCCCGGGCACGCCCCTGGCTAACGCGCCGGGCGAAACCGTATAAATGCCAATGAATTCTAGCACTTTTATTGGATGCAGCGCAGTGCGGAAGGACGCAAGACATGGACCGCGAGGGTACCAACACACTCTCGTGCCCCAAAATAAAAAAGCGCCCTAAACTTTTCAGTTCAGGACGCCCTGGCAGCCCTCCCCCAGAACTGCCAAACCACGAATGGATCGTAGCCCGGCCACCTCTGGGTGTAAACGTCACTTTGGTAATTCGTAATTCGCAAAGCAGGTAATCTGCACGCGGTATCGGAAGTAATCGATGGGCTCGGAGGATCCGGCCTTCCACTATTGTTTCTGCCAGCTTTGGCCGGCATCCGTGGTGACCCACTTCTGTTGCCCGGACGTTGCCACCGTGCCGTGGAGCCTGTCGGTGAATTCGACCCTCGTGATGTCGTCGCTCAGCACTTCACCCTTTGCCGACGGTTGCACCTGGGTCCAGTCCTGGCCTGCATTGGAAGAATGATAAAGCGCACCCTTAGCGCCGCCCACCCAGATTTCAAGTCCATCCGCCGCCAAGGCGCGAAAACTTACCTCACTGGGCACGTGAACCGTTTCCCAGGTTCTGCCGGAATCGAGCGAACGCTGCAAAGTCCCGTCCGCACTCAAGGTCCACCGCGGAGAAAGTCTGGGGGAAGCCGTGAGCGCCATCTTGTTAGCCCCCGTGGCATTCAGCGCCGCGGAAGCGCTTGCTTTGGCGGCCATGGGGCCACCTGCCGCCGACGCCACGCCGGGCGCCATGCGCTCAAGAGCATCCTTGGCGCGGCCGGGTACGGCCTCATCCAGTGCGTTAGGTGAGGTTGGGCTCATCGCGTCAGTTGCGACCCGGACTTCCGCCGTTTCGCTCCGCACGGCAACGGTCGGACCCTGGTCTCTCAGACCGGGAGTGGGAGCCGGCAAGTTCTTGGTCTTTGCTGCCGCGACCAAACCTCTGGCCGATTCCTTGTCCGCCGTCTCAACTTTCTTCTCTACCGAGCCCAGATCCTGTTTGGCTTCGAAAGCCTGAGGCACCGTCGCTTTAGGCGCTGGCACAACTCTTGCGTCCGGCTGCAATGTTGTGGGGACGGCCTCCTGAGCCACTTTCGCCGTATCCGCTCTTTCAGTTGGCGAGCCGGGGGGTGAGGTTTCACGGAACGGATGGCGGAGTGTGACGGCAGCACCTACGACCACAACGCACGCCGCCAGCGCTCCCCAGCGCAGGACGGGCCAAGCCAGCCATGCAGGAGCAGGAGCAGCGGGCACAGCCGCTTCGTGCTGCGGGCATGACAGCGCGACGACTTCGCGGCATTCGCTGCACTGAGCCAGATGTCCCAGGACTTGATCCCGCTCCCGCTCGCCCAAAGAGCGCTCGGCGAACGCAGCGATCACGTCCGGATCAGGATGAACAGCATCGGTTGCCGCATCCAGGCGTCGCACTGCGATTTTGGGTAATTCCGTCACTCGTTTCTCTAATCGTTCTCTAACCATTATCTCGACGGATCTCCCGCCGGGGCTTCCGCCTTCTTTTCTGAGAACGGAGGATCCGGAGTTTCTTGCAACAGGCGGCCGCGGATATTGACCCGCAGGTCACGGACGTCGACCTCCAGCGCCTCCTGCGCCTGTTGCCGGCTCATCCCTCGCCTTCCCAAGCCTGCCAGAATGCGTTTCCGCAGAGTCTTGGCTAACTTGTCGAGCTTGCGGCTGATGGTGGATTCGTGTACGTGGAGGGTGCGAGCAATTTCCGCCAGGGTGCGTTCGTCCAGAAAATACGCTGCCAGAATGAAGCGGTCCTCGGCGACGAGCTCGGCCAGAGCCTCATCCACAGCCGCGTCCACGCGGGAATCCGCAACCACTACCGGTTCTGGCGTGGCCGCGGCAAATTGCGCGCCCTCCTCGCTCTCTTCATCCAGGCTGACCAAACGCCGCTGCCGGCGATAACGATTGACATATTCCTGCGCCAGGACCGTTCGCAGCCAGCCTTCGAGAGAACCACGTCCGGTGTAGGACGCCAGCTTGGAGGTACGCTGCCCGTCTCGCAGGGTGGTGCCGTACAGATCGGCGTAAAGGCTGTCCGCCAATTCGCGCGCCGCAGATGCTTCCCTGGCAATGTAACCGGCAATGTCGTAGAGCTTCTCGCGGTAGCGCGTCAGGAAAACTTCCCACGCTCGTTCCTGGCCCGCGGCACAGGCGCGGGCCAGTGCCAATTCCTCCAAGCGCAGTGTCGCCCAGAATTTATGGATCTCAGTTTGCGGGCAACCCGCTGGAAGATATTTTTTCGCAACCTCCCGCAGAGCTTGGTCGAACGCCTCGGGCGTGAGCCCGACCTCGACGGCCTTACTCTTGCTGTATAGCTCCATCACGGCAGACTCCAACCCGGATCCTTCCATACCGGATTGGACACCGTGACGCGTCATATCGCTCTGCCTTCCTCGGATGCTACCAAGTTTTTAGACGCAAGGATCGAGCTTTTTGCCGTTCGCTGTCTTAGTGAAGGGTCAGGAAGAACCCCGGAGATGCACCGCGTCTCCGGGCGTCGCTCCAGACCCTGGGAGGCGCATATGCGTCTAAAGTATCTGCTTTCGATTCTGTCACTGCTGGTGGTTGCTGCTTGTGCAGCATTGATCCCTTGCTTGGCTCCGGCCGGGGAAGTCCCTACAACCTTGCACTACAAGGTCCTGGATCCAATCCGCCACGACAATTTGTCGATATTCCCTGTGGTTGCGGCCATCACGCATGACACTCAGGATTTCCTCACTTTGGACGAGGGGTTGCGGTCCGGTGAAGTGACAGTCAATGAATCCGGGAGCATCGCGCCTTTGATTCGTCCGCGGCGCGGGGGCATGCCGCAGCGACCATCCCCCGGCGGCGCCCAGGTCAACCAGTTGGTATTGGTGAACAACTCGAAACGGCCTTTGATTCTGCTCGCCGGAGAAATCGTCACTGGCGGCCGGCAGGACCGCGTAATTGGCAAGGATCGGCTGGTTCCCGCGGAGAGCGACCCCATTGATCTCGGTGTATTTTGCGTCGAGCCGGGACGCTGGACCGGGCCGAAGATGAGCTTTGACGCCATGGGCTCCCCGATGGCAGCGCCCGCAGTACGCAGCAAGGCTATGGCGGACAAGGACCAGGCCAAGGTGTGGGCCGAGGTCAGAAATTCGCAGGCTGGGATGACCGCCCGGCTGCCCGCGCCGCAAGCGTCTGCGGTTATCAATGGCACAACCTCGTATGCCAAGGTCATGCAGAACGACGAGGTGAAGCAGGAGGTGGACTCGATGGCTGTGCCGATCCAGCACAATTATCAGAGCCTGATTAAACAACTGCGCGACCGGAATGCCGTCGGCGTGGTGGTGGCGGTGAACGGCGAGGTCATTTGGGCGGACGTCTTTGCCAGCACCAGCCTGCTGGAAAAATACTGGCCCAAGCTGGTCCGCTCCTATGCCACAGAGGCAATCGTAAGCTCTGGAAAAAATGCGGAAGCAGACAAAAAGTCCGCAGAACAGTTTCTGGATGATCTGCAGGGCCGTAGAGAAACCGTCGAAACCGAGCCCGGACTCTATCGTCATACCGAGATCACGGGCGAGGGCTTCAAGGCCTTCGAGCTGACATCGCTGCTGCCAAAGACCGGCTTTGATCTGCACCTGGCGAAAATGGCCGAGTAATCTGGGATGCTCCCCCGCGCGGGTCTTGACTACGCGGTCTTGGCGTGCCCTGCGGTTAAGGGCCCTTAGCCTAGCCACAGTCCGATAAAGCTTTTAACCGCAAGGTGCACCAAGCAAGGCCGCACAGGACACCAAGTCGAAATTAGGAGACGACCCTGCGCTGATATTTACTGCCCGAGCGGCGGTTCTGGGGTATAATCCACACCGTCTTCCCATTTTAGGGCCCTCCCAGACACGCTCAAATCCTGTACCGGAAGCAGCCATTGGCGGCATCGCAGAAGATTCGCACAGGCTTAGTCGAGTTACGCACCAGCACCGGATCGGTGTACGCCAAGCCGTCCTTTTGGGAGCGGGTTTACCTGTTATGGATGTTCCGCAACTTTCACTGTCTGCCCAAAGAGGTCTTGGGGCTCCATCAGCGACGGCTGATTGACAAATTGTGCCGGGCCGCCGTCCGGCAGCGCTCGATTGCCCACACCGACATCATTGGCATCGTCGAAAACGTGCAGCTGATGATGCTCCCCAAGGCAGATGTCACAACCACCACCAGCAACCTGCTTGAGATGATCAGCTCTACGGTGGAGGTCAGCAGACCGCGTGCCGTGGCCGCGGGAGGAACATCCATGCGATGGGAGCCTCCTTCGGACCGAGGCGAAGGCGCTCGCTTGATCGTCCCCGGTCCCGCGGTGGAAGAGATTTCTTCGCTCCGGCCACATCTTCCTTTGCGAGACGACGGTGATCCCGCGCCAGCCGTGGCGCGTCGAACCGGAGTGCCGCTACGAGCAGTGGCCTGGATATTGGCCGGTGCCTTCGCAACTCTAGGAATCGGAATTCTCCTTCGTTTTCAAGCTGACACACGGCCGGAGGCTCGAGCCATCGTTTCTCAGACCCCGGTCGAGGCTTCTTCGCCGCCACCCTTTAGTATTCAGACAACCGCTGCGCCTCCAGAGCCGGCTCCGCTGTTCGTGGCCAGCGCTCCCAAACCGACGCCAGCCATCCCAGAAAGCAAGCCATCTCCGTCGCCGATTAGCTCACCGCACCCAGAGAGCAAGCCCAGCGATCGCGCAGTTGCGCATCACCAGTCAGCGGCTTCGGTGGCTGCAAACGAGGGCTCAGCTTCAGAGCCTCGGTTGCGGGTTGCACAACCACCGGCGAGCGGATTCCGTTACCCGGAGGCACCGAGTTTCGGGATGACTGGCAAAGTGAGCTTGCGAGCGGTCATCGGGACGGATGGCAGCGTGAAAAAAGTTGATGTCCTTAGCGGAAACCGCACACTCGCCGAGGCCGCGGTGCAAGCGGTACGGCATTGGCGTTATCCCGCGCCAGAAATGAATGGCCACGCGGCGGAAGCAGAGACTGACATTGCCATCAACTTTGTCGGCGACGACGCAGTCTCCGTCAGCTTTCCGGCCGCCCACTAGGCCAGCGCGCGAATTAAGGTCTACTTAAGGTAGAGTGTCGTCCTCTATTGCCATTGCTCCTTGGCTCACCAATATTTCTGAAGGGATACAAGCCCATGCAGCCTCGTCGCTACACCGCACTCTGTGGTTGCCTCGTTCTGTTACTCACGACCTTAGCCGTGGCCGCTGATTCCGGATACCACTTGATTAACACCTACAAGCTGGGTGGAGAGGGCGGCTGGGACTACCTCACTCTCGACAGCTCTTCACGGCGCCTCTACATCTCGCGTGCCACTCACGTGATCGTGATCGATGCCGACTCGGGTAAGTCCGTGGGAGACATTCCGGACACTCCCGGCGTGCACGGCATCGCTCTTGCCCCCGAGCTGGGACGCGGTTTTGTCAGCAACGGCCGCGAGGGCACGGTAACTATTTTTGACATACAAACCCTCAAATTCATCGCCAAGGTGAAAGCGGGAGAAAACCCCGACGCGATTCTCTACGATCCCGCCAGCAAGCGCGTTTTCGCCTTCAACGGGCGCAGTCACGATGCGACTGCCATTGACGCCGCCGGCGGCACCGTGGTGGGAACGATCAAGCTGGAAGGGAAGCCGGAATTCGCAGTCAGCGATGCCAAAGGCGAGATCTTCGTCAATATCGAAGACAAGAGCCAGATCGACGCGATCGATCCTGCCAGGCTGGAAGTGAAGGCACGCTGGCCGCTGGCCCCGTGCGAGGAGCCGAGCGGTCTCGCCATCGACCGCAAGAACCGCCGGCTGTTTGCCGGGTGTGACAACAAGATGATGGCGGTGGTGGACGCCGACAGCGGCAAAGTCATCGCTACGCCCCCGATCGGCGAGGGTGTGGATGCCAATGCATTCGATCCCGGCACCGGGCTGGCGTTCGCCTCCTGCGGGGACGGTCATATGACGGTGGTACACGAAGATTCGCCGAATAAGTTCCGCGTGCTGGAGAATGTTTCAACCCAGGAGGGCGCTCGCACCATGACCCTGGATGAAAAAACTCACAAGACCTTTCTGGTGACTGCCAAGTTTGGACCACCCCCGGCGGCAACGGCCGACAACCCGCATCCCCGGCACTCGATTCTGCCGGATTCCTTCGTTGTGTTAGTCTTTGGCCAATAGCATGGCCGCACGGGGGGCGATGCCGCCCACTTGTGCTGCTCTGGATTTCCCGTAACCTATGCTGACGCGCACGCATCGCCAAGACTAAGGAGACAAGGCATGAGTGCGCCTGACGACAGGTTTTACCATCCCCGAATTATCAAGCGCGAGGATCTGGGCCCGACGCTGTGGACGATTCGCATCAAGGCAGACGGCGAATTCAACTTCACCGCTGGTCAGTATGCCACCCTGGGCGCCCAGGATGCGCAAGATAAGCGGCGAGAGCGGCCCTACTCGATCGCGTCCTCTCCGTACGAAAGCGAGATCGAGTTTTTCCTCGAACTGGTTCCCAACGGCGATCTCACTCCTCTCCTCTACAAGTTGCAGATCGGTGATGAACTGCTCATGCGCAAAGCTCCCAAAGGACGCTTTACGCTGGATACCGCGAGCGGGCGGACCAATCACTTACTCATCTGCACTGTAACTGGCGTCGCGCCTTTCGTGAGCTATGTGCGGACGCTCTATCGTGACTGGAAGGACGGCAAGTTTCCCGGCGACCAGAAACTCTTCTTGCTGAACGGCGCCAGCCACTCCAAGGAATTCGGCTACCGCGAGGAATTGCAAGAGTTCGCGCGCGAGGTTCCCTGGCTGCAATATGTACCGACGATCAGCCGTCCCTGGGAAGATCCACAGTGGACCGGGGAGCGCGGGCGCGTCGACGACGTTTTGCGCAAGTACGCGGATCAGTGGGGCCTAACTGGGGAGAATGCAGTCGCTTATTTGTGCGGACATCCGGAGATGGTCGAACACGGGAAGGGAATGCTGAAGCGCATCGGATTCAGCAAGGAGTTTACGAAAGAGGAAATCTACTGGGTCCCATCAAAAGAGCCAGCCGTACCGTAGGACTATCTCGGCGTCCCTGTTTGCAGTCCTGAAAAGCCTTTTTAACGCTGAGGGAGCAGAGAAACAGCCGCAGAGGGCCTTGAGAAAACGGGTAGACGGCAACTTGCTAAGCTCTAGAGAGCGCATCGGCAGCAACGCGCTCTGGGCCTTAGCTTTCAGCGGGCGCGAAGAAGACCAGCACGATCAATTCCTCTCTGATGTCGTAGAAGTGGTGCTTTACTCCCGCGCCCACAAAAATGATGCTGCCTTCTTCCACGTCATGATCGTCAGAGCCCGCCTGCATCCGGGCCTTGCCCCTTACTACGTAATAGACTTCGTCCTCTTTATGCGGTAATTGCGGATCGGTCCCACGCGCCGGTAAAACGTAGATGCCAGCGCTCATCGCTGGAATCCGCAAGAACTCCAGGTAACGCTTTCCGCCTTCCGCCCGTTGCTTTTCCAGTTGCGCCACATCGAAGAAGTTTGCTCCCTGCATTACCGTCTCCACGCTCTAATATAGTGTTCCCTCGAGGTATGCTTACCGCTAACTTTCCTGCTGCCAGCTAGTCTATGATTCCTGTGGCGGAGAGCTTCCTATGCGAATCCTATGTACGGGTATTCTCCTGATCGGGGCGCTGCCGCTGCTTGCGCAAGACGCCGGTCTTCTGCATCACTTTGACTACGACCAAAAAGCTACGCTCGACATTCAGGAAACCGGCGTCGAGCACCGCGGCAGCGTCACTATTCACGATATTTCCTACTCCAGTCCCAAAGGTGGCCGGGTTCCTGCCTACCTCGTCGTCCCCGATGGAAAAGGACCCTTCGCCGCGGTGATCTGGGGACACTGGTACATGCCCGGCTCTGAGTTTCTTAACCGCAAAGAATTTCTGGCCGAAGCGGTGGCGCTGGCCCCATCGGGGTTGGTCTCACTGATGACGGACGGACCCATTGCCCGCCCCGGGCACGTGGAAGATCAGACGCCGCTAAGCGACCAGGAGGCCACCGATATGGTGCAGCAGATCGTCGATATGCGGCGTGCTGCTGATGTGCTGCTGGCGCGGACCGATGTAGATCCCAAACGCCTGGCCTACGTCGGCCACAGCTACGACGCCGAGGTGGGTGGATTTCTCAGCGGCATCGACCGGCGCTTCAAGGCTTTTGTCCTCATGGCGGGAACCCTGTCCGACGAGGTTGATATGCGCTCGAAGGAGTACCAGGAGTATCGGCAAAAGATCGGCACGGAGAAATTCGATGCGTTTCAGGCCAGGTATGCGTGGCTGGATCCCGGCAAGTATGTCTCGCACGCCGCGCCTGCAGTGGTGTTTCTGCAATATGCGTCACAAGAGAAGTTCCTGAACCCCGACCGCGATCGCGAATATGCGGCCGTCGTCGGCGAGCCCAAACGCTTCAAACTGTATGACGCGCCACACGCTCTGAACGCGGAGGCTCGTCGTGATCGTGTCGCATTTCTAGTCGAGCAGCTTCGGCTCAAGCCCGTGGCGCCAGCGGTGATCGCTTCCATTCCTGACCTGGTGCAACCGCCGGAGCCGAAACCCGAGTAGGGGCAACGGGTTCTTACAGTATTCCTTTATCTCGCCAGTCTAACCCGCAGATTTTTCGCAACATTCGCTTTGTGGAAATCTCGGTCCGAATTTCCCGAGGAGTTTCTTGTTTGCTGTCTTTGAGTCCTATCCCTCTTCCAGAAATTACCAGTTCTTGATAAGTAAAAAATTGGTGGAGATTCTTGCAACCAATCTCCGAGCTTATCATCTGCCGCTACAACCTGATCAGAAGGAGAACTATGCCTGCCCTTCAGGAGTACGAAGAAAGAGACCCCCCCCAACCTTTTCGCCTGGATGTGCAAGTTCATGAGTTGCTGACCAAATCGCCTGCTCCCAGACCGCAGCTGATGCCGAGTACCGGAGATGTAAAGTTTCCTGAACCGGTGTTTCCGCAGCATCCCAATCTGCTCGAACAAGATGACAACTACGAAGAGAACCTGGCCCGTGCACGTGCGCGAAAACGCAACTGGACGGCGCCGCTGGTTCTGCGGGCCATGAATGGCTGGCTGTTCCCCTACATAAAATCCCGTGTTCTGCCCGGCCCATTCCATCCCATCATTGCGTACCTGTTCACCGAGTGGAAGTGCAATCTCGACTGCCACTACTGCTGGGCCTTCGACAACAGTGTGAAAGGGATGACGGAAGAAGTCGCCAAGCGCTCCATCGACTGGCTGCACTCCACCACTTGCCGCGTGCTGGCATTCATGGGCGGCGAGCCTATGTTGCGTCCGCAACTGGTGCACAAGGCTTGCTATTACGCGGCGAAGAAGGGCTTCTGGATTTACATGCCCACCAATGCGCGGCTGCTGCGGCCGGATGTGATTGACCGGCTGGCCGATGCCGGTGTCGCCATTTTCAACTTCGCGGTCGATGTGGTGGACGAGAAGCCCGGATTGGCCAAAGCCCTGACTCCGGTGCGCAAGTATTTCGACTACCTGGTACGCAAGCAGTACAAGTACGGGTACGCCGTGTTCTTCAACATCAACATTTGCCGCAACACATCTCGAAGATGTGAAGCGGTTGACCGAGATCGCGCGTGAGCACGGCATCGCCACCGACTACCACATCAACGAATCCCCAATGATTGAGCAGAACCACTTTAAGCACTACGAGGCCAACGATACGTTTATCTATCCCGAGGATTGGCCGAAGGTGGACGAGCTGATTGACTGGCTGATCGAGAAGAACAAGGCTGGTTACAAGATGGTGAATTCGGTGAAGCGGTTGCAGGACATGAAGGGGTTCCTGCGCGGCAAGGTTGAGCCCTGGAACTGCCGGGCGGGCCAGAACTCAATCATTATCCGGGTGGATGGGACGCTGGCTCCCTGCTTCCCCATGTATTCCGCGACCCACGACTGGGGTGTCATCGAAAATCACAAGTTCCACGTTTCCCAATTGAACGAATTGAAAAAATCATGCCAAACTCATTGCTTCTCCACCTTGAATCACAACCTAGGTTTCTGCTACAACGATACGAGGGTCATTAAGTGGGTTCTCAAGCAGGCAGCCCAGGGATTTCGAGGGGTCAGTGGCAGCTTCGCTTGATTTCGTCGGTGTAACTGGGCTCTTCCTGAATTCCGAATGTCCGGTTCTCAAGAACCGGACGGTTATAGTGTTTTTGTAGCAGGTCCGGCGCCCCGGGAGTTTCGTTATTAAACGGCTCTCGCCGGTGTAAAACATCAAACCTCCTGATCGTGAGCTGTGAGGAGTTCTGATGGAGTTGAGCGGCAGAACGAACATTCTCGGGCTCTCGCTCGAGTTTGCAGTTCATAATACTTCTGCGCGCTTCGGATCGCTCTTCGCGGATGGCCATCCGGTCCTCCGTGTTCTCCCAACCAAATCTGTAAACACCGCACACGCCGGAGGAAGATGATGGCGACGAATTTCGTTCAAATCGACAGCGATCAGGAAATCAAGCAGCGGCTCGAAGCCGAACGCGCACGTCTGCGCAAAATCGCAGGACTCGACCGGCCCGAACACTTCCACCGGCCGGTGGAGCGCGCCTTCACCGCCGATGAGCGGGATCAAGTCACCATTCTTTTTGGAGGATTCACCTGGAAACACGAGGACCTGATCCGCGCCGTCTTCCAGGGCTGCGGCTACCGCTGCGAGAAGCTGCCGGTGCCGAACGTCGCTGCCTTTCAGAAGGGCAAGGAATTCGGCAATAACGGCCAGTGCAATCCGACGTACTTCACGGTCGGCAATCTGGTGCAGTATCTCCAGTTCATGGAGAAGGAAGGAATTCCCCGACAGAAGATTCTCGACAATTACGTCTTCTTCACAGCCGGTTCCTGCGGCCCCTGCCGCTTCGGCATGTATGAAGCTGAGTATCGCTTCGCGCTGAAGAATGCCGGCTTCGACGGCTTCCGCGTACTGCTGTTCAAGGACAGCGATGGCATCAAGGCTGCGTCCGGCGAGCCGGGATTGAAGTTCACCATCGACTTCGGTTTTGGCATGCTCAACGCCATGCACCTGGGCGACGTAATCAACGACCTGATTTACCAGATTCGCCCGTTCGAGGTGAACAAGGGCGAGACGGATCGCATCTTCCGCGAGGCCGTGGACGGCCTCTGCGAAGACCTGCGCAATCGCGATTCCTTTGAGATTGAAGAGCGGGCTCCGGCATGGCTTAAACCTAAGTTTAAGAACAATAAGATCCTGCGCAATACCGCTAACGTGTTCGGTAAGTGGCACGAGAACATGTGGGGCAAGGATTACCTGAGCGCGCTCGACACCGCGCGGAAGAAACTGGACAGCATTGAAGTGGACCGCACCAAGGTGAAGCCGATGGTGAAGATCACCGGCGAATTCTGGGCGCAGATCACTGAAGGTGACGGCAACTTCCATATGTTCGACTTCCTGGAACGCGAGGGCGCGCAAGTGCTTGTCGAGCCTATCGCTACCTGGGTTGCCTACCTGATGTATCAGGCCAAAGCCCACGCCATCGCCAAGTGGCCGGTCAATCGGCCGCATCGCAATCCCGAGTGGTATGAAGTCAAGAAGAACTTCGCCAACTACATTGGGCTTCACAAGAAGCTTTGGGGAATCGGCGCGGGCCAGCGCATGTGGAATTTCTTCTATCACCGCACCATCAAGCACATGGGCGGCATTACTCACCACCTGGTGCCGCAAGCCGAATTGGCCGAGATGGCGCATCCCTTCTACAACCAGTTTGCGCGTGGCGGTGAAGGCCACCTCGAAGTGGGCAAGAACGTTTACTACACCGTGCATCGCCTCTGCCACATGGTGCTGGCCCTGAAGCCGTTCGGATGCATGCCTTCTTCGCAGTCCGACGGCGTGCAATCGGCCGTGGTCAACAAGTTCAAGGACATGATCTTCCTGCCCATCGAAACCTCCGGCGAAGGCGAGGTCAATGCCCACAGCCGGGTGCAGATGGCGCTGGGCGAAGCCAAAGTAAAGGCCAAGACCGAGTTCGAGCAGTGCCTCAAGCAAACCGGGAAGAGCATGAACCAGATCCGCGAGTACATTGCCGAGCATCCTGAGTTACGGCGGCCGTTCTATCATGTGCCGCGCCGCGAGGGAGTCACCGGCACGGCGGCGCAGTTCATTCTGCACGTGAGCGACCGCATCAACAAAGACACGCGGCTCTGGAAGCGCTCTCGCGTTCCGGGCGTTGCCGTGCCAGCAACCGCCGGCGGCGACTGAGAACCGGGAACCGACAACTGCACACTGTAATTCTTACGATTTGGTGTGAAAGAGGACGGGATGCACGACCATTCGGGACACGAAGCGAAGCCCGCTCAGCTATTTCAGATAGCACCTGCGCCTGCGCAGAAGCCGCACGACCACCACACCCAGTTCCTGGTCGGGCTCGACGTAGGGTCAACTACCGTCAAAGCCACCGTCGTGGATGGGGCGACTGACAAGGTTTTGTGGCAGGACTACCAGCGCCACGAAACCAAACAGCCGGAGAAGTCGCTGGAATTTCTGAAGCGCATGGAAACCGAAGTTGGGATCAATCGGCATAACACTCGCATGTTCATGACCGGATCGGGCGGCGGTTCGATTGCCGAGCAGATCGGCGCCAAATTCGTGCAGGAAGTTACGGCGGTATCACTGGCGGTCGAGAAGATGCACCCCGAGGTGTATTCCGTCATCGAGCTCGGCGGTCAGGATGCGAAGATCATCGTCTTCAAAGACGACGAGGAGACCGGCCGCAAGAAGAAAATCCCTTCGATGAACGACAAGTGTGCCGGTGGCACAGGCGCAGTCATCGACAAAATCAATGCCAAGCTGAAGATTCCTACGGCGGAGCTTTGCGAGCAGGGATACAACGGCATCAAGCTGCACAAAGTCGCCGGCAAGTGCGGCGTGTTTGCGGAGACCGATATCAACGGTCTGCAGAAAGTAGGCACCCCGCCGGACGAACTGATGGCATCGCTGTTCGAGGCCATTGTTCTGCAAAATCTCAGTGTATTAACTCGCGGCCACACTCTGCGTCCGCACGTTCTGCTGCTGGGCGGACCTAACAGCTTTATCAAGGGCATGCGCGAGGCCTGGCAGGCGAATATTCCCCGCATGTGGCAGGAGCGCAAAGTGCAGGTTCCCGATGGCGCCAAACCCGAGGATCTGATCAAAGTCCCGCAGAACGCCCAGTACTTCGCCGCTATGGGCGCCATCGAATTCGGCAAGAGCGAGGAAGACTGCGTCGGCTGCTACCAGGGATACGAGAAGCTGGTGCACTACATCGAATACGGACGCCAAGAAGAGAAGGCCAAGTCGGGCGCAAAGGGCCTGACCACCAGCGACAAGGATTTGGACGACTTCAAGGTCGCATACCGCCGCAAGAAATTTATTCCGGCGACATTTAACACCAACCAGACTGTCGCCGGGTTCATTGGTATCGACGGTGGCTCGACTTCTACCAAAGCCGTACTGCTGGACGAGAAGGGCGACATCCTGTGCAAGGCTTACCAACTGTCGAACGGGAACCCAATCCAGGACACGATTGAGATGTTCGAGAACCTGCGCGGGCAGGTAGAAGCACAGAAAGCCAAGCTGGAAGTTCTGGGAGTTGCGACCACCGGTTACGCGAAGGACATCTTGAAAGATGTTCTTCATGCCGACGTCGCACTGGTTGAAACCGTTGCCCACACCGAGTCGGCTCTCAAGTTCTACGACGATCCTCATGTGATCGTCGACGTAGGCGGGCAGGATATCAAAATCATCATCCTGCACAACGGCCGCGTGAAAGACTTCAAACTGAACACGCAGTGCTCGGCGGGCAACGGATATTTTCTGCAATCTACCGCAGAAGGCTTCGGCTTGAACGTAGAGCAATATTCTGACCTGGCCTTCGCAGCCCAATCGATGCCGGTTTTCGGCTATGGCTGCGCGGTGTTCATGCAGTCCGACATCGTGAACTTCCAGCGGCAGGGCTGGCGGGCGGAAGAAATTCTCGCCGGACTGGCTGCGGTTCTCCCGAAGAACGTTTTCTTGTACGTGGCCAGCATTCCGAACTTGGCCGCGCTGGGTACTCGCTTCGTCCTGCAGGGTGGGACCCAGAACAATATGGCGGTGGTCAAAGCTGAGGTCGACTTTATTCAGAACAGCTTCCGCGCCGCCGGCAAGACGCCGGAAATCATCGTGCACGAATTCTGCGGCGAGTCTGGCGCGATCGGCGCGGCCGTCGAGTCCCTGCGGCTCTGGAAAAACGGCCAGCAGACGACATTCGTTGGTTTGGAAGCAGTCCGCAAAATCCAATACCGCACGACGCGCAACGAGGCCACGCGCTGCAATTTCTGCAAGAACAATTGCCTGCGCACCTTCATCGACATCCGGACAGCCGCTCCCAAGGATGATCTGGCTTTCGTTCCCATTCAGAAGGTCACCAAAGTTCCGCTCATGCACGGCGAGCAGCGCCTCATCATCGCCACTTGCGAAAAGGGGTTGGTCGAAGATGTGAACGACATGAAGGACATCAAGGCCGGCCTCGATTCGATCAAGGAACAGCATCCGAACTTTGTCGACATGGCCGCTCATGAAGTTTTCCGACCGGTTAACCCGAAAGTTGTTGCTGACCCGATTCCGGTGGTGAAGTTCTGGAATAAAGAAGCCAAAGCACGGATTCCGCTGATGGAGGGTCGCAAGAAGCTGCGGGTCGGCATTCCGCGCGTGCTGAATATCTACACTTACGCGCCGCTCTTCAACGGCTACCTCGAGAGCCTTGGCGTGCAGCCGGAAAATATCATCTACTCCGACTACACCAGTTCGGAACTCTATCGTGCCGGCGCCAGCCGTGGCGCCATCGACCCGTGTTTCCCAGCAAAGATCGGCATTTCTCACGTCTACAACTTGATTCAGGAGAAGCACCGCAAGAAGCCGCTCGACGTCATCTTTTTCCCCATGTATGACGTGCTGACTTCGCCCCTGGTAAAGATTGTGGGCGCCAACGCGTGTCCGACCGTGACCGCGACACCTGAAACAGTCAAAGCTGCGTTCACCAAGGAAAACGATGTCTTCGCTGAGCATAACGTCAAGTACATCGATCCGGTTCTGAACTTCGCCGACCGCAAGCTGTTCGCGCATCAGATGCTGCAGGCGTGGCAACCGGTCTTGGGCTTGTCACTGGAGGAGAACGATCGCGCAGTGGAAGCGGGGTACAAAGCGTTGGCGGATTACGAAGCCAGCATCCGCCGGCGCGCCCGGCAGGTTATTGATCAGCTGGAGCGCGAAGACCGCATTGGCATCGTGATGCTGGGCCGGCCGTATCACCACGATCCCGGCCTGAATCACGAAATCATGGAGGAGTTCCAGAAGCTGGGGTATCCCATCTTCTCGCAAAACACTTTACCGCTTGATGAAGACATGCTGGAGCGGCTGTTCGGCGATGAAGTTCGTGCCGGCGTCATCAGCCGCCCCCTGGATATTTCCGACGCCTGGAAGAATTCCTACTCTTGCAGCACCAATCACAAAGTCTGGGCGGCAAAATTCACGGCCCGGCATCCCAACCTGGTGGCGCTCGAAATTTCCAGCTTCAAGTGCGGCCACGACGCTCCGATTTACGGAGTCGTCGAAGGCATCATCGAACAATCTGGCACGCCGTACTTCTGCTTCAAGGATCTCGACGAGAACAAGCCCTCCGGTTCGATCAAGATTCGCGTCGAGACCATCGATTATTTCCTGCGGCGTTATCGCGAAGAAGTCATCCGCAAGCGCAAAGCGGTGGAAGATATCGAAACGCAACTGGCTGCGCTGGAAGCGCAACTGCGCGGTCAAACTGCGTCCCAGGCGCTCGAACCGGAAGTGCAGGAGATGGCGGCCGACTAGTTCTATAGAGTTTCTGCGCTGACGTTCGGGCGGCAGGTTGACCCGCAGCCTTTTTGTTTTCCGTGCTAAACGGCTCGATGCGGTCACCAATCTTGCTAGAATCTCTCTTTCAATAAAGCCTGTCGGGAAGAGAGTCTCTGATGAAAGTCACACTACTTGCGTTCGCCGCGATATTTCTCTGCGCTGCAGTCGTGCCCGCCCAAGTGGCTGTGGTTAAAGCCGGCAAACTCGTCGACCCAGGAACCGGTGCCGTTCTTAGAGACCAGATCATCCTGGTTCGCGGCGAACGGATCGAAGCCGTCGGAGGCGACCTGTCCATCCCCAAGGACGCTCAAATCATCGACCTCTCCGGCGAAACTGTTCTCCCCGGCCTCATCGACTGCCACACTCATCTGGCGGACGGCGCTCATGACGACGGCGACCCGGTCGGCATCTTCCGGAAGACAGCCGCTCAGTATGCTCTGGAGTCGGTTCCCAATGCCAAGGTGACGTTGGAATCGGGCTTCACCACGGTACGTGACGTCGGCACCTACCGGGCTCTCACCGACGTGGCTCTGCGCGACGCCATTAACAACGGCTACATCGTAGGACCTCGCATGTTTGTAGCTGGAGCTTACGTGACCATCACCGGTGGCGCTGGCATGGACAGTGGTCTTGCCCCCGACATCCAGCTTCCCTGGGATATGCATTACGGCGAAGCCAATGGCCCCTGGCAAGTGCGGCAGGTCGTTCGCAAGCTGGCGCACGACGGCGTGGATCACATCAAGGTCCTCTCCAGCGGTGCGGTTCTGACGCACGGCAGCAATCCCAACTCCCAGGAATTCACTTTAGAGGAGCTGCAAGCCGCCGTCGATGAAGCCAGCCATTTTGGCCTGCGCGTCGAATCCCACGCGCACTCCCCGCAAGGCATCAAGAATGCAATTCTCGCCGGGGTTGCCTCGGTGGAGCACGCCACCATGATTGACGACGAAGGCATCGCCCTGGCCAAACAACACGGCACTTATCTCGACATGGACATTTACGACGAGGAATGCATTCAAGGCGACAAGAGCACGCCCAAGGATTTCCTGCAGCATGACGCTGCCCTGGGAGCGATGCAGCGTGACAATTTTCGCAAGGCGGTGCAGGCGGGCGTGAAGATGTCCTTTGGTACTGACGCCGGAGTCTGTCCTTATGGCACTAGCGCCAGACAATTTGCCTACATGGTTAAGCATGGTATGACGCCGATGCAGGCGATCCAGGCTGCGACGGTCAATGCCGCCGATCTCCTGGGGAAAAGCGAGTTGGTGGGATCCATCAAGCCGGGCAGATACGCTGACATGATCGCGGTGAGTGGCGATCCTCTCGCCAACATTTCCGTACTGGAGCACGTAGACTGGGTGATTAAAGGAGGGAAGGTCGTAAAGCAGAAATGATGCGGCCGTACTCTAACCGGACTGGGGCTCAGAGACCGCCGATGGAACTGGACACGCTGGAGAACACGTTGTTGGAGTTCGAGCCGATCAGCCGGACGGTGCCTAGCACAATGATCAGAACGACTGCGAGCATCACCGCGTATTCCGCGATGTCCTGCCCGTCGTCCTGGAACCACAATTTGCGAACTATGCCAGCCATCGGATTCGTTACCCCTGACGCTCAGAACTTCTGCGTGACTGAGCCAGTGTGCATTATCTTTCACTCGCCAACAATGGCACCTTCTGGCAGGGAAGTCTTACCGCTGTAACGTTACCCTGATTACGACAGAGCCGGCGGTTTGGGGCTCTTATCCTTCCTACTCAACGCTGATCGCCTTGTTAGTAACCATGGGTTAGATTCCCGGCAGGCAAGCGGCCGGGGATCGTACCGGTGTATGGTCTTCAGGTTTGAAGCAACTTTTCACCCCTCTGAGGGTTTCAAGTAAGTGAGGATGGAGGCTGGCAACAATGATGAAAAAAACTATTTTCGCACTTCTGGGGTTGGCCGCAATCCTGACCCTTGTTGGCCCAACCCAGGCGCATGCCGCGGTAATTGTGGGGGTAAGAGTGGGCCCAGTCTACGGGCATCCAGTCTATCCGTACGTGTACGCACACCCGCGCCCCGTTCTCCCGTATGCTTACGGACCTGGATACGTGCACGCAGCTCCTTATTGGGGCCCGTATTGGCATCCCCGGCGCGACGCGTACCGGGTGTATGTTGGTCCGCGCTACTGGCGGCGATAGAGCGCCAATCACAATTCCACCCGAAGCCCCTCGCCGAGACAAGGGGCTTTCCGTTTTAAGGGAAGAGTCTCCGCCGAGACAACGGCTGAGCTCTGGCTTGTGGGACCCGCAAGGTGTACGATTCAGTTGCTCTCATTCTGGTGCTCGACGTACCCGGCTTTATCCTTACGACGCCCAGGCAAGACGGAATTCCAAATAGAACAATTGAGACGAAGCCAGTCTCCTCTTCCGCGGATTGCCGGCGAAGCAAGGGGAGGAGCCCATGCCACTGACTTCCGAGAATTGTTTCGTGCGTTTGCGATATCCGGTTTACAGTCTCGTGTTGCCGCTGCTATTGGTCGCCAGCTCTATGCTGGCGCAGAAGAACAATCCGGATGAGCCTGTCCTGCCCAAATATAACTCCCAGACAGAGACGAAAACCAAGGGAGTGGTCGACGAGATAAAAGAGTTTTCCCTGGCCAAGAAGCGGGAAATCACTGAGCTGATGGTCAAGAGCGGGAGCGATACGCTGCGCGTATTCCTCTGCCCCAAGTCGTTTCAGGATGACATGGGTGTCACTTTCAGCAAGGGGGACGAAATCTCTTTTACCGGTTCGAAGGTCAAGCTGGAAGATGCGGACGTGATCCTGGGGAAAGAAGTTGTCAAGGGTAACGACACGCTGCTGCTGCGGGACGAGAAAGGCAATCCGGTTTGGACCTGGCCGGGCAAATGAGTCCCCAACGCCGTTGAGCTCAGGCCTGCAATCCTAGCTCGGCCGTTGCAACGACGCGCGGAAGCGGTACTGTGACTCGAGTGAGCCCAGCCAGGACTGCAGCGCCGCTCCGGACTCTTTTTCGATGTACAGGAAGCGCAGCCCCATCGCGAAGGAGTCACTCCACACTACGTCTGCCTTGGCGTGAAACTCCCGCGGATCAAGGCTGGGAACTTCGAAGTCCACCATCACGACGCCCTCGAGCCGGAAGGGGTCAATCAGCTTGACCGCCAATCCGCACTCGCTCACGTTCTTTACTCTGGTGCTGAAGGATTGTCCCAGATGATTGCGGAATTGCGCCGGAAGGTCCACGTCGTAGCGGAAATATCTGCGATGTTCCCTCTCCATTTTGGGGACGGCAGTCTCCATCACGTCGCGCAGTCGGGATTCGTTGATCGGTTTGCCCAAAACAAAGTTCGCTCCCAGGTCTAAAGCGGCTCCCGCGTTGGTCGCACCGTTTACCACGGCAAAAATCGGGGTTTGCTTGTTGGAGCGGCTGTTTCGTACCTGGATCAGTGCGTTGGTCCCTCCGGGGACATCGTCGCAGTCGATCACCAGGCCGTCCAAATGGCGGCGGCAGGCCAGTTCGATGGCGCTTACGGAATCCTGACGCAGATCCAGCGAAGCTCCATGCGGATCCAGCTTGGCCTTAACTTGACCAATCAAGGCGGGGTCAGAAGTTACGATCAAACACTCGATGCCCATCCCATCATGTTAGCGAATTGGCCTCCATGACCCCAGTTACAGACGTGCATGGCACTTGTAGACAGTGACCCTAAGTAATAGGGAATCAGAGATGACGCTGCCGGGCTACGACCATCCAGGCGAAAGTCTACCTCCAGCCGTATCTTCCTGCTCGCAACGAACCGGGCGCTGGACGGGCATTTCTGGGGCGAAAAAGCAGATTGCGCCGGGCTTGCGTTGCCTATATGATGCTTTTCCTCGGGTGCCAGGATATTCCCCGCCAGTTGTCCGGGATCTCCTGTTTCCCTCTGGTCGCCGCGCCTCCGTCCATCCATTGCCATGTGCCTCGATCCCGCACTCGCCAGCATAGATTTTCGCCCCCTGATGAACCGTCTTGACCTGCAAGCGCTATTAGTCTTCGGCGAATATTTCGGGAATATCTATGACATCCTGATTGCGCTGGTGTTTGGTTTCTCATCACTTAGCGTGCTGGGCCTGGCCACCAGCCGCGTAGACCCGCGCCGCGGTCTCAACTTTGGCGAGGTTTTGGCTGTCATGGCGGTGGTTCTATCAGTGGGTGTCTGGGGCTGGGAAATGCTTCAGCTCTTCCACATTTTCCCCATCAAGTTGCGGCTCTGATTTGGCGTGCGGCGGCGATGCGTCGCAGACATCCATAGCGGGAATGGCTAGATGCGGCTAGCCTGTATTGTGCAGGCCGGCGGCGATTCCGTTGATGGTGGCGCCTAGGGCGTAGTTGAGGGCTTCAGTATTCTCTCCTGCACGTTTGCGGCGCAGAAGATCAACCTGCACCAGGCTCATTGGGTCCACGTAGGGATTACGCAGGCGAATCGAACGAAACAGCACCGCGTTGCCCTCGAGCAACTCTTTTTCACCGGTGATGGAGAGCAAAGCCTGGCGGGTGCGAAGAAATTCCTGCTCCAGCAAGGCGAAGACCCCATCACGTATCCTCTTATCCTCGACCAGGCCGGCGTAGAGCCGCGCGATGGTGAGGTCGGCCTTCGCCATGGCCAATTCGACGTTGCGCACCAGCTCGGAAAACAGCGGGAAGTCGGCCATCATCTGGCCGAGAATTTCGGCGTTCCCGGGCGCCTCCGCTACGAACTTCTCGATGGCATAGCCCACGCCGAACCAGGCGGGAACCGCGTGCCGGCTTTGCATCCACCCGAAAACCCACGGAATGGCGCGCAGATCTTCCAGGCAGCGGTTTTGACTGCGTCTGGCGGGACGAGACCCAATCTGCATATTCTCCAGTTCGTTGACCGGCGTGGCCTGCTCAAAGTACACCAGCACGTCGGGATTCTCCGCGATGTTCTTCCTGTAGTAGGCGAAGGCCTTTCGCGACATATCCTCCATCACGCCATCCCACCCCGAACTCAGTTGCGCCGGCGGGGCATCGGGCCGGGTCAGCGCTTCCAGGGACGCTGCAATCATCAACTCGAGATTCCATTCCGCCAGGACGGAATCGGAATACTTCCAGTTGAGCACTTCGCCTTGCTCAGTGATGCGTATCTGGCCCGAAAAATCCCCGGGAGGCTGCGCGAGGATGGCGGCGTGCGTCGGTCCGCCACCACGCCCCACCGTGCCCCCTCGACCGTGGAACAACCGCAGGTTCACGCCACACTCGCGAGCTGCCTGATGCAGTGCCCGGTGAGCCTTGTGTAATTCCCACGTGCTGGTAAGCATGCCGCCGTCTTTGTTGGAATCCGAATAGCCCAGCATGACTTCCTGGGAACGTCCCCAGGAATCGAGCAGGGAAGAGTACTCTCGTGATTGCCAGACGCAGCGCATTACTTGCGCTGAAGAACGCAGAGTTTCGATCGACTCAAACAATGGCACCGGCATGAGCCCGGGGTCGTCTCCGCGCCTGCCTACGTTGAGTCCGCACACCGCCGCCAGGCGTATCACGCTAAAGATGTCCTGCTCCGATTGCGTATTGCTGACAATGAAGGTGCGGATCGAGGCCGGAGGATACTGTTGCTTCAAGTGCGCGAGGGTCTGAAAGGTGTTCATGGTTTCCCGCGATCGTTCCGAAATCGCGGGAGCAGCGCTCACTCCGGATCCTCCCGCCGCCGCCGCGGCTAACTCAGCCAAACCTTCTGCAAGAACGCGCGAATGCTGGCGAATATCAAGAGTGTGAAGACTGAAGCCAAAAGTTTGGATCGTTCTCAACAATGGATCGATCACCCGCTCAGCCAGGCGACTGCCGTGATTCTCGCTGAGGCTATCTCTGAGCAGAGCCACATCCGCGGTAAATTCACCGCAGTCCTTGTACGCCGGAGACACCGGAGGCACTTTCCTCGAGGCCCGAAGGCGCGCCTCTACCAACTCCAGGAACAGGCGGTAGAGCTCTGCCTCGGAAATCCTGCGCACATGGGCCGACAACGAAAGCGCTTCGTATTCCTTTAATCGCGCGCGCAGCCTCGGCGAGATGCCGACCTGTCGCATGGAGGAGCTCAGAAGATCGATAGCTTTCGAGGTCTGCCGCAGATAATGGTCGATGATCACATTGCGCGCCATCTGCAATGCGTCGCGCATGCAATCCGAAGTCACAAATGGATTGCCGTCGCGGTCGCCCCCAATCCACGAGCCAAAGGAAAGGACGCGGGGCAATTCTCGCTCCTCAAGCTCAAGGCCGTAGACCTGCCGGAAGGAGTCCGCCATTTCGGCGTAGATTTTGGGCAACGCGTCAAAGAGCGTCATGGGGTAGGGATCGAGGCCCATGCGAATTTCGTCGGTTACGCTGGGCTTGCTGAGCCGCACTTCGTCGGTCTGCCAGAGGGCAGTGATCTCGGCGACGATTTGTCTCTCGAAGTCGCCGGCATCGGAACTCGAAAGCGGAAGACGGTCGAGATCTTCGAGAAAACGAGCGATGTTGCGGCGCTTGCCGAGCACGGTTCGGCGGGCGACTTCCGTCGGGTGCGCGGTAAAGACGGGGATGACTTCCGTCTTTTGCAATGCCCCGAGCGCCTGTTGCGACGTGATGCCGGCTGCTTTTAATCGCACCAGGGTCCCGCGGAAAGAACCTGCCAGGGGCGCATGATCCGCGTGCAGTTGCGCGGCGCGCCGCCGGCGCTTGCGGTGATTGGTCTCCGCCAGATTGGTGAGCTCGAAGTAAATTGCGAACGCCTTGGTGAGCTTGTAGGCGTCTTCGACGGTGAGGCTGGAAATAACTGCACGCGCCTGCGCCATCAGATCATCGTCTTTCCTCTTTTGCTCCAGCTGGGCGGGCTCGCGATGTTGGATCAGAAGGCGACGGAGACGCTCCACCACGTCCAAAAGCGCCTCGCCGGATTGCTCCACCAACACTCGGCCCAGCAGAATTCCGAGCGAACGAACATCGCGGCGGAGAGGAAGTTCTTTGGCCGAACTCGAGGTTTCAGCAGTTAACTCCGAAAGACACCCTTCCTGGTCCTCGGTCGCCCACAATGGCGTCTCGCCCATGACTCATCATAACTGAGGACAACGCAAGCTCCGGGCAAACGGACGCCAGTCTCGGCCCCGAAAAGCAAATGGGAGCAATAAACAATTTCAATTGGACTTGGGGTTGAGCACCGCCTACAGTCCTGTGAGTGCAGCATAGCCGTGCCCGAATTCGAGGTATCGTAGGCCCCGTGTCGGCGCCAGAACTCTCCCGCACACTGTTCCGCCCTCCCTTCAGGAACTACCAGTTCGACACCGCCTACGACGAAATGTTTGAGGCTCCGGGCCTCCCGCGCCCCCACTATCAGGCGCTTTTTCAGACACTTCTCGGATTGCCACCGGAAGAAATGCGCAAGAGCCAGCAGGCGGCGGACCTGTCATTTCTGCATCAAGGGATCACCTTTACGGTTTACGGCAATGAGGAGGGCACAGAGCGCGTCTTTCCCAATGACCTTCTACCGCGCATCATTCCCCATTATGAGTGGCGCAAGATCGAAAGTGGACTCACCCAGAGAATTGCGGCTCTGGACCTCTTCCTGGAAGACGTCTACCACCGCGGAAGAATTTTGGCGGATGGCATCGTGCCCCGTGAACTGGTGTATAGCTGCCGCCATTTCCGGCGTGAGATGCGCGGTCTGACTGTGCCCCGGGGAATTTACGTCAGCGTCTGTGGCACCGACCTGGTTCGTCTTCCGGACGGCAGTTTTGCCGTGCTTGAGGACAATCTCCGGGTGCCGAGCGGCGTCTCTTACATGCTGGCGAACCGCAAGGTCCTGAAGAAAGTTTTCCCCACACTGTTCCGCGACTACGGGGTTTGCCCGGTTGATCACTATGCTCAGGTGCTTTTGGCAACTCTTCGGGCTCTCAGCCCCCCGAGCTCGTCAGGCTGGCATGAGCCAACTGTGGTGCTGCTGACGCCGGGCGTCTTCAATTCTGCGTACTTTGAACATACGTTCCTGGCGCAGCAGATGGGTATTGAACTGGTCGAAGGCCGGGACCTGCTGGTGCACGATAACGTCGTCTACATGCGTACCACGGCCGGTTTGAGACGCGTGGATGTAATCTATCGCCGCGTGGACGACGATTTCCTTGATCCACTTTGCTTCCGGCCCGACTCCAGCTTGGGCGTGCCCGGCCTGTTCAACGCTTATCGCGCGGGCAATGTGATGCTGGCCAATGCCATTGGAACCGGCATCGCGGACGACAAGGCCATCTATGCCTACGTGCCCGCGATCATCCGCTACTACCTCGGAGAAGACCCCATCCTGGCCAATGTGCAGACCTATCTGCTGACCGATCGGTCGCAGCGGAATTATGTGCTGGAGCATCTTGGCGAGCTGGTGGTGAAAGCGGTGGGTGAATCCGGTGGTTACGGGATGTTGATCGGCCCCCACAGTACGGCAGAGCAGAGAGAAGAGTTCCGGCAACGGATCCAGGCCGAGCCGCGAAACTATATCGCGCAGCCGACCCTGAGCCTTTCACGCGCGCCGTGTTTCCTCGAGGGAGAAGCGCAAGCTCGACATGTCGATCTGCGTCCTTACATCCTTTATGGCGAGAACGTTACGCTCGTGCCCGGGGGGCTCACGCGGGTGGCGTTGCGGCGCGGCTCGCTGGTCGTCAACTCTTCACAGGGCGGAGGCAGCAAAGACACCTGGGTGCTGCGCGCATGAGCCAACGCCGCGAAACCACCATGCTCTCCCGGGTAGCGGACAGTTTGTATTGGATGAGCCGTTACCTGGAGCGGGCTGTGCACACCGCCCGCTTGATGGATGTGGACTTTCAGTTGCGTCTGGATCAGTCTCCGGAAGCCAGTGCCGGACGATGGCTGCGGCTGCTCGAAGCTTCGCAGGCGCCTGCTCCGGAAGATGGCAAAATCGATGCCACCACGCTCTCCCATATTCTGACCCTGGACAAAACCAACCCCTCCTCGATTATTTCCTGCGTAGCCGCGGCGCGGGAAAATATGCGGCAGGTCCGCGAGCAGTGCAGCTCTGAAATGTGGGAGCAACTCAACCGCCTTTATCTGCAGGTGAACAGCCCGACTTCGAGTGAAGCCTGGCTGCTGCATTCCTATATTTTCTTTCGGGCGGTGCAGGAAGGAGCGCACCTTTTTCAGGGCGTGACCGACTCCACCATGACTCACGGCGAGGGCTGGCAATACATCCAGCTGGGGCGTTTTGTAGAACGCACCGACGCTCTCGCGAGGCTGATCGGCACGCACTTCACCTGGCTGCACAACTCCCTGGACCAGGCGGTAGAGAGCGAAGAATATTTGGAATGGGTGGGACTGCTGAAATCCTGCGCGGTGTTCGAAGCTTATTGCAAGACCTACACCGCCGACGTCCGCCCGCTGCGGGTGGCCGAGTTTCTTTTGTTAAACCCCAGCTTCCCGCATTCGGTACGCTTCTCGGTGGACAGGGTGCACGCCGCCTTAACCGCGATCGCTCAGCTGACGGAACGGAAGGCGGAGCAGCCGGTTCGCCTGGCTGGCCGGCTGCGCGCAACTCTCAGCTTCAGCCAGATCGACGAGATCATGGCCTCGGGGGCGAACGCCTACGTAAACGACGTCCGCTGGCAGTGTGCGCAAGCTCACAATTCCATCCATCAGATCTATTTTGACTATCCGGTGGAAGCGGCGCTGCTTTCTTGACCACGATGCGGCTTTGGTGAGAGGTATTGAGACAGAGGGGACACCGGTGATCTACTCGGTCCGACACACGACAACCTTCCTATACGAGCCCGCCGTGCGCGAAAGCGTGATGGAAGTGCGCCTGCAGCCACGCAGCGAAACCAACCAGCGCTGCCTCAGCTTCCATCTCGACGTGAACCCTCCGGCGAATGTCACGCAGTACCGGGATTTCAGCGGGAACACGGTGCATCACTTCAACATTGCGGGATCTCACACGCAAGTCAAAATCATCGCCCAATCCACTGTAGAAGTTCAGCCGGTGTCAACCCCGCGCACCTCCGACGCAGGGGATTGGGCGGACCTCGATGCCCTGATTGCAGGCGACGACTACTGGGAAATGTTATTGCCCAGCGAGTTTGCCCGGCCCAGTGAAGCGCTGCGACAGCTGGCGTCAGAACTTAACTGCGAACGTCGCAGCAGTCCGCTCGAGTTGCTGACGGAGTTGACGGGCGGGATCTACCGGTCGTTTGCCTATGTTCCCAACAGCACAAAAGTCGATTCGCCCATCGATGAGGCGCTCCGAACCCGTCAGGGAGTCTGCCAGGACTTTGCGCACATTATGATCGCACTGGTGCGCCCGCTCCGCATCCCCTGCCGCTACGTAAGCGGCTACCTATTTCACCGCGACCCGGAGACGGAGAAGGATCGCTCTCTCGAAGGGGCATCGCACGCCTGGATTGAGGCCCTGGTCCCCCGGTTGGGATGGGTGGCGTTCGACCCCACCAATAACCTGGTCGGTGCAGATCGCCACATACGCGTAGCCGTTGGCCGCGACTACGCGGATGTTCCACCCACGCGTGGCGTGTACAAAGGAGAGGCCCTCAGCAAACTAAGCGTTGCGGTCACGGTGAGTCCTGCCGACGCTCCGTTGCCGGAAGAGTCAGCCCCTAGCATCGTTATCCAATCCCGCCCTGCGTTTGTGCGAACCAACTCGCGCCTCGACCAGGAGCAGCAGCAACAATAGCGGGAACCCTGGCGCTCCGATCCCTCACTCTTTTTTATGTCGCCGTCGGGACGTGACTGTGTAGTTAAAGGTCGCGCTCTGCAGGCCAGAAGCATCGATCCACTGGGCTGTAATGGAGGCCGGGCCGCGATGACCGGCTCTGAAGATGGCGTTGACCCGGTGTCTGAATTCCGGCTCAAAGCCGTTCGTGTTCCACCCGTTAAGCTCGATGTCGGCTGCGCGGTCAAACTGACACCTTACCTTGGAGTGTGCGGATATTGTGCTTCCATCGACCGGCAAGCACGCAACCGGCCGGCCCCAGGTCCAGGTCTCGCTGCGATCACGGCCGTTCGGGAACGAGTCGCTAGAGCTCCGGGGGAAAGGCAGGTCATCGCCGCCGAAGAGCAGGACGGTCAGGCCGTTTGGACCGGTGCTCATTCCGTGAAACATCTTGTGACCCGGGTTGTGGGCGGGGGGTGACGATTCTTTCCTGTGAACCGCGTTTCCCCCAAATAGCTCATTCCCGGCAATGCCTACGTTCGATGCGGAGATACAGTGACCTTGCCAGGTGAAACGGAGGCGGGCGCTGCAGGGATGCAACCATGCCGAGGGATAACCTGGTGGGGCTCATCGAGCCGATGCTTGGCAGCGCAGGAGCCAATCCTCTCGCGCTGTGCACTGCGAAGCAAAAGCCATCGGACGATAGACCCCCATACCTTGAAAATCCCCGCCCCGAAAGGGGCGGAACCTTACACTAACGGAGAACGTCGCTTCTCCATTTCCCGCTGAGCCAAGACAACTGCTCTTGCACGACCTTCGGAGGACAGCAGCACGCAATTTGCGAAGCGCTGGCGTAGCAGAAGGGGTGATCATGAAAATTGGAGGCTGGCGGACAAGAAGTGTTTTCGAGCGATATGCAATCGTGTCTCAAGCGGACATCGCAGAGGCCCTTGGAAGGCTAGAACTTCGTGACGGGCATAGTCTCGGGCATAGTGAACCTACCGAAGCGAATCCCGACGAACCTGCCATTGTTTGACAATTGCATCATTCGTAAGGGGTTTAGGCTGGTGCCGGGAGGGGGAGTTTATTGAACCCGTTTCCCGCCGCCAATGGTATCAGCAAGATGCAGTGTTTTGCGTAACTTGAGCCTTTTCGTCGTCAAGTTAAGTCCGATCTGACGCCCTCCAGCCGAGATTTCCGGTAGGAAACGGTAGGGAAAATCCCCATGAAAAACCCCAGCTATGCCTACGCTGGGGTCGCACGTCCGTGGCGCTGGTTTAACTCGCCCTGAACCTCAGCGGAGTTGACGGGGCAGTGCGATTCACACGCCGCCTGTATGGTCTTCGCTGCTTCGGAACTGGCTCACTCTTTAGAAAACATCTCCCTAACTGGCGCAGGCGCGAACGCATCCGGCAGAAGTCTGTTCTTCGCACCCCAAGCATCTCAGCGGCAACGGCGGGCGTCGTGGTCGCAGCAATTGCTCCGATGACAGGGAGAACAGCCGCATCCTCTCGCCGCAAGAACTCTGCAAATTCAGCCAGCGTATGACTCGCGTCCCGCTGCCTCTCCTGACGCTGGCACTTCCCCCTCAAGTATGCCGAGTGCGCATGGCAGAACTCATCGCCGACCTGATGGCGATCCGTTTCCTCGAAATGGGTGGTCAGGGACAGGTTGCCGGTGCGGCAGATTGGGTTCTTCATCCTTTTCGAACGGATCGACCTGAGTTTGTTTCCGAGGCAAAGGTTGATGTAGTTGAAGAACCGGGCACTGCTCGCACCATAGTGCTTGTTGGGGTCAAATGTCTGCACGATGTCCTTCTTGCCAGCCTCACGGTGCTTGGAGATCGCGGGCAGGTACCGCAGGTGGATCAGGAGGTCTTGCGTCCAGTCTTCCCTGTCCTCCCTTGGCACAGACCTGTCCACGTGCCTGTTAACCCAGTCGCGGACGTATTCGGGAAACCGCTCGTGAAACTCGTCACAGTTCTTTGGCACAACGAACCCGTCGTGCCCGACATGGTGCCCGTCAACAAGCGTGAACGGGTCAGGTTTCCGGTTTTCAACAGAAATTCTTACGAAATTGATGGTTTGATTCTCGACTGCGACGGTATTGCTCTGCATGGATACTTCCTTTCGAAAGGATTTGAACTGCATGCGAGCAAGCCTAAGAGGTCGCGAGGAGTTGGCTGCACGGGTTCAGCAGGCGTTGGCACTGCCGACCAAGAAAGAAGCCGAGCACGTCGTGGAAGCCGTGATCGGGTGCTTAGAAGCCACTCTGCTCAACAATCTGGGAACGAACGGCTTCACGCTGAAGCTGGGCAGCTTTGGTAAGTTTTCCGTGCGGCACAAAGCGGGGATTCTCAGGAGGATTCCGTTCACGGGAGAGACGATCCTGACAAAGGACAGACGGAAGGTGAAGTTCGTCAGCTTGGGCACCCTCATGACAATGCTAAAGCCGTCCCAGGCTCTTATTTACTATTTTGCAGCCTTCACTGCCGTGCCGATTATCTCCGCTGTTTGCTTAAACGTCTTCTGGGTGAAGCCTGATTCCTTCTGGCTATTCAACTCAAGAAAGTGCCATCTGGAGGAAAACTCTCGATCACTTTGATTGCGTCAAGGTCGGTTTGACCGCGACACCCGCCGCCCACACGATGGCATACTTCAAGGACATCATTTATAGGTACGAATACGAGCGTGCTGTCCGAGAAGGCTTCCTCGTTGACTACGACGTGGTCGCGGTGAATTCGAACGTCCGCATGAACGGCATCTTCCTCAATGAGGGAGAGCAGGTTGAAGTCGTGAATCCCGTCTCCGGCGCGAAACAGCTTGATTTGCTGGAAGACGAGCGCCAGTTCGACAGCGCCAAGATCGAACACGACATCACGTCACCCGACTCAAATCGAAAGATTCTCGAAGAGGTTAAGAAGTGGATGTTGGAGCACGAAGGGCAGTACGGTCGTTTGCCGAAGACCCTGATTTTCGCCGCCAACGACTTGCCCCATACCTCACACGCTGACCAGTTGGTTGACCTTGCTCGGGACGTCTTCGGTCGCGGCGACTCATTCGCCCAGAAAATTACGGGCAGGGTGGATCGTCCGCTTCAGCACATCCGTGAGTTCCGCAATCGCCCAGCACCAACTATCGTCGTGACGGTTGATCTGCTCACAACTGGCGTGGACATACCTGATCTAGAAGGAATCGTCTTTCTGCGCCCGGTGAAGTCCCGCATCCTATTCGAGCAAATGCTTGGTCGCGGCACCCGCAAAGGCGAACACTTCCCGGACAAATCCCACTTCGTGGTGTTCGACTGCTTCGGTGGAACCCTATTGGAGTACTTCAAGAGCGCAACCGCGATCACCGCCGACCCGCCAGAGCGCGAACCATGCACGATTGTCGAGATCATCGAAGACATCTGGGCGAACCGGGACCGTGATTACAACATCCGTAGGCTGGTCAAACGTCTCCAGCGCATCGAGAAGGAGATGTCCGGCGAGGCGCGGGAGATGTTCGCGGCGCACATTCCGGCTGGCGATGTTGGAAAATACGCCAGCGATCTCCCCAAAAAGTTGAGCCGCGACTTCGTGGATACGATGAGCCTGCTCCGGAACAAGGTCTTCCAAGACTTGCTGCTGAACTATCCGCGCAAGGAGCGCAGGTTCATGCGTTTCCTCCTAGATTTGTTGCGAACGGCTTACGCGCCCGTCTTTTGGCGAACGCTGCCATCCAGTTCTGGCTTGGGAGCGATCTTTTCGTTTTTCACCGTGTCGCAGAGTTCTCGGAGCCGCTCCCTATATCGAACGACCAGCGCCGATACTGACTGGATCGCCTTCGCTGCCTTACCCAGTTCCCGCTCGATGCGGTCGATTTCAGGAAACGTGCGGCGTAGTTCGTCGGCAAGAACCGCGTTTTTCTCAAGCAGGTCGAAGCCTTGGACTCTCATGCGTTCGAAAATAGGTCGCAGGAGGTCAAGGTCTCGCGGTAGCCACTGGCGTGTGCTTCGGAGCAGCCAGATGCCGTCCTTCCGGCTCCAGCGAGATGCGCGGTCGGCTTGACGAAGCTGGTTCTCGTCGCGAGCGACCAACGCAGCCACAGGGAGTGAGCGCTCGCGTGCATCCCGCACGAGCTTGTCGATGTCTCCATCGGAGATCACCGACTTGTCCTTGTTGTCGATGAGAATCCTCGGCTCGATTGGATCGCCGTTTGGGGCGCGGTACGCGAGAATGAAGTCGCCGTTGCGCGGGAGCTTGTCGCTAATCCAGACCCCAGCCCAAGTTTTCACTTCCTCCGCGAAGTCCACTTCTTCCCGTTTGCCGACGCGGGCGACCTTCGACATCTCACCTTCCAATAGCTGATTCTTCTCACGAAGCTGTCCGATCTCCCGCAGTGAATCCTCGACTCGACGGGTAAGGCTGTCCTTTTCGGACAACGCTAGGCGTAGTTCGTCCTTATGGCTCTCCCTGATCTCGGCGACACGCCTCGTGAGTTCTGATTCGAACCGTGACCATGAGCTTTGGTGCTCACGGTCGTGCTTGCTCTGGAACAAGCGGAACGCTTCCTCTGCGGACAACTGGGCGACACGGGCGAAGTCCCTGACGCCGAGGCGATCCAGCACTTCGGTTCGCTTCAGCTTGCCCGCGCCCAGACACAGGGGGCATTCGATGGTCTCAGGGGACAATGAACTTCTCATAGTCATATTCGCGCTGCTGCTACTGGGGAAAGTTCGAGCTATTAGGGGAGTGGTGAAGGGCTATCTATTACTCCAACTGGAACCCCAGCACGGCACATTTGCGTGCTGGGAAGCGCATCGGCGCGTGAACACACCGTCGCAGACCAAGCATCGGCGCATGCCATCACGGAGAGCGACAAACACCTTCCCGATCTGGTCGGTGCTGGTTCGGTTGTCTCTTGTCATCTTCCACCTCTGAGGTGACGATTCCATAAGTGCGTCACCAGCGTGCCTCGGCTGAACTCGGCTGAATAAGGGCAGTAGTTTCAACAACGCTGGGCGGCGACAGCACGACGCCTTCGTCACCAGCCCGTGATCTCTTTACCAGTTTGCAAACTAGACTGCGAGATATGCCCCACTTCTTAGCCACGGCGGTCAACGTCATTCCGCTTAGTCGGTCGCGGACGATTGCTGCACGATCTAAGTTCATCGGGGCGCGTCCAATCCTCACACCGTCCAGTTTTGCTCTGCGCATGCCTGCCAAAACTCTTTCGCGTATCAAGTCCGATTCCAGTTCGGCGATTGAGCCAATGAGCGTCAAGAACAGTCGTCCCATCGGACCGCTGGTGTCTATGTTTTCCCGACGTGAAACAAAAACCACCCCCAGATCGTCGAACTCGTCCATGAGTTGCAGCAGATGCTTGACCGACCGAGCGACTCGGTCGAAGGCGGCGGTGAGTATGACGGAGAAGTGTTTCCGCCGTGCGTCCGCGATAAGCGCGTCCAGACCGGGGCGTCTGGCTCTGCGCCCGGAGACCCCGCAGTCCTGATACTCCTTTACGACTTCGAAGCCACGCTTCGCCGCAAGCTCTCGCAAGTCATAAAGCTGGCTTTCGACATGCTGGTCGGCAGTCGAGACCCGAACGTAAATGGCTGCTTTCAGAAGCCGTTCTCCTGAAAGTGGACTAGGCGGCTGTCTGTCCTGTCCCTGTATCGTGTCCATGGTACACATTATAAAGATTAGTGTTGAAGAAGTCAAGTGTATCGTGTCCTTAGGACACGCTGGTATAATGTGCAGATGGGCTGGATGAGAATGCGGATCGCCGTGTGTGACGTTTGCGGGCACAAGTGGATACCGGAGACTGAGGACGACCCGACGAATTGCCCTTCAAAGACGTGCCGCTCACGACGGTGGAACAAGGGCGGCGTTGACGGGAGGACGAGAGAAGCGCGAATCAAGGCGGGGCGCAGCCGCAAGACAACGGTGAAGAAGAGCTGATGACTTTGCTGCCGATACCTGCTCGACCGTTTTCTTGCCCGGAGCCGGTGCGATCAGGGCTACGCCGATTGCTTTGCTGGCGCGAGCGCGATCAAAGCTACGCCGACGATGACCAGCGCGGGTATGTCGCCTAGCAGATGTCCGTGTTCGCTTGGATGCTGGAATGCCTGTACTGCCATAATCGCGGCATGAACGAGGCTCGACCATGCTGTGAAAGCGATGAGGCCCCGATTCTCAGACGGATTACGAGACGCGAGCAGCAGGAAAATTCCCAACGTGGCATAGACGCCAAGGATCATCTGCTCGTATTCCGGCTGGTTCGGCTGCCATCGCCAGCCGCTCGACCACAGAAACATCATCAACGGGTAGACACCAAACAAGAAGATCAATCCCACCAACACCAAAACAATCTTCAGCGCCCGTTCTCGATTCATGGTGCCCTCCGGCTAAAACACCGCGAACAAACTCGGAGTGCAATCTTAGCGATGAGAAGAAGCGAAGGTCAACAGCGGATGGCATACTGACGGACGCAGGCGACGGCAAATTCCTCGATTTCAGGTTTTCCCAAGCCCTTGCCAACCCAGCGTTTCAAAAGGCTCCAATCTGCGCCTTCATTTTTCGCGGACTTTCGCCCCCTGTTTCGCTTCGGCGGGCGGTGGTGCAGGGTATACCTTCTGACTAGCCGCTGGCAACTCTATCGCGGCAGTCCCATCCGGCGCACTAAATCGTCGAAACGCGGGTCTGCGTGGAGATTCTCAAAGAACGGATCAACTTTGAGATACACCATGTTGGCAGACCGTTCCTCAATACCTTTGTTAATCCAGTCTAGCGCTCGACTCTTATCGTCAAGTCCAGCATAAACTACTGCCACCATGTAGGCGTCCACGTAACGAGATTCCGCTGCTGCTTTGAATTGCGAGATAAGTTCAAGGGCTTGCTGGCGATTCCCGGCACGAGCGTAGATGAACCCTAGTCCTCCCGAATGGAGTGGCTCGTCCATCGGAGTCGGAGGTTTTGGAATTTTGGCGTACTCCGCAATCGCATTGCCGTACTCACCCTTGAATGCGTATGTCCACGCCATCTCTGCATGGGTGTAAGTACTGGTGCCGCTTTTTGGTTCTAATTCCAGACTTTTCTTGAACAGCCTTAACGCCTCGTCGTATCTACGTGCGCATGTGTGAATGTACGCCAGTTCCGTGATTGCATACATGGAAAGCGGATCAAGCTCTTGCGCCCTACTACCTTCGCGCACAGCATCATCGAAGCGACCCATCGTGGCAGAGTACAACGCATAGCGCAGATGGGTAACGACGCTGGATGGATTGAGTTCGAGTGCTTTTCGGTATTCCTTGTCAGCGGCTTGCCAGTCCCAGTTGTAACCCCAACTCACGGTTGCAAGTGCAGCATGTGCTTCGGCTAGGGTTGGGTCGATTTCCAAAGCCTTTGTCGCAGCGTCTCTCGCTTTTGGAAAAGCGTCCGCTGGTGGACGAAGGTCAAAAAAAGCGAGGTCAATATAAACGTCCGCGAGTCCGGCATACGCCGGAGCGTACAGCGGATCGGAAGCGATGGCATCGTTGAAGTATTTTATGGCTTTGTCGGTGCTGCCATCGGACGACTGAGTCCAATAGTAACGTCCCTTAAGAAAGGCTTGATACGCCTCGCTATTCTCCGTGTAGCGCTTTGGAGCAGTTGACTTCAGTCCGGTGGCAGAGGATCGCAATCGGTCAGAGAGATCGCTTACCATCTCCTGTTCTATTGTGATTGTGTCTGTGATCTTTCCTCGATACTGCTTGCCCCAAAGTTGGCTGTCTTTGCTTGCATCGACAAGTTCCGCGCTGACAAGGAGCACGTCACCTTGTTGAGTCACTCGACCGAATATCACCGCATCCACATTCAAATCGTGTGCAATCGTACGGGGTCGTGCATCTTGTCCTTTGTAGTGGAAAGCGGAGTTGCGCGATGCGACGCGAAGGTTCTGTAACTGAGCGAGAGAGTCCATCACGCTCTCCGCAATGCCGTCGCTGAGATATTCAATGTTTGGATCGCCTGACGTGTTTGCAAACGGCAACACAGCCACAGAAGCAATGCGGTCGTGACCACGAAACACATAAAATGATGCAGTCGCGATCAGCCCCACGAGAAGAAGTGCTCCTATGCTTACAGCCATCGTCCTGCGTAACCAATGCCTGTTCGTGCTAGCTTCCCGAATTGTCTTTCCCGAATCCGTTTCTCTTTTGAGCCGCTTTAGGTCGGCTCTTGACTCGGCAGCCGACTGATACCGAACGTCGCGATCCTTCTCCAGCGCCTTTTTGATGATTCGTTCCAGTTCAGGCGGCACATCGGGATTCAGACGGACGGCAGCGGTCGGCTCCCGATCCAAAATAGCCTTGAAGATGAGTGCCGACGTGTCGCCACGGAAAGGCAGCATTCCTGTAGACATCTCGTAAAGCACCGCACCAAAAGAAAACAAGTCGGTGCGAGCATCCAGTTCCTTGCCTTTCACCTGCTCCGGTGACATGTATGCCACGGTTCCGAGCGTTGAACCGGGGCTAGTCAATTGTTCTTCGCTGCTGCCTATGGTCGAGGCAGACGCCAATTTCCCCGCTGCGATGGGAGCGACTTTAGCCAGCCCGAAATCAAGAATCTTTGCCTGACCTCGGTTCGTGACAAAGATGTTGGCGGGCTTGATGTCTCGGTGGATGATTCCCTTCGAGTGTGCCGCATCTAACGCATCGGCGATCTGGATGCCCAGATCGAGCACTGTCTCGATCTCCAGCGGCTTGCCAGCGATCCGATGCCGGAGCGTCTGCCCGTCCAACAGTTCCATGGCGATGAAGGTTCGCCCATCCGACTCGTCAATTTCGTAGATCGTGCAGATGTTCGGGTGGTTCAGGGAGGACGCAGCTTTGGCTTCCCGCTGGAAACGGCTGAGGGCTTGCGCGTCGTTGGCGAGTTCGTCGGGAAGGAACTTTAGAGCGACGTGGCGACCAAGCTTAAGGTCTTCAGCCTCATACACCACGCCCATGCCCCCGCCGCCGATCTTGCGGAGAATGCGGTAATGGGAGACCGTCTGCCCTACGGGTTCGGACGAAGTGGACACTGGGTAGACATGTTAGGTGGGGGTGAAGGGGGAGGTCAACGTTTGGTCAACGGGCGGTCTTCTTGTTTGGCGCGGTGGGGTTGGCACTCGGCACCTAAAAACAAAGAGCGGGGCAAGCCCGCTCTCATATAAATCGTGGAACTGCCCGAACTTAACCCTTCAACTCGACTTGGATGACTTCGAACGGCTTCTTGCTGGTGTTTTCCGGCAGGTGAGTAAAGTCGTCCATGTGCTGCACCGACCCAGCCTTCGCCTTGATGTCCTCACTCTTTCCATCGGGGTAGGTGAACTTGGAGTGAGCGTCCGTCAGGAACACCGCGACGGACTCAGGGTGGCTGTGCATCACTGA
>JBAUUQ010000035.1:0-102694 GCA_049582765.1 Terriglobales bacterium
GGGCGGACACTCTTGTCCGCCGCCTTGGTGTTGATTTTGCTGCCGGGATCCGACGATCTCCCCATGGAAGAACAAGAAAGCGAAGCCAAAACCGGCGGACAAGAGTGTCCGCCCTACACGATGCCAGATTACTCCAGCCGGAAGCGGGTCTCCGCCAGTCCGTACATCCGCCGCCATAGCAGACGATTCACGGTCGCGACCGTTGCCGCCATCACGATGGTCGCGGCAATGAGCAGGTCGTAGTTTCCACTATCCGTCGCCCTGCTGATGGTCGCTCCCAGCCCGGTGGTGAAATAAGTCTGCCCTTTGAAGTGAAAATACTCGGCGACGATGCTGGCGTTCCATGCCCCGCCGGAGGCGGTAACCAGGCCGGTCACCAGATAAGGAAAGATTCCCGGGAGAATCAGCTTGCGCCAGCGGTCTATTCCTCTGATCTGACAAACCGAACATACTTCTTTCAGGTCTGTGGGAATGGCCATGGCACCGGCGATCACGTTGAACAGGATGTACCATTGCGTGCCCAGCAGCATCAGGATGATCGATGCGATTCCGATGCCCCCGCCGAGTTTTGCCAATCCGAGCAGCACAATTGGGAAAAAGGCGTTGGCCGGGACCGATGCGGCGATCTGAGCGATGGGCTGGGCGATCCGCGCAAAACGCGGATTGAAGCCGATCCACACTCCAACCGGAATGGTCCAGGCGGCGCCGATCACGATCCCTGCCGTAACACGCAGGAACGTGGCGCCAAGACCGATGCCTATCTCGGCAACCTCGGAGTGGTTGAGTCCGGTCAGCAGCACGGCCACCCGCGCCACGGCGTATCCGATGCAACCCAAGGCTGCGATACCCGCCACCCGAAGCGACCAGGTCTTCCATGCGGGGGGCGCCTTCGTCGATGGCGACTCCTCGTGTTGGCGCGAAAAGTGAGCCAACAGAGACTCACGCAAAGGCAGGAGGGCTCGGCGCCGCACCTGAGCCAAGGCGCGCGAATGTTGCAGCAGGTCGAGCACCCAGGATTTCGGCGCGTTGCTGCTCTCCACCTGCTCCACCTTGAACTTCTCCGCCCAGGCGATCACCGGCCGCCATACAAACTGGTCGAGCAGCACGATCACTGCGATCATCGTGCCCACGCCCCACAGGATCGACGCTGTGTCTCCGGCGCTGGCAGCAGTTTGCAAATAGGAACCGAGCCCGGGCAAGCGGAAATCTCGCGAGCCTAAGACGAACATCTCACAGGCCATCAGCGCAAACCAGCCGCCTGCGACCGACATCATCGAGTTCCACACCAGACCGATCGCAGAAAATGGCAGTTCTACCTCGGTGAAGCGCTGCCACCAGCTGAAGCGGTAGATTCGGGCCGCCTCACGCATTTCATTCGGGATGCTCTTCAGCGAGGCGTAGAAGCTGAAGGCCATATTCCACACCTGCCCGGTAAATATGAGCAGAATCGCTCCCATCTCAACCCCCAGTTGACGGCTGGGAAAAAGCGCCACCATCGCCAGCATCACTCCCGGGAGGAAGCTCAATACAGGGATTGATTGCAGAACGTCAAGCAGTGGAATCATGAAGCGCTCGGCTTTGGGATTGTAGGCGGCAACGTAGCCGTAGACCAGCGTGAAAGCCAGGCTGAGCGCATAGGCTAATGTGATCCGCAGCAATGAAAATCCGGCATATTCGGGCAAGGCCAGCGGGCTGCGGGAGATCTCAACCGACGCCGTAAACGGCCCGAGCCAGGTGCGCGCCACCATGAGAACGCCGTAGAAGAGCGCGATACCGGCGGCAAACATCAGCAGATCAGGAAAAGTGGAGGTCTCCAGGCGCGGCAGCATCGACCACAGACGGTAGGGAGAAAACGATCGGAATGTGGCGGCTCTTTTCATGTCTCCCTTAGGTCGTCATTCCAAAAAGCGACAGCGACGAAGAATCTGCAATTTCCCCGCAGCCGCCAGAATTGCAGATCCCCCGGTTTCGCCCGGGATGACGACCCCGATTGTTACAGTCGCAAATTAGGCAGCGAATTCTTCATCCGGCGGTACAGGAAGCGGCTGGGGCATCCGGTCCGTGACCTCGGCGAGCGCGGCAAGTTTCTCCGCCAGAGGCTGTGTCAGCGAGCCTGCCGCGTAGCGCCAGCGAAAATTTCCTTCTTTCGTGCTGGGAGTGTTGAGGCGGGCTTCGCTGCCCAATCCGAGCACATCCTGCAAAGGGGCGACTGCGAAGCTGGCCGCGGAACATTGAGCGGCCCGGACCATCGCCCAGTTGATCCCATCCTCCGCGGGCCCCAGATAGGCTGCAGCCGATCGCCGCTCGTAGTCGCTGGCGGACTTCCACCAGCCCACCGCGGTGTCGTTGTCGTGCGTGCCGGTATACACCACGCGATCCGGGGTAAGGCGATGAGGAAGGTAAATGTGCGCTCCCGGGTCGCCAAAGCCGAACTGCAGCACGGCCATGCCGGGAATCTTGTGTTTCTCCCGCAGGGCGTGAACGTCGGGTGTGATGTAGCCCAGATCTTCCGCGAAGAAGGGCAAGCCTCCCAGTTCCTGCTGCAGTTTGTCGAAGAATTCGTCGCGCGGACCATCGACCCAGCGGCCGTTGACAGCGGTTGCTTCCGTCGCCGGGATTTCCCAGAACTGAGCAAAGCCGCGGAAGTGGTCGAGACGCATAAAGTCACAGGTCTGGGTAGCCCAGCGCAGGCGTTGTACCCACCATCTGTAGCCGCGCGTGCGCATGACCTCCCACTTGTAAAGAGGATTGCCCCAGCGCTGGCCGGTGGCGCTGAAGGCGTCGGGAGGAACACCCGAGACCACCTCCGGCTCAAGATCATCCTTCAGGCGAAACAGTTCGCGGTTCGCCCAGACGTCGGCGCTGTCGTAGTCGACGAAGATGGCGATATCGCCCACCACCCGAATGGATTTCTTCGCACAGTACAGACGAAGAGCCCTCCACTGCTCCCAGAAAAAAAACTGGATAACCCGGCGGAGCGCCATCTCCGGAGCAAATTCAGCACGGGCCTGTTCCAAGGCCTGGGATTGCCGGCGTGCCAGGTCGCCGGGCCACTGCTTCCATAGTTGTCCCGGGTAATGGGCCCGCAAGGCGTCGTGCAGAACGAAATCTTCCAGCCACCAGGCATTGTCCACACAGAAACGATCAAAGCGGGTTCGTGATGCCTCTTGCGCCGACTCCAGGAACTTTCGGCTGGCCTCGACCAGCAGGGGCAGTTTGCCGGATCGCACTTCGTCGTAGTCGATGGGGCCACCGCCACCCGACAAAGTATTCAGCTTAGACGCCTCAATCCAGCCCCTTTCTGCCAGTCGCTCCAAACTGATCAGCAGGGGATTGCCGGCGAACGCGGAAGTGGAGGAGTAAGGAGAGTCTCCGTTCGCCGGAGGTCCGAGCGGCAATACTTGCCACAACCCCTGGCGCGCCGAGCCGAGAAAATCGAGGAATTCGTAGGCCGCGGGGCCGAAGTCGCCGATGCCGCCGTGGGAGGATAAGGAAGTGGGATGCAGCAAAACGCCGGTCAAGCGAGGAAAGGACATGATCTGCCGGTGCTTCCCGTCTAAAGTTTACTCACCCTCATCTTCGCCGGCCTGTTGCTTGGTCAGGCTCTTTAATTCCTGTTGATTAATTTTAACTTTGCCGGACTTCTCCATTTGCTTGCGCAGGTTGGTCACGAAAAGGCCGAACAATTCCTCCTGCTTGGCTTGCAACAACGAATCCCGAATCTGATCTTTCTTGACGGCATAGTCCTGTTCGGTGGGTTGCTGCTTTTCCAGGATCATAAGCACGGCGCCGCTGGTGTTGGTGTCAATCGGACCGCTGATTTCGCCGGGCTTCAGGGAAAAGGCGACCGCCGCCGGCCCAGTCATCGAGCCCAGATCGGGAACCTGACCATCGGGCAATACGAAATCGCTGGTTTTCATGGTCGCTCCCAGTTCCTTCGCGGCCTTTTTCAAGTCGTGATCCGCTTTGGCGCGGTCGGAAAGTTCCTGGGTCTTCTGCGAAAGCAAGGTCGTCGCCCGCTCTTCTTGAAACTCGTTTTCCACGCGGCTTCGGATCTCTTCAAAACCAGGCGTAGCCGGTGGTTTGATCGCCAGCAGTTCGTAGAGGACGTATCCCTGCGATATGGCCACTTCGTCGGGCGGAGACTTTTCCGCCGCGCTGAATATCGCGCTCATCAGCTGCTGTGAACTTCCCACGCCGGGCAACGAATCGGTTCGGGCAATGAAGTCCGTGTTAACCACCTGCAGGCCCTTGGCTGATGCCGCTTTCTCCAAACCGTTCGCGCGAGCCTGGGCGAGCAGCGCAGCCGCCTGCGCATCGGCCGCTTGCCCGGCCTTCTGCGCCTTGAGTATGGGCTCGATTTGGTCTTTGACCTCGTCCAGTGTCTTCACATGCGCGTCTTGCTTGTCGTCGATATGCAGGATTACGAAAGCATAACCAGCATCGATGACGTCGCTGGTCCCGCCTTTTGGCAGGGAGTAGGCAACTTTATCCACCGCGGCCACCGGAAAGTGCTGCACCCACCCCTGGGATCCGCCGTTCTTGGCGCTGGGATCTTCGGAATACTTCTTGGCCAGGTCGGCGAAATTTCCTACCGCCTTCAGTTGCTTCAGCACATCGTCGGCTTTCTTCCGTGCCTCCTCCACACCCTTGGGGTCAACTTTGTTGTCGGTGCCAGGTAATGGAGTCTTGATGATGATCTGACGGACGTTGACCTGCTGAGGCACACGATATTCGTCGCGGTGCTGATCGTAGTAATTTCCCAGCTCCTGCTGGCTTACCTTCACGTCGGACTGCAGTTTTGCGGTGTCGATCAGGACGTAGTTGATCTTGCGCTTCTCCGGAATCGAATTCGCATAGGCGTTCTTGTGCTGATCGAAATAGGCCTTCAATTCGGCGTCGGTGGGATGGATCGCCTTCCGGATATCGTCTTTGTACAGCACCGCGTAATCAAACTTGACCTTGGAATTGTCCTTTTCAAATTTCTCGCGAACTTCGGCATCCGTGACCGCAGCGCTGCCCGTGACCAGGTCGTGAAGCTTGCTATAGAGGATTTGCTCCTTCACCTGCTGCTCGAACATGGTGGTCGTCAGATCCGCCTGTTGCAGCCTGCCCTCGTACGCGGCCTGGCCAACGAACGTCCCATTGGGAAAGAACAATTGGGAGTATCGGCCATGCTGCAGTTCGTCGCGCACATCGTCATCCGTGGCACGCAGTCCGAGATGCTGAGCTTCCGTCAAAATGACCTTCTGGCTGACCAGTCTCTCGAAGGCCTGCGAGGCGAAATAAGGAAGGAACATGGAGGCCTGGGCACCGCCCTGAGGAAACTGCTGGGCCACCATCTGCCGGGCCTGCTGTTGCACCTCCAAAGAGGTAATGTCATTCCCGGCCACAGTCGCCACGACTCCCGCAGGGGGGGCGCCAGCACCGAAAAAGTCGCTGTTCCCGAAGCCAGGAACGAGCGTGATCACCATGAATACGCAGATGACGGTCAACAGACCGCCAAGAATTACTTTCTTGATCGGCCCAGGGGTTTGCAGAAATCGAATCATCTTCTTATCACTCCACGGAAGAACCGAGAATTGTTGATTATAAATGAAAGGACATTCTGCGGGCTTTCTCTGCGTTCTCGACGATTTAAGCTCTTGGTTGTGCCTGGCTAATCGAAATCTCAAGTCGCAGGAGTCGCGGAGGAAATTAGAGATCCCCCCGGAAATTCGCCGGGAAGCTGAAAATCGCGCTTAACAAGAAACCAGCCATTGAAACGAATCAATAACCGTGGTATTCAAACAACGGCGTACTCTTGCTGCCCGGCGGTCGGCCGGACTGGGACAATGCCAGGCGTTCTGCAAAGGATCCTCATGAAAAATCGCCCCTGCTTGTGTCTGCTGCTCGTGGTCGTCTCTGCAGCTCTGTCGTTTGCGCAACAGCCTCGAGCCCACGACGAACGACAGGAAGCCCAGCTTATGCTGAAAGATGGGTGGGAACTGCAATCTTCCTGCAAGGTGGAGCAAAGTGGCGCAACTATGTCTACGCCCAAGTTCCATCCTCAAGGTTGGTATGCGGTCAGTGTCCCTACTACCGTCCTGGCTGCGTTGGTCAAGCATAAGGTTTATCCCGACCCCTACTACGGAATGAACCTGCGCTCCATCCCGGGAACGACGTATCCGATCGGCGCCAACTTCGCCGATATTCCGATGCAGCAGGACAGCCCGTTCATGGTGCCTTGGTGGTATCGCAAGGAATTCGTAATTCCGCCCGCTTACCGGGGCAAGACCATCTGGCTGGACTTCCGTGGGATCAACTTCCGCGCCAACATCTGGCTGAATGGGAAACAGATTGCCAAGTTCGAAGACATTGCCGGGACGTGGCGGGCTTACGAGTTTGACATCACGCACGCGGCCTTGCCGGGGCAAAACAACGTGCTGGCGGTGGAAGTTTTTTCGCCCCTGGAAAACGATCTCGCGCTCACCTTTGTCGACTGGAACCCCATGCCTCCAGATAAAGACATGGGCCTGTTTCGCGGCGTGGAAGTCAGAAGCAGCGGACCGGTAGCCGTACGGTTTCCCACGGTCAGATCCAAAGTCGACTCGCCGGCCAATGACCTGGCGCACTTGACCATCACCGCCCTGGTGAAGAACGCAACCAACGCCGCGGTCACTGGCACTCTGAAGGCCCGGATCGAGAATGTCGAGGTTTCGCAATCCGTTGATCTGGCGCCCGGCGAGTCGAAGGACGTGAGCTTCGCGCCTGAGCAATTTCCTCAGCTCAACCTGGCTCATCCTCAGCTGTGGTGGCCGGCTCAAATGGGCACTCCTACTCTTCACAAACTGACCGTTGAATTCCAAGTCGCCAGCAAGGTCTCCGACCACAGCGAGGTGAACTTCGGCATTCGCGAGGTTATTTCTGAGGTAACGCCGAACCATGGGCGCCTTTTCTCAGTGAACGGAAAGAGAATCCTGATCCGCGGCGGAGGCTGGGCCCCCGATATGATGCTTCGCCAGGACCCGCAGCGCTTGCAGGATGAATTTCGCTACGTCCGCGACATGGGATTGAATGCCATCCGCCTCGAAGATCATCTGGAGACCGAAGAATTTTTTGATGTCGCCGACCGCACTGGCGTCCTGATTATCGCTGGATGGACCTGTTGCAGCCCCTGGGAGCACTGGGCAAAATGGAAGCCGCAGGATTTCACCATCGCCGAGCAGTCGCTACGCACCCAGATCTACCGCCTACGCCATCACCCCAGCGTGTTGGCCTGGCTGAATGGCAGCGACAATCCGCCGCCGCCGGATGTGGAGCAGCTGTATCTCAAGGTGGAGAAAGAGCTGTCGTGGCCGAATCCAATTGTGTCCTCGGCGACCGCGCAAACCACTCCCGTGACCGGCGAAAGCGGTACCAAGATGACCGGGCCCTATGACTATATAGCGCCGGGATACTGGGAACAGGATTCCGTCGACACAATCATCACGCACCAGGAGTGCAACCCGGGCGGCTGTGGCGGGGCGTACGGTCTTAACCTGGAAACCAGCATGGGCCCGGCTGTGCCTCCAATCGAAAGCATCCGCGCCATGTTGCCGAAGGAACATTGGTGGCCGATCGACAACTGGTGGAGTTTTCACGCGGGCGGTGGACATTTCGAACACCTCGACGCCTTTGCTGATGCGCTCAACGCGCGTTACGGCCAGGCCGCGAATGTGGAGGACTTCGCCGCGAAATCGCAGCTGATGACCTACGAAGGCGTGCGCGCCATGTACGAAGCCTACAGCCGCAACAAGTATGTGTCGACGGGCGTGATTCAGTGGATGCTCGACAACGCCTGGCCTTCGATCATCTGGCATCTCTATGACTACTACCTGCGCCCCGCCGGAGGCTATTTCGGCGCGAAAAAAGCGACCGAGGCGTTGCATCCCCTCTATGGCTATGACGATCGCTCCATCTGGGTGGTCAGCAGCCAGTATGAGGATGCCAAGGGTCTGAAGCTGAGCGTGAAGATGCTGAACCTCGATATGAAGGAAGTATTTGCGCAGGAGGTTTCACTGGATGCGCCGGCCGACAGCACCAACAGAGTCCTGACTCTCCCGGAACCGCCGGACTTGAGTCCGACTTATTTCCTGCTGCTGCGGCTGCAGAATTCGGACGGCAAACTGGCGGGCTCAAATTTCTATTGGCTGTCAACCAAGCAGGAAACGCTCGATTGGAGCAAGTCGAACTGGTATCTGACTCCCACGCAGTCATACGCTGACTACACCGCGCTTTCTCAGTTGCCCAAGGTGAAACTGAAGGTGACGAGCCAGACCGATCACCAGGATGAAAACTCCATTACCCAGGTGACGCTGGAGAATCCTTCAAAGACCCTGGCTTTCTTTATCCGATTGAAGCTCACTAAGGGCACAGCGGGGCCGGAAGTCTTGCCTGTACTTTGGGAGGATAATTACATTTCACTGCTGCCGGGAGAGAGACGCGAGGTCAGCGCCAGCTACCGGGCCATCGACTTGGCCGCGGCCAAAGCGGAAATCGAAGTCAGCGGATGGAACGTGGTTGCGCAATAGTCTGGCGTGCTTCTAGTCCGTGCCGGGCTTCGCCACCTTCGCGATCACCAATCCCGCAAGCAGCCATGTAATGGTTGAATCGGCGAGGTTCACAGCGGTGTACGCACCCGAGAACCCCCACCAATTCCAATTGGGGAGATCGACGATGACGCTGGCTGCGAGTCCCGCAATCGCCAGAAATGCCACTCGTCTGGCGTAACTCAGCCCCCTGGTCTGCAGCAACAGCCAGGTCAGCAGGAATGCGGCCGCCATCAAGCCTAGGAGCTGAATGACCAGGGCCCGTCCGAACGAACCAAATCCGCTGCGCCGCAGCGCCGCCACCATGATGGGCCCTTTCTGCATCTTTTCCATCAGAGCCGATTCGGTCTGCTTCTTCTGCGCCGCGGTCATGCCTCCGGTGGGCGGTGTGCCGGGAAGAAGATACGTCCCGTCCTTGAGGGAATGCGAGGCGATCACGGCCGACACTTCGTCGTCATTCTGAAAGTTGAGCATCGTCTTCTCGTGCCATCCCAGAACCTCCCACGAGACGGAGCTCCACAGGAAGGCCGCCAGCCCTCCCAGGATGGTTCCCAATAGCAGCGATCTGGTCATACGCACCTCCTGGCAACTGTAGAGCCGTCACGCTTTGACATGTTGCGAAACCGACAGGATGTTGCCATCCGGGTCTTTGAACCACGCCACTTTGTCGCCGGTCGGAGCCGTCCAAATTCCCAAGTCGTCCTGCTTGAAGAAGCCGAAGACTTCAAAATGCACGCCTCTTTTTCCCAGGCCGAGAACCGTTTCCTCGATGTTGGGAACCTCCCACCCCAGGATGGTGAACTGCGCCGGCTTGAAATTCGGGGCTTTCGACACCCGCACCATGATCCCGTGGGCATCCAGCACCATGGCAAAACCGTCATCCTTCACGAAGCGAAGTCCCAGCACCCCTTCGTAGAAGGCTCTCGCCCTGGCAGTGTCGGTGATGGGAACAAAGGCAACAATGTTGGTAGAACCGAGCATTCCGTCCTCCCCCTTCTTGCCTTGGCAATAAAATACCTGTTGTGCGAGTTACCTTCTTTCGCTATTGTGACAAGAAATGTCGAATATGCGACACCCTACCGCCGAGGCTTGCCCCAAGTTCCCATCGCCGGTCACAACCCTGACTCACGACTTCACCGACGGTCACGTCGTTCCCCCGCATTTTCACCACGAGGACCAACTGGTCTACGCCTGTCACGGAGTCATGACGGTCGAAACTGGGGAGGGGACATGGGTCGTTCCTCCGCAACGGGCGGTCTGGATTCCCGGCGGCATTCCGCACAGCATCCTCATGTCGGGCTCGGTATCGATGCGGACTCTGTACTTGCGACCGCGGCTGCTGCGGCATCTGCCCCGGGCCTGCCGGGTGGTGAATGTTTCGCCTTTCCTGAGGGAGCTGATTTTGCATGCCTGCAAGTTTCCGGTTCTAAACCGACGAGTGCGAAGGCTGGCTCATCTGGTCGACGTGCTTGTCGATCAGTTGGAAACAGTGCAGGCGGTTCCGTTGCAGCTGCCGTATCCGGCGGACGCCCGAGCCGCCAGAGTCGCGGCGGTTCTCCTGGGAAATGCGAGCGATCAACGCCCCCTTGAAGAACTCTGCAGAACCGCCGGAGCCAGCAAACGAACGGTCGAGAGACTCTTCCAGCTCGAGACGCAGATGACCCTGGGGGAATGGCGGCAGCAGCTCAGATTAGTGCGGTCTCTGCGCCTTCTCGCCGCCGGGGAGAAGATAACCCACGTGGCGCTGGAGGCCGGTTACAGCACTCCGAGCGCGTTCATTGCGATGTTCCGCAAGGTCCTCGGGGTTACGCCGGGCCGATACTTCGAGAATACGCCCGCCGGCCGGGCGTAATCGTCAGGCCTCCTCCGGAGGTAGTTCGAAGTCGATCAGATTGCCGCGGAATCCGCAGGTCTTGATCGCGCCGAAGGCGATGCCGACACCCATCCAGATCGCGCCCACAATTTTCGCCGGGCGGCTCAGATTCAGCCACAAGAGCAGACAAATCAGGAAGCCGGCAACCGGCGGCAAGAAGTTGGTGAACTTTTTTTGTTCGCTGCGCACGAAGTAGCGCATGAAAGCCGCGAGGTTCACGCCCATAAAAGCGATCAGCGCGCCGAAGTTCAGCATCTCCGCGCCCAACCCGTAGCTGATGAGGAACGCTCCGATCAGGGCCACCACGCCGACGAAGATTACGTTATTCCGCGGGACATGCCGTTTGGGATCAATGGCGCCAAAGAACGATTGCGGCAGCGCCTTGCTGCGCCCCATGCCATAGAGCAGGCGAGCCGCTCCCAGCTGCGCACCCATACCGGAACCGAAGTTCGCCACCAGCAAAGTGAACCCGAGAATGACGAACATGGGAGCCCAGGCGCGTCCGGCAACGAAAGTGAAAGCCGTATCGATGTCCTTGAATGGCTCCGAGGCGGGCCACAACAACTGTGCCGCGTAGACTTCCACTGCCGACAAAATTCCGATCACCAGGCAGGTCAGCACCGTCGCGAACAGGATGTTGCGCCGCGGATTCTCCGCTTCCTCGGACAGCGTAGAGATTCCGTCGAATCCGATGTAGGTCAGCACGGCAATCGATGTTCCCCCCAGTACCGCTCCCGTGTTCCACATCCGCGGGTCGTAAAACGGCCGGGTGAAGAAGTCCGCGCCGTCGTGCGGATGCCCGAAAATATAGCGCGAGGCTGCGACGAAGAAAATTGTGATCACCACGCCCATCGCCACCGCCAGACCGGTGTTCACGCGCGCCGAGGTTTTCACTCCCTGAATATTCAAGCCGGTAAAAACCAGAAAAAAGAAGACCGCCCAGCCCGCATACGGAATCCCCGGCGCGAACACGTGCGCCTGCTGGCTGCACCAGATGATGCAGATCATGGGGTTGAGCATGTAGTCCATCACCATGCTCCATCCGGTCACGTAGCCAAGCGCGGGATTGATCTCCTGGCCGACGTAGGTGAAGGCTGAGCCGGCGCTGGGGTAGGCACGCGCCATCCGCCCATAACTGATGGCGGTGAAGAGCATGGCCACCATGGCAATCAGAATCGTGGTGACCACGTGGCCATGCCCGCGATCGCTCAACACACCGAAGACGGACATCGGAGCCACGGGCTGAATGACGATCACGCCATAGAGAATCAGGTCCCAAAGGGTCAGCGTGCGGCGCAGGCGTGCGGGGGCGGAGGAGCCGGTATTTGTGCTTTCCATCTCGGCGTATTGGATTATGCCGCCGCGGAACTGTCAACCATTAAATCGATTTCGTAAGCGGCAGTCTTGTCTTGAACCGGATAACCTCCGGTCGCAGCGACGTCGCCGTCCAGACCTAGCCGCGACGCGGCGTAAGAAGAGAGCCCACAGCGCAAGCTGTGGGGAGCTTATTGCTCGCAACTTTTCTCACGGCTTGCGCCGTGGGCTCCATTCTTACCCAGGGACTCACTGGGGTGACTCGTAGTCAAAACCAAAACTTCGTGCCTCATGGCCCGACATATACCGTGTGTTGTATTCCAGCAAATAATTCACATGGAAATCGTCCAGCGGAAATGACTTGCCTGGGTACGGATACACCCCCATGTTGCGGAAAGGTAGCGGCGTCACGCGGTCGAAGTCGTAGGCGTAGAAGTCCATGTCTTTCTCGTAGCCGTGGGCAGCGTAGAAATAGTCTCGCACCCAACCGTCAGGGAGAGCTGGCAGCTTCGACGGACCAAAATCGAGAGCCACTTCGTCCCCCGACCCGAAAACGGCAAGGCGATCGTCGAGGCTCGTCAGCAGCGGCCGGACATCCCCATAGCGCGTGTACGCCCCGGCAGGACGGGTGTAAGGTCCGGTCGGACTGGCCTTCTCATAAACATACTGAACGTTGCCCGACGGCTGGCCTTCGATCTTAAGCGGGAAGCCGTGAAAGCGCAGATCGGCGCTGGCGAGCGGAACCGAAGTCACGCGGGCACTCTGAGCTTGCGGTGTACGGTCGATCAGAATGCTGTCCCAGTAAATCTGCAGATTGGTGGAGATGCGAATGCGCTGCGTACCATAAGGCAACTTTCCGGTGAGATCGGCGGTCATGGTACGCGGGCCGCCCGCGGGGAAACCCAAGTCGTCGATGACGCGTGTCCACTTTCCATCCGCGCCCAGCGACTCGACGTAGGGTGCGACCGGTTGCAAGCCGGCCTGGTCGGCGGCATACATTCCGGTGGCACTAAAGTATTCAATTTCACCATGCATGAGCAGCCACAATGGTCCGCCGCCGTAGGGCTCTCCCAGGTCGAGTTCGAGAGTATGCGGCTTGGTGAAGCCCGCAAAAGGAAGCACCTCGAAGTCGCCGACGTAGCGGTGGGCTAGCAGATCCGGCAGCAGGTTGTGTCCATGCTCGTCCGTCGCCGCAGCCGGCGGCTGCGCATTCCGGCTGAATACAACTTTGAACGCTGGATACGGTGGGTTGCTGGCGAAATATTCGTTGGGATAAACGTCGAGGTCGCGAGGATGGTCGACGGCCAGAAGTTCAACCTGGTCGAGATACACGGCTTCTTCCAGCGGCTCCATGAAGCGGAAGCTCAGTTTGCCATCTTTTTCACGGATGGTGTCGCGATCGACCTTTACGTATTCGATCGGCCGCGGGATGTTGCGCTGGCCCGGCCCAACCCAGTGACCGACCACGCCGGCGCCGATCATATCGGCTACCAGTTTGTATTTGCGGCCATCCCAGACGAAAAGCGTTGGGCAGGAGCTGCCGCGGCGGTCGATTTCGGTAAACTTCTGCTCGCGGTCGCCGGCGACTTCGATTTCGTCCTGCAGAATTCCGGTGGGCCACAACATGCGCACCACGTCGGCTTGAGTGGACTGGCCAAGCCCGACGGTGAGTGGAAGAGAATTCTGTCCCAGATACCCGGAGGAGCCAGCGATCTCAAACTTTTGGCGATTGCCGCCGGCGAAGACTTCGACTTTGGTCCCGATGGCGCTCTTGTTGTCCGCCAGGCCCTTCAGGTCGAGCCGCAGCCAGTGGTTCTGATTGCCGCCTTCATTGCGCAGCAGAACCGCCGGACCGTCGTTTTGAGTGATGAACAGGTCGGTCGCGCCGTCGCCATCGTAGTCACCGCTGATGACAGCCCGCGGATTCTTGAGAACAATCTTGTCAAGACCGACGTCGGCGGTGACGTCTTTGAAGCCATCCGGACCGAGATTGCGGAACAACCGGACTTCGCCCTTGCCCTGGGCGGTTTCGCCGACTGCGACCAGGTCAACCCAACCGTCGTTGTCGTAGTCGAAAGCGGCGACTCCCCAGCCGCGAACCCAGTCAAGTTTCAGTTCTTGAGTGCCACCGAGAGCGCCGCGGGACGGTCCCATCAGATAAGTGATAGAACCCAGAGGCGGCTGGTGATCATTGTGCACCAACGTGATGGCATCTTTGCTGTGAGTGAAAGCGAAGTCCATCCAGCCATCGTGATCGTAATCGAAGACCGCAACTCCCACGGGGACATCCCCTTGACTTCCCAGCGATTCCCCCCCTGTTGATCGAAACTTTCCTTCTCGCGGGTTCTCCAGGAACAATGGAGCACCGAAGGGTATCCCTCCAGTCACGACCAGATCAACGGCCCCGTCGTTATTGAAGTCAGTGCCGATGGCGTTTAGCCCGGACACATCCAAACCTATCTCGCTGCTCACATCGTTGAATGTTCCGTTGCCATTGTTCCTCCACATTGTGCTGCGGCTGCGAACTGCGGCAATTTCAACCGGTGTCTTCGTGGAGTTTGACAACTGATTTGAGGGCTCGCCTGGCCCAGTGGCATAAAGGTCGAGATCACCGTCATGGTCATAGTCCACGAAAGTCAATCCCTTGATCACGTGAACCTCACTAGCTTTGCGAAGACCCGCCACCTCAGCTACATCATTGAACGTGCCGTTCTTTTCATTGTGCAGCAGCAGAACGCGACTGCCATCGGTAACGGCAAAATCAGTAGCTCCGTCGTTGTCGTAATCTCCCGCCGTGCAGGCAATGCCATGCATCGTCGGATCCAATCCCGCTTTGCGCGTGACGTCCTCAAACCTGCCCTCACCCAAATTGTGATAGAGCGACATCCCGCCTTCCTTACCGTTGTCTGGCAGAAAGATGTCGGGCCGGCCATCGTTGTCGTAGTCCAGGAAACAGGCGCCAGGCCCCACGTCGTTCGACTTCGAAACTGCCTTCGTGACCAGTCCCGCCTTCTCCGTCACATCCACAAACCGCACCTTGATCTGCGGTGGCACTTTCGCCGGTGCGGCCGGCGACTCCTCCGCCAGCGAATATTTTCCCTGCTCGCCATACGCCAGGCTGATCGCCGATCCCAACTTGTTTTGCGTGACGTACTGAAAGCGGACCAGGTGCTCGCGAGCATGGGAAAGATCGCCCGACTGCTGGTAGGCGCGGGACAAACCGAACTCCGCCGAAGCATGCAGCGGATTCAGTTTCAGGGCGTGCTGAAAGGCATCAATCGCTTCGGGATATTGTTTGTTTTGCGCGTACGCAGCACCCAAGAAGTACCAGGAGTCCGCATCATTGGAATCGATCGCGGTCACATGACGGAACGCATCGGTCGCGAGCACCGTCTCGCCGGTGTTCTTGTAGAGCAAACCCAGGTTGAACCATCCGTAAGGATCGGCAGTGTTCAGCTTCACAGCCTGCTCGAGAACGGGTTTGGCCTGATCGACCCGTCCCAGGTTCAGCATCGCGACCCCTTGATTCTGCTTCGCAATCTCGAGCTTCGGATCGAGAGCTGCGGCTTCTTCAAATTCCTTGAGTGCCTTCTCGAAGAGCTGCTGGTTCATGTAGGCTGCGCCAAGATTGTTGAGCCGCGCGGCTTCGATCGGCTTGTCCGGAGAGGAAGGGCTTTGAGCGAAAGCGGCGAACAGGATAACGGCCGTTAGAACGATGGCTGCGGCTAGAATGAGTCTTCGATGATTCATGCAAGAAACAGTAAATCACAGAGGACAAAAAGGGACACACAGGTTCGGCGAGTCAAGCCCTTCCTATACATGGTTAGTTTTTGACTTTGCCGTAGAGACGGCCGGCAACGATCCCCTTACCTTCCTGAACCGTAATCATCTGGCCAGCTGCAACGTTCGAGAGCTTGTCCACTGCTCCACTGGGCCATTGCACTTCGATCGTGTCTGCCTTCGCCGCCTGCCCAAGACCAAAAGTCAGAACCAGCTCACTCTGCGATAAGTAGCTCGACCCGCTGTGCAGCATTTTCCACTGCCGATCATTGCCCGAGGTCACTCGCACCACTGCGCCGATACCGTCCCGATTGGACTTCGTCCCCGCCAGTTTCACACGCAGGCTGCGATTGCTTCCGCCTTCGTTGCGGAAGAGGTAGGCACGGCCGCCATTGGTGGTCACCAGCACGTCCAACGATCCGTCGTTGTCGATGTCAGCGTAAGCCGCGCCCCGCGCCACTTTGGGACTGGCAAAGGCAGAGCCGAGCGACTCGGTTACCTCCTGAAATTTGCCTCCACCCAGATTGCGAAACACATGCGGCGGTTCGGCGTAGGTAACGCGCTTTTGCACACGTTCGATCTGATCTTCGATATGTCCGTCCGCCACAAAGATGTCTGGCCAGCCGTCATTGTCGTAGTCGAAGAAAAAGCAACCGAATCCCAAGGTCACCAGGGTCGCGCGGCCAACATCCGAAGTTGGAGCTTCGTCGACAAACAGCCCGTTGCCTTCGTTGTGATAGAGCGAGAGCATCTGGTTGGCGAAGTTGGTAATGATGAGGCTGGGATGACCGGAGCGGTCATAGTCCGCCGCATCCACGCCCATGCCGGCCCGCGCCACGCCGTCTTCGCTGAAGCCGATTCCCGCCGGAACGCCCCGCTCATCGAAGGTGCCGTCGCGCTTGTTGAGATACAGCTTGTTGGGCTGGGTATCGTTAGCCAACAGAATGTCGGGCCAGCCATCGCCATCGTAGTCGAGGACGGCAATGCCCAGGCTCTTGGAAGTTGGATCGTAGAACTTCGCTTTCTGAGTTGCGTCTTCAAACTTGCCGCCACCCAGGTTGTGCCACAATCGAGCCGACGTGCCTTTGTAAGATTCGGGTGTGCAATAGGATTTGTGCGCCCCGTCGAGCGTGCAGTAGAGATCGCCCTTCTCCGACCACTGCACGTAATTGGCGACTACCAGGTCCAGCTTGCCGTCGCGATCGTAATCCACCCAGGCCGCGCCGGTTGAAAACTCGGTTGGTCCCCACAGGCCGGCGGCCTTGGTCACATCGGAAAATATGCCGTTGCCATTGTTGTGAAACAAATGGCTCTGACCGAGAGCGGTGATAAAGAGATCGTCGTAACCGTCGTTATCGTAGTCTCCCACGGCAACGCCCAACCCAAACATGGGAGTGGCCAGGCCGGCCTTCTGGGTGACATCGGTGAAAGTTCCGTCATGATTATTGTGATAGAGCTTGAGGGTGGTGGCGCCCGCCTTGGCGTGTCCGGGCCAGTCTTCTCCGTTGACCAACAGAATATCCGGCCAGCCGTCGTTGTCGTAGTCAATGAAGGCGCATCCCGGGCCCATAGTTTCGGGAAGATATTTCTTTCCGAAGGCGGCGTTGTTATGGACAAAATGGATGCCAGCTTGCGCGGTGATATCGCGAAACTGGATCTGCTGGGCGTAGGCAACGCTGCCGAGGATCAACGAACACGCGAACGAGAGATATCTGCGCACTATTGCGATCCCCCGCCGACGAGGACGCGAGCCGAGCGTTGCTCGACCGGGCGGGCGGGAGCGCCCGTCCCCACACGGTTCGTGGTGGCTAACGGCACCGACACGTGTTCATGGATAGCTTGCCGCTCGTTGTTATCCTCGGGATGAAGTTGCCGGTAAGGGCCGGTGATGGTCTGCGAGGCCTCATCGGCTTTAAAGCGCAGATAGCGCACCTGGTGTTCATGCGCCAGCTTTTCATCCCCCAATCCGTTGTAGCAAAGCATCAGATTGTAATGGGCCTGCAGATCTTCGGGATCGACTTCGAGGACCGATTGCAGCACCTTCACCGCGTCAGCGTACCTGCGCTGCAGAAACAGAATGCGGCCGAGATCGTTTAAGACCACGCGGTCCCGCGGATACTGAACCAGCACCTTGCGCAAATGATTGGCGGCTTCATCGTAGCGGCCGTCGCTGCGCAAAACTTTGGCGTAAAAGAAGTGCGCGCGAGCCAGATCCGGGCTTAGGGAGAGCGCCTTTTCAAGCACGGTGCGAGCCCGATCCATGTCGCCTTCCTGTACCGCGGCGCGGCCAATGTTTACCCATCCATCCGGATTGTCTGGGTCCGCCTCGGTGGCCTTCACGAAGGCTGCCCGCGCTCCCTTGAGATCGCCTTGCAACAAAAGACCGATACCGTAGTCGTTCCAGCGATGCCAGTCGCCCGCCTGCACAAGAACCTTTGGCTCTGGTGCCGGGGCCATCCCGGGCTCGACATTCAAAGTCACTTGGTCTTCCGCAAGGGCAACAATGGGCAGGTTGGGAATCTTTTCTTCCTTCGCCGACACTACCGCCAGCGATGCCCCGAAGATGTATTTCGTGTCGTCAAAGTCGGGAGTGACCCCCGCCTTCGGTTGCTGGTTTGGATCAGCCATGCCGGCAAACGAGAACTGGGTGTTCCACCAGGCGAACTTGCGATAGCAGAGGCGGGCGTGCAGAGTGATCTTGCTGCCGGCGTTCTCCGGAACTCGCAAGCGATAGTGAACCGTATCTGCGGCGCCCGGGGGAATCAAGTGTACGTAAACTACAGCCCGCGTAGCCCAGGCATTTCTTTTGTTGATGGGGTTCCCATGCGCGTCCACCTGGAGGGAGCGATAGAAATGCGCGCCCTTTTCGACTGGCCCCCTGCCGTTGTCTTCAACTTCGCCGCTCCAGAACACCGTTTGTCCCTTGTCGTCGGTGCCCTTCAGCTCCAGCCAAACGTCGAAAGCATCCACAGTGCCTCCGGGGAAGAAGTGTCCGATCTTCTTGGTGCGGACCACGACATCCACCCGCACTGTATTGCCCCGGCGCACAACCGCCTGCACTCGGTTGAGCGGTGCCGTGAGCGGAGCAACCTCCAAGTCCACAGGAGTGATCTTGCTCTCCGCTTCTTCGCCTACCGCAAACGTGGTAGCCAAGTCCGACTGGGGCGTTGAGACCGTGGGCGGAAGGTTGCTCTCGGGCGAGAGGGCAAAAATATCCACGCTCAAGATATCGTTCTTCAGGAAATCTTCGGTGGTCTTGAGCTGGACCGCGTCTTCATTCGCGGTGGGAATTGCCGTGTTCGCTCCCGGAAAGCGATGCGAGTGCACAAACCCGTTGACGTTGCCAGAATCATTCGACCGGGTTAGAGGCATGTGACAATCGGCACATTGCGAGGGTTTTGCCGGATAGTAAAACGACCGCGCGCCCTGACCCGAGACCCCGCTGGCCTGCCAGTTGTCGTACTCGTTGAAGCCGCGAATCCAGCGATAGTGATTCACCGGAACGTCCAGATGAACCTTGTGACAGCTGGAGCAGAACTCCGCCGTCTGGCTGCGCATGAAAGGCTTAAGAAAAACCCGCCGGTGCGGCTCCGGGTTCAACTTGATCAGAAAATCATGGAGCGTACGCACCACCGGATTCTTGCTGGCCGCCAGTTCGTGAAGCTTGGGATATTCCAGATAGAAATCGCCCTGGCCCATGGTGCTCTTCACGTCGGCGATGGCGTGACACATCATGCAGCCCAGACCGGCTTGCGACTCCGGCCGATGCACGATCTGCTTGATCGGCGTGTCCATGAGCCCGCTGTAGAGCACGGCAGGGTCGTGGCAGCCGCCGCACCACTTCGATGGCCGGGTGCCGACCGTGTCCTGCATATACTCGATGCTCTTGCGGTACCACTGATTATTGAAGGAGGAAAAGTGGTGCATCGAGCTGGACCACTGGTTGTAAATGTCCTGGTGGCAGCGCTTGCAGGATTCCGACTCCATGAAGAACTTGCTGGGAATTTTCTGTCCGCCATAGACCTGGGCTGAACTGGGGAAGAACGGTCCCTTGGGCCCATCGCCCTCGTCGTGCATATCGGCCGGGGGCATGGCGAGATTCTCAATCCGCGCCCGATTCTGCCAGCGCGATTCGCGCAGATAACGCGAGCCGGCTCCGAGCGCTGCCAGCACCAGCAGACAGACCGCAGCTCTCAGCACAGGGCCAGTACGGGTAAGCCAACCTCGCGCTCCTCCCCACTCGGCCAACAAAATGCCCACTCCGGCCAGCGAGAGCGCGATGTGTACATAGAGCAGATTCCATTCTGCTCGCGGTGTGCCCGTCTTGATGAGCACGATGCCCACTACCCCACCACTCAACACCAATAGCCAACCCGCCCTCGATAACGCACTCGCGCCCCGCAGCAAGCGATACCCACGCAGGATCAGCAGGACCGTCGCCAGGACCCCGGCAACGGTGTGCAGCAAAACCACCACTGCATAGAAAATATTCGGCTGCGGGAGCGTATACAGATAAGCTGCGGAGAACACCAGGAAGAGTAATAGTCCGGAAAGCAAGCGGCCTGGAGGAGTTCTGGAAAATGGCATCGAGGGACCCACCGACCTGCACGGCCGGATCGACTCTCAAATCTTATGTCGCAACAGGTTATCGGGTTTTGGATCGAGTGGAATAGTATAAAAGCGTTAGACGTTGTCGTCTTGGAGGTCAGCATGGCTACGCCTAGCTGCGCTTTTCTTCTCCTGCTGGTAGTGACCTTTGCGCAACAATCTCTGACTCACCAAGAATCGTCGTCCACGAAGCCGCTGTCACAGGAAGAGATCGCCCAACTCCATGCCAAAGCTGAAGCAGGTGACCCAAGGGCACAGCTGGATCTTGGAAGAGCATACGACGACGGTAACGGCCTACCCCAGAACGACCAACAAGCGGCGAAGTGGTACAGGTCAGCGGCGGAACAGGGAAATGCAGCGGCGCAGAATAATCTCGGAATAATGTTTAGGTCCGGACGTGGAGTGGACAAAGACAAGGTCGAAGCACTTAAGTGGTACAAGAAAGCAGCACGGCAGAAGAACCCGTCAGGAATGTTCAATCTTGGCGCAGCCTACTATAACGGGGATGGAGTCCCTATCGATGATGTCATAGCCTACACTTGGTTTCTTCTCGCACAGGACTTCGGCAGCCAATCTGCAGTTGATGCGGTTAAGCGTATGAACGCAGATAAGGGAAGCCTCGAAGTTGAGGCCCTAGAAAAGGCGGGCGACATGTTTTGGAAAAATGACGACATGCCACGAAGCTACAGCGACGCCATCCACTGGTATCGCAAAGCAGCGGACCGCGGGTCGACATCTGCTCAAGTGGCATTAGCAGGTGTTCTTCTTCAGGGCCCGGACGCTGAGTCGACCTATCCAGAGGTACATCAGCTCTGCGAAAAAGCCGCAGGAGTGCGGTATGCCCCGGGTGCCTACTGTCTTGGCGTCTTGTACCAGCATGGTCGGGGTGTCACGCAAGACCTCCGACTAGCAGCGAGGTGGTTCGGGGAAGCCGCAGATCTGGGCAATACACCGGCGATGTTGCGCCTTGGAGAAATGTATCGAAAGGGAGACGGAGTGAAGCAGGACAAGATCGCTGCCTACGAATTCGTGTTCCTGGCTGACGCGTCGGACCTAGCCGAGGCAAAGCAGGAAAAGGCAACATTGGAAAAGGAACTGACTCCTACGGAGGTGAAGAAAGCGAAGGCAAGAGCCACCAAATGGGCCGGCCAACACAATCAGTACGGACCCCTCAAGTTAAGGGGAAAGATGACGACCGTGAACTGAGCACCTAGGTTAGTCTTCCGGCGGCGCCTTCCATCCTCCGCATTCTTTCTCCACCACCTCAGCAACCGCCAATACCAGCTCCTCTTGCCAGGGCCGGGCGGAGATTTGCACTCCAATCGGTAAACCCTCCGGCGATCGGCCAACGGGCACGACCGCGGCTGGGGTGCCCAGCAAGTTAAACCACTCCGTGTAGCTCCAGGCATCGAGATATTGCACTGTCTTCCCGTCGACTTCCCAACTGCGCTCGCCGTGACGAAAAGCCGGAATGGCAGCCACCGGACACAGAAGAATGGGGTAGTCGCGCATCTGTTCGAAGATCTCCGTGCGCACAACGTCGCGCAAGATCCAGTTGTCGAGCAGGGATTGGGCGGTGTGGGGAGTATCGGCAGCCACCCAGGAAGAAAACTGCTTGAGTATCGGGCTGAGATCAGCTTCCCTTCGCTTAGTCATCGGTCCCAGCAGCATTCCTCCCGCCATGCCAAAAAATTGCCACCAGACTTGCCGGGCCTGCTCCAGACCCTCGGGACGGAACGGGCGAACATCGAAACCAGCGCGCCTGAGACCATCGGACGCGGCTCGCACCGCCGCGCGGGTTTCGCCGGTCACGGGAGTGCGTCCGTCATCTTCGAAATAACCCACCCGCAGCTTCTTCACATCCGCATGATCCGGCAAGCGCACCGGGACGGGCGCTGCAGAAGGGTCTCCGTAATCCACTCCTTGCATGACCTCGAAGAGCAACTTCAGATCGGCTACGGTGCGAGCCATCGGCCCCACCACTCCGATCAGAGCGAAGGGCCCAACCGACGTGGGGAAATGTCCGGTCGCCGGAATGCGACCGGGCGTAGGCTTGAGCCCACAGATTCCGCTGAAGTGAGCGGGAACGCGAATCGAGCCTCCGCCATCGCTGCCCACCCCGCCAGCGGAACATCCCGCAGCGATGGCCGCCGCCTCCCCGCCGCTGGAACCGCCCGGGGTGCGCGTTAGGTCCCAGGGATTGTTGGTGCGTCCATAAAGCAGGTTGTCGGTCTCCCACGCCATGAGCAACTCGGGCGCATTCGTGTTTCCGAGAATGATGGCGCCGGCCTCGCGCAAACGTGTAACCAGCGGCGCATCCCTGGTCGCGACGAATCCCGCGCGCAACCTGGTTCCGGCTTCGACACGCAGGCCCTTCACCTCGATCGAGCTCTTGATGCTTATTGGCACGCCATGCAGCGGGCCCAGCTTTTCCGACCGGCTTCGGACCTCATCCGCGGCCTGTGCCTGGCGAAGTGCCCCCTCGGTGTCCACCTGAACAAAGGCATTCAGCTGGGGATTCAGCCTCTGAATGCGCGCCAGATGCGCTTCCACCAATTCCGTAGCCGAGAATTTGTTTTGACGGATTCCTTCCGCCATGGCGGCGGCAGGCAAAGACGTGAGCTCAGACATGCAGGATGATCTCGAAAGGAAACGAGTCTAGCATGGGGGACGATGGTAAGACCTATGCGGATTCTCAGCGAAAGGATGGCAAATCCCTCCCGTGGCTTGGGATAGCATAAAGATTGGGCTGCGAAAGCCTTAGGTATTGCACCATTTCTTGCTCCTTTCGTAATCTCCCGCCGTGGGTACTGGCATAGGATACTTTTCTAAGGAAATGCCGAAGTCTGCTCCAGCACGTGTCGACCGGGCTCCTCGCGTACGACTCGCGGGCACCGTCCTGGCCCTGGTAAAGCTCGAAAATGGACGGCAATTGCGCGCGAAATTGCACCAACTCTCGGTCTCCGGGGGGTTGGCAAATGTGGAGAAACCCTTCGACGAAGGCATCAAGGTCGAACTGATCTTCCACGTCGGCAACAGCACGGTGCGCAGCCAGGCTCGCATGAAGTTTCCCATGTGGGCGACGCAAGGCTGCCTGCAGCCCTTCGAGTTTGAGGATCTGGGAGAAGAAGAGCGGCAGCAGTTGCAAACCAGCCTGCAAAACCTGCTTACCAACTCGGCAGCGGCGAGCGTTCCAACCGAAGACACGTCAGGGGAAACCCCCTCGGATTCGAGCCAGGCATCTTAGGCCCGGCGTCGGATCCTGGTTCCGTCACAAGCGGCTAGTCATCCTCCTATAGAATAAAACCGCAATAGCCCCGCACGGGCGGCGACGCCCGCGGCTGTATTGGAGGAGATCGTGGCCCTGCAACATTCCCCCCGCTTTCTGCGCATCGTGGAAGATGCCAAAACCCGCGTCCAGGAAACCACGGTTGACGATGTCAAAGCCCGGCTCGACCGGGGCGAGAAGTTTGTCCTGGTCGATGTGCGCGAAGAGAGCGAGTACGCGAAGGACCATTTGCCCGGCGCCATTCATCTCGGCAAGGGAATTATCGAGCGTGACGTCGAAGCCCGCGTACCGGATCTGAACACGCCTATGATCCTATACTGCGGCGGCGGATTCCGTTCTGCCCTGGCCTCCGACAACCTGAACAAAATGGGCTATACCAACGTGATCTCCATGGACGGCGGAATTCGGGATTGGCGCGAAAAGGGATTTCCCTTGACCAGGGACTAGAAATGCCCCTGCAGGCAGGCCAAATGGTCGTGGGGAGTACCTCGGTAACTTGATGGGGATGGGCCGATGCAGTCACCATAGTGAGGTAACTGGCACATAGCTATACGTGTAGGCACTATGGCAGGGAAATCACATTCCGCTTCAGGTTCGGCTGCAGCCGCGACTCATGCCCCGGATCGCTCCGTGGAGTTCGTTCTGAGTCAGGCCACAGGGCCGGATAAGTTTTGCGCCGCACTGGCCAAGCTGTTCGGCGTCCGCACCAAGGAAGTTGCGTTGTTGCGCCTGGAAAATGGGCTGCTAAAATTCCTCTTTCCGGAGCAACTGAAAACCGCTGGGTCCATCCCGGTTTCCAGTTCCTCGGCGGTGGCATCTCACACGGCGTCGGCCAAAAAGATAGAGCTTTATAACACCTTCGCAAAGGTGAAACACGCGCGGGTGTTCGAAACCGTCAAGCTCACCAATTCTGAGGATGAAGACAAGTCTGAGCAAGGCGCCATCCAAAAACTCATGTCGGCACCCATTCTCGGACCGGAGCACAAAGTGCTCGGCGTAATTCAGGTGAGCCGCAAGGCATTTGACCTTGCCTCCGCCGGGCCGGATTTTACCCTCGACGATATGCAGCAGGTGGAAGTTGCCGCCCGAGTCGCTGCCAACATGCCGTTTATGAAGTAGGCTTCACCCGGCCTGCGGACCTGAGCTGTTGGAGGCCGGATGCGGACGACGTCTTCCCCGCAGAAGCTGATCCACCGACAGGGAACCAGCACCCACGATCAACAGGAAAACGCAGCCCATCACCATGGTGTAGTCGACGCGGGCTTCGTGCGCCATCGCCCAGAAGCCGCTCTTGGCGAGAATGGGCAACTTGGTTTTCCAGATGGCCACAGCCATGTCGGCCAGAAGAGGAATCGTGGCCAGCCGGGTGAACAGGCCAAGTAGCAGCAACAGTCCACAAACCACTTCCACGAACCCCACAAAAGGCGCGGTGAATCCCGGCACTGGAATGCCGATCTTGGCGAAACGGCCGAAGCCGAGGTCTTCCGGAAAAAGAAATTTCTGAATTCCTTCCGACAAAAAGACTCCGCCAATGGCGAATCGGACCAGCAAAACCGCGGCTAAGGACTTGTGGTTCATAATCTGCTCCCGATGGTGGCCTTCAGACTATAACGCATCTCAGCCGCGGGTTAGTGGTGAGAACGACGATGTTACGCCAACGTTGGGGAATTGAGAAATCTCGTGCTTCGGGAGAAGAAAGTTAAAGAGAGGGAGGGTAAGCGTTGTCGCGACGTTACGCCAACTAACATTGCGGTTCTCTGCCAAAGTTGCTCCCTGAGAAAAAGCTGGCTACTCGCTCTTTGTGAAGTTGTGCCCCATCTTTCGCCGTGCCAGCACGGTCTCAAAGAACATGGCTAAAGCATAGAGAACGGTGCAGACGAGGACTCCTAAAGAGAAAACCGTAAGCACCTCAGCCATGCTACCCGCGAGGAACGCCACGCCCGTTGATTTCTCCCTCGTGATCCCCAGCATTATCTGAGTCGTGCTCCACGCGAATACAAGTAGGGACAGCAGCCAGGTCAGTATTGATAGGCTCTTTATCTCGGCAGTTTTGGCGCAAAGAGATTCCCAAAATAATCGGGATTTGGAGGTCAGTTCGGTTGCGGTCTCCTGTTCCAGTTTTCGGAGAGCACGCAAGCGCCGGATAAGGCCTGTGGCACGCGCCGCCGATAGAAGGAGCACTAGTACGAGGTATGCGACAAATACTTTCGTGAACCAGGGAAGGTGACTCTCGTACAGTGGCTCCCAACCAATAGTTGTCTCTTGCATTGTCGTCTCCGAGGCGTCGGAATCAAGCTGCTAGTGCAATTAGACACCACCCCGTTGGACTTGTAGCTGAGCTAGCTGGCGCAATCAGCGTTTCTACTCACGACCAAATGTTGCCCAACCCCGACCTTTGGCGCGCCTTTGGCCCCAGCGGCTCGGTGAGGTGGGAGCTAAGCTCTCTCCAGTCTCCGATACCCGCTAGATATAATCGAACAACGTCATGAAGCCGAAGTCCATGTGCAGCTGCTGGTGGCAGTGAAACAACGTAAGGCCGGGGTTGTTAGCAACGAAATCTATTTCAGCTTCCTGATATCCACCCAGCATTACGACATCTTTGACCACTCCTGACGTCGGCTGTCCGGCGATCCGCGCCAGCTCGAAGCTGTGCCGATGCAGATGAATCGGGTGGATGTCATCGCTGGCGTTGCGCATGCGAATGCGGTAGCGCTTGCTTTCGCGCAGATGGAAGGCGGGCGTCGCGATCACCTGTTCCATGGGATACGCCACTCCGTTGATGGTCCACTGATTGAATCCGTCGAGCGCAGCGTTCTGCTTTTCGAAGAGCATCTCGAACACTTCGTCCGGCTGCACGGGAGTGCCGACCGGACTGCCAAAGTGCGCATAATTCCACTTGAAGGGCTTCGGTGGAAGCCACTGCGGCTTGCCCTTGGAGCCGGCGTACTCGACCACGATGCCCATGCCATGGTGTCGGTCGTCATCTGCGAGGTCTCCCATCACCCAAACCCCAGGGTGGTTCATCTCAACCATCGCCGAAATCCGCTCCGCGGTTCCAAGCCAAAGGCCGGGCACACGAACGGGCTTCGGGAGCGGATTGCCATCCATCGCAATCACGCTGAAGCTATGGCCCGGAAGCGCCAGGCTACGAATTTCAGTGGCGCTGCCATTCAGGACGTGGAACAGGACACGCTCCCCTGGTTTGACCCGTATCGGCTCGCCGTGACCGAGCATGCGCCCGTTAATGGTGAAGAAATCGTAGCCCACCTCGTAGCCGTGCGGCATACCCTTGGTGAGCGAAGCTTTCATCTTGCTCTCGCCGGCATCCTTGAGTGTCGGGACCGTCTGCGCCGGTGAGAGAAAGTCCATCGCCATGTCTCCGCCTCGACTCAACGTCGCCTGGAACTCTTTCAACGTCAGGAAGACTTCGCGGTCGTAGTTGCCAGGGTGCTGTTTCGGTTCAATGTAGACAGGCCCGACCAGCCCGCTATACTGCCCCGCTGCCAGATTTGCTCCCGCGCGGACGTGGGTGTGATAGAAGCGAAAACCCGACGGCTTCGGCACGAACGAGATTCTGCGGCTGCCGTGCGGCGGGATGAAAGGTGTCCCCTCTTCCGCCGCTCCATCAACATCGGTAGGAACGAACTGTCCGTGCCAGTGCAGCTGCTCCGGCGTGTCCGTCTCATTACGAATATCAATGGTGACCCGTTCCCCTTCTTTAAGGCGAAGCAGCGGTCCCGGGAACTGCCCGTTATAAGTGGTAACGGAGAGAATGTGATTCGGCGCCAGCTCGATGGGTTTGGTGGCAATCGTAAGGGTGTAGTCGGCCGGGCCGTCGCTGCGCGAGGCATCTGCTTGCTCGCCGGCTGTCGACTGGCTTAAGAGCGCCCTAGGCGCCAGGAGAGAAGCCCCCAAGGCCGCTCCAGCTCTTTTCAGGAAGCTCCGGCGAGCGATTTGGAAACTTGCCATGATTCTCCGATCGCACAGACCGTCTTACATCAGAAATATATCGGAAATAGGCTTATCGAGGTTTCCGGAGGGATTACGATCTCAAACGGCTTCACTCACTCAGCGCCGCCTTTTCAGCCCGTGTGAGCGACCGCGAAGCCCCCTTGGGTAGCTCCCCCAGGACCAGCGGCCCGATCGCGACCCGTATCAGCCTCAGAACCTCAACGTCGAACGCCGCCAGCAGACGGCGGATGTGACGATTTCTGCCTTCGTCGAGCACGATTTCAAGCCATGTGTTCTTCGCTCCGCCACGCAGAATCCCAACGCTCTTGACCCGAAGTAGATCCCCTTCTGGGGCTCGAACTCCCTGGCTGATCGCGGTAACCAGCTTCTCATCTACGACGCGGGCTACTTGGACATGGTAGGTCTTAGCGAGATGGGTCTCGGGCGCGAGCACACGCGCTCCCCATTCGGAATCATTCGTGAGCAGCAGCAAGCCTTCGCTGGCTTTGTCCAGGCGTCCGACGGGAGCGACCCACGGCAGATCTTGCTCGAGCAGCTGATAGACGGTTTTGCGCCCCTTTTCATCGGCGGCAGTGGTCACTACCCCACGGGGCTTATTCAGCATGAGATAAAACTTTGGCGCCGAAGTTATGGGCTGACCATCGACTTCGATCCGGTCCCTCTCCAGGCTGACGGATCTTTCCGGGTCACGCTGAACTATCTGATTGACCCGCACCCGGCCTTCGCGGATCCATACAAAAGCCTGGGAGCGCGAACAGCATCCCAGCTTGCAGAGCGCCCGCCCCAGACCAACCCGCTGCCTGGAATTCTCGTGATCCACACCGCCATGCTAAACGATGGAAGCTGTTCGCCCGCCAGCGTAGAATCGTCGATATGATTGATCCCTCCCGCTTCTGGATCTTCCTGGGTGCGGCCACGCTCTTAGCCATCTCTCCCGGACCCGGCATGTTGTATGTGCTTGCGCGTACGCTGGCCGGAGGCCGCCGCGAAGGCGTGCTCTCCTCGCTCGGGACATTCTTGGGCGGCCTGGTACACGTGGTGGGCGCCGCGACCGGACTGTCCATTGTGCTGGCCACGTCGGCCGTCGCCTTTTCCGTCGTCAAATACGCCGGCGCCGCCTATCTCGCCTACCTCGGCGTGCGAATGATTCTCAGCGCTCGCAGCGACGACAACACCGTGCTCCCCGTCTCGTCTGGCGCCATCCGCCGCAGCCCTTTCTGGCAAGGAGTCGCCACCGAAGCCTTGAACCCCAAAACAGCGATCTTCTTCCTGGCTTTTATTCCCCAATTCGTAAACCGCGCCCAAGGGACGGCGTTCTGGCAGTTTCTGCTGCTGGGCACAATCTCCGTCACCCTGAATACCTGCACCGATCTCGTGGTGATTCTTCTGGCGGGTCCGATCGGAGCCCGGTTGCGGTCCTCGGCTGTCCTGCGGAGACGACAGCGTACGGCCACCGGCATCACCCTGATCGGGCTCGGCGCTTACGTGGCTTTTGCCGACAATCGGTGACCGGGCTGTGGTAATCTCGCTGTCCTCATGGCTGCGCCCAAATCCGAACGCCGCTCCCAAAACCGGATTCCGCTGCGCCTGCCCGTCTCCATCCGCTCCCCGCAAACCGAATCGTTGACCGGCTACACCCGTGATCTGAGTATGACCGGGATTTTTCTCTACACCGACGCGAAAATCCTGGAGGGAAGCGACCTGGAGATGGTGCTCATGTTGCCGCCCCAATTCACCAACGGGGAGAAACAATGGGTATGCTGCCACGCCTCGGTCGTACGGGTAGAGGGTGGCCAGGGTGACCAGCAGATCGGCGTAGCCGCCAACATCCGCAACATCGCGGCCCTCCCCGAAATCCCGATTTGAAGCGCCCCCCAACGGCTATGCACCAGCACTGGTGCGATCGCCAATTCCAAGATTAAGAAAAAGCTTCCCTTTGCATAACATTCGGTGCAATAATGCTGGCCCTTGAATTGCTCTGGTTCAAGACAACAATAAAACAAACGGTAAGGTAACGTTCACTATGTGGCTGGAAAAGCTTTCGCTTGGAGTGCTGCGCGTGCTGACGCCGCTGGGCCCTCGCTATGTAAACCCTTCCTTCGTACAACGGCTTTACCTGCTGTGGATATTCCGTAATTTCCACACCCTCCCGGTCAAGGTGTTGACCCCACGACAGCTGAAGCGAATCGACAGCATCTGCGCCCGGCACGGATATGTCTCTCTGCAGCGCAGCGAACTGGCGGAGCCGGCGATTCTCGGAACCCTGGAACAACGTCCGCCGCTCGAATCGGAACTCCTGCCGCGACGGCCGAACCAAAGCGTGACGGATGCGATGCGGCGGTTCGCCACCGACGCACAGCAGCGTTCTTGAATCGCAGCAGCGTGCGCACCAAGAAAAAGCGTCTTGAACCTTTCGGTTCAAGACGCCTCCTGGCAGCCCTCCCCCAGAACTGCCAAACGATCGATTGCATAGTAAGCGGAACGCTCTACCGCGTAAACGCCACTTCCGTAACCCGCCCGCCGTTTTCTGGTAACTCAGCGGACGCTCCCAGAGTAACGAATCCCGGCTTACCTTCGTGCACTGCCACTGACCTTGGCTTCTCGTTCTAGAAAATCCGCATGGCGGGTTCTATAAAAGGGCGGGTGGCCTACCTTTGCGTTCTTTGCAAAGGTGGGGATTGGAGGGTCACGACGGCTTCGTGTTACATTGAATAAGCGGTGCCGCGGGAGCAGAAGTTCCAGCACTTCTGAATTGCTGTACTACTCTCTCGAAGCAACCTTATTCCACCCCGGGCGCGTAGCTCAATTGGCAGAGCAACTGACTCTTAATCAGTAGGTTGTAGGTTCGATTCCTACCGCGCTCACCACTTAACCCACAGATGCAGTATCAGATAGCAGCAATTCCCGACCTTCTGCCGGAATCGTCTTTTCGGCACTGTGCCTAGAATTGTGCCCAGTCAGCCGCGAGAGAGCGTTGAGAACCGCATCTTCGGAAGGGTGCACGTACCGCTGAGAGATGCTGATGTTAGAGTGCCCCGCAATTCGCGCAAGGGTCCACACGTCACAGCCGCTCTCTCCAAGGCGGGTGAGGAACGTGTGCCGAATTGAATACACCTCAAAGGGGCGAAGCTTGGAAGCCTTCAGGGCTTTCTTATGCTGAAGCTTCAAACTGTCGTGATTGATGTGACCGTCCTTCGTTTCGGCGGGCCACACCCAGCCTTCCCCTGGCTCCCCTGCGAGCTTCCAGCGGTTCTCTAGCACCATGCGGACTCGCGGGCTCAGCGGAAGGATTCGCCGCGCCGCCTTCGTTTTTCCCTTTGCCACTAGAACAGCACCGTTTCTTCCACCATCCCAGTTGACGTGATCCCATCGCAAGCTGTGGCATTCTTCGGGCCTCATCCCAGTGTCGAAGAGCACAATCGACACATCATGCAAAAGCGGTAAGGCAGCCGCGAGATACAACGCTTCTTCACTCGCGCTGATGACCCGTTCCCGCCGGTGCTCTCCACTAAGGAATTTCACTTTCGGAGACGATTCGAGCACGCCCCACTCCACGGCGAGGCGCAGCATACGGCGCAAGGCGCGCAAGCAACTGTTGATGGAACTAATCTGTAGACCATCCCGCTGCCGTTCCGATGCAAACTCCGCGATCAACTCCGGCCCGATCTCACTGATCTTCAGATTGCACAGAGTGGCGGAGTTCTTCACCGAGTTGATGCCGAAGCAATACCAAAGCCAAGTCTTAGGGGCTGATTGCTCGAAGGTAGATTTAGCCCAAGGCTCTACCCGCTGTTCGCAGAACTGGCGCACGGTCGGCACTGGTTTCTTGTCCCGAATACCCACCTCGCCCTTGGCCAACGAAGTGCGGTGCGCTGCCTCCATCTGCCGCGCCACTTTGTCGTTGCCCTGCTTCGTGGACTCCCGCACCATGCGGCGCTGCCACATGAACTTGTACCAGTAGACGCCGCATGAGCCGCGCTCACCGCACTTGCTGCATATGCCGTTCGGCCCTTCCTTGTCACAGCCTCGCTTGTAGATACTCATTGCCCACCTCGCTTCGATTTCTTCTTTCGGGTTCCCTTCGGCCTGCCGCCAAGCCTGCCCCACTCCTGCATCCGGCGCACGAATTCCTTCTTGCCCCATTTCTTGATCCGGGCCTTTGCGCTCTGGCGGCCCAGGAGACTCGCCGCTTTGTTCACGTTTTTCACATTGTGATAATAACCTAACGCTAGGTTAAATGCAAGCTGAGTTTATCGCCCTACCGGTAGTCGGCTTGACTAGCAGGACCGGCGCGTTACACTCAGGGTTGAGTCGGCTAGCTGGACGCAGCGAACGGCGGGCGCATCCCGGCCCGCCTGCCGATGCCTAGAACGGGGATGCTACGCGGGAGGTGGCGACGTGGGCTTCAAGACCCCGGAGGAAGAACTTGAGCAATTTCTAGCCGCGCAGCCGTCCTGGCTGCGAAAGCTTCTCCAGTTCGACTTTTCGTTAACCTTTGATGAACACTTAGCCTGGACTCAGAGTGATTGGTGGCAAGAGGGCGGCAAGGTTGAAAAGGAGTACCTAAGACTTCTCCAGCGCATCCCTAACAAGTGGCGTGAGCATCGTGGGAAAGTCGCACGGAACGCGCTATCAACCTTGCCTTCGGCCCGGTCGGGAAGACCCAGAAGAGATTTGCTTGCTGAAGAGGCCAAGCACTTGCATGAGGCGGGCAAGTCCTACGCTGAAGTCGCAGATATATTGCGTGACAAGTACACTACGATGACGGCCAAAGGAAAACGTCATCCGACAAGGGAGGGTATACGTAAGCTTTTGGACTCTCGTAAGCCTCGCCGCACCCCGGACAAAACCTAGCGACCATTTCCTCCGCATGGAATAAATCCCTTTCCATTTTTGTCCATAGTGACAGGTGACTCCCCATCTGGTGTGATCTCACTCATCGGGCTAACAGATTATGCGGCCCGCTCCGAAGGAGAAATTACACCATGAATGAGACCTCACGTTTGCTGACGATCCCAGAATTCGCAGCGGCGCTGCGCGTCAAGCCTTCCTGCGTGCGTCGCTGGGTTGGCGAATCCAAAATCACTTTCGTACATGTGGGCCGCCTTGTGCGGATTCCCGTCAGTGAAGTCGAACGGATCATCTCGCGCGGCACGCATCCCGCGATCAAGCAAAGCAAGTAGGCTCACGAACCGTTTTCTCTTTGCACAGTTTTTGCGCGGGGGCAGAGCATCGTGTCAGAAATCGGCAACAAATTCGCTAGGGCAGCAACCCTGATGCAAAAAGCACTGTCGGAATCGACAGGTCTGAAAGGCCGTGACCAGATGCTCGTGGTCTACTGGACGCTGGCTACACACTCGCTTCCGCACGTTAACACCTTTCCCCTGCTCGATCTGCTAGGCAAGATGGGAACGGGCAAGAGTCAGACTCTCTCCGTCATTGGGAACTTCGGGTTCCGGCCAGTAACGATGAGCCTTCGCGGGATGACCGGCCCCGCCATCCGTGACAAGTTTGCAGCGTGCTACGAGGGGACTGCAATCATCGAGGAAGCAGACCACGCGTGGAAGGACGGAGAAATGACGTTTGAGCGGATGCTGTCGGATCGGTACCAAAGAAATTCCGCGGTAGCGGAACACAAAGTGCCCGCTGGGGAAAAGAAATGGGGGACCGCCACCAAGCGATACTTCGGAGCAACCGCGCTGCACCGCCGGATTTCCTTCGGTGACGCGGCCCTGGACGGCAGAACTGTGACCGTGCGCCTTCGGCCTGACAACACGCGAGAATACCGGGAGTACAGCGATGGAGATCCTTGGAACGCCGAAGGGAAAGAGTTAGTAGGCCAACTCACATTTGAGCCTCCAGTTGTGGAACAACCTAAGGGTGTCGCCGCTCGGATCTTCAACACGTACCGACCGCTGCTCAGTGCGGCACAGGTTTTCGGAGATCAGGACTTCGCGGAACAGGTGCTCTCGAAGCTTCGTCAGGAAACCTTGGAACTCAAGGAAGCGCAGTCGTCAGAACCGGACGGCCTCGTTCTGTGCGCTATTGTTGAAGTTGTTTTCGCGCTTGGCCCTGCAGCGTTCCAAAACATAAAATTCAGTGTCTTGGCCAAGTTAGTCTGGGAAAACCACCGGTTCTCTTTGCAGCCCCGGCAGATCGGCCACATTGCAAGGGAACTCGGATTCGAGACCAAAACCTCACACGGAGCGACAGTTGTGGTGCCAAGGCCCGCCACTCTGCTCAGGGCTTGCGATGAATGCGAGTACACGGATGAGGCTATTGAGGAATTACGACGGGACCTATTGAAGTCCGATGGCAACCACTCTACGTGAGCCGCTACAGGTGCGTGCGCGATGGGAACGTGCACCGAAGGGCTTCGTCCGGGGCTCTCTTGCGCGGTTCTGTGGAAAACCCTATGGAAGGTTTCCGTTCGTTTCCACATGGAATTTACGTCTCCACATGCTCTGCACAATGTGTTTTCCTGCACTTGGGGGCATGTCCGTGCGGTGTCCAGCGCACCATTCGCTGCTTCTCCTGCACAGCTCCTCCGCAGAGTCTCGCTCATGTTCGCCTACAATTCGCCCGTTGGTCCTGGTATGTTGCGGATCGTGTGCAGTGGGCTGTGGACGGAATCATCAGCGAAAGTGTTGAGGTAGAGCACGTTGGGATCTTCATTTTGCACAGCAGTTGTGGTGCCAAGAAAAAGAGTTATCGGCCTTGCTTTTCCGAAGAAACTACCGACCATCCACAGGCAGTTCGCGGGTAGGATGCAGGCACGGAGGCGACGGGCAAGTGGACTAGCCCAGCGATCTACAAAATCGCAAACTCCTCAGCGGGGTTTTGTGGGTTCGACACCCACCGCCTCCTCCGCAACCTGCCGGTTGCTAGGGTCTCTCGGTTGCTAGTGCCGTGTCAAGGACGCCGCGCCCGCTGGAGTTGTGTGCTCATTGTGCGACGTGTTCGATCCGTTTTGTGGTACGGGTGGAGTGATGCTGGACACCGTGAGTTTGTGGGCTTACACTTACGGGCCGTGTGGCATCCCCTCTCAACTCTCTGGGCCATGATGAACGACCCGGCGCGGGCCGTGCTCTGGGCCGCATTGCAGACCGCGCTTCTTGTTCTAAGTGCAATTCTCATCGGGTTGTACCTGATAGAGACTCGGCGGCTGCGGATCGCAGCGCAGCAGCAGGTTGAAGCAAGCTTTCGCCCGGCGGTTGTCGCGGTGCACGATGGCTCCATCGAGAAGGGACCGTCCTTGGTCAACATTGGGAATGGTCCAGCGATCGAGGTCGAATGGCACTTGTTGAATTCGTCACTGAAGGGTGACTTCCCGTATTTGGAACCCGGTTGTAAGCCGCAAGAGTTGGGAACGAACGGGATGAAGGGTCTCTATAATGCTGGAATTGGGGGCAAGACGGAAGAGGCGAGGATCGAGTGTACCTATCGCAGCCTTTCCGGGTGGCGGTATTCTTCCAGCAATTCCTACAACCTCGTGCACTACAAATTCGCGACTACATTTCGCGACGAGGGTTTGCCTGGCAAAGCTGGCTCTTAAGACATCGGACTCGTGACCGCTCTAAAGAGTCAACCGTTTCCCAACCTTCCACCCCCCGGTTTTGAGTTGCGACGCGGAGTACACCGCCCTGAGCCTCCGGGTAGAGCGGGTAGACTTGGTAGACTTCTTTCTGTATAGGTAGGGGGTTTTCGAGCCGGAAATTCCTATACCCATGAGAGAGAGAGTCTACCTGCTCTACCCGGTCTACCCCGACATTGCGGCGGCAGCAGTTCTTCGTCAGAGGAGATCACCAGATGTAGAAAGGCGCAAGAAAGATTCCGATGGAGGGCGATCCTCTTGTCCGAGCGAGAGCTGGAGCCGTATTTCCTCTATGCAGACACTGCGAAAGAATTCGAAATCAAGGCCCACCCACATTCCCTTGCTGATCTTGCACAGAATACTCAGCACGTATTCTTCGAGCCGAAAAGAAAGTCCGAATCCAGAAATAACAGGAAGTGAAACTTTCCGCTCGAAACCATTGGATCTTGGCCCAAGAGAACGGGCCGGGGCTCGCTTTGCTCGTTACGCTCCTCTCAAACTCGGGAAAGCAGGCTGAGGCACGGTCACACTGCGCGATTGGGACTCTCCGACCTGGCAGGTTGACGGGAGCAGGTTAACCGTTAACCGCGAGGAAGATCCTCTCGCGATTCTTTCGCGTCTCTACTAGTCGGCAGACTGCTCTGCCAACTTTCCGGCTAACCAGCCGCGCTTGGGCGTGCGTTCCATTAGCTGTATCGCCGCAGCGGAGCCGAGGCGGAATGTCCGGGGGTTCTCGCTCTGCATAGCGGCAAGGAGGGCAGCGGGATCACGCATTAGAGCATCGCGGCGTTTGTCGTGAGTTTGAGCGCTTTGATATGTGAGGTTGTAGCACGCCCTGCATCCGAAGACCGAGTGCCCTGCTGGTAAATAGAGTCGTCCGACCCGCCTGCCACAGCGACAGACAAACCAGAATCTCGAACCGCCCAGGTGGGGGCGCGTAGTGGTCAGGGGTATCAGGCACTCATCCAAAGGGTACTGACGGGGGATGCGAATCGCTAAGCCGTCCGCGTGGTTTTGAGTGGCGTACTCGACCCGGCCCAATTCAACACCGTAGGGGCTGGTCCACCAGATTGAGCCAGTGATGCCCGACGGACCTGCGAACGTCCCAGCACGGTGGAATGATTCCACGTCGAGGCGAAGACAATCCTCAACCGTCAGCCGAATTGTCCGACGCTCACGACCCATAAGACTCCGGCTCCCGATTAGGATTTATTTCCTAAATCATTTTATCCCTGACAGTCCGCTAGTCGGGCAGGCTGACTGTCACCCAAGGCTAACCTCTTGATCTTCTGGGCTTGCAGGAGAGTTTTTGTTATCGGCCCTCGGTCATTACGTGTCACGTTCCACGGTTCCATCCCACCACGGCCCTTGCCAAACTTCATCGGGTTGAGACACTCGTCTGGACTTTACGCGCTCGTGCAGAAACGGGTACGAGTTCGCACAGAAAAGGGGACGAGCTAGCCCCTTTTTGCTATACGGGCGTCACTCAACCCGGTGAGTGGCCAAATCTGCCTTCGCCGTGGTGTGGGAGGGGTACGACTTACTTCGCCAATTCCTCTATCGCCCATTTGACTACGGCCACGCCGACGATAAGGACTATAGCTACAGTGACGATCCACGTTCCGATCCACAAGGCGCCTGCTGCTGTGAAGGTGACGCTATCTTTGAAGGAACTCCAAGCTGAGGGACTGCTGTGAGGACCAGCTTTCTGCAGCATCTCCCTCTTTTCCTCGGGAGTGTAGAAATCCACGTCGCCGCGATTGGCAGGCATTTAGCACACATGATACAACGAAAATAGAAACAGCCCGGATGGTAGTCCGGGCTTTTCCTTGAGAAATTGTCGTTGCGTCCTTCTCAGGCGCGTCTGAGGAGGATTATGCCACAGATTGGCGCAACATCATCACCTAAAACTCAAGCTTCTCTAGCTTCATCTTCTCCCGGTTTGGATAAAACTCATGTTGCGAATCGCACCACACTCCCACGAAGAATTCAGCTACTTTGGCTGCTAGTTCGCTTTCGAGGCCGCGTGGAAACCATGTGGCGTATATGGTGCGCTGCGATCCGCAGTTGCTGTGGGCACATTCGCAGTCAATCTTCCACAGGGAGAGGTTACGAGGTAAGTTTTGGGCAGGCAGTTTACTGGGATGAATCCGCTCAAAGATTCCAGTCAGAGCCGGGGTCACTTGCCCGCAGTTTATACACAAAAATCGTACTGGCCAAACACCTTCCGTGGGCCGATAGTGCAGACCTTCGTATATTCCTAATGGGCCTTGACGCGGGAGAACAATGGGGTGTCCACATGGACAGCGAGAACAAAAAACGTCTCCAAACTCCGTCATGGTTGCTCCTCGCTGAGAAAGAGTACGGATTCATTCCTGCGGTAGTAGCTCAAGAAATCACAGTGTTCAACGGCCACCCTGCCGACACGGCTCCATCAGCCATCGCGGGCATCACTCGCAAGCTCGAATGAACGCGGCAGAGATTATAGGACGCGAAGTGCAAGGCGTAAGCGTGGCAGTTGACCGAATCTGCGCTCGCGCCAGAGCACACAGCAGCGTTGCACGCGTCGCCTTGCAGCTTGGACGTGAGCATGAATCAGCCTCGCCGCGTTTTCAGATCGTTGACCTGTTGCTCGGTGAGCGTGCCCTCCCGCAGACCCTCCCTGATGAGGTCATGTTTCGCTTTCTCCATGTATTCCTGCATGGCCGGAGTCAGTCCGTCCTTTCTCGTCTCCAGGAATCCGACTGCGAACCATTCAAGAGACTGGCGTATCGAGGATACTTGCCGCCGCACAGCAACCAGTTCTTTCAGGACGAAGGCCGCAACTACTAGCAGGGCCAAGACTGCTATCAACATAAATCGCTCCGCACTCGGCGTGAGTGAGTACCATTGCCGGGCTTGAGATCAATCGCTACGATTACGGCACTATTTCGAGCACGGCTTTGATGGTGACCTTGCTGCCCGCAGTCAAACTGACCGTGCGACTCCACGGCTTTTGGCCCTTTGCTTCGACCCGAACCGTGTGGGACCCTGCTGGCAGTTCAATCTGTGAAGGCGTGTTCCCCATGAAGTTCCCGTCCACGTAGATGTCCCCGCCCGTTGGCTCTGACGAGACCATGACCCTCGCAGTGTTGGCGGGAGTGTTGAGCTGATCGGGTTGTCCAGCGCTGGAACTGGAGCTGCCGGAAGCCTCCTTTTGCGCGGCAAGCTTAACGCCAGGTTCTGAAACGGACGATGCGTCTGGAGAGGATCCTTTGGTAAGCGGCCCGATGTAGGCGGACGTTTCGATCCGATAAGTCTTGGTCTCGCTGCCCACGGAGATATGCAGGTTGCCGCTTTCGACAGACCCCTTGACCACTTGGCCTGCTGAGAGCGCGTGGCACGCAATTCTCTGGGCCTCTGCTACTCGCTGCTGGTGATGCTGCTCCAGTTGCTTCTGGACTTCCGGCATTCCACCGCCGGTAAGATTCACGAGGGACTGCTTAATCCGGTCGCCCCGGCTGCCGTTTCCCGGCCCTTCGACAACGACAGGCCCACCGCAGGAGACAATGTAGCCAACCTTATCCGAGCCGACGAGTAAGGCGACGTGATAGACCAGTGGCTCACCACTTCCCGAGGTGTGCGACTCACAGTTCATCTGGGCTGCATCTCCCGTCCCCACAACCGAGCAGTTTAGGTGAGTGCTCTCGCCAGTGGAGACAACTACACGGTCGGTGCGCAACACTGCGAATTCGGCCTGAGCAGGTGGTACCTGTTGCGCCTGGGCGCTGAGGGCCAGCCAGCAAGCAAAACACGTGGCACTGAGTCGTCTCATAGCTAGAGGGAGTGGGCCTCGCTACTCCTTTATCACGGTCAGGTAGATGTTGTACGTCAAGTCGCTGGTTCCACCGGCATACCTGGCTGAAAACTGTATCGGATCACCGCCCTCGGCATGGATGGCAGTAACACTGTTCGTCCAAGGACTGCTCGTTCCGCCAGGGCCGCACTGCATGTTCTCAGATTGCAGATCATTCGCCCAAGATATCGTGGTAAATAACTCGCTGTTACCATTCTGTGCGCTGGCCACCTCGTAGACCACTAGCTGATAGTCCCCATCAGCCTTGGGGGTGTACAAGGTCGTAGTACCGATGTCGGAAGACACATCTGTCAAAGCGACCTGCGCCACGATCGTTGGCGCAGACGATATCGAAACATAGCTGAAAGTTGACGCGGTTCCGGAATTGACCACGAGCCGATAAGAGCCGGGAGCCGGGACGGGGTTCAAAGTGGCCACGATCTTTGTCGCCGAACTGCTGACGATTGGAATGCTTTTAGTATTGAAGATCGCGGCAAGGGGTGTTCCCGCGAAACCAGTGCCGGTAATCGTGAGTTGGTTGCCAGCGATGGTTACGCTGTTGATGGTGCAAGCGGAGGCTACTGGTGCCACGCCTACCATGATTGCCAATACAGCGCGCAAGAATATCTTGGACATGGAGTCCCTCCGGTGTGACGCTTCTTTGGGCAACCTGAAAACTTGGGACAGGGGTCTCTTTCGGCAATCCTGGGGGACTCCATAGTGAACCGGGAGCGCATCGGCAGTCAAGAGGAGAGAATGTGACCCATCGGCTGTGTACGCATCGGCTGCATGGCCCGAAGATGTCGGGCAATGCCCCTCGACATCCGCATCCGTTTTGGCCGCGCCATCCGCCGAATACGCGAGGAGCAGAAGATCAACCAGGAAGAAGCTGCGGAGCGGTGCGGGTTGCACCGGACGTACTACAGCGGGATCGAGCGCGGGATTCGGAACGTGTCACTTGTGAATGTTGGGAAGATCGCCAAAGGACTCAAGACCGCACTTCCCAAGCTGTTTGAGAGGGTTTAGTCCAGCAACTTCGTGCGCTCACGGGAAGACTAAGGATTCGCCGCCTTCTCTAGTTCCGCATTTAGATGTACGCTGCTCCCGCCACTCACTTTCAACTTTCGCTCCCAGTCCTTGAACCCCGTCTTCTTGATCGAGACAGTGTGCTCGCCCTCTGTGACCTGAACATCGGAAGGCGTGTTGCCGACAAAACTGCCGTCGACCTCGATGTCAGCGCCCGGCGGATTGGACTCCAGCTGCAGCTTAGCCGACACGGAGCCGCCGGGACTGCTCGTCGCCATAATTTGTGCTGACGCGCTAGTAGGCGCACTCGGCTGAAACTTTGCTATGTCCAGCTTCATGTCTCCATTCACATAAGCGGTGAGTTCGGTTCCCTTCGGGATGGTGATGTCCTTGCCGTGCATGAACAGGAAAAACGGTGCCGCTGGAAAGAACACCAGGCTCGTCGCCACCATCCCGCCAACCATGCCCCCGGTGTGACCGCCCCCTTTGACATCCTTGACCGCTCGCAGCGCTACTTTCTCGCCGCTAACCAGCTTCACGTAATCGATGTTGATGTCGAGTTTTCCACCGCGAGCCATTCTTCTTTTCGCCTGAGCTTCAGTAACTGTTGCGAAAGCTAAGCCGCCTTTGGGAACGACCAGAGTACCGTTTACGCTGATGTCATCCAAGACCTCAAAGTCCACGGTGTCGCCCACATGTGCATCAGATGAAGAAATGGTCCGATTGATCCGTAGCCTTACCGGCGTTCCTTCTTCGAGCACGAACCCCTTCGTTGACGTAAAGTTTGTGGACGATGCAGCTTGGGGGTGGACCGCTTGCTGCGGCGGTTGTTGTGCCGTCGAGGCGGCGGGAGTTTGGGAAGCCGCAGTCTGGGCGATTGAAGCGCAGAATAGAGATAGCAACACCAGCCATGAAGGCAGATACGTTTTCACAGCCAACCTCCGGCCACAAGAATCCTCATCAGGATGTTTGGGGGAAAAACCCAGGGAAATGCAATTATCCTCTTGGCGGCAACGATGTTCAATCCAAATCGGGCGGCGACCAAGGTACAAAAGGCTCCCTCTCAAGCTCGCACTCTCCACTAGGATGATAATTTTTTTATTTTTTTTTTAGCGCGTGGGCGACGAGGCAAGTACGCCGCCAGCGTGGGGATAGCCTCCCGCCCGGACAACTCAGCACCCGGCCCTGGGGTAAATCGGCCCATCACAGGAGACGATGACCTATATCACTGCGCGGAGTTTGGGGATGTCGGAAACTAAGAGCGTGCCGGATGCTTAAGCGTCCCATCCCCATTCCCCCGACGCACGGCTGCAGCGTGCTTCGCCAGAGGGCATGGGGAGGGAAAGCACTTGGGCCGAGTCTTGGGAATTGCTCAAGCTTCCGGTTTTTCTCATTCTCAGCTGATGCGGGATGGAGCGCGGCCCTGTTTCGACTGTGCCCAATTTTGTGCCCACCACCAAACCCCACCGAGTGTGACCAATTGTCGCGGCATCGCTGGAAAGCCTTGCTGGACAAGGCATCTGTGACACTCCATGGCAATTCGTAGCACTCCGTGTAAGTTGCTGATTCTGCGTCCGACAAGTACTCTTAATCAGTAGGTTGAAGGTTCGATTCCTTCCGCGCTCACCATCTTTTCAGGAAGTTCCCTCGTACTCGCTCCGTTCCGCAATCCGTTAGGCGGGCGTGCACCCTCATCACTCATCGGTATCCTGCAGTCATTGGTTGCGCAACCGCTCTAACAATCGTTGCGGGAACGGTGCTGGCCCGGTTCACGGGGCGAACCTGATTGGCCGACGAAGCGGCCTGAACCAGCCCTACTTGCTCCTCGATTTGAGCCATGCGTTGTTCGAGCGCTGCTACTTCCCGGCCTCGTGCGCGCTGTAATGCGTCCAGCTGTTTCTTGAGCTTCTGGATCTGTCCGTCTTTCTCCCGAACCATCCGATAGAGCGCTTGAATCGCGGCCAGGGCCACGCCCTCCGAGTCGACGGTGGAAATGTGCTTGTCATCGTCGCCGAGCGCAAAGGCCTGGTGAAATTCCTGCGCCATCGGGCCCATATGGCGGATGGTGGCGTCCTCCTGTTTATAGCTCCAGGTCTGGATGGGAACGGCGGCGAGGCGCTTCAGAATTGCCCGGCCATCGACCGGCTTAAAGTCGCGCTTGTGGTTGCGGTCCGACATATTCGTCCAGACGCCGCCCGTGGTGAGATAGGCCCCGGGCTGGGTGTCAAGAAAATGGCCGGACGTCACCTTTGAAACCCCCATGCCGATCTGGGTGACGGTGGAAGTCGAGCCTAGCACAAGAGTATTGCTGGCAGAGACGACCGCGTTGGCGCCGATGGCGGTAGAGTTGGTCAGGCCGGAGCTAGAGGAGTCCGGACCGGCCAGGAAACCAATCGCCGTGTTGTAGGAGCCAGTGGTGTTGTTGAGCAGCGCATAGTAGCCGCTCGCCGTGTTGTAGGAGCCGGTGGTGTTGTTGTTCAGGGCTGAATAGCCGCTGGCGGTGTTGGAGCCGCCGGTGCTGTTAAAGGTGAGCGCCTGATAGCCGTCCGCGGTATTGGAGCTGCCCGCATTGTTGGTGGTGAGCGCGGCGTATCCGGTGGCCGTGTTGTATTGACCCGAGGTGTTAGCGGCCAGAGCCTGGGCTCCGTCGGCGGTGTTGTTGCTGCCCGTGATGTTTTTCTGTAACGCCTTGTAGCCGGTGGCAGTGTCGAACGTGCCGGTTGTGGTGAAGTTTCCGGCCTGTATCCCGAGGAAAACGTTGCCGCTGCCGGAGGGTCCGTAGTTGTGGAGGAAAGGCGCGCCAAGCGAGATCACCCCTTGCTTGCCGTCGCTGGTGCTGGCTGGCAGGGAGAGATCGCCGGTAATGCTCTGACTATCGGTGAAGGCATTGGCGCCAAGGCTGGCGTAGGCGCCCGCGGGCTGAAATGCCCCGGCCGAGACTCCTCCCAGCAAGCTGGCATTCAGGTTGGGTACAACCGTGGTCGACGTCACTTGCAGAGGCGAGGTGCCTTGCGCCGAAGTCGAGATGAACTGGCTGGCAGTCACGCTCCCGCTCACTGTCTGATTCGCAGTGAAGGCATTGGCCGCCGCCAGTTGGGCTGTGCCAGGGAAATTCTGTCCAGCGGCAAAGGTCATCTGGCCGTTGCTGGCAATGTTCAGTCCGGTCTCCGACGGTTTGGTGGCGCCTTGGCCAAACAGCAGATTCAAGGTCCCCGTAGGAGTGCTGGTGTTATTACCGGCCGGTTCGGCTTGCCACTGGAAGACCTGAGTGACGGCCGTGCTGGTAGTGCTGCTGAACGCCGAAGCCGCCATATTCAGCGCTTGTGAGTTCTTGCCTATGGTAGCCGTCGCTGTCCCGTTGGTTTGTAGAGTCAACGTGCCGCCCACCGTTTCCGACCCTTTTACATCCAGGGTGGACGTCGGCGTCGCGGTGCCGATCCCCACCTTCGCCTTGCTTCCCGTCCCCTTCTGAACAAGCACCGAGCTTACGATGTCGGAAGCGGAATCCCATAGCGGCAGGTATTTCGCCACTCCCGTACCTGTGACACTTCCCGACGTTGGCGGGGAACTCTGCCCGCCGTCGTCAGTGGCGTAGACCGAAGCAGTTCCGGTCTGCGGTGACGAGAGCACGAAGGCAGACGGCGGCAACCCTCCGATGGTCGCTGCATCCGCGGCCTTCAATGCATAGGGCACACTCAGCAGCAGCACGCGCGGTTGTTCCTCTTGCTCTCCGATCCTCACCCCCAGCCAGCGCGCCTCTCCGGAAGTAAATAGCGCCGTCGGCACGCCAGCCGGCTTGGTGACGCCGAGTTGCGCGGAATAGTGCCCGGTGGAATCGAGCTGCAGTTTCTGGATCTCGCTCCATAGAGCCTCGCCCCCACGCTGGCCGGCATAGAACGAGAATGTAATACTCACCACGCCGCTCATGGAATTGCCGCCTTCGTCGGTGGCGACATTGGAGAACTGGATCAACGGCGGTACTTCCATCGCAGCGGACCTCCCGCCCGATGTCTGAGCGGATAGGGGAAGAACCAGCAACAACAATCCAGCCAGCGCAGAACCGACGCGTAGCTTCATAGGAGTCTCCTTCGGGGGATTAAACCGTGGGTCGAGATGAGTCGAGTGCCTCAGTAAAAAGCCGGACCAACATGAACTGCTGCCTTCTTGGTAACAACTCTCGGGCCATCACAGCAAGTGCCTGCTCGAAGTCCTCCACATTGCCGTAGGGGCCAGGGTTGATGATGTCATAGGTTGTGACTCGCTATCGGCGGAACCCAACGCGGTCTTGGCCCGTGCCGGAGCTACAACGGGCGAGAAACCACGGGAGATCCTGGAAAAACTCCCGGCACCCGCAACCACGGGTACGATTCCAATCATTTTAGGCATTTGGGAGCCGAGACGATAGGCCCAGGAATGTGGCCCCAATCTTCGCAGCTGCGCATTGACTCCCTCCGCACGCGGCGTTATATTGCTTCGCAAGAGTTGGCATTAGTCGTCTGCATGGGATTACACGACGACTGTAACCTTTAAGTTCCGTCTCGCATCTCAAGTTTCGTTTGGTCGGCTGACATTTCAAGGTTGGCAGTAGGCTTGGTTCGCCAATTTTGCTGGAGGTCGCAAAGATGGAGCTTTCCCGCCGGACTTTCATCAAAAGCACAATCGCCGGAGGAGTCGGTCTGTCCACCTTGGGATTTGACTTGACTCCGGTTTATGCCCAAACCCAGAGCCTGAAGATCTCCCGAGCCAGCGAGACGCGCAGCACCTGTCCGTATTGCTCAGTGAGCTGCGGGGTCATCATTTACACGCTCGGGGACAAGGCCAAGAACGCAATCCCGCAGGTGGTGCACGTCGAGGGCGATCCCGACCATCCGATTAATCGCGGCACGCTTTGCCCAAAGGGCTCCTCGCTCGAGCAGGACATTTTGAACGACCGGCGGCTGCTGAAGCCGCAGGTACGGCGTCCGGGAGCGACCGATTGGGAGGACATCTCTTGGGAGCAGGCCTACAGCGAGATTGCGCAAAAGGTGAAGAAGACCCGCGACGACACCTTTATCGGGAAAGACGCGCAGGGGCGGACGGTCAATCGCTGCGAAGGCATGGCATTCACCGGTGGCTGCACCGATACCAACGAGTTCAATTATCTGGTGGTCAAGAGCATGCGCAGCCTGGGGGTCTGCTACCTGGAAAACCAGGCCCGGGTTTGACACGGCCCTACGGTCTCCAGTTTGGGGCCAACATTCGGACGCGGGGCGATGACCAATGGCTGGATCGACATCAAGAACACCGACATGATGTTGATCATGGGTGGGAATCCGGCCGAAAACCATCCTTGCGGCTTCAAGTGGGCGATTGAAGCCAAGATCCACCGCAACGCCAAGACCATCGTGGTCGATCCGCGACTGACGCGGACGGCGGCTAATGCCGATCTCTACCTGCAGATTCGCGCCGGCGCCGACATCGCTTTCCTGGGTGGAGTGATTAACTACGCCATCGCGAACAACCGTATCGCGCACGACTACCTGGTCAATTACACCAACGCTGCCTTCATTATTAAAGACGGATTCAAACTGCCCGAGGATGGCTTGTACTCCGGTTTCGACGCGGAGAAGAAGGTTTACGACAAGGCCACCTGGAATTACGAGGAGGGCGGGGATTTACAGGGAAAGCCCGTTTCCGCGGGCGATCCTTCTTCCGCCGCGAAGACTGCCGGAGCTCCAGTTCCGCCGATGTTGCCGCCGAAAACGGCGTACGATCTCTCGCTGCAGCATCCACGCTGCGTGTTCCAGCTTCTGAAGAAACAATATTCGCGCTACACCCCGGAGATGGTCGAGCGCATTACCGGCATTCCGCAGGGTGAATTCCTCAAAGCCGCCGATTTGTTCACCTCCATCCGCAAAGATGGCGACATGAAAAAGGTCGCGACCATCATTTATGCGGTGGGCTGGACACAGCACAGCTTCGGCACACAGATCATCCGTACCGCTGCCATGCTCCAGCTGCTGATGGGCAATGTGGGACGGGCCGGTGGCGGAGTGAATGCCCTGCGCGGCCACTCTAACATTCAGGGCGCCACCGATATGGCAGGGATTTTCGATATTCTGCCCGGCTATTTGAAGATGCCGAATCCGGCGGACACGGATTTCGCAGCCTACCTGAAACGAATCACGCCAACCCCTGCCAAGCCGGACCCCTGGGACTCGTTCAACTATTGGTCGAACACGCCCAAGTTCGCGGTTTCGTTCCTCAAGGCGATGTATGGTCCCGCCGCCACCAAGGAAAACGACTGGGCGTTTCACTATCTGCCCAAGATCGACCGCAATTATTCCTGGGTCAACATCTGGAACGACATGTACGAAGGCAAAGTGAAAGGCCTCTTCGCCTTCGGCATGAATGGCGTCATGATTGGCCCGGATTCGGAGAAGAATATTGCGGCTTTGAAGAAAGCGGACTGGCTGGTGGTTTGCGAAATCTATCCCGACGAAACCAGCGAATTCTGGCGGGCGCCGGGCATCTCGACCGACGAGATGAAGCAGATCAATACCACCGTGTATCGCCTGCCGGGCGCGGGTTTCGCTGAGAAAGATGGGACGTTCGTCAATTCCGCACGCTGGCTGCAGTGGAAGAATGTCGCCCTGCCGCCGCCGGGAGAAGCTCGGCTGGACCAGGAAATTCTGGCGACGATTTTCTTGAAAGTGCGTGAGCTGTACAAGAAAGAGGGTGGGAAATTCTTCGATCCGGTTCTGAATGCATCATTTGGCTATACCAATCCGTATAATCCTTCGCTTTCGGAAGTCGCCAAGGAGATTAACGGCAAAGCGCTGGCCGATATCACCGACCCCAAGACCAACACCACCATCAAGGCCGGTCAGCAGCTGCCGGGATTCTCATGGCTTAAGGATGACGGCACCACGCTATCCGGCAATTGGCTGTACTGCGGCTCCTGGACCGAGGCGGGCGCGTTGATCCAGCGGCGCGGCACCGAGGATCCTTCGGGACTCGGAATTTATCCCAACTGGGCGTGGTCGTGGCCGATGAACCGGCGGGTTCTCTACAATCGCGCGTCTTGCGATCTCGACGGCAAACCTTGGGACTCTTCCCGTAGACAAGTCTGGTGGGATGAAGGCAAGAAGTCGTGGGTAGGCAGCGACGTGCCTGACTTCAAGGCCGACTCAGCTCCCAAAGATCACATGGGCCCATTCATTATGAATCCGGAGGGCGTGGGGCGATTGTTCGTGCCGCTGGGCGCGATGGCCGACGGGCCGTTTCCAGAGTACTACGAGCCCATCGAGAGTCCGATCGCGAACCTGCTCCACCCGAACCAGTCCAACAATCCGGTAGTGAAAAAGTACAAGACCGACATGGATAAGTACGGCACGGTCGAGCAGGGTTTCAACGTGATCTGCACTACCTATCGCCTCACCGAACACTACCATTATTGGACCAAGAACAATCCCATGAACGTGCAACTGGTGCCGGAGCCGTTTGTCGAAGTGCCGCACGAACTGGCTGAACGCATGCAGTTGCAGGGCGGGGAGAGGGTCAAAGTCACCAGCGCGCGCAGCCAGTATATTGCCAAAGCGATGGTTACGCGCCGCATCCGGCCCATGAAGATTGATGGTAAGGAAATGTTTCAGATCGGCATTCCGATTCATTGGGGATTCCGCGGCATCGCCGAGGATGAGGGCAAGACGGCCAAGACGCTGGCCAACCAACTGACTCCGACGGTGATCGATCCGAACGCGTTTACCCCGGAGTTCAAGGGATTTCTGGTGAAGATTGAGAAAGTGTAGAAGGCATGAACTATCTAGACTTGTCATTCCGAGGAGCGCAAGCGACGAGGAATCTGCAGTTTTGGCGAGGCGCAGAACTGCAGATCCCTCGCGTTGCTCGGGATGACAACAAAGAAGGGTCATCTAGGCACGCGGTTGGAGTGGAGCGACGATGAGCGACCGCAGGACGCTTCAAATCAAGCAAATCTCGGGCCACTCCGGAGCGGCACCGGGCTACGGGGTGCAGCGCGACTACGAAGTCTGCAAGCTGGTCGACACCACCACCTGCATCGGCTGCAAAGCCTGCGAAGTAGCGTGCGTCGAGTGGAACGACATGCCGTTCTCTCCCACCACCTTCGACAACACCTACCAGACCATGCCCGAGACCCGCTGGAACTTCTGGAACCTGATCAAGTTCAACGAGCACCAGCGCCAAGACGGCACCATCCAGTGGCTCATGCGCAAGGACCAGTGCATGCACTGCGCCGATCCTGGATGCTTGCGCGCCTGCCCCGCCGACGGCGCCATCGTGCAATACGCCAACGGCATCGTCGATTTCCAGCAGGAAAACTGCATCGGCTGCGAGTTTTGTGTCTCCGGGTGTCCATACAACATTCCCAAGTTCAATCCGGCGACCAAGAAGGTTTACAAGTGCACGCTTTGCTCCGACCGCGTGGGACAAGGTCTGGAGCCGGCCTGCATCAAGGCTTGTCCGACCGGCTGCCTGAAGTTCGGCAGCAAGGACGACATGAAGTTCATCGCCGAGGAGCGCTCGAAACAATTGCGGGAGAACTTTGGATTCGAGAACGCCGGGGTTTACGATCCTCAATCCATTGGCGGGACCCACGTCATTTATGTGTTACATGACGCCACCGATCCGGAGCGTTACGGCGGCTTGCCGAAGAATCCGCAGATTCCGTTTGCATACACGGTTTGGAAATGGCTGGCCAAGCCGGTTCTGGGAACTTTCGCGCTATTCGGGCTTCTGGGAGTATGCCTGCACTATGTGACGGTCGGTCCACGGCGGCCTCAGCCCGAACCGCCGCAGAGGGAGAACGCCCATGGCGACCGCGGTTGAGCGTTTCGATGAGAAGGCCCGACAGGCTTTTGATCGCTTAGGGCGCACCGAAGTTTACGTCGGCGAGTTGCTGCGCCATCCGGTGTACACGCGCTTCCTTCATTGGATGGTCGCACTCTTCTTCTTCCTCGCTCTGTTTTCCGGCTTCGGCATCTATCTTCCCTGGCTCTTCCGCTGGTTTACGCCGATCTTCGGCGGCGGCCCGCTGGCTCGTGCCATGCATCCCTGGTTCGGCGTGGGCTTTGTCGTCTTCTTCGGACTGCAGACGCTGAACTGGCTGAGGCCCATGGCCTGGACGAAAGCCGACACGGAATGGATACGAAACATTAAAGGAGTGATCTCAGGCGAGCAAAAGCTCGAGCCAGCGGAAACAGGATTCTTCAACGCGGGTCAGAAGGTGCAGTTCTGGGAGATCGTAGCTGGCTGCGTCGTCTACCTGATCACCGGGATCGTTCTCTGGACCGGTGCACGCACCTTCGGACGCTGGCCAGTCGCCATCAGCTACGTTCTGCACGACATCTCTGCACTGATCATGCTGGGCGGAATCTTCATCCATATCTACCTCAGCACGATCGGCGAACCCGGCACCTTCCAGGCGATGACCCGCGGTTCGGTGAGCGAGTCCTGGGCCTGGACTTTCCATCCCGCCTGGTTCAAGGAAACCACCGGCCGCGACCCTGAGCAGGCTTATGAGGCGGCCCGCCAAGCTCAGAAGAAATAGCCGAAGCAGCACCACCCGGATCGCCTGATAATTACATGATGAGACTTTCTCCCTGGCAGACGCGGATCCAGCGAGCGGAGCATTTGGCGAAACAATATCCCTTTGTGGCGGAAATCCTCGGATTCTACGCGGAGGTCGCACGCTTCCAGGAGGACTTCCACGGCCGGCTGGAAGCCACAGCGGCACGTCCTTCTAAAGTAGCCCCTGCAGAGCGCAAGGTCGGTCCGCCGGAGTTGCCGGAACTCATCGCCAGCTTCGGACCCTTTCTCTCGCTTGTCGTCAAGCTTGGTCCGGCGCAGCTTGCGACCCTGGCGCGAGATCTGCAACAGGGGCCGCACGAATCCTGGTCTGAATTACTGGATGCGAGCTGGAATACGACCCAATCGGCCTCCGAAGTGCCGGAAGTCTTTCTCGCTCGTGCATTCCTGCAGCCGTACGCTGAATTCGTGCGCTCGCGTCTCGCTCTGAAATCGGACGGCTACACCCATCCGCTTTGCCCATTTTGCAATCGCCGGCCCGGTCTCGCCGTATTCCGCCAGCAGGGGGACGGAGCGCGACGGTCATTGATGTGTTCATTTTGCCTGGCGGAGTGGGAGTTTCGCCGAATTGTCTGTGCCGGCTGCGGAGAGGAGAGCAACACCAAGCTGCCAGTATATACGGCGAGTGATTTCGATTACATTCGGGTGGAGGGCTGCGACACCTGCCATACGTATCTCAAGGGCGTCGATCTAACCAAGAACGGCTTGGCTGAACCAATGGTGGATGAAATAGCCGCCGCGCCGCTTGACCTGTGGGCGCAGGAGCACGGGTATTCGAAATTGCAGCGCAATCTGATGGGGATGTAATGGCTGCCCGGGCATTGTCTGATCAGGCCGAGTTCAAAGGTGCAGGATAGGAGGCGGTTTAGGCGGGTTGCCTCGGATCAGCTACAATCCTCTTGGAGAACCCCCATGATCACGAACCCAGCCTCCGCCCTCAAACGTGAAGTTCATCAATTGGTTGATTTGCAAATCCAGACATTGAGACAAAGCTCGTCTCTCGCCTCTTTCCAGCTTCTCGACTACCAGGTGCGCTCCGAAAGAATCCGGGTACTCTACCACGAACTCGACCGCATCGGACGGACCGATCTGGACTCGAAATTGGCCACAGCATCCTGATCTCCACCCTTGGTCGTCCCCGTCCGCCGGACGTAAGCCACAAAACTGATCCTACTGGACGGTCACCGTCGCTGAACTCGTAGTCCTGCCATATTGGTTGGTGGCGTAGAGCGTGTAAGTAGTGGTCTGCGACGGGGCCACGGTCGCGCTCGTGCCGCGAACCGCGCCAATCTCCGGAGAGACCACGTAGTAAGACGCGCCACTGGCTTGCCAGTTCAACGTTACCTGCGTGCCAGCAGCTACACTGGTGGAGCTTGCGGTAAAGCTGCTGATCTTGGGCGCGGCTCCTTGCGGCACATTCCCTGCCGTGTAAACCGGATTCATCTTCACCACTTCAAACGCAGAAGCCGGCACACTCGACAGATTGTGCAAGTCGTCGTTATCCCAGCGGTCGTCGGGAGCACCGCTGAGATACATCGCACTCCCATTGTCGGCCAGGATGATGCCGTATTTCTTGAGGCCGCTAAGAATCGCCTGCACATTCGCCGAAAAGCCGGAGATGTCGTAGCTCGCTTTCAGCCGCATCCGCATCCCCATAGGTGGAGCCAGGGGATTCGATGAAGTGGACGCCCAGTGTGAGGCCGGCGGGACCATGGCAGCTGCAGTTTGCGGCAGAGTGAAACGAATGGCATGCTGGATCTTCCCGGCGGCCACTTCGTCATAGCGCACCAGCCCGGCAAAAATGGACAGCCCGGCCGCGTCGGCTGAAGTCCATGTCCAGGGACGCTGCTCATCACTTTGCAAGTCCCAAACCGCCGAGGAGCCGACGTTCCAGCTGCCGTCGTCATTGGGATAAGAACCGTAGAGTTCGTAGAGGAAGCAGTTGGCGTTATCGATTACCAGCACATGCCGGTCCCCGCTGCCGGGGTTGGGATAGCCTTCAATCTGGGCATTGCCGGGAATGGGCATCGGACCGGGATCGCTCTCATCCCCATAGGCCGTGAAGTTTATGTTTACCAGGCTCTGCGTTCCGCTGACCACAGCGTAGGGAATCCCCATACTTGATCCCTGATATTGTCCGGAACCAAAGTCGGGGTGAAGGCCAACGTTCGAGCCAATGAAATTGATGATGGCATCCGAGTTGGGATCGACCGCCGCAGTTGAGACGTCCTGGTTCCAGGCGTTGTCCGCCGGAAACGGACGGAAACCGTTGAGACTGGCCTCTTGTCCCAGGGCAATTCCGCTGCAGGAAGTATTTTGTCCACCGCCGGTTCCATTGGTTCCGTTGCCCGGGGGATTGCCGGATTGCTGCGAATCTGATGTCGACCCGCCACAGGCTGTCAATAGCAGCCCAAGCGTGAGCGGAAATAGAACAGCTGCCGATATCGATATTCCTTTTCGCAAGCGCGGAACCTCCCTATCCATTCTCGCCGGGCGCACTCCGCCCCGAACGGGAAATGAGGTCACTGAGCCCCGGGAATTGGTACATGTACAGTTGACTGGCCGTCTCGCGGCGCTGAAGTACGGCTTGGACAGGCTGCGCAAGAACTCGCGAATCGGAATCGAGGTCTTGAAAATGTAGGCGCGGGCGTCCTCGCCCGTGCTGGCTTGCGGTGGAGCGGAAAGCACAAGCGAGGACGCTCGCGCCTACATAACCCATTATCGGAATTCCACGACCACGTACCTGGCCCCTTGCCGGCCCACGTTGGTGACGCCATTGGGAAGGCCGCGGGCGAACCACTTGACGTCGCCCGACTTCATTTCCAGGTTGGAAGACCGTCCACTAGCAAAGTCGCCGCGTAAGACCAGGTCGGAGACGGCCACCAAAAGCTGGGGCCGCGCAGACCTGCGTTCAGGACCGACGCCGGCAGTCTGCAATTCCACCTCCGAGGCAAGGGCTCCATCTTTCGCGAACAGGATCTCTTCAGTGCCACCGTGCAGGATGTGCAGCCCACGGTCTTCCTCCCATTTGACTGGGGCGGTACGGGCTCTTTCATCCTGCAAGAACTCGATTGTGACATTGCGGGATGGATTGTTACCCAAGTTGCGGTGGATATGCGCGAAATCGCCCGCCACGAATCGCGTTTCTCCGTCACGCAACTTGATCAAAAGCGGGCTCTTGCCTTCCACCTCGTTGGCCGCTTCGCTCGCCCCCAGCGTGACAAACATGTAGTCGTGCCGGTGACGGTGCATCAAAGTGGCAGAACGCGGTGCCACCTCCACCTGGAAAACGCGAACGTAGCGGTTCTCCAGGGCCAGATGATGCATGGGTTCGGCGGTGATTTCGACCTCATGGGGAGGTTCGGTCTGCGAAGAGGAAAGAACGGTGGAAAGCATAAAGGCGCCCGCGACCCACAGCGATTTCATCTTTGAATTCTAGCAAAGCGGAACACGACACCGGCGCCGAAACCCTATCCGGTTGCTAGAATCTTCCAGTGGCCGACCTCGGAAAATTGCTGGTCTTCTTTGGTATGGTTCTGGTGGCCGCCGGAGTCGTCCTGATTCTCCTGGGACGCGCGCATCTTCCTATTGGCCGCCTTCCTGGCGACATTATCTACCGCGGCAAGCGCACAACCTTCTACTTTCCCCTCGCAACTTCCATCCTGCTGAGCCTGCTCCTGTCGGCAGTGCTGTACGTAATAGGGAGAATAAGAAAGTAGGCCTCGCTTACCAACCGGCTGCGGAGAAACTCTCGAAGCAGCGGAGTTGTGAAGGGGGCACGGCTGGAGCTTCACTGGCAACCGGAGACCCGCAACTGTAAACTCGGTGGCAGTGGCCTCCACCGATCAGCTCGGATTCAGCTTCACGCCGCCGGGACGGCGCACCTGGACGGTACGCGACCTGGTGGCCGCGGTTCGCACCCACGTGGAGCGAGAGTACGGCGATATTTGGGTAGAGGGCGAAATCTCCAACTTCCGCGCGCAAGACTCCGGCCATCTCTATTTCACACTCAAAGACCAGAGCGCCCAGATGCGCGTGGTGATGTTCCGGTCGTCGGCCCGGCTACTGCGTTTTCGTCCGGAAAACGGTATGCAGGTAGTGGCCCGCGGCCGAATCACGATCTATGAAGACCGCGGCGAACTGCAAATTTCGGCGGAGTATCTGGAGCCCAAAGGCGCGGGAGCGCTGCAGATCGCCTTCGAGCAGCTCAAAGCCAAGCTGGAGGGCGAGGGCCTATTCGAGTCGGCCCGAAAGAAGCCGATTCCCACCTTGCCGCAACGAATCGGGATTGTGACCTCACCGCAAGCTGCGGCTTTGCGCGACATACTCAACATCCTGCAGCGGCGGCACCACGGGGCCAGGATCCTCATCTTCCCGGCGCAAGTTCAGGGCGAGGCTGCGCCGCTCGAGGTCAGCGCCGGGGTTCGCTACTTCAATCAGACGCGCAACGTGGACGTGATCATCGTAGCCCGCGGCGGGGGCTCGGTCGAAGACCTAGCCGCCTTCAATCATGAGGGCCTGGCGCGAACCATTGCGTCCTCGGCGATTCCGGTCATCTCTGCTGTCGGCCATGAGACCGATTTCACCATCGCTGACTTCGTCGCCGACCTGAGGGCGCCCACACCCTCGGCCGCGGCGGAGTTGGTGATCCGCTCCCGCCAGGAAATTGAGGAACAGATGAACGGCCTGCATCATCGGTTGGAGAAAACCTTGCGCTATCGTCTCCTGATCGCGCGGCAAAGTCTGACTGAGCTCGCCCAACACGGCGCCTTCGCCCGCATGATGGACTTGATTCGTCGCCGGCAGCAACGCCTGGATGACCTGGTGTACCGCCTGGCGCAAGCCCAACGCGACGTCATCGACCGGCAGCGTCGGCGCTTCGAAACGTTGTCGGCAGCGGTGCGCCACTATGATGTACGCCGCATGCTCGCGGGCATGCGAAACGACCTGGGGACGCAAAACACGGCACTGCTTTCCGTGTTCCGCAACCTGCTGCTGGAACGCAGAGTTCGGGTCGAGCGCATGCAGACAGCACTGCAGGCGCTATCACCGCTGGCGATTTTGGATCGTGGTTATGCTTTGGTGTTCGACGCCGAAGGAAATCTGTTGAAAGACGCGAGAAAGGTGAAAACTGGAGACGAAATCTCCGCGAGGCTATCCAAGGGAACAGTGAAAGCGACCGTGAAGCAGGCCGGTCCATAGTCTGGTCAGCTGCCATCGTTCCACTTTGGGAGCACCACGTCCGGCACCTTGCCTCTCTGCCCGGCCCCGCCTATACTTCTGAATCGCCGCCCAAAACCGGGAAATCTCCCCGGCATCGGCCAGCACCCGTAACCGGAAACGCACGGATCGGAGACCGCCATGATAGCCACTACCGTGAGTAGCCCCAACATCGAGCATGAATTTAATCCCATGGAGGCGCAGTCCGCCCGCTTCGACCTGGCCGCGCAGAAGCTCAATCTGGATGAGGGGCTCTGGAAGGTGCTGCGTTACCCCAATCGCGAAATCATCGTACACATCCCCGTGGCCATGGATAACGGGCATTTGGAGGTGTTCACCGGCTTCCGGGTGCAGCATTCCATCGCCCGCGGACCCGCCAAGGGCGGAGTCCGCTACGCCCCCGACGTCACCCTGGATGAAATACGCGCGCTGGCGAGTTGGATGACCTGGAAATGTGCGGTGGTGAACATCCCCTTCGGCGGCGCCAAGGGTGGCATCATCTGCGACCCGCACAAGATGTCCATGGGCGAGCTAGAGCGCATGACCCGGCGCTATACGGCGGAGTTGTTCGAATTTATCGGTCCGGAGAAAGACGTCCCCGCTCCCGACGTCAATACCAACGAACAGACCATGGCGTGGATGATGGACACCTACTCCATGCATATGCGGCAGACCGTGACCGCTGTGGTCACCGGGAAGCCCATCAACATCGGCGGATCACGCGGACGCCGCGAAGCCACCGGCCGCGGCATCATGATCGTTTGCGATGAAGCCATCAAAAAGTTGGGGATGTCACGCGAGTCGTCGCGAGTAATCGTGCAGGGTTTCGGCAACGTCGGCTCCAACGCCGCCCTCCTGATGCAGGAAGCGGGATACAAAGTAACTGGCATTCTGGAAGTGGATGGTGGCCTGTTCAACCGGAACGGGATTGAGGTAAAAGCTCTAGCCGAATACCGCCAGCGCAACCGAACCGTCGTAGGCTTCCCCGGAGCCGAAAGCGCAGATCCTGCCGACCTGCTGACCACGGAATGCGAGATTCTGATTCCGGCGGCCACCGAGAACCAGATTACCAGCCGCAACGCCGATCGGATAAAGTGCAAGATTCTGGCTGAAGGGGCTAATGGGCCTACCACTGCAATCGCGGATGAGATTCTCGCCGACAAGCGTGTGTTCGTGATTCCCGACATCCTTTGCAACGCCGGCGGGGTGACGACTTCCTATTTCGAGTGGGTGCAGGATCGCCAGGGTTATTTCTGGAAGGAGTCGGTGGTCAACGAACAACTGGAAACCATCATGGTGGAATCTTTCGGGGACGTTGTCCGTTATGCCGAGACCCATCAGGTCAACAATCGCATCGCGGCCTACATGCTGGCCATTGACCGAGTGGCGTACACGCTTCGGCAGCGCGGGATTTACGCATAAGCAGGAGGAAACATGCGAAGAAACTCTGCAGTCCGTGTTTTGGTTTTATTGTTCAGTCTGGCGCTGAGCGGTTCGATGCTGGCGCAGAGCGCTGCTGCCGCAGGCGCGCAGTCTGCCAGCGGTTCGAAGATGGCCAGCCCGGCAACGCCCGCCAAGACCGCTCTCCTTGACATTAACTCAGCCACCAAAGATCAGCTCGATGCGCTCCCCGGCATCGGTGAAGCCTATGCCCAGAAGATCATCGCGGGGCGACCCTACCGTACCAAGCGCGATCTGATTCTGAAGAAGATCATCCCGCAAGCGACTTACGACAAGATCAAGGATCAGATCATCGCCAAGCAAGGTACAGCTAAGAGTTCGATGTAGTCCGGCATCGGGCTCCGGTCCGGTAAGGTCTTTTTGGCGCCTGCCTTCTTCGTTGCTTCGCGGCACATGGGTGGAGGATAATCTAGTTGCCCGGCTGGCATTGGCGTCGACCGGTCGCCGTTCCCTGTGAATCTTCCGAACTCCATCACGCTCACGCGGATTGCCAGCATCCCGCTGTTGATCTGGATCCTCTCTACCAAGCGCTTTACCAGCACTGGTGGAGAAAAGGAATTGCTGGCCTCTGCCCTGTTCATTGCCGCCTCCATCACGGATGGCATCGACGGCTACCTCGCGCGCAAGCGCGGGCAGATCACCACCATCGGTATTCTGCTCGACCCTCTGGCGGACAAGCTTTTAATTGCGGCTGCCTTCATCACCTTGGTGCAGTTCAATCCCAGCCTGGTTCCTGCCTGGGTCGCGGTGATCATCATCGGACGCGAATTCCTGGTGAGCGGCTTGCGCTCCATCGCAGCCTCGGAAGGTTTCACCATTGAAGCCAGCAATCTGGGCAAGTTCAAAATGCTGGTGCAGATCATTTCCGTGGTGGCCGTAATCCTCGATCAGCGCTGGAAAGAATGGCCGGTGTACGGGCCATACATTTTCCCAGTGCATTGGATTGCGCGACTGGCAATCTGGTTCATGGTCTTGCTGTCCCTGGTCTCTGCCGGCGATTACTTTATTGCCTTCTGGTCGAAGATTGACCGGCAAGTGGTAAGGAGCCGCCGCCGCGCCTTCATCCTGAGCCGGCGCCGGAAGCGCGATGTCGCCGCAACCTGAGAACCCGCTGCTCAATCCAGCCATACACTGCTCTCCCGATGCTGAGTCGGTCGCTGAATTCACCACCGAAGAGCGGTCCCTTCTCCTGAAGCTCGCCCACGCCTCGATTGAGGCGGAGCTCATCGGCCAGAAGATTTCGCTGGAGCCTCCGTCGCCTCACCTGGCCGAACCGCGTGGGGCTTTTACCACCATCTACATCCGCGGTGAGCTGCGTGGTTGCGTGGGATACGTGTTCCCGGTTTATTCCGTGTATCGCACGGTGGCAGAGACAGCCCGGTCCGCTGCGTTTGAGGACGCCCGCTTTCCGCCCATAAACCACGAGGAGTCCGTAGAACTCGAGGTTTCGTTGAGTATTCTTTCCCCAACTCGAGCGATTCGAGCGGAAGAACTGGACATTGGCAAGCATGGACTCCTGGTCAGCCAACACGGCCAGCGTGGGCTGCTCCTGCCTCAAGTACCGGTCGAGCACGCTTGGGATCGGGTAACGTTCCTGGAACAAACCTGCCGGAAAGCAGGTCTCCCGCTGGATGCCTGGCGGCACGGCGCGAAACTCGAGGCCTTCACTGCGGAGATCTTTGGCGATCGCAATCTGAAGTAATCCAGCACGCAATTGTTCGAAGCCGTCGCCGGTAAGGATTCTCCCTAGAAATCACCGCCAAGCTTTGTGGTTTGTGCCGAACCCGTCAGAAACTGGGTAGTCACCCGATGGGATTGTAGTCTCACCACCCAACGCAGTAACCAGACTGGCTGCTACACTTTTGCCGGGGAATTGTCTGTTGCCGCCGCCACCGATAGAGACGCACCCTAACCGGAATCCGCGCCGAGATTCTGCTTCCCTGCTGGAACTCGCCTTGCTGTTCCTGAAGCTAGGCGCCATCGCCTTCGGCGGACCGCCGGCGCACATCGCCATGATGGAGGATGAGATTGTCACCCGGCGCGGCTGGCTGACACGAGAACAGTTTCTGGATTTTCTGGGCGCTGCGAATCTTATACCCGGCCCAACATCCACCGAACTGGCCATCTATGTCGGACGTGTTCAGGCAGGCTGGCCGGGATTGATAGTCGCGGGAGGATGCTTCATTCTGCCTTCCAGCATCTTGGTCGCAGCGCTGGCATGGGCATACGTTCACTACGGATCTCTGCCCCAGGTGGCTGGCGTGTTCTACGTCATCAAGCCCGTCGTGATTGCGTTGATTGTGCTGGCCGTCGTCAAACTTGCAGGATCAGCAGTGAAGTCCGTCTGGTTGGGAGTTCTGGGTGTACTCGGAGTTTTGGCATTTGCGCTGGGGGCGAATGAGCTTGTGGTGCTGGCGGGTGGCGGGATTTTAGCCGGCGTCGCCTGCGAGTTCCGCTCGGACAGAAAAGAAAAATTGTCTTCGACACCGGCCCTGCTTAAGCTGAGCGCTATCCCGGCCGCAGCAACCGCGGCATCGGCGTTCAGCCTGAGTGCTCTATTTTTGGTGTTCCTGAAGATCGGCGCCATTCTCTTTGGCGGCGGCTATGTATTGATCGCACTGCTGCGCTCAAGCCTGGTCGCACGCCTGCACTGGATTAGCGAGGCGCAGCTGCTCGATGCTGTCGCCATTGGCCAGGTGACGCCGGGTCCGATCTCAACCGCTGCCACTTTCATCGGATATCTCCTGGGAGGCACGCCCGGAGCCGTGGTTGCGACTACCGCCATGTTCCTGCCGGCGTTTTTCTTCGTGGCCATCAGTGGACCATTGATCCCGCGCTTGCGCCGGTCGCCGTTGGCAGGCGCTGTGCTGGACGGAGTGAATGTCTCGGCCCTGGCTTTGATCACCGTAGTCGCTTGGCAACTGTCCCGCGCCGCGGTAGTGGATTGGGTCACGCTGGTCCTTGCTGGAGGAAGCGTTCTCTTGCTCATCCGTTACCGGGTGAATTCGACTTGGTTGGTCTTAGGCGGAGCGATGGTCGGAGCCGCCAAAGCGTGGCTCCGTGTCTAGAGAAGTTTATCTTCAGCCGGGGTGGGCAACCAGACCCCAGGCGCAGCATGCCTTACCGCAAGTTGCAAAGCTTTGCATATCATTCAGAGTCAGCTCGAAACTGTTACAGACTTCTCTTTACATCCCGCGGCACCGGCAATAGACTTACCGGACTACGTGCCACCGCGTCAATCCTGACGCAAGCAGGGCAACCAATCCAGGAGGAATGGCCCTTCATGACTCTTCAGAGAAAGACTTCTTCGCGCCGCTGCGCTTTGGCTCTCACAACTCTCTTGTTCGCTTCCGCGCTGCTCGTGGCTCAGACCAAAACGGCAGTCACGACGTACCACAACGACAATTATCGAACCGGCTGGAATCATAAGGAAACCCAACTCACGCCGGCGAATGTGGGAAGCCCGGCGTTCCACCTGTTAGAGTCGGTGACTCTCGATGATCAGGTGGACACGCAACCTCTGATAGTGCCCAACCAAAACATCACCACTGGTTCCAAGACCCGCAAACGCCAGGTGGTTTACGTGGCCACCGAGGGCAACACGATTTATGCCATCAATAGCAACAACGGCGAGATTCTGCTGAGTCCGAACTTTGGCCCGCCCGTACGGTACCCTCTGGGCTGCAACAATAATGGCCCCAATGTCGGAATCAACGGAACCCCGGTGATTGACCGGCCGAACAATACTATGTACGCGATCATCTACACCAATGAATCGCAGGGCCCCGTTTACCGCATCCACGCTCTGGACTTGGACACCTTGAACGACAAAGTATCGCCGGTCGTGGTCTCCGCCTCGCATACGCTTGCCAACGGAACAACCATCCAGTTCAACGCTAAGTACCAGCGGCAGCGGCCGGGGCTGCTTTTAGCCAACGGAAATGTTTACGCTGGCTTTGGCAGCTTTTGCGACTATTACGCGAACCTGTCACGAGGCTGGGTGCTGGGCTGGCAAGCCAACACACTCACGCCCCTCGCCACTAATCAGGTCTTGGATATTCAGGCGAGTTCTACCAACAACTACTTCCTCTCTTCCATCTGGATGTCGGGCTATGGCATCGCCGCCGATCCAGCGGGCAATCTCTACTTCGTCACCGGCAACTCCGACTACTCGGGAACCAGTTATGACGGAATTACCAATCTTCAGGAGAGCGTGGTAAAGGTGTCGGGGGACTTGAGCCAGGTGCTGGATCTCTTCACTCCCTCTGACCAAGGAAGCCTCGATCAGAGTGACGCGGATTTCGGCTCCGGCGGGGTCATGCTATTGCCACAACCTCATCAACGCGGGCTTCCAAACCTCGCCGTAGCCGCCGGCAAGGAAGGAAACATGTTTCTGCTCAACCGCAGTCACATGGGCGGTTTCAACATCAACGGCAACGACGTCTTGGGTACCTTCTATATCGGCGGTTGCTGGTGCGGGGAATCCTACTTTGTCGATCCCGCAGATCTCGCTCCGCGCGTGGTATCGAGCGGGGGGAACTGGGTTGGAATCTGGAAGGTTCAAACCTCTCCCAGCGTGACGCTCACCAACATTTCAAATTCAATCGGGCTGGTCGGTCAGCTGGACCCTGGTTTTTTTACCAGTGTTTCTTCGAATGGGACGGCCAGCCCAATAATTTGGGCGGTCAACCGTCCCAATCAGTCAAGCCCGTACACAGTTCTGCTCTACGCATTTGATCCTGAAGCGCCCGGTGTCACTCTAAAGCAGATCTTCCATGGCCCGGCCGGCAGTTGGCCCAATATAGGCGGCAACTCCAACATTGTGCCCGCGGTTGCCAACGGCAAGGTTTTCGTGGCCAGCTATCAACAACTCGCGATCTTCGGACTAAACTGAGCCGTGCGGGGAGACCAAAAACTTCGGGGAGGAGCAACCGCTCCTCCCCGTTCAGCTAGCGCTTGAGTTTGGGAAAAACCTACTGCGGATCGAGCTCTACCCCGTCCCCAAGATGTATATCCTCCATCGCGAACACGATCATGCCGGTCGCGGTGGTCGGTGTCGTCGTGAGAATCACAACCTCGCCTACCGCGCGCCGCGGAAAATCGGCAACGTGAATTTCGGGACCTTTGTTCTTGGTTAGCATGGTCTGGTCGATGGACGGAGGCTTAGCCTGGGTATCCTCGGCAGTGGATGCCTTGAAAGAGAGGGAATCCACGGCGTTGTGCAGATCCGCCTCGTAAGCCCGGACCGCACGGAAATAGTCTCCAGCCTTCACTCCCTGGTTGCTGCCCAGGTTCAGGTAAACCTTCATTCCTGAGCCGAGTTCGGCGTCGAAATCCCGGGCTGCGACGATTCGCCCGCTCAGCTTTCCGTTGGCCGGGACAAAGCGGTCAAAGCGCAACGGGGGATGAAAGGAGATGCTGGGCTTTTCGGTAAAGGGAATTACGATGTCGCCCGGAAGCAGTGGCTGGCAGCTGAAATCGATGTGGGCGATGGCCATCTTGCCGCGTGCATCCAGGACCCGCACTGTCGCCAGCTCGGCGTAGGGCTGGCCCATGGATTTGAGCATGGCAAACTGCCCGGCAAAATTTTCATACCGGTTGGGATCGTGCAATTCCCGCACGATGGTGTACTGCTTCCCCACCTCATAGTTCCTGCCGGCGAGGTACACAACATCACCGTCGGCATACTGAGTGGTGGTAGGAGTATCCAAGCCTCCGGCCACGAAACTGGCGTTGGGCAGGACTTCCTTGTTTACGAAGCCGGCGCAGTACAGGTCAGACCGGGTGGGGGTCTCAATCCGCTCGATCGGGAAATTGACATTCGTCGCCAGGGTCCCGTTGGGCGCGGCTTGATCCGCCGGCGCGGGCTGTTGAGCAGACGCGGCGATCGCGAGGCACAAAATCAGCAACAATCCTGTTTTCTTCATGTTACCTCCGAAGTCAAGCCCTGGAAAAATCCGGCCTCGTCTCCGTTAACTTGCAGAAAAATATAGAACTTCCAGCCCGGACAGTAACAACTGAGGTAAGGATGGTCAAGGTTACTCTGGTGTTATGCCGACTACGCTAAAAAGTTTTCCCGTAAAAGAATTCATAATCCGTTGTTGCATCTGGAATTAGGCGCCTGTAAGATCGCGCCATTCTCAAAATGATGGCAGCAGCTTCCAACAACTTCGCAGCCCGCCTCCGGCCCTTGCGTTTGCCCCGAGTGTGCGTGGCAGTAATCGGATCGGACGCCGCTGAGATGGCGGGAAAAGCCGAATCCTTGGTCCGGGATAACACTTTCCTGGAGTTCAGGCTGGATTACCTTCCCCGGCCGGCATTAGCCCTGCCGAAGATCAAGCAATTCAATGAATACCACCCTCACGTGGTCTCGCTTGCAACCTGCCGGCGAGTCGCCGGAGGAGGCAAGTTTAGAGGCTCCCTGGCCTCACAATTGGATATCCTGGGTAAGGCTGTCGGCGCGGGCTGCCAACTGGTGGATCTCGAACTGGAGAGCGCCTCGCGCTGTAAGCCGGAGCAGCTGAACCGACTCCGCTCGCACGCCGCTCTGATTCTTTCCCACCACGATTTCCGCGCCACCAAGAAGCTGGAAGAAACGCTGGAGAAAATGGTCGCCATCTCCGCTGACTTCTACAAGATCGTGACCACCGCCACCACGCTCTACGACAACGTGCTGATGATGAAGTTCCTCGAGAAGCACAGCGACAAGTATTCGCTGATCGGCTTGTGTATGGGAGAGCAGGGTCTCATCAGCCGGGTGCTCGGGCTGCGAGCGGGCAGCGTGTTCACCTTCGGCGCCCTGAACGAGGATGAGAAGACCGGCCCCGGACAAGTGACGGCGCAGGATCTGCACAGCATTTATCGCATTGAGCAGGTCGATGCAGCAACGCGAGTCTATGCGGTAGCCGGCGATCCCGTGGCGCATTCGCTTTCCCCAGCCATCATGAACGCGGCGCTGCGGCGCGAGACCGTGAACGGGGTCTACCTTGCCCTGCACGCCAAGACGCTGAAAGACCTGCTCGGCTGTGTTCGCGACATTCCAATCCACGGACTGTCGATCACCATGCCTTACAAGCAGGCGATCCTCTCGCATCTCGACAATACCGACTCCCACACCACCAAGATCGGAGCCTGCAACACCGTGGTGCGGGCGCAGGACGGGAAACTCTACGGGTTTAATACGGATACCACCGGCGTGGTGCGGCCACTACAGCAGCGACTGTCGCTGGAGAAAGCTAAAATATTGGTCCTCGGAGCCGGGGGCGCGGCTCGCGCGGCGGTTTTCGGGCTGAAAGAACGTGGAGCCGAAGTTTACATTCTGAATCGCAGCGCCGGGCCCGCCCAGAAGCTCGCCCGCTCAGCACGCGCCAGGGTGATCAAGCGAGCGGACCTAAAGAAATTGTCCTTCGATGTCATTATCAACGCGACTCCCGTCGGCATGGGGAACACGCGTGAGTCTCCACTGAATGAGAACGAAATCAAGGCCCGCTATATCTTCGACATGATCTACGATCCGGTGGAGACCCGCCTGATCAAAATGGCGAAGGCCGCGGGAGTGGAAGTGATTCCCGGCGTCGAGATGTTCGTCCAGCAGGCTGCCCGGCAATTCGAGATCTGGACCGGCAAACCCGCGCCCGCGGATGAAATGATGCGGGTCGTGAGCAAAGCGCTGGAAGAGCGGCAGGCGGCACGCCAAGCCAGGGAATCCTGAGAGAAAGAAACAGACAGGTGGCTGGGGTTGCGAAACTCGGAACTTCCGCGCTGTTGAATGATGTTAAAAGACTTACAAGCTGCGTTTGCCGTTGCCGGCGCAGACTTAACGGTGACCCCGGGTCAGTAATCGGAAATTCCGCAATTATAACGTTTCTGTCGATGCCCCATGCCACAAATTGGTTGCATTTTTCCACGGTACCAAAGTAATATGTAACTTGAGCGCAGCCGTAAGCGCTCGATCCAATCGTGGTACCGCCCTTTCTTCCAAGGTTCAAGAGCCGTAACCAACTGTCTCGTCTCGAGGCGGAGAGTTTCGCCCGCGACTTAGGTACGGAGAAATGCCCATGGCGTGGTACGCATATTGCCTTACTGAGCAACAAACGCTGACCAATGGTTCACGCGCGCGGCGCCCCTTCCTTCTGGAAGGTATTCAAGGAGTGAATGCAGCTCCAGTACTGAGCTACCCGAGTGGGGAGTTTGCAGTAGTGGTCAGCGAGTATGACCGGGCCACGGAAAAGCTGGAAGACAAGGCGGTTCTCGAGCATGCGCGGGTGGTCAGCGTATGTTTCCGGACCGGGACAGTCCTTCCATTCCGTTTTGGAACGCTTTTTGACAGCGACGAGGCCTTGCGACAGGCGGTCCGCGCCAATCGCCGCGCTTTCGGGCTAAGTGTAGCCCGGTTGCGCGGGAAGGCTGAAATGCATCTGAAGTTGATGGTTCGAGATGGCTCGCTCCGAGATGCGTTCCCCGACGTCCAGCTCCCGGACACCGTCGGCGGTGAATACCTCATCAAACTCCGCGAAAAGGCTTCCAAAGATCGCGAGCGTCAAACCAAGGCGCGCGCTCTGTCGGTCCAGGTGCACAAGATGTTCAATCCTCTGGAAGAGGAGATTAGTTGCAAGAGAGTTAATACCAACGGCATGCTGATCGATATTGCTCACCTGATCGACTCGAAATCTGTGGAGAAATATCAGAACCGCTACAGCAGCGCCGCCAAGCAACTGAAGAATTGCGAGTTATCAGTCAGCGGCCCCTGGCCGCCGTACCATTTCCTGCCCGGCAAGCTACGTACGGTGGCCGGAAACTCGTAAGCACAGTGCCTGCAGCGAATGTGCAGCAATGTGCATTCGCCAGCCGGGAAACTTCCCATCTGGGCTCGAAGGTTTATACCTTCCTGTTGGATAAGTCTCCTATTTCCATGGTATTACCTCCCTCCCTCCCAGTGGCGGCCGACCTCTCCCCTTTGGCGGGGCAAATGCTTCATTCTCATGTTAATGAAAGAGGCCGCCGACGAATGACCTTCACTTCTTGTTCTCGACCTCTCTTGAACCAGCCCGCCGGGCGGGTTGGTCCCTTGCTTCTCCATTCCTGAACTTTCCTTTCCCTTGCCTCTTTTGAGAATCGTGGCCCCAGAAATGGGGCCGCTTTCTTTTTTGGGGTAACACCTATCTCCGGGTTGGAAGCATGACCAACTTGAAGAACCTGCGGCGCAAATTGAGGACAGGTCTGTTCTAGGCGGTCAGCGTGAGGGGAACCGCGGCTCTGCTGAGGCCAGGCTTCGCTTCAGCTTGTCCGGAATCCCGGGTCGGCTGCGAAATAGCGCAATCACCTTCAACGGCAATCACCACCGGATATCGTGAAGGTGATGCATGACAGCGCAGCTGAGATGGCCGATGACGAACCAGAACACTCCTTCGAGCACTCTCTTGGTTTTTGCAGTCATGCGGCGATTTAATCACAACTTCAGCCGTACGCCGCTACCGAATCCCGGGTAGTGTCTTAATCACTGTGTTGCTGCTCCTGCGGGTGGTCAACTGATTGCGCAACATAAGGTTCACCAGCAACACAGTATTTAAGCCACCGCCGAATCCCGACCACCAGTTGACGCATCCTAATTTGCACGCTTATCATCTTCGTTTGGCCTAAAGGGCAAGGACGGAGTAGGGGAAGGGGTTTGTCAGCGGTGAAGTTAGCATCCATGGATAAAAAGAAGCTGGACTATTTCAAGAAGAGACTGGAAACGCGGCAGCATGAGCTGCGGCGGATGGTTTCGCGTACCGAGCAGGACGGGCGCACAACCGACGACGATTCGGCTCAGGACATTGCCGATCGCGCCGCCAATTCCTACACCAAGGAGTTTCTCTTTCACCAGAGCAACAACGACCGCCAGCTGCTGCAAATGGTGGAGAAAGCCTTATCGCGCATGCGCGAAGGCAGCTTCGGTGAATGCATCTCCTGTGGAAAAGAGATCAACGCCAAGCGGCTGGAGGCAGTGCCGTGGACGCGGCATTGCATCGAGTGCCAGGAGAAGGCGGAGCAGGGACGGCTGGAAGAAGCGTCGAAATAGCGTTCGCATTGTCAGAGGACGCCGCCGCTATGTCGGCGGCTTTGGTTTTTGCGACCTTGTTGTCGCCCCAAGCGAAGCAAGTACGGGAATACCCGAACCAAACTGCCGATCCCTCGTCGCGCTCGCTCCTCGTGATGACAACAATAGAGAGGGTCCCCTAGCTGACCACGATGTCCGCGATTCTCACGGCATCGGCACTCGCCCTCACATCATGCGTACGGACGATGTGCGCGCCCTTCAGAATGACCGCTGTCTCCGTGGCTACGGTACCGTAGAGCCGTTCCTCGAGAGAAGCGTCTTTACCGTCGCGAGCCAGGGCACGTCCGATAAAGGACTTCCGCGACACCCCAGCCAGCAGCGGATAGCGCAGCTGGTGAAATTCGTCGAAACGCTTGAGCAGCGGATAATTCTCCTGGAAGCTCTTGCCGAATCCGAATCCCGGGTCGAGCGCTATACGCTCACGCTTGACTCCCGCCATGAGCGCCACATCCGCCCAATCCCGGAGTTCGCGCTTTACCAGGGTCACAATGTCGGAGACCGGCGGCAGGTTGCGCCACTCGTCGGGACGCCCGCGCATGTGCATCAACACCGCTCCACATTTCAGCGTAGCCAGCGTCTTCACCATTTGCGGATCCCAGCGAAATCCACTCACGTCATTCACGATCTCAGCTCCGGCCGCGACGGCGGCGCGCGCCACGGCCGAGTGGTAAGTGTCCACCGAGATGACCGCCTGAGAGCCCGCTTTCAGCGCCGTGATCACGGGGATCACCCGCTCCAATTCTTCCGCTTCACTGACCGGGCGCTTTTCGCCCGGCACACTTTCCTTGGGCGAGCCCTTGGCGGCAGCCGTTGCTAGAACCTGCGCTCCCGGCCGGGTCGACTCGCCACCCACATCGATGATGTCGGCGCCGTCCTTGAGCAGTTGCAGCCCGTGCGCCACGGCACGATCATGATCGATATAAAGCCCTCCATCCGAAAAGGAATCCGGGGTGACGTTGAGCACGCCCATAATCAGCGTGCGTTTGCCCAGCTGCAAAGTGCGGGAGCCGATGTTCCAATCAAAGACCGGACGCATGCCGCTGATTCTAAACCTTGACCGTGAGACGATGCGGGAGCCTGTTTCTACGGTGCTACAATCGGGCTACTCAGATGCAGCGGCGTGCGTATTCCGCGATCGTGCTTTGCGTGCTGCTGGTGGCACAGCTGCACGCGGCTTCGCGCAACAACTTCGGCAAGCGCATTGATGCCATTTTTGATGCCCCTGACCTGGACCGCGGCTTCTGGGGCATCGAGGTAGTTTCGCTTGACACCGGCAAGGTTCTTTACGCGCGGAATGCCGACAAGCTGTTTACCCCGGCCTCCAATACCAAGCTCTTTACTACGGCCGCCGCGCTGGCGCTCATCGGGCCGGACTACACTTCCCACACCACAGTCGAAACGGCTGGAACTCTCGACAAACACGGACGTCTGACGGGCGATCTGGTTCTGGTGGGACGCGGCGATCCCAATCTTTCCGGCCGTGAACTGCCCTACGCCCTGCATACCCAGCGCAACGACCACCCCATTCGCGTGCTCGAACAACTCGTCGATTCTCTGGTGCAAAAGGGAGTCAAGTACGTGGACGGAGACATTGTCGCCGACGATTCCTACTTCGCCTTTGAGCGCTATGGGGAAGGTTGGAGTCAGGATGATCTGGTGCTGGCCGACGGCGCTCCCGTATCCGCGCTTACCATCAACGACAATGTGGTCTTCGTGGGCATCCTCCCGGCGGATCATGCGGGGGAACGCGCCTTCGTCAACATCACGCCCTTTGCCGACTACTACCGCGTTGACAATCGCATCATTACCACGCCGCCGGGCACCGGCCGCAGAATCTTCATCAACCGCGAACCCGGCTCGAACCTGGTTACGTTGTGGGGCAATATCCCACTTGAAGATGGCGGCGCAAACGAAGCCCTGGCAATCGAGGATCCGGCCGAGTTCGCGGCCGAACTATTCCATCAGCTCCTGGAAAACCGCGGCGTAGTCGTCTATGGCAGGGAGCGGACCCGGCACACCGAACTAGCCAGTCTCTCTACCCTGACGGTCACTGCCATGGCCCCGGCGCGCGGCGGCGATGAGCTGCCACGCAATATGCCGAGTCAACCGCTGGTGCTGGCAAGTTATGAGTCCAAGCCGCTGATTGACGATGTGCGCGTAATTAATAAAGTGAGCCAGAATCTGCACGCGGAAATCCTGCTGCGCCTGCTGGGACGGGAAAAGGGAGCGGCGGGCACCGTCGAGGGAGGCCTCGAGGTACTGCACGGATTCCTGAATCAGGCGGGAGTGAGCAGCGACCAGTACGTTTTCTATGACGGTTCCGGGCTCTCGCGGCAGAACCTAGTCACGCCCCAGGCTATCGTCGAACTTTTACGCTATGCCGCCACTCAAAGCTGGGGGCCAAGCTACCGGGACACTTTTCCGGTCGCGGGCGTTGACGGCTCGCTTGCCGAACGCTTTTCCGGCCTCGATCCCAAGGCCCATGTTTATGGCAAAACCGGCTCGCTGGGAGGAGTGAAAACTCTCTCTGGCTATGCCACCTCAGTTCACGGCGAGCGATTGGCGTTCTCCATCCTGTCGAATAATCTCAAGCTGCCCGGGAAACGGGTTACCGATACCATCGACGCCGTAGTGGAGGCGATGGTGAATGAGCCTGCCAAGAAGTAGCGGGACCGGCTTCACCGGCCCTCCTTAACTTGTTGTCATCACGAGGAGCCGAAGCGACGAGGGGTCTGCAGTTTCTGTCCCGATAAACTGCAGATCCCTGGCTCCGTTCGGGATGACAACAAGAGGCTTAGTCGATCTTCAGCTCATCCAGCAGAGCGGCCTTAAGCCTGTTTTGATGTGCCCCGTCAAGCTTGGCACGGTTTGAGGTTAGATAGAAAACGTCAATCGCCATCTGGCCTTCGGTATCGATCAAGGCGATATCGATGTTGCAGTTCTGATGGGACAACTGCGAGGTGATGCGGTGCAGGAGTCCGGGGCGATCCTGCGCAATCACCTGCAGTAAGGTGCTGTGGGTGGCGCTCTGGTCGTCGAATTCGATTCGGGTCTCGACCTTTACTTTGGCAACGCCGTTTTTCTCCGATCGCAAGCGGTTTTGCAACATACGCTCCAGATCCGCAGTCCCCGTCAACACCTCCGCCAGGCTGCGTTGAAAGCGTTCCCATTCGGGCAGGTTCAATTCCAGCGTACGGAAGCGGTCGGTGAAGTAGAACGTGTCCACCACGACTCCCGCCTGATCGGAGAAGGCATTTGCCTTCACGATGTTCATGCCCCACGCCGTCAGCACCCCGGCAATCGTCGCAAAAAGGAATGGACGATCTCCGGTGATAACGGTCACCTCGTACCAGTGGCGGCCGCGTTTCAACGTCGACTGCACCGGCACCTTCTCCAGACGCTGCGCCATGTCAAAGTGGCGCAGAACCTCGTCGGGAGGGTAGCTTCTGAGATAGCGCTTGGGAAAGCCTTCGAGAAAGGCTTTGATTCTCTTCCCGGCGACCGGCGCCAGGCTGTGCAGGTTGTCCAGGCTCTCGTCGTCGGCGTCGGTGTGCACTAATTCATCGGCACTGCGGTTGAGATCATTGACGGCGGCGATGTAGATCTGCCAGATATTTTCTGCCTTCCACGGGGTCAGGGCTTCCGGATTCACCGATTTGATATCCGCGTAGGTCATCAGGCAAAGCATCTTCAGGCGTTCCGGCGTGCCCATCTTTTCGGCAAAGCTACGGACGGTTTGCGGATCGAAGATGTCGCGCCGCATGACCGCGGAAATCTCCAGGTGATTCTCGATCAAAAACAGCACCAGTTCCCGGTCCGCCGGATCCAGATCCAGACGGCCCAGGCATTGCGCGGCGATCTCCAGGCTGTTTTCCACGTGGCTTCCGCCGGCAACACCTTTTCCGGTGTCATGCAAGAGCAGCGCGAGAAAGAGCAGCTCCGGCCTCTCCAACTCGTTGAACACTTCGCTGTAGCGCTGATCCCATTCCGACTTGGACTGGCTGAGCCGGTGCAAACTCTCGATCGCCCGGAAGGAATGCTCATCGACCGTGTAGCGATGATAGAAGTCGCGCACCACCAGAGAATCAATGACCTTCATCTCCGGCAGGAGCAAATGCAGCAAACGCAGCGAGTGCATGGCCCGCAAGGCATCCGCGGCGTACGGTTCAAGCAGAATGACCTGCAGGGACTGCCAGAGTTCAGCTCCTTTGGGAGGCGTCACCGAGAGCGACGGCAGAACCTGCTCGATGCGGTACTCAGTGGTGGTGCTCAACTTCAGGCCGTGTTGCGCCATGAAGTCGAACATACGCAGCAACACTTCGGGATCCTGGATGGCCGCGGGCTGCCGCAGAAAAATCAGGCCATCCACCACGGAAAAGTCGGCGTTCGAAACCCGCGCCCGCCACCCCTGGAACTGCCGATAGAGAGACGACCAGGCCGCTGGAATCTCCTCCAGCAGTTGCATCGTAACCCGATGGATCGCGCGCGCATGGCCGAAATAGATCCTCATCCACTCGGCCGGGTCCAACGCTTCCGCGGCACCGATCTTGCGCGCGGCGGCTTCATCCTGATCCGCCCAGCTCAAGCCGTTGTCATCCCTTCCGTGGCGGAAGTGCAGGAAGCAGCGAACCGAGGTGAGAAATTCCAGCGCCGGTTCCAGCTGGCGCCGCGCCGAGGCGGGCAAAAGCGATTTTGCATCCGGCCACTCGTGCAGCTTGTCCATGGCCGAAATGAGCGCCAGCCAGCAGGCGACGTTGTAATCCCGCAGGCCGCCCGGAACCTCCTTGATATTGGGTTCGAGATGAAACACGGTCTCCCCGTACTTGGCGTGACGATCGCGGGTAATCTCCGCCAGCCGCTGCACCAGAGTCTGTGAATCCCGCATGATCAGCTTGGGAATGACCTTGTCATGCAGCCGCGAAAACAGTTCCGGGTTCCCGTCCAGAAAACGGCAATCCAGCAGCGAGAGAGTGAACTCAACATTATCGGGATCGAAGCGGTCGCACTCCGCCAAAGTACGGGTGAAGGGACTCACTTTCACCCGCAAATCCCAGAGTTCTTGCGAAAAACGGCGGATGGGATCCTTAAATGCCTCTTCGGTGGCTTGATTTTCGTGAAGAAACAGCAGATCGACATCGGAATAAGGGAACAGGAAGCCGCGGCCGAATCCGCCTATCGCGACCAGGGTTGACTTCGAAGGGCCGGTCTCATCCTTGGCGATGTTTTCCTGCCACAACCGCCGGGCGACTTGCTCCAACAGGAGGGTGCGCTGAACCACCGCCTGACGGCCGTCTCCTTGGGCTTCGAACTCGCGCTGAATGCGGGCTGACTCTTCCCCGTAAAGAATCCGTAGCTCACCGCTTAATGAAGGCGTGGTGGTCATGGATTCCAGGTCACGTCCTCGGCCTACAACGCTCCCTCACCTCGTTCGTCGTTGCGGATGCGGATGGCCTCGTCGATCCGGGAAAGGAAAATTTTCCCGTCGCCGATCTTGCCGGTGCGCGCCGAATTGGCGATGGCCTGAACGACTTTCTCTACCATGCCATCTGCCAGCACTAATTCGATCTTGATCTTGGGGATCAGATCGACGGTGTACTCGCGGCCGCGATAGAACTCCGTATGGCCTTTCTGCCGGCCGTGTCCGCGGGCCTCAAGTACCGTCATGCCTTCCACGCCGATCTCGTGCAGGGCGTTCTTCACCGCGTCCAGCATGGAGTTCTGGATGATTGCTTCGACCTTGGTCATGGTTATTTCTCAGTCTCTCCCATCTCCACCATACAGCACAAACTCACTACGCAGGAATTTCCCAGTAATAGCCTTCCTCACCATGCTGCGACAAGTCCAGCCCCTCGAGTTCTTCCTCTTCGCTGACGCGCAGGCCGATGGTCAGGTCCACCACTTTAAGGATAATCAAAGTCCCAATAATGGCGAGTGCCCAGGCAATCAGAACCCCCACAAGTTGATTGAGCATCTGATGGGAGTTGCCTTCCAGCAACCCCGAAGCCATGGTATTTCCTTGCGCGTCCTTGAAGATCGGATTCACCACGCTTTTGGCAAATACTCCCGTCAGCAAAGCCCCGAGAGTGCCACCGGCGCCGTGCACGCCGAAAGCATCCAGAGAATCATCGTAGCCGAACACCGCCTTCACTTTCACCACCATGAGATAGCAAAAGATTCCGGCAATGAGGCCGATCAGCAAGGCGGCTTTGGGTCCGACGAAGCCAGCTGCGGGCGTGATCGCCACTAACCCGGCGACTGCTCCTGAAATCGCGCCCAGGGCGCTGGGCTTCCCGTTGCGCAGCCATTCCGCGCCGCCCCACCCTATCACCGCTGCCGCCGCGCCGAAATGCGTGGCCACAAAAGCGCTCGTCGCCAGGCTCCCGGCTGCGAGAGCGCTGCCAGCGTTGAACCCAAACCATCCCACCCAAAGCAGACAGGCTCCGATGAAACTCAGCACCACACTATGCGGCGGCATGGCCTGTTTGGGATAGCCGAGGCGTTTCCCTAGATAAAGGGCGCACACCAGCGCGGACACGCCAGAGGTAACGTGCACCACGGTTCCGCCCGCAAAATCGAGGGTGGGGAAACGGCCACCCAGCGCAGCATTCAGCAGACCGCCCTTCCCCCAAACCATGTGAGCCATCGGGTCATAGACCAGGATGGACCACAGAATCATGAACGCCGCCATGGCACTGAACTTCATGCGCTCGGCGAAAGCTCCACTGATGAGCGCAGGAGTAATGATGGCGAACATCAGCTGGTACACCATGAATGTCTGCTGGGGAATGGTGCCAGCGTAGTCGGGATCTGGCGCCGCTCCCACACCCCGCAAGAAGAGATGGTGCAGGCCGCCGATGAAACTGTTCCCCGCTCCAAAACAAAGGCTGTACTCGAAGATGGCCCACAATACCGTGATGATCGCCATCAGGGCGAAACTCTGCATCATGGTGGCCAGGACGTTCTTCTTGCGGACCAGACCTCCGTAGAACAGCGCCAGGCCTGGACCAGTCATCATCAGAACCAGCGCCGCGCAGGTCAGCATCCAGGCGTTATCGCCGGCACTTCTGGCGTCCGCGACTTGCTGCTCAAGCTTCGCAATACGGGCACTCTGCGCGTCAGCCGCGGAAGCACCTGAAGTTTGGGCCAGCGAGCCAGTTGCGAGGGTCAGAAGGAAAAGGGAGAGGACGATGAGTCGAGCGACGCGATTCTTTCCCATGAATAGCTAGCCTGCTCCGGCGATTAAGATCGTACTCAAGGCGTTCACTTTACCTGCCCTGGCAAGTTCACGGAAATCGAAAGTATTTATAGGGCGTATCGGGATTAGTTATGGCGGCATGGGAAGGCAGGCCGCCGGGCGTTGCCCGGTTCGGCAGACAAGGGCGTCTGCCCTTACGTGTTGTGTGATCACCCGCACCCACGTAGACCCAGACGCCCCCGTCTGGGCGTCCCCGCTGGGGATTCGGGCGGGTAGAGTCTGGCGGAGAAATTGTTATTTCTTTTCGGCGACGTCCAGACGAGTCTCGGCGCGCTGCAAATCGCCTGTCGTCTTCTTGAAGTCTTCCTCGGTGGCGCACTTTCCGAGGGTTGTCTCGGCCCGCTGCTTGGCGGCCTGAGCCCGCTTCACGTCGACTTCTTCAGCGCGTTCCGCAGTTTCGGCGAGTATCGTTACCTTGTCGGGAAGCACCTCCGCGAACCCCCATGCCACAGCCAAATGACGGGTGATGTTCGCGCTGCGGTAGGTGATTTCGCCCACCGCCAGTTCCGTGATCAGGGGGGCGTGGCCGGGAAGAATACCGAGATACCCGCCCTTACCCGGAATCTGCATCTCGTCGGCTACGTCGCGTACAACCATCTTCTCCGGGGTGACAATCTCGAGTTGGAAAGTATCCGTCATTAGTAGTTCTTCGTTGGTCGTTGGCGAGACCCGCGAACCCTAAGTCCTGGCCGATGACCAAAGACCAACGGCTAAGGACCGCTTCTACGCTACCGCCTTCAACTTCTCTGCCGCCTCCAGTACTTCGTCAATGGTGCCTTTCATGTAAAACGCCTGTTCTGGGATATCGTCGTACTTGCCTTCGTTGATGTCTTTGAATCCCTTCACGGTGTCGGCGATTTTGACGTACCGCCCGGGGGCGCCGGTAAATTGTTCGGCGACGTGGAACGGTTGGGAGAGAAAACGCTGAATCTTGCGGGCTCGCGCTACCGTCAGCTTCTGATCCTCGCTCAGTTCGTCGATGCCCAGAATCGCGATGATGTCTTGCAAATCCTTGTAACTCTGCAGGGTCTTCTTGACCGCCTGCGCGACGTCATAATGCTCCTGGCCGACGATGCGGGGATCAAGAATACGGGAAGTCGAAGCCAGGGGATCGACTGCCGGATAGATTCCGATCTCGGTCAACGCGCGGGAAAGCACCGTGGTAGCGTCGAGATGAGCAAAGGTCGTGGCCGGCGCCGGATCGGTCAAGTCATCGGCGGGCACATAAATCGCCTGCACCGAGGTGACGGAACCTTTCTTGGTCGACGTAATGCGCTCCTGCAACTCGCCCATCTCGGTCGCCAGATTGGGTTGGTAGCCCACGGCGCTGGGCATGCGGCCCAGCAGAGCTGAGACTTCCGACCCTGCCTGAGTGAAGCGGAAAATATTGTCGATGAAGAGGAGCGTGTCTGCGCCTTCGACGTCGCGAAAATATTCAGCGACCGTCAATCCAGTGAGAGCCACGCGCAGACGGGCTCCGGGGGGCTCGGTCATCTGGCCATAGATCAAGGCGGCTTTCGATTTCGAAGGATCGCCCGGCTTGATCACGCCCGACTCGGTCATTTCCAGCCACAAGTCATTGCCCTCGCGGGTGCGCTCGCCGACGCCGGCAAACACGGAGAATCCGCCGTGCTGTTTGGCGACGTTATTAATCAATTCCATGATGACGACGGTCTTGCCCACACCGGCGCCGCCGAACAGGCCGATCTTGCCGCCTTTCAGGAAAGGCTGGATCAGGTCAATGACCTTGACCCCGGTTTCGAACATCTCAGCCGTGGTGGCCTGCTCGTCGAAGAGCGGCGCGGGACGGTGAATCGGCATGGTCTGCGTATGCTCGATCGGACCGAGCTGATCGACCGGTTGCCCGATCACATTCATAATGCGGCCCAGCGTACCGTGGCCGACGGGGACGGAAATCGGTCCGCCCTGGTCGATGGCCTTCATGCCGCGCACCATGCCGTCGGTCGGCTCCATGGCAACGCAGCGCACGCGGCCCTCGCCCAGGTGCTGCTGCACTTCGAGGATGACGTCGATTTCGTCGGGGACATTGAAGCCGTCACTCACCACGCGCAGCGCCTCGTAGATTGAAGGCATGTGAGCTTCTTCGAACTGCACGTCCACGGCGGGGCCGGCGACTTGTACTACGTGTCCGATGTTTTCTGGCATAAGACCTCAGCTTTGGCTCTTAGCTCTTAGCCTTTGGCTTTTAGCTAAGAGCTAAGAGCCAACAGCTAAAAGCCTCTTACAGTGCTGCTGCTCCACTCACAATCTCGATAATCTCTTTCGTAATCTTCGCCTGGCGGGCGCGATTCATGACCAGGGTCAGCGAGTCGATCATGTCGCTGGCGTTACTGGTCGCCGCATCCATTGCCGTCATGCGGGCTGCGTGCTCCGCGGCCACGGATTCCAGCAGGGCGCGAAAAACTTGAATGCCAACGTACTTGGGCAACAGCGAGGAAAACAGTTCCCCCGCAGGCTGTTCATAAATGTAATCGACCGGCGCGGCGGCAAATCTCGCTGCTGCGGCGTCCATCTCCCGCGTGTCCGGCGGACGAAGGCCAACTCCCGCGCCCTTCGCAGCCTCCAAAGCGCGCTTGCGCTCCGCTTCGCCCATAGTTTCCGCTTGGGCCACGCTGATCTCGCCAACCTGCTCGATCGGCAAAACCCGTTCCACAATCAGTCGCTGGGAAATCACCGACTTGAATTCGTTAAATAAGATGTAAACCGAATCGATTTCGCAGTTGCTGTAGCGGTCGATCACCCGCCCTGCCATCTCCGAAGCGAACCCAAACTCCACTTTACCAAGCACGCCCACGTGTTCGCCGACGAGCGTGATCTGCGGAGAACCCGAAGACTCAGAGGTTCGCGGCTGAGCTACCGGGTATCTCCTCCGCAGGAAATCGCGGCCCTTGCGCCCCACAGCCTCAATCTCGATATTTTTGCCGCTCTTCGACTCCAGGAAACGAGCGGCAGCTTTCAGGATGTTGGTATTGAATGCGCCCGCAAGACCTTTGTCTCCGGTAACGACAATCAACAGAACACGATTCTCCGGACGCTGTGCCAGCAGCGGATGTTTCGGCTCGCCAGTTTCAGGATCGAAGATTTCCGCCCTCGATACCAACGACTTCAGGACGTTGGTCAACATCTGCGCATAGGGACGCGCCGCCAGGGCGCGCTCCTGCGCCCGGCGCAACTTGGCTGCCGAGACCATCTTCATGGCCTTGGTGATCTGCCGCGTGTTGGTCACGCTGCGGATACGGCGGCGAATGTCGAGAATGTTGGCCATTCTTACCTCTTTATCGCTCTTAGCTCTCAGCCAAAGGCCAAGAGCTAACAGCTAAAAGCTTACTTCGTTGCCACTGCCTGTCTTTCCGCCACGAACTGCTCTTTGCACTCCTTGATTACTTTGTTCATCTCGGCTTTCAAATTGTCATCGAGAATCTTCTTCTCCATGATGGTGCGCAGCAGGCCGGGATTCACCGTGTCCACAAACTTGTACAGCTCCGCCTCAAAGTCTCTCACCTGATCGATGGCCAGGTCGTCCAAGAATCCGTTCGTCCCGGCGTAGATGATAAGAATTTGCTTGGAGAAAGGCAGGGGCGAGAATTGCTTCTGCTTCAGCACCTCAACCAACCGCTGCCCACGATTCAACTGGGATTGCGTGGCCTTGTCCAGATCGCTGCCGAACTGCGCAAAAGCCGCTAATTCGCGGTATTGCGCAAGGTCGAGCTTCAGGCTGCCTGCGACCTGGCGCATTGCCTTAATCTGCGCGCTGCCGCCCACGCGGCTCACAGAAATGCCGACGTTCACCGCAGGACGCACACCGCTGTTGAAAAGGTCCGTCTCCAAGAAAATCTGGCCATCGGTAATGGAGATGACGTTGGTGGGGATATACGCCGATACGTCCCCGGCCTGCGTCTCAATAATAGGAAGCGCGGTCAACGATCCGCCGCCATTCTTGTCGCTCAACTTGGCGGCACGTTCGAGCAGGCGGGAGTGCAGATAGAACACATCTCCGGGATACGCTTCCCGTCCAGGCGGCCGACGCAAGAGCAACGAGATTTCGCGATATGACGCAGCGTGCTTCGACAAATCGTCGAAAATCAAGAGCGCGTGGCGTTTGGTGTCGCGGAAATACTCTCCCATCGCGCACGCCGCATAGGGAGAAATGTATTGCATGGGTGCAGGCTCTGAAGCGGACGCCGCCACCACAATGGTGTATTCCATGGCGCCATAGTCGGTCAGAATCTTTACCACCTGCGCGATGGAAGAGCGCTTCTGGCCGATCGCGTTATAGATGCAAATCAGGTCGTTGCCCTTGTTGTTGATGATGGTGTCGAGCGCAACCGCCGTCTTTCCCGTCTGGCGGTCGCCGATGATCAGTTCGCGCTGTCCCCGGCCGATGGGGATCATGCTGTCAATGGCTTTCAAACCCGTCGCCATCGGCTCCCGCACCGGCTGGCGGTCGATCACACCGGGTGCCAGACGCTCCAGCGGGATGAACTTGTCCGACGCGATGGGACCCTTATCATCGATAGGTTGCCCGAGCGAATTCACCACCCGGCCAATGACGGCGTCGCCTACTGGCACGCTCATGATGCGCCCGGTGCGCTTCACCTCGTCGCCTTCCTTGATCTCGGTGTAGTCGCCCAGCAGCACCACGCCCACCTGGTCCTCTTCCAGGTTCATGGCGATGCCGGCCACATCGTGAGGGAAGGAGAGCAACTCGCCGGCCATGACCTTGTCGAGCCCGTGGACGCGGGCAATCCCGTCGCCCAGGGTCACGACTGTGCCGACTTCGTCGACAGCAATCTTGGATTCGTAGTTCTCGATCTGTTGCCGGATCAGCTGCGTGATCTCGTCTGCTCTGATTTGTGCCATAAAGTCAGCTTCTAGCTGCTAGCTATGCCTTTCTTCGCGCCCTCTGCGGCTCTGTACGATCTTGCGACCAAAAGTTTCTTGCCTTCCACTCCAACCAAGGCTCACTTGGCTCCAAGCTAGAAACCAGAAGCTAGGAGCTGAGTGCCGTCCTGATCCTCTCCAACTGCCCCTTCACCGAGCCGTCGTAGATGGTGCTGCCTAGCTTTACCACAGCGCCGCCCAACAGGGAAGCGTCGCGCGAGTAATGCGCTCGAACTTTCTTCCCCGTCAGTTTCGCCACCTGGCTTTCCAGAATGCTGCGCTCGGCCTCATCCAACTCCTGTGCGCTGGTTATGTCAGCCTCCGCGAATCCCATTCGCTGATCCAATTCCAGCTCGAACTGCCTGACGATCGGGACCAGGAAGGTTGTCCGCCGATGGTCAATCAATACCGCGACAAAATTACGCACGGTGCGCGAGATCCCCAAGCGAGCCGCAATGGCGTCCAGGACCGCCCGTTTCTGTTCCGCCGTAATGGATGGCGTCTCCCACACCTCACGAAGCTCTTTGCTCTCGGAGACGAGTCGTGCCACCGTTTGGGCTTCCGCCAAGGTTTTGGCGGTATCGAGATGGGCATCGAGAACCGCGTCGGCCAGAGCGCGCGCGTAAGTGATGGTAACTGAGGCCATGGACTAGTTTCCGCCCTTTTTCTCGTCGCCGTTGGTCTGCAGCTGCTGGGCGAAATTGTGGATCAGCCTTTGGTCCGTGGAGGTGTCGATCTGAATCTGCTTTCGTGCCAGCGACACCGCCAGATCGGCCGCGTAGGCCTTCAACTCCCGTCGCGCCGCGCGGGCAACGGCTGTGATTTCCTGCTCCGCCGCCGTTACGATTCTTCGTGCATCGTCCTCGGCCGCGGCTTTGATTCTTTGCTCTTCCGCGGCAGCTTCCTGCTCTGCGGCGGCCCGCATCTCTGCGATCTCCGAGTCCAACCTGGAAAGCCGCGATTCAATGCCCGCCAGACGCCGATTTGCCTCCTCGCTGGCCTTACGCGCCTCCGCCATCGCATTCTGGATGGAAGCCGTACGGTGGCGGAACATGCCCGGGAGGTTCTTCTTCGAAAGCCAGACAATCACCAGCGCGATTACCAGGAAATTCAACAAAACGCACAGCCAGTAGGCGTGCTCCAGACTCAGGCCGGTTAACCGGGAGACCAGTTGGACGGAAGGCGAATGCTTGAATTGAGCGGCGTCGTCCTCCCCAGCCGCTTCCCTGCTTTCCTGAACCAATTGCTGTTGAGTCGAAGGTTGCCGGCCAGGCGCGCTCGCCTGGACAAACAGCAGGTTGTAACCGGCAGCACGCGGTGGCGCGGTCAATGGAATCGCCAGCACCGCAGCCGCGAGAAATGACAGGAAGACCCCTGCGCGAGCTGCTCGGTATAGCCGTCCCAAAGCTCGGAGTTTCATCGCGCGCCACCCGTCGGAGCGGATGTGCTTCCAGGCTGCAGAATGAGACGCATGATTTCGGCGGCAAGCCTGCCACTCTCCGCTCGCAAGCCTTCCTGGGTGGCAATCTTGTCCTTTTCCATCGCAGCGCGCGCCTGCCCCACCTGAGCCTGCGCCTGGCTCCGTGCCTTTGCCACCGCGTCGGCCCGGGTTTTCAAGGCCTGCTGGCGGCGCGATTCCTGCGCCTTGAAGACTGCGATCCGCGCTTCCCGCAGGCGCTGCTCATACTCTGCCGTGCGTGCCTCCGCAGCCGCAATATCGGCTCGAGCCTTTTCCACCGCACCCTCAGTCAGGCTGCGCCGGTCCGCCAGCACTTTGGTGAGAGGCTTGTGAACTAAAGCGCTGTAGAGCCCATACAGCAGAACCATGAAAATGACGGTCGGTACGGATCCGAGCAGTAATTCCCCTACTTGTCGAAGCGTCTGGTCCATGGTTTCGCTAGATATGGTTTTGCTAGATATTGTTTGCTAGACAGAATCCCGAGCAAAAGAGGGCTTAATAAAACCACTAAACCTAACACCCCGCGAGTCTTAGTGTCAACGTGGTGGGCGGTGGAAATTGCCCGGGGATTGGGGCCCGGGATTGTACTTCCGGACAATACTCAGGCTCGCCAATTTCACTGCAAAGAAAGCTTGACTTCTGGGCGGAGGGGTCTAGCATGGAATTATCACCTCCGATCCAATTCAGGATCGAATGGGCCGGCAGCCAAGGAATGTCACCGCTTCTTGGTGGTTGGCCCATTTAAGCCTCCAGCACATGACAGTATCGTGGCGGGTTTCGCTTCTTCGCCATACCTCCTGATGGTCCAGTTTGCCGCGACCCACCGGTCGAGGGGGTCGGGTTTCGCAAAGAGATCGAGTCACGATTCGTCACTCGGAACCACCCGCCCGCTAGAAGCCTAGTCCAACAAGCTCAAACCGCTGGGTGCGGGAAGAGTCGTTGTTCTTACACGGGAACCAGTCGAAGCACCCTAACCACCGTGAGAACGCAGCTTTTTTCCCCGTCCCATTGTAAAGATTGTGGTAGCTCGGCCGTTCCTGAAGCTATAATCTGCACGAATAGTGGGGCGCTCGCGAAAGTGCACCGGCTCTTGAATGGAGAACGCCTCTCTCCTTAGTACTGCTCCCTCGCCGGAGAGATGCAGAAGATGAAGTAAGCAGTCAAGACTTCCTCTTCATCCCTAATTTGTTGTGATGGCCGTTTTGCGAGAAAGACTCACCTTTGAATTAACGCCACTTCTGCATGAGCCAGCGGCCTACCCTCGACGCTTCCTCTTTCGAAACATTATTGTTCGCAGCCTGGGTTCTCCAGTGCCAGCATGACAAGGAAATGCGCGACCGCAAACCGGCATCTGCCGATACGCATGTCTCCTCCTTGGGTGAAGCAGGCGAGGTTAAGGTCGGGCAAAGAACCGCTCTCTTGAAAGACATGCAAAGCGGAAGGTCGAAGGAGGGCGCTCCTCCGAGTTCTCCTTCTTGGCTGGCCGTCCGCAAACAGTGGGAGGTCTGGACCGCAACCGTCGGTCACTCTGCCTGGCGCGAGTCCCAAGTTTTACAGCGAGCTCAATTCTGGCTATCCGGCACTGCGTCCCCCGGTTTCTTAGGCGCTCAGTCTTCCTTGTTGGGCGCTGCCAAGGCTTCCGGGCAGATTCGTGAAGCGACCACGCAAAGGCTGCTGCCCGGGCTCTTGAAAGAGGCCCTGAGCCGAAACTTGCGACACGGGCCGTCACAGTCAAATGTCGCGCAATTTTCCAGGAACCGGCTGGAGGCCTTCGCCAGATACAGGGTCAGAGTCAGAATCCGGCTAAGTCCCCGCCGTACGCTGGAAGCAGCTTCGGCCGCGCTTTCAGTCCTGTTGATTGTGGTTGGGTTCACCATTTTTCAATCGCGGCACCATGGGGATTTTCAGGTCGTAGCCGCCACTTCGGGAAACGATCATCTTTATGAAAGCGGGATCCGGAAAGCTGATCTATCGAATCTTACCCCTCCGCTCCGGGCCAGCCACGGGCAGGTCACTGACCGCGCAGCCTTATTCGCTATAGGGGGGTTGAGCCGCTACGAGATTCCTGCGCTACGACGCCAGGCGTACTTCGGAGACGACTCAGCCGCACTCATTATGGGGATGCTTTACGAAACCGGACGCTACGTTCCTCAAAGTTGCTCAAGAGCGGCCGAGTGGGTGCAGAGGTCGGCAGATTGGGGTAACGCCGCCGCTCAGTTTAACCTTGGCTTGCGCTACCGCGACGGAGATGGAGTTCCCGCGAATGAAGACGAAGCAAAGACGTGGCTGCGAAAAGCCGCGGACAACAAGTATGCGAACGCAAGGTTGGCGCTGGAAGCGCTCACATCGCATGAGACGGGATCGACTTATGCACCATAGCCTGGCTGACTAGGAATTCTTGCCTCTGCGGAGAGAAATCTTCGCGTCTGGCCGCTAACCCACGACAAACTCCCGCACTTTTCGCACCACGGACTCCGGCGCCTCGGCTTCCAACTCGACCAGGCCGTCTAGATAGGCACGGGAATAAATCCGCGCACGCGCTTCCAGAAGAGCCAGCATCTTGCCTTCTTTTTGCGGAATGCGCAGGCGAATGCGGCAGATGGCGTCTTGGGAGAGCATCTGGTCAACGCGGTCAAGCAACGTGCTCATGCCCATACCCTTGGCAGCCGACACGTGGACCGTGTTGATATCATCGCGCAGGCTGTCGCGCTGCTTCGGCGGCAAAAGATCGATCTTGTTCATCACCCGCAAGCGGGGCTTCCCTTCCACTTCCAACTCCTTCAAAACGCGCTCCACCTGTGCATCCTGTTCGGCGGAGAGCGGGCTGCTGGCATCGGAAACGTGCAGAATAAGCGATGCACGCTGCACCTCTTCCAAGGTGGCGCGGAAGGCGGAAACCAGGGTGTGCGGCAAATTGCGGATGAAGCCCACTGTATCGGAGAGCAACGCTTTACGCTTCGAGGGCAGGGTGACCGAGCGAATGGTCGGATCCAACGTCGCAAACATCTTCGGCGACGCCAGGACGGCGGCCTGAGTCAAGGCGTTAAACAGCGTAGATTTTCCCGCGTTGGTGTAACCGACCAAAGCCACCGTCGCCACCGGAACCGCCTCACGCCGCTGCCGTTGCTGCGCCCGCACGCGGCGAACATTTTCGATTTGCTGTTTTACATGGCGAATCCGGCGATAGATCTTTCGCCGGTCGGTTTCGAGCTGGGTCTCGCCCGGACCGCGGGTGCCGATTCCGCCGCCCAGTTGCGACATCTCAATGCCGTGTCCGCCAAGCCGTGGCAGCATGTATTCCAGTTGCGCCAGTTCCACCTGCAATTGACCCTCACGGGTGCGGGCGTGGCGGGCGAAGATATCGAGAATCAGCTGAGTACGATCGATGACCCGGATATGCACAACGTTTTCGATGTTGCGTTGCTGGGACGCCGTGAGATCGTGGTCGAACAAGAGCAGGTCGGCCGAGACCGAGGCCGCCGCCCCCGCAATCTCCTCCAGCTTTCCTTTGCCGATGAGTGTGGCAGGATCAGGCTTGTCCCGGTGCTGAAGGAACTCACCGCTAACTTGCGCGCCGGCGCTGATTGCCAGTGAGCGCAATTCTTCGAGCGATTCCTCCGCGCTGAACTGAGGAACACTCGGCACCTTCGAAGCGGCCGCAAGGGTCGCACTGTCCCGCGCGGCCTGTGCGGCGCCGGTCAAGGGAGCCGGTGTGGCCTTTTTCCCCGGCCCTCCCCGGGCGCGAACCCGGTAATCGATCCCCACCAGGAAGGCACGCTCCACCGGAGCACGGCTGTTGCCCGCGGACGCCGCCGAACGCCGCGCGTCGTGCGTTTTTCGGGAAGCTTTTTCTGGACTCAATTGAGAAATTCTCTGCCGACTTCGCGGTCGAAATCGCTCCTGATTACCCTTCCGTTCCGGAAGCGCTGGGAACCGGGTTCGGCTCGCTGTCCGGGGTTGCAACCGGAACCATCGTAGGCTTCTCGCCGTGGCCGTGTGCCACCCTACCCATGGCTACGGTGGAAATCGCATGCTTAAAGATCAACTGCTCCTGGTTGTTGGTTTCCAACACGACCGAATATTTGTCGAATGAGCGGATGCGTCCGGTCAGTTTCACACCGCTCAGCAGGTAGATCGTAATATTTGTTCTTTCCTTGCGGGCGTTGTTGAGAAAGGAATCCTGGATATTTTGCGCCGGCTTGTTTTCCATGCGATCTCCTTAGCTCTCTAACCGCGAGAGCCTTCTGAGGTGCGGAAGAACCATTGATTCCCTACCACCGTTGCCGACCCGGCCGTAAGGAACAGGGGGAAAGCTCGGGACACGGAACCCGTCAAGTCCCGCGTCCAAAGCGACAGTTCGTACAATACGGCGTTACCTGCCAGTTTTCAAGCACAGCCCTGCAAGCTGGAATCCTGCTGGTCCAGCCGGCGGCGGTACTTAATCAGCCGAAGCCAACTACCAAGCACACCGAGGGTTAGTTCCACGGTTTTCCTTCGCGTACCTCCGTGTCTTTGGGGTTTATGGTTTTCTTTGGCCATCGGGTAACTGACCACTATCCGGTTGACACAAGCATGCCAAAGTGCAACCATTCCTGCGCAAACAGAAGCGTAGGCGCCTGGAGGAAGATCGATGCACAATTTGACAGCGTTGGCTGCGTCCTGGGTAATGCCGCATCACACCGGCACCGAGGCCCTGGCGTTCATTCTGCGCTGGTTCCATTTCATCGCTGGTATCACCTGGATCGGATTGCTTTATTTTTTCAATTTGGTCAACGTCCCTTTCATGAAGCAGGTGGACGCCGCCATGAAACCGAAGGTGTTTCAGTACATGACCATGCCAACTCTGCAACTGTTCCGTTGGAGTGCGCTGATTACGGTCTTACTGGGCTTCTTCTACTGGCAGCACATCTTCGTCGAGGCCGACGCCGCCCGCATGGGTGTCAGCCCCGGGAGCACGATTGGCCTTTTCTGGCTCATCTGGATTGTGGCTTGGGGGATTCTCTACCTCGTGATCTCGAAGGCACCGAGCGGATATGTATTAGGAGCGATCACCGCCGTGGTGGTCATCGCCGCCGCTTGGTTGTTTGTGAACTTTACTCCGGTTGGAAAAGACGATAACCACGTTTTATCGATCGGAGTGGGCGGCGGAATGGGCATCATTATGCTGTTCAACGTTTGGGGCGTCATCTGGCCCAATCAAAAGAAGATTATCCGGGGAACTCTGGCGGGATCACCGCCCGCGAACGCCCCAGCCCTGGCGCGGCAGGCATTTCTGGCTTCACGCACTAATCTTTTCCTGTCGGTTCCCCTGCTTTTCTTTATGGCAGCCAGTTCGCACTACGGAATCCTCGGTCAATAAAACGCACTTCCTCTCCTGACCTCGCGCTGCGGCGCGAGGTTTTGTTTTTGCAACGGCGGGTACTGTGCCAGAATAGGCCGTGGATTTCAACGAATACGCCCACGGCATTGCCTTGTTTAATCGCGCCGAATTCTTCCAGGCCCACGAGGTTCTCGAGGACATCTGGCGCGCCGCACCGGCGGAGGAAAAGAAATTTCTGCAGGGACTGGTGCAAGTCGCCGTCGCCTTCCATCACTACTCGACCGGAAATTTCGTCGGAATGCGATCGGTGATGGCCCGTGCCATGCGGAATTTGACCACCCATCCGCAACACATTGAGGGGATCAAGCTCGCCCCGCTCATGCATTCGCTGGCGCAATGGCGCGATGCCATGGATAGGTGCCGGCCTCATCCCCCACTGCCGCGCATGGAGCTGGCGCCGGGCATAGTCAGGAACCTCAAACCCCATCACTCTAAGGGAAAGGGGCAGAAGACATAAGCATAGCCGCTCAAGACTTTGGCGCTCCGCTGTTCGGATTATGTCCCTGCACGGGCGAGGTTCGTAGCCTGCCCTGAGCAGCTGAGCCAAGCGCAGCTGTCGAATGGGCCCGCGCCCACATTGGTTAGCGCCGTTTCTTTTTCGCGACTGCTCTCGGCGGTTCCTCGCCCGGAGCCAGCACTCGCCGCACGATGGGCGTATTCAGCTTGTACTTTCTCTCGCTGACGTTCCCACTCTCATCCCTCACGTGCAGTACGAAAACCGGCAGAGTGCCTTCCTTGTCGAAATCCTCTTGCCCGACTGTAACCGGCAATAGGCCGTCCAGATTGCGCTCGCGATAGGCAGTTTCATAACGGTGCTTACGCACGTTCCAGGTGAAAACTCGCACCTGGTTGTAGTCAAACTCCATGCCATCCTTGGGCTCAGTGAGCATTACGAGATACTGCGGAACCTTCTTGTCCCCGTCGTTCACCTGGTCGAGCACGAAGTATGCGACGATACGCTGGCCTTCGGCGTATTGCGCGATTTCCAGCGGCACATCCAGGTCCACCATTCGCGCCAGCACCCATCCGATATGCCCTTGCGCATCGCGGATGAGCCACCAGTCCTCCAACACAGCAGGGGTTCTTGCGGGCTGGCCGCCAGCGTCAACCGAGGGCTTGGGAGCCGCGCCGGGCAGAGTTTTCTCCGCAGTGGCGCGTTTCAGGATAGAAACCTTGTTTCCCGTGTTCAGCAGGTAGAGATGTTCGGTCTCACGGCCCGGTTCCAGATGAATATTGGTGTCGTTGCGGGTGGTACCGGCGGCCTGAATAGGATCACTCTGCTCCTGCTGCGCCAGTTTCTGGAATCCGTCGTAGACTTGTTGACTCACCAGATAGCGTTGCTCAACCCAGCCTTCGGTGCCGTTGTCGGTTCGCACTTGCACGAAACGGCGGTCGCGGTCGAGTATCTGCACCCGATCGCCGTTCTTGACCAGACCTGTCTTATTGAAGACGGTAGCGACGCGGTCTCGCAGTGTGGCCTGCGGGGTGGAGACATAGGCGATCTCGAGAACTCTACCTCGGCGATTGCAACCCGTGACTGCCAGAGCAATGGCAACGAACCACAGATATCGCCGGCAGGTCTTCAGAGGGAGCACGAGCCAACTATAACCCAGTCTAAAGGCGTCTGGTGTGCACTTGGATTGGCTATGTTGTCACGCCGAGTACGTGCAGGACGGGCGTCAACGACCGGCTCAGCGGGCTGCGGGGAAAAATCAGACTCTTAGCGATGAGCCTGCGCCTGACGGGTGAGGATGCCCGCCCTCCATTGAGCTCGCAAGGCCGCTTCAGTCTCCGAAGCAGATTCCAATGGCCCGCGCCGTGCGCACCATCTGTCCTTTTGGATCCACCCTCTTTGCATGTCCAATGGCCTCGGCGATATCCACGCATTCGATGCTGGCATTACGCAGGCAAACCATTTTTCCGAACGCACCTTGGGCAATCAGTTCGGTGGCAGCCACCCCAAACCGCGTCCCCAGAATCCGGTCGAAGGGAGAAGGCGAACCGCCGCGCTGAATGTGTCCCAGGACGCTGACTCGTACTTCTCGGCGCGCGGTCAGGGCAATGCCGTCGCCGATCAGGTTTCCCACCGACCCGCCGCGTGAAAGTTGCTTCAGCTCCGCCGGCAGGTTGACGCCTTCGGCGACCACCACAATCGTAAAGTGCTTCCCCCGTTCCTCGCGCTCTTTCACATAGTCACAGATTCTCTTCAGAGTGAAGGGGATCTCAGGAATCAGAATGACATGTCCGCCGCCGGCGATACCGGCCTCGAGCGCAATCCAGCCCGCGTCGCGGCCCATGAGCTCGATCACCATCACCCGATGGTGAGCCTCGGCCGTGGTGTGAATCTTGTCGATGGCGTCGGTAGCAGTGTGCAGTGCAGTGTCGAAGCCAAACGTAATTTCCGTGGCGGAGAGGTCGTTATCGATAGTCTTGGGCACGCCAACAATTTTCATGCCCTTCAGGAACAGCTCGTGCGCGATGCTCTGGGAGCCGTCTCCGCCGATGCTGATCACTGCGTCAATTCCAAGCTGGTGCGAGTTGGCGATGACCTCGTCGGAAATATCCCGAATTACCTCGACGCCGTTCTCGATACTGATGTGGTGGAACGGATTGCCGCGGTTGGTAGTTCCCAGGATGGTGCCCCCGCGAGGCAGAATGCCGCTCACCTCTTTAAGCGTGAGTTCGCGGGACCGCTCCGGCCAAATCAGACCGTCGAAGCCATCGGGAATGCCAATCACTTTCCATTTGTACTTGAGGATGGCGGACTTCACCGCCGCGCGGATGACCGCATTGAGGCCGGGGGCATCTCCGCCCCCGGTACAAATGCCGATGCATCGGACGTCAGACATAGGCGTGGCTATTGGATCACCGTGAGTTTTGCCGTGGCGGTCAGGGTGCTTGTGCTGGCGTAGGTTGCTGTGACCGTTACCTGCTCACCGACCGGGGTGTCCGCCCCTGCCTCAATCAACACCCCTACTCCAGCGGTCGTCGGAACCGTTATTGTGAGGTTGGTAGAATCACTGACGGTCCAAGTTGCGTTGGGCGAGACGTCAACCGGGTTACTCTCTCCGGTCACGGTGGCATAGGCAAACAAGGTCGCGGTTCCGTTAACAGCGACGTTACCGGTCGACGGGCTGATCTTGAGGGCCGTGACGTTTGTGAGATTGACCGTGATGCTCGAGGTGCCGCTCGTCGCCTGAAAAGCCCCGGTGATCGTTGCGGTCCCCTGAGAGTTGCCGGTCACCAATCCCGAACTACTTACGCTAGCCACGTCGGTCGCGCTGCTGCTCCATTGGACACCCGAACCGAGCGTGTTTGTGGATCCGTCGTTGTAGGTACCTATTGCGGTCTCTTGGACCGTAGCGCCTTGGCTGATTGTCGCGCTTGGGCCGACGGCGATCGAGGTCAGCGTCGGGTTGACAAAAAAGCCCTTGCAACCCACTGCCAGAGCAAGCAGGAGGAGAGTCGCAAAACCAGAGGCAATCTGAACTTTCTTCTTACTACTCAGCATGATAGCAAGGCTCCCGCAGGACCGCTCGACAGAGGCGCTCCCCAGCGGCGCAATTAAATTGTAGCAGAGAAGATTTTCCCCGGCCGACACACCAAAGTACCGCGAGAACCTGCTCAGCCATCCGGCGCCAAAGGAGGAACGTTCGGGGTGACGAGGACTTGCACGGAAATCCCCTTGGATGGTCCCGCACGGGCGGGGCCTGCCTCTGCTTCGGGTCTGCTACTCTGGAATGACTCTGATGAAGAAACGGCTGCTTCCGCTCGCATGTTTTCTCAGTCTTGTTACTGCTTCCCATGGCATTCCCGCTGGCGCCGAAGAGCAACCTGCGAAGGTGCACTCCCAGGCAAATTCGTCGGCAACCAGGCCGAGAGTTTGCGGGCGCTGCGTTCGCGCTCACGAAGAATTTCTGGCTTCCGACGCATTGCAGGGACGCGGCAGCGGTACCCATGACGAATTGGTGGCCGCCACGTACGTGGCTTCGCAGTTGCGCCAGTACGGCATTGCCCCCGCAGGGGACAGCGGCGGCTACCTGCAGAAGGTAAGCGTGGTTCAGGACGCAATCACTGCGCCGCCGCAGCTCAGCGTCGGCGGGGAAGGCGGCTCCCAGCCTATCCTGTGGACGTCCGGCAAGGAATTCCGGGCGGCGATCTTGTCGCAAACTGAATTTGCCGGTCCGCTGCAAAAGATCGATGCGGCGAAAAGCGTCACAGTGAAACCGGGTGCGATTATCTTGCTGTCCGGCGGTGACGCGGCTCAGGTCAGGACCGCCGTTCTTCGCGTCGTTTTGGCGGGAGCAGCAGCGGTGCTCGTGTCGCTGGGCCCGAAGAGACCGGAGCACGCCGCAGAGGGCGCTCCGCTTCCGAAATCGCCCACGCACGTAGAGGGGGCAAACCGGCCGGAGCGACTCGCAGGTCTCAATCTACTGCAATTGAGCAGCGATGCGATTCGTACCCTGGAGCAGATGCCCGAGGGTACGATGGTGCGCTTCACGGCCACATCCCAACCAAAGCAGGGATGGACCTGGAACGCGGTAGGAATTCTGCGAGGCGTCGATTCCTCGCCGAAAAATGGCGCGGTGTTGCTCTCCGCCCATCTGGATCACCTGGGGATTGGCGTTCCGGTGAACGGCGACGAGATCTACAACGGCGCGGACGACGACGCTTCCGGAACGACGGCGGTGCTGGAGTTGGCACGAGTTCTCGGCCGCGGGCCGCGTCCGCGGCGGACGGTGATTTTTGCCTTGTTCGGGAGCGAGGAGACCGGCGGACTCGGCTCCACCTATTTTCGCCAGCATCCTCCCGTACCCTTGAAGGAAATCGCCGTGAACCTGGAGTTTGAAATGATCGGCCGGTGCGATCCTTTCGTGAGCGGCGATACTCTGTGGTTGACGGGGTGGGAGCGCTCCAACCTTGGACCGGCATTGGTGGCGCATGGCGCCCGGCTGGTGGCGGATCCGCATCCTGCCGAAGACTTCTTTGCCCGCTCGGACAACTACCTGCTCGCCCTGGACGGCGTGGTTGCGCAGACGATTTCAAGCTATGGACTGCACCACGACTATCACCAGCCCAGTGACGATCTGGCGCATCTCGACTTCCCGCACATGGATGCCGCCATCGGTTCGCTGCTGCGGCCGATAGAGTGGATGGTGAATGCGGATTTCCAGCCGAAATGGAATCCGGGCGGACAGCCGTGAGACAGTGGTCAGTCCTCAGAAAGTAGTGCGGTTGGCTAAACGTCGTAATGTAGGCGCGAGCGTCCCCGCTCGTGCTTTCGCTCCGCAGCAATCCAGCACGGGCTAGTACGCCCGCGCCTGCACCTTCAAGACTGCATCCCTTGGAAGCAACTAATTCGTCCTTTTGGCCCCGGTGATGCGCGCGTCAATCGGTTTGCGGCCGGCGAAGCCTTCGCTCTCGCTGTGCCAGTGGGTGATGTTCTTTTCTCCCAGCTTCCAGCAGAGCAGTACGGTCTGGCCTTCGACTTCGCAGGGAAAATCGAGCAGGCCGATCTCGAGGTCTTTCACTTGCACTCCGGCGGCATCGATTTCGGCGAGAGCATCTTTCACCCGCTGGATGGCCTTCTCGCGCTCGGCCTTACGTCGCGCCATGTGGACAATGTTCACCGACAACCCGCCACGCAGGAACACGCGATGGGCAAGTTCCTGCAGTTCGTTGTCCACGGCCTCGACCAGCTTCCGGCCATCGATAGCAGTGTGCAGCAACGATTCCAAGACAGGTACCAGGGATTGAGCTTCGGTGAGAGTAAAAGTACGGTCGGCCATAAGAGTACTTCTATTCTAATTCATTCAGGAGAGTCAGTCTTTAGCCGTTCGTGGCTGGCCCAAAATCCTCAATCGCTGAGGATGGAGGGACCGCGCAGAAGCCTCGGAGAAGAGCTAACGTCCCGAGTCAGAACGGGATGCAATACCAGAGCGAGGCGGATTGGCTAGCGGAGCTTGAAGACCAGCAGGGCGACGGTCAGGGCCGCGATGAACAGCGTGCCCATCGTATAGAGATGGGCTTGCAGCCACTTGGGTTCGCCCGCCGCGGAGAGATGCCCCAGAAAAGCGGGCGTTTGCTGGTCGCTCTGGGCTTCTTCGCAATCCAGACACAAGGTTCGGCTCTCCGAGACTGGGAATCCGCACGCCTGGCATCTTCGAACGTTGAAGGCGTTGGAGCGTTCCGAATGCTCATTATTGAGCGCCGGAAGAATCTGTAGTTCCGTCCCCTCCTGCGAGGTACTGACCGTACTTGGCTCTGCTGCGCTAACTGCGACCGCGGTCTCAATCTTCTTCGCAGTGTCGGGTTCCGGGCTGGATGTCTGCGCCAACGGGCGACTGGCGGCATCGAGGTGCTCCAACGCGGTTAAAATCATCTCCGATAGACGTTGCAGCGTGGCGACGTCCTGGTCCCCAAAGGCGTAGGGCCGCCCGGCCAGCAATTCAAATACGCCGACCGCCTCTCCTTCACGAATCAGCGGCCCTACCATTACCGACTTGACCCCAAGTTCTCGCCAGTTAATCCCGGCCTCGCGCTTGTCTTTCCCGGCGTCATCACAGACCAGAATCTTCCGCAGGCGCAGGCTTTCACCCATGAGTCCGGAGTCCACAGCCAGACGTGAGCCTAGATGCGGCGCCGCGAGTCCCGTGCTTGCCCGGCAAACTACCTCCGCGCCCGAGCGTAATCCGATCGACACGCTCGATGCCCCGGTAAGGTATCGAGCCCGATCTGCCAGCAACTGCAGCGTGGCCTCAAGGTCCCCCTCAGCCGCGGTTGCCAGCGCGGGAAGGCCCCGGAGCTTCGACGAAGACCGGGAAGCGCAGCCCTGCTCGGAGGTGGAATGGCGATCCATCGAAACCCTGAAAAGGAAATTTTATCGCGCAGTCCCGCTGCTCCCATGGCCGAAACCGAGGAAGGATGTTACCGAAGATTTTCTGTGACGCCGGATCTGGCGGGCTGCTGGAAATGTCCCTCCCCTTCTTGCCAGGCAGCTAGTTCTTTTTCGGGGGCAGGTACTTCTTCTCAATCGAGGCCACGACCACATAGTTCGGGTCCACCATCTCGTTCAAGTGGACCCTCCCGACCTCGGAGAGCAACTCGTAGGCATCCAGCTCGGACAGGCCATAGTCGCGGTGAATCCATGCTACTAATTCCGTATAGGCGATGCGCAGGCAATCGTCCAGCGGGCGGTAGGCGCCCACGGTCATGATGGCGTCGTCATTCTCAAATTGCGGCCAGTTGATCTTGCGGCCTTTGAACAGGTCTACCCGCACCCGCGCGTGCAGCGGCACCTCGATCGCCGTGCCTGCAATTTCACCGTCGCCCATGGCCGCGTGGCCGTCCCCCATATACAGGAGACCGCCGGCAACGTTCACCGGGAAATAAACCGTGTTGCCGGCACTGGCCTCGGGGGAATCCATGTTCCCGCCAAACTCAGCGGGGACGATCGAGCTGCGGGCCTCGCCTCCCGCCGGGGCCACGCCGATGCAGCCGAAAAAGGGATGTAATGGAACTTTGGTCGAGAACTTGGAATCGAGCGCCTGAAACGTCGCGGTGTTGGTGGCGTGGTCAATCGGATAAAACCAGATCTTTTCCGGCAACGGCGGATTCAACATTGCCGTGTAGGCGGTGGAATTGAGGGCGCCAAAATCCGTAACGAACGCTCCAATACCCTGATCGCTATCCACTTGAAGATCGAGAATTTTGACCGCCAGCGTGTCGCCGGGTTCGGCCCCTTCGACGTAAAACGGTCCAGTCAGCGGATTATCACCTTTCACCATACTCAAGGTGTCGCCCGGCTTTTGGATCACGTTGCCAAAGCAGTCCAGAGTGTTGGTGTCCAGAATATCGCCGGGCTTCAGGCGTGCCACGGGGGCGACCGACGCAAAAACGTATTTCACGTTGCCGATGGTGGCCTGATACTTCACCACGTTGCCCTGGGCAAAGAGGACAGTGGTCAGCGAGAAAATTGCCGTGATGCCCAACAGCAAGGTGCGCGATCGCATAAGTTATCCGCCTGTGCGCTCTCTAGTTTTGGCTTTTCAGTCGCGCCGTAGAAGTTCGCGGCACGGCCGGGCAGGGCAATGATAACTGGTTGGGAGGCTCAAGTCTGCAGTGGCCTGACGGGATGGAGGAGTTGCCGCCAACGCGACCAAGCCCGGAAATATTGCGGCTGGCAAAAGCAGGACATTACCGGAGGTCGTCGCGGTGCCGGAGCCAATCCAGGAACATCTGCTCGATGGGCTTGTCGTAGCCCATCATGACGTGGCGAATGGTGTGCCCGCTCACGAAATGACAGACTTCTTCAGCCAGGTTCTTGGCATGATCCCCGGCGCGCTCCAGGGATTGAGTCATAAAGATGACCTGCAGGCTGGCCTGGCGTGCCAGGCCTTCCGGGTTCTCGATATGGCGCAAGAAGATCAGGTTGCGCAGCCGATCCATTTCAGCGTCGGCGCGCAGGACATCCACGGCTTTCTTCACATTGCGGGCGGAGAAGGCCTCACCCACATCAGCCAGCATCTTCTCGAGAATCGTGGCCATGTGGGTCAGATCGCGCGTGTCCTCCGGATCAATACGGCCGCGCACCGACAGGGCACTGCTGGCAAAGCTGAGCAGCAGATCGCCAATCCGCTCCAGACTGATCATGAATTTCATGCAGGCCAGGAGTTCGCGGGCTTCCGGTTCGGTCACCTGCGTGATCGCGAGGGTGACGCCATCATCGATCTCCCGGTCCAGCGTGTCGAGTTCTTTTTCCTTCTCCCGCAAGCTGTTCAGTAACGGGGAAGAGCCGGTGGCAATGCCCTCGGCCGCGGTAGCAGCAGCCTCCTTGGCAAGACGACACGCCTCGATGGTGCGGGTGACCAGATGCGCGTGAGCGTGATCAGGCAGCGGGTTGTTCATCGCGGCGGTCATGGAAACATCCCCTTGGGCCGGGATCGGCGGCGGCGCCAAAACTCGTCTTGCCTGCCGCCTGTCAGTGTTGGGAATCACAACTCAGAGCATAGGTTGTTTTTCCGGTGTCGATGTTAATCCTTTGTAAATTTTAGGGTTGACCACCCATCCATCGCACTCCAGCTGGACACCTCAAGACAATGCCGGTTCGGCCGCGCCTGCCAACGGCAATGTGAACAGGAAAGCCGACCCGTGATTGAGCTCGCTCTCAGCCCGAATTGTACCCTCGTGCGCCAGCACAATGTGTTTGGCAATAGCCAGACCCAACCCGGTGCCGCCCGATTCACGGGAACGAGCCTTATCCACCCGGTAGAAGCGCTCAAAAAGACGGGGGAGATGTTCGGATGGAATCCCCGCACCGAAATCCCGGACATAGAACTCGACCGCCCCGTCGATGGGCCGCGCACCCAACACCAGGCGACCACCGCTGGCGGCATATTTCAGAGCGTTGTCCATGAGGTTGGAAAAGACCTGGTGAATAGCCTCGGCATCGGCGATAACGGGCTGCGGAGCGGTATCTTCCACCTGCAGCTCAATCCCCTGGGCACGGGCCAGCTCGTGGAAACTTTCTACCGCATCCTGGAGAAGCTGCGCCGGGGGCACCGGCTGGACATCAAAACGTTGCTCGCCGGATTCCACTCTCGCCAGGGTCAACAAGTCTTCGGTCAGCCGAGACATGCGACTGGCGTTCTTGCGGATGATTTCCAAGAACTCGCGCGAATGATTATTTTCCGACGAGCCGTCGAGCAGGGTTTCGGCGTATCCCTGGATGGAGGTCAGCGGCGTTCGCAGCTCGTGCGATACGTTGGCGATGAAATCGCGGCGTGTCTTCTCCGCGCGTTCCATTTCGGTCAGGTCGCGCAGCACCGCAACCGCGCCTCCACCCGGCAGAGGAGCCGCCGTCACATCAAACGTCCGTCCAGGAAGAATGGAGGTGGCGCGGGCGGTAAAAACCCTGCGGGAGGTGCTGGCGCCACGCACAGCCTGCACAAAATCCGGGTCGCGAACGGTCTCGATTACGGGTGCGTTCAGCCGCGTGCGCTGCGGAACCAGCGCGTCCATTCTGTGATTGGCCCATTGCACGCGATCGTCCGGACCGATGGCGATCACAGCATCCTCCATGCTGTTGAGGAGGGTCTCCAACTGGCGCTGACTGGTCTGGAGAGTGGCAAAGCTTGCTTCCAGGTAACGCGCAGTGCGGTCGAGGGCCGCAGCGACCTGCCCAACCTCGTTGTCGGAGCTCTCTGCGACGCGGGCCGTCAGATCGCCCGCCGCGATCCGCTCCGAGAAGCTGACAATTCGCTGCAACCGCTGCTCCGTGAGCTTTGCCGCGACACCCGCAATGACCACCGCCACCACAAATGCGATCGTTGAGCCGAAAAGCAGTTTACCTCGTACTTGAGATCGAACGGCTTCCAGGTCTGAGAGTGGATACGCAAGCCGTACCGCCCCTCCGGAAATAGGAGCCGCAACATAGAGGAACGGAATACCCAGAGCGCGGCTGCGCCGGGCTTCGGAGGCAACATTGCCTTTGAGGGCGGAGTCGAATTCGAGGGATTGCGCCTGGTCCCCCGTGGGGCCGGTGACACTCTCGGAGTCCGCCAGCACCTTGCCGTTGGCATCGATGACCGTGGCGCGCGCCCCGGCTGCTTGACCTTCCTGCGAAGCGATCTCCTGAATACTGTGTTGATGGTCGGTGTTGACCCGGTCGGCGAACATTACCGTCTTCTGTTTCAGATTGCGCTCGATCTCCTGCCGCAGGGAGTCTTCCCACGCCCTGCCCATCGAGAAATCCAAGGTGGCCGCCGCCGCCGCAATCACCAGCGCAAAAGCAGCCAGCAGTTTGAAAAAAATCCTTTTCTTCACTTCACCGCCTCGAAACGGTATCCTGCGCCGCGCACGGTCTTGAGGTAGCGGGGGTTCTCGGGATCGGGCTCGATCTTCTCACGAATACGGCGAACGTACACGTCCACCGAACGCGGAGTCACATAAGCGGTGTCGCGCCACACCGAGTCGAGCAGCTGATCACGCGTAAACACCCTCCCGATGTGGCGGGCGAAATAATCCAGCAGGCGAAATTCGGTGGCTGTGGTAGTCACCGGCTGACCTCGTACGGTTAAGGTCATTGCGCCCGGGTCAATTTCAATCTCTCCTATGCGCAAAGGCGACTGTGAAAGCGGCCGCTCGAAGCGGCGGAGGACGGCTTTGACTCTCGCCACCAGTTCCCGCGGACTGAACGGTTTGGGAATGTAGTCATCCGCTCCCAGTTCCAGTCCCAGAATGCGGTCCGCTTCGCCACTCTTTGCAGTCAAAAATATGACCGGGATCGAGGCCAGGGTATGGGTTTGCCGAATCTGCCGGCATAGCTCCAGCCCATCCTTGCCTGGCACCATGATGTCCAGGATAAATACCGCCGGCCGCTGCCGCTCTGATTCCGCAACCACGGTGTGGCCCGTGGGAAATACTTTGACTGTAAATCCCGCACCCTCCAGGTGGTGGCGCACCAGCCGGGAAATATCGGGATCGTCTTCAACTACGAATATGCTTGGGTTCACACCGCTATTCTAGCCGGGAAATCCGAATCTGAAGCGGATTGTAACCTGATTGAAACAATTCGGAGGAAAGCATGGACGCGGTAGTGGGAGACGCCACACTCAACGCCGGATCTGGATGAGCAGGTTTCCAGACTGATCGAGCCAGAAGCGTTTCCCTGCCGGTATAACAGTGGTAGCGCTGTATTCTGTGACAATCGCCGGACCGGCGAGCTTCCTACCCAACTGGAGAGAATCACGGGCATAGATCGCCGCAGCCACTCGCTTGCCACCCAGCCAAACCAATCTTTTCTCTGGAATTCGACGGGCGGAGGCAATCCTATCGATGGACCTGGCCTCAGCCTTCCCTGGGCGGGACCGGCCAAGCCTCGATTGCGAGGATGGTACGGTGGCGCGAAGACGCAAAGTCACCAGCTCAATGTCGCGGCCGGGATAGCTGTAGCCATAGCGCCGTTCGTGCTCGCGGTGGAAAGCTTGAACCAGTCCTCTGGTGTAGGGAATATTAAGTTCGTATCCTTGCCCCCGAAAACGGACATCGATACTGCAACGGTTCTGCATCCTTCCCGGCCACGCTTCGCTTCGAAAGTCCTGCCGTGCTTTTCGGCGCAGGGTGCTAAATTCCTGGTCCAGGCGTTTGAACGGTAACCTGTCGAGGGCAGACCACAACACGGTCCGGGAATAGTCTTTCACCACGTCACTGACGAGGATGCCAAAAGCCGAGAGCGCCCCGGGAAGCGTGGGAACAATCACACGAGGAATGTTCAAAGCTTCGGCCAGTTCGCAGGCGTGCAGTCCACCCGCCCCGCCGAACGCAACCAACGCAAAATCTCGCGGGTCGTAGCCACGCTCGACGGAAACCACCCGAATCGCTTTCTCCATGGTCACATTCACCACCCTGAGGACGCCGGAGGCAAATTGTTCGAGCGAGAGCTCACAGTTTTGTTTCTTCAGCCATTCAGTCGTGACTTGCCGGGCTCGATCCGCATCGAGCCGGAAGTCTCCCCCAAGGAAGCGATCGGGCTGCAGCCGGCCCAGGATCAGGTTCGCGTCGGTCACCGTGGGCTGGGTTCCGCGGCCGTAGCAGATCGGGCCCGGATCCGCTCCGGCCGACTCCGGCCCGACTCGCAGAGCCCCGGCGGCGTCGAAGCGGGCGATGGAACCGCCGCCTGCCCCCACGGTGTGCACGTCCAGCATGGGCACGCCGACCGGCAGCCCGGCAATCTCGGATTGGCCGCTGGCGCCAGCTTTGCGTTCTACCAACGCCACATCGGTAGACGTTCCTCCCATATCGAATGAGATGACGCGCTCGCATCCGCTCCGCTTGGCCATTGCCGCCGCGCCGACGACTCCTCCGGCTGGACCGGACAACACGGTTCGCACCGGTTCACGAGCAGCTGCTTGCAGGGCGGTGATCCCGCCGCTCGACTGCATCACAAAAATACTGGCTTTACTTCCGCGCCCCACTCCCGTCCGCACGCGACGTTCAAGGCTTCCGAGATACCGCTGCATCACCGGCTGCAGGTAGGCGTTCACCACCACCGTGCTGGTCCGCTCATACTCGCGGAATTCAGGAAGAATCTGATGGGAGATCGAAAGAGGTATGCCCAGAGTTGTCAGGGCAGTCTCCACGGCATTCTCGTTCTTAGCATTTGCAAAGCAGAAAAGCAGCGAGATCGCGATCGCCTCGGGGGCCTTTTCGGCCAGCGTTTGCGTCAGGTTGCGCAAATCGGCATCGGTAGGTGCCTGGAGAATCTCGCCATCGCTGCCGGTGCGTTCCTCCACCCCGAATCGCATCTCCGCTGATACCAGCGGCTCGGTTCGATCAAAAAAGAAGTCATAGAGCTTTGGCCGCGCCTGGCGACCGATTTCTATGGCATCCTCGAATCCGGCGGTGGTTACCAGAGCTACACGCGCGCCTTTACGCTGTAGCAGGGTATTCGTCCCCACCGTAGTTCCGTGGAGCAGCGTCAGAGCTCCTCGTATCCCAATTTTTGCGAGCGCATCGGCGATGGCCTGGGAAGGATCGTCGGGTGAAGAAAAGACTTTCAGCATGCGGATGCTTCCCTGGTCCATCCACACGCAGTCGGTAAACGTGCCGCCGGTGTCGACAGCAACGCAAAGCGGTTGAGATTTAGGAATTCGTCCCATCTGGTCAGGGTGGAAATCAGCGACCCGTGGTAAACGCCAGGGAAAGCACCGTCTTCTGCTCCATCTCATGTGCCTTCGCCGAACCGGTCGCCGGACTGGCGCTGGCCGACCGCTTTACGGAGAGCACAGAACGTTCGCCCGCGATATGTCGCAGCCGCGGCAGCATGTAGAACAGCGCGCCCATGTTGGCCGGCTCCTCCTGTACCCAGACGATGTCGCGCGCACTCGAGTGCCGCTCCAACTCCGCCGCCAACTCGATTTCTGGAAAGGGATAGAGCTGATCCAGAAAGACAATCGCGGTCGAATTGTCTTTTCGCCGCTTGCGCTCCCCGCGCAGCTCGTGGCCGATTTTGCCGGTGCACAGCAATACGCGTTGCGCGTCTTCGGCTTCCGTGTCCGGAACCACCGTCAGGAAGCGGGGATGGGTGAAATCCTCGATGGAGGAGGAAGCATCCGGGTGGCGCAACATGCTTTTGGGCGTAAAGACGACGAGCGGCTTGCGCCAGTGCGACGTTGCCTGTCGTCGCAATAAGTGGAAATATTGCGCGGCATTCGAGGGCTGGCAGATCTGGAAATTGTCCCGAGCCGCCAGCTGCAGAAAACGTTCGATGCGTGCGCTCGAGTGCTCCGGCCCCTGCCCTTCGTAGCCGTGTGGCAGGAGCATGACCACGCCGGAAAGCAAGTTCCACTTGTCTTCGCCGGCACTGACAAATTGATCGATCACCGCCTGGGCCACATTGGCGAAGTCGCCGAATTGCGCCTCCCATAGCACCAGGGCCTCGGGATAGTCGCGGCTGTAGCCGTATTCAAAGCCGAGCACGCCCGCCTCAGAGAGGGTCGAGTTGTAGATTTCGCAACGCGCCTGATTAGCAGAAATGTTCTGCAGCGGCACATACTCCTGCTCATTTTCAATGTCGAGAAGCACGGAGTGGCGCTGGTTGAAAGTACCGCGCCGGCTGTCCTGCCCGCTAAGCCGCACCGGCGTACCGGCTTTCACCAGGCTGGCGAATGCCAGCGCCTCAGCCATGCCGTAATCCACGGGACGTTTACCGTTGCCCATCTCGGCCCGCTGCTCGAGCAGCTTCTTGACCTTGGGATGAATGTGGAAGCTCTCCGGATACGTCGTCAGCCCCAGGGTAAGTTCGCGTAATTCGTCCAACGACAATCCGGTGTCGCGTTCATATTCCTTGCGGTAACGTCCGCCGGTGTAGCTGTCCCAATAACAGGGCAGTTCGCGGAGTGTGGGGGCTTTGGTGATTGAACCCGATCTCTCCTGCGCGCCCTCCAGTTCCGCGCGAATCACTTGCACCTTGGCTTGAACGTCTTCCGCGCCGATGTCCTCGGCGTAAATCTCCCACAGCGGCGGATGCTCCTTGATCGCCTTATAGCGCAACGGTTGGGTGATGGTTGGATCGTCCACCTCGCTGTGTCCATGGCGCCGGTAGCCGATCAAATCGATGACCACGTCGCTCTTGAAGGTGTACCGGTATTCGGCTGCCATACGGCCCACGCGCAGCACGGAGTCGACGTCCTCCGCATTCACATGGAAGATGGGAATCGCCTGCCTCCGGGCAGCCTGCGCCGAAAAACGCGAGGAGTGCGATTCCTTGGGCAAAGTCGTGAACCCGATCAGATTATTAGCGATCACGTGGATGGTCCCGCCCACGGTGTAGGCGGGCAGATCCGCATAGTTCAGGGTCTCCGCCACGATGCCCTGACCGGCAAAAGCATTGTCGCCATGAACCAGCAGGGGCAGATACTTCTGCTGTCCCGCTTCTCCAGCACGGTCTTGCTTGGCGCGTGTGCGGCCCACGGTGACCGGATCTACTGCTTCCAGGTGACTGGGGTTGGAAGCCAGGTGAATGTGCACCTTCGCGCCGTTGCGCGTCACATATTCGCCAGTTGCGCCCATGTGATACTTCACGTCGCCGCCACCGAGCACGCTGCGCGGATCGACATCCTCAAAGCGGGCGAATACCTCCTCCGGCGCACGTCTGGCAATATGGACGATCACATTTAACCGCCCGCGGTGGCTCATCCCCATGACCAATTCCACCGTGCCCTGCTGTCCGGCCACTTCAAGAATCTCATCCACCAGCGGAATCAGGGCGGTGACCCCCTCCAGAGAAAACCGCTTCGTTCCCAGGTAACGCTGCTGCAACACCTGCTCGAACAACTCGGCACGGATGAGCTGATCCAACGCCGCCTCCTGGTCAACGGCGGGTTGTAGTCCCTCCATGCGGTCCTGGATCCATCGGCGCCGCTCGTAATCAGCGATGTACATGAACTCGACGCCTACGGTTCCGCAATACAAGCGCCGGGCCTCCCGCGCTAGTTCCCCGTCGATCTGCAACTCCGGAGGATGTTCGGGACGCAGGAAGCCGAGCGGATCGAGATCCGCTTCCAGATAGCCCCAGCGGCGGAAGGCTTCAAACACTCGCTCACGTTCGTAGCCGGGTGCATCAAGCACCCCGATAGATGAAGGTTCGATCAGGTTCTTGCCTCGAATGGCCATAAGTCCCTATATAGAATAATGGATGAGTGGCCAATCTACACAGATTCAGGGTGGCTCGCCTGTCTGGTGTGGGGCGGACACTCCTGTCCACCGCCTTTGAGGTTGGTTCGCACATAAGCCATCGGATAAGCTGGTCCTTCGACAGGTAAGATCAACGTCAAAAGCGGCGGACAAGAGTGTCCGCCCCACACTTGGGTCCATGCCTATGCAGCAATCGAAGCCCTTAGACCTGGGTATCCCCGCTTTACTGGGGATTCCGTTCGATGCCCACTCCTCCTACCTGCGCGGGCCGGCGCTGGCGCCGCCGCTCATTCGCGACGCGTTCCATTGTGACGCCTCGAATTCCTGGACTGAGACCGGGGTAAACCTGGAGACCGCGGACATTTTTGCCGACGCCGGCGATCTGATGCTCGCGCAGGACATCAGCGCCTTCGAAGTGATCGAGAAAGCCGTCGGCGAGTTGCTGGATAAAGGCCAACGGGTAGTTTCGCTGGGCGGCGATCACTCGGTTACCTATCCCATCGTTCGCGCCTTCGGCAAGAGATTCCCGGACCTTACTATCGTTCACTTCGACGCTCATCCCGATTTGTACGAAGAGTTCGGCGGCAATCGTTACTCTCACGCGTGCCCTTTTGCCCGGATCATGGAGGAGAGATGCGCCAAACGGCTGATCCAGCTTGGCATTCGCACCATCAACCAGCACCAGCGAGAGCAAGCTGCCCGCTTCGGCGTCGAGATTCTGGAAATGCGAGATTTGCCGGCAACTGAAAAACTGAAGCTCACGGGGCCGGTCTATATTTCCTTCGATATCGACGTGCTCGATCCGGCTTTTGCTCCGGGGATTTCGCATCGCGAGCCGGGCGGCATGTCGGTGCGGGAAGCGATCACTCATTTGCACGCCATCACGGGCACGATCGTCGGGGCCGATCTGGTGGAATACAACCCTCAGCAAGATGTGCCCCGATTGACTGCGACCGTCTGCGCCAAATTACTGAAGGAGATTTTGGGGAAGATGATTGCTGGGTAAAAGACTTGATCGTCAGGAAGTAATGGCAGCCGAAACGAGCGTCGACAAGTGAAATCGCGCCTTTTTGCCCTTGAGACGTGTGCCTACCAGTTGGCGGGCTGCGATAGATTCCGGTTAGCCCACTAGGACTAAGCCGCTGGCGCGGCGGACGCTACCGCGTGGGTGGACCGAGAGAGTTCAGGAGCTGCTGACATAGTGTGGGTCATAGGGAAAGGAGATTCCTGTGACCCGTTTACGCAAAATGATGCTGG
>JBAUUQ010000036.1:0-164172 GCA_049582765.1 Terriglobales bacterium
CGCACCGCGTCCGCCGCAAACGCCAGCGGCTTCCTCCTAGTCTCCTTATCGAAAACGCCTCGGATCTAGATCCCGATCCGCCCCTGCAGTCTGCCCCGAGGCGTTTCCGATCAAGGCTAGCGACTAATCGGGGGTTGGCTCGCGTTGCACCACCACCAAAAACACCACACCGACAATGGTAAACATTCGGAATGCCTCTTCCTGCCCATTCCACATTTTCGACTGCCACATCAGAAACCATTCGCCCCCGACATCGAGGAATGCCACCAACCACATCAGCAGGCTCGTCGTCAGCGCAATCATGGCGACGTCCAGCGCAGCTGCGAATTGCGCCCTGTCCGCACGATACGATTTCAGCAACCGAACAGCAGCCCACCAGCATAGAAGCATAGTGACTGATTCCCAGGCGATGATGCCCATGTAGAAGACCGTATGTGCTAGCGGGGCATTGACGGCGCGCCACATGAGGTGGTTCCCCGGAAGGGTTGAGTCCATCATCAGCACGTGGCGGACAAACTCATAGTTAGAGCCGTAATCCGTGATGTTGTTTAGGACCAGAATCGTGTAGAAAAGTGCGATTGCAAAAACGAGAACCGCTTTGGAAACGCGAAGCGCCATTACATGCCGCATAGGTTGTCGCACGCGGGAATTATATCTTCTCGATGACTTACCGCGAACTTTCCTGGAGTGCGCACAAGTCCTGACTAATGGGCAAACCGGGAGTAACTTTTGCAATCAGGCGATTTACACTCATTGAGAATTGCCTGGCCGGGTTCAATGAGTCTAGTGGCGATTTAACGCCAATCTGCCCCAGAGCCGCTGCGCTACACTGTCATCTCCTCGGAAAAAACCGTGAAACGAAGACGAGAAGAAACGTTATCCGCGTAGAGTGTGAGGTTTCTCCGCTCGTTCACGCAACTCCTGGCGTGACCGCCTCTCGTTTTGCTGGCAGAAGCGCTAACAAGACAACTCCGATCACAAGGTTTACGATCACATCAGCAAAGTTCCTGTGGACGCCGTGAATCCACGCTTCCACGGTTTGAATAGCCATCACAGCGCCATGGGAGATGTTCCACCAAGCTGCTAGAGCAATCATCGAGCGATGCTCAGAGGGTCTCCTTGCGGCTATGAGTAGAAAGACCCCGACCGGAATAAAAAAGCTCAGAAACATCGGTCCGCACTCGCACTTCCCCTCCAAAAGCCAGCTGGAATGCCACAGATCCAAATATAGAAAATAAATTTGGGGCAGATTCAACAGCCCCACGATCACCAGGACGATCTGTGTTAGGCGTTCTCTTTTCACATTGACCTCATTATTTGAGCGACCAGTTACGACGTGCGGACAGTCTCAACCCCTGACCAAGTCCACGCCTGGCGGGTGACCCACCTTTGCGGTTTCTGCAAAGGTGGGGCTTACGGAAGGCGGGAACGTTGCGGCCTAGAGTTAAGTGGTGCCCGGGACCGGAATTGAACCGGTACGTTCCTTTCGGAACTCGGGATTTTAAGTCCCGTGCGTCTGCCAGTTTCGCCACCCGGGCTACGCGAATTCAACAATCGCATTCTACCGCACGGATTGCCGGGGGCATCGGTGGCTGCTCTTCCCACCCGCGCGGTTCTGCGATAAGGTTGCAGGAGATGCTGGAACCACTCCGGAAACCGTGGCTGGTCCGCAAGTTCGAAAACGGCATGCGACGCGGATTTCAGCATGCTTATGAAACTGTCAAGGTCGATCCCAATAAATTTCTTTTACAACTGCGGATCGCCTACGGCCTGCCGATCAACAGCTTCCAGGGAGTGTACTCGGTCGAGATGGCTCTGCTCGACGATGTTGCCTCGGGAGTGATCCACAGCGGAATGAGAGTGGCGGCTGCCGAGGGAGCGGGACTCGGTTTGGGCGGGATCATCACCATTGTTCCCGACTTGAGCATTCTGGCGGGAATCACCCTCCGGACTTTGCAGAAACTCAGCCTGGTTTACGGCTTTGAGATCAACACCGACCAGGAAATTGCGGACCTCTGGATCGCGACGGCCAGCGCCGCCGGCGTGGACATCAGCAGGGAATTGCTGGAAAAGGAAGTGGTCAATCGCTTTGTACCCAGGGTGATTCAACGGGTTGCAGTACAGGCCAGTACGGAAGCGGTCGAGAAGTGGTCGGGGCGGCTCATACCTGTGGCGAGTTCAGTGATCGGCGCCGGGTTGAATTATTATTTCGTGCGCGCCTGGGGAGCCCGTGCGCGAGACCACTTCCGCCAGCGGCACCTGGAAATGCGCAGCAAGATGATGCAAGAGCAGAAGGAACTTCCCGCTTTGACTGATCCTGCGAGATTGTCCTCCTGACATGGGTTTCCTTTGTGTCCTTTGTGTACCTTTGCGGTTAATTCGGGGTTGGATTACCTCAGCCACTCTTCCAGCTCGATCCCACGGTCGGTCTTTTCGTCCCGATATTTCACAATGACGGGTGTATACAGCGAGAGATTCCATTCGCCGGACTGACCTTTTTTCACCGCTCTTGATCCCGGCACGACCACAGCGTTTTCCGGCACTTCGAGCGGCGCGCTTTCGCTTGCCCAATGCACTTTTCCACGAACCAAATCGTACAGCGGAGTCGACCGGGTCAAAATCGTTCCTGCTCCCAACACGGCTCGGGCCCGCACCAGGGTGCCTTCGTAGACCCCGCAGTTGCCCCCGACCAGCACGTCGTCTTCAATGATCACGGGAGCCGCGTTGACCGGTTCGAGCACGCCTCCGATCTGAGCCGCAGCGCTGAGATGAACCCGCTTGCCGATCTGGGCGCAGGAACCAACGAGGGCGTGAGAATCAACCATGGTGCCTTCGTCCACGTACGCTCCGACGTTGATAAACATCGGCGGCATACAGATCACGCCGGGAGCGACGTACGCGCCCACTCGCACCGACGATCCTCCGGGCACTACCCGCACCCGGTCTTCAACGGAAAAGCGCCGGGCAGGGAAGGTATCTTTATCGACGAAAGTGAGCGTAGGTCCGTCGTCCATCTGGGTGAGTTCGCCCAGACGAAACCCCAGCAGGATGCCTTGCTTCACCCAGACGTTGACTACCCACTGCCCGTCAATCTTCTCGGCGGCACGAATCGTGCCTTTGGTAAGTTCGTCGCGGAATTCCAGGAAGGTCTGACGCGCTTCCGGATTCCGTTCGACTTCGCCCAGCGACGCCAAACGCTCAATGGCCGGTTTGAGGGGATGCATGAAGCAGAGAGTATAAAGGAAAGGCAGAAGTCAGAAAGGAGAAGTTAGAATTTGATGGACGAAAATCACGCCTGGGAAGCAGTTCGCCTCTGCCGTCCGGCTGTTCGATTCTGCACTTCTGAATTCTCAGTTCACACTTCTGCCTTCAAATACACTTGCACTCGCTGCGGATGAGCACGCCGGGCATGTTGTGGGAAGCGTCTCGCGCCTCGGTGAGCGTGCCATACGGACCGTGCCAGCGTGCATGGTTGGCGTCATGTCCGGAAGGTCGTCCTTTGCCCTGGTTGCATTGCCCGCAAGTGGAGCGGTGAAGAACGATCTTGTGCGGTCCCGCCAGCCAGTTTTCGTAAATATAGAAATTAATCGTGTCCGAGGATGAGCCGGCAGGTTTGGCGACGACTCCGGCTTCGGCGGCGATCTTCTGTAATCTGGAACGGGTATCCCGCCGCATGGGCAGCAGCGGCAATCGGTAGACCTCTTCGATCTTGCCCATCATGGCCAGAACCGCTTTCACTGGGAGCGGGCTTGATTCGACGAAATTAGCCTGCATCAAGGCCAAATACTTGCGGTGAATGCGTCGTGCCGCCGCCCAGTCGTTGTTGAGAGCTGCCCGAGTCATTTCCGCCATCTCGCGAGGAATCTCATTGGACGCCACAGAGATAACGCCGACTCCGCCCAGCGCTATCACGGGCAGGGTGACAGCATCGTCTCCGGATAGAACCAGGAAGCTTTCCGGCACCGCGTTGCAGACCTCGGCGATCTGCGTCATGTTCCCGCTGGCTTCTTTCACGCCAACAATGTGCGGAACTTCGGAGAGGCGGGCTACGGTGGCCGGCTCGATGTTCGCGCCGGTGCGGCCGGGGACGTTGTACAGGATGATCGGCTTGTCCACGGCGTCGGCAATAGCGTGAAAATGACGGTACTGGCCCTCCTGGGTGGGCTTGTTGTAGTAAGGCGACGCAGTGAGAATCGCGTCTACTCCCGGCTGTGCGGCTACCTCCTTCGCCTTGGCCACCGCGTCCTGGGTCGAGTTGGAGGTCGCGCCGGCGACAATGGGCACCCGTCCGGCCGCGACTTCAACCGTAACGCCAATCACGCGCAACCACTCGTCGTGGGAAAGGGTCGGGGTTTCACCTGTGGTTCCGCAGGGAACCAGAAAGTCGATTCCAGATTCTATCTGCCAAGAGACCAGGTTGCGCAGGGCCGGCTCATCGATGGAGCCGTCCTGACGAAAAGGAGTGACCAGAGCGGTACCACATCCGCGGAGTTGCATACGACTAAGATAACGCGAATCGACAGCTGTGCAAAAGGGGAGGTTGGGTGCTCTGTTGGCTACAATTGGCGCCAAATATCCTTGAAGTCGAAGAAGCCCGTCTTGCCGGACAACCATTCGGCGGAACGTACGGCACCTTCCGCAAACCCAAGCCTGGACTTCGCATCGTGACAGAGGTAGATGGTATCGGCGGGCGAATCCAGAACCAGTTCATGCATACCCACCACGTCTCCTTCGCGGAACGAAGTGATTTCCAGATCATCCCCGGAAGCGTCGCGGACGATGCCTTGCAGTTGCACAGCGGTTCCCGAGGGTGCATCCTTCTTGTGCTTGTGATGGCGTTCAAATATTTGTCCGGAATAGCCTTGGCCGAGAAGCGCGGCGACCGCACGCGCTGCGTCGAAGAAGAGATTTACACCGCGGGAGAAATTCGCGCCGTAGAGGAAGCCAACGCCCGCCTCTTCAACTATCCGCCGGACTTTGGGGAGTTCGGCGTGCCAGCCGGTTGTGCCCACGACCATATTCTTGCGGGCGCGAACACAAGCCTCGATGTTTTCGAGCACCGCGTGCGGAATGGTGAAATCGACAACGACGTCTTGCCCGGCCAGCCGCGTGGGTGTGAGCGCGCAGGCATGCAGGTTCTCCGCTGCGCATAGCACCTCGACCTGATGGCCGCGTTGATGCGCTACTTGCGCCACCAGAGCGCCCGTCTTGCCTCGCCCTAGAATAAGGAGCTTCATCTGCTGAAAACACTTTTGTCATTCCGAGGAGCGAAAGCGACGAAGTATCTGCTGCTGGTTCCCTGACTCAGCTCAAACTGCAGATCCCTCGCTACGCTCGGGATAACAATTCTAAGGACCTCTGGACGATTGCCAACATCACGCAAACACCTCCGGGTCCAAATCCGAGAAAAAAACTTTATGCAGGCGCTGAATCACTTGCGGCACCTGATCCTCTTCAATCACAAACGTCAGGTTGATCTCCGATGCTCCCTGAGAAATCATACGAATCTTCACGTCGGTCAACTCGCTGAAGACCCGCGCCGCCACCCCCGGAGTCTCCCGAAGATTTTCTCCCACCAGACAGACAATGGCTTTGCGGCCTTCATACTTTACATCCGCCAGCTTGGCCAGATCGGCGGCTAGAGCGGGAATCGCTTCGTTCGAGTCGACCGTCAACGAGACGCTGACTTCCGAGGTGGAGACTACATCCACGGGCACGCGATGGCGATCGAAGGCCTCAAAAATCGCGCGCAGAAAACCGTGCACCAGCAGCATGCGCGGCGCCGCTACATCGATGATGGTAATCCGTTTCTTGGCCGCAATGGCCTTGAAAGAATTCCGGCAGTGGGGCGCCCGGGCAGTGATGCAGGTACCTTCGCACCCCGGGTTAAGGGAATTAAGGATGAAAACCGGGATGTTCTTCTGCACCGCCGGGAGCACGGTGGCTGGGTGCAAGACCTTGGCCCCGAAATAAGCCAGCTCGGCGGCCTCGTCAAAGCTGATGACCTTAATCCGGCGCGCCTCGGGACAGATGTTGGGATCGGTCGTCATCATGCCATCGACGTCGGTCCAGATCTCGATCGCCTGGGCGTCAAGTCCGGCGCCAATGATGGCGGCGGAATAATCAGATCCACCGCGGCCGATCGTGGTCGTGACACCGGCCTTGGTGGCCCCGATAAAGCCCCCCATTACCGGGACCCGTCCCGCCTCGACCAGAGGCCGAACCTTGGTGCGCAATCGTGCGAAGGTTTCTTCCATCAGCGGCGCGGCCCGCATATAGGTATTGTCGGTAACCAGGCATTCACGAGAATCGACGAGGGTAGCGTCCAGTCCGCTGGCAGAGAATGCTGCGGCACAGATTTTGCTGGATAAAAGCTCGCCGTAGGCGGCGACGTGGTCGGTGGTGCGGGGAGTCACTTCACCAACCGCTGCTATGCCGCGAAGGAGTTCATCCAGTGCTCCAAAAGAGTCCTCTAAGTCACTGTGGAATTTAGAAAATATGGCGGTGTGTAGGAGTTCTCCCGCGGTATTGTAATGACGTTCCCGCAGGGCTCGTGACAGGTCGAGCGCGGTCTTGCGGTCCCCACTCCCGGCGGCCCGCGCCATGGCGAGTAGCTGATCGGTGACCTTGGCCATGGCACTGACCACGACCACGGGCTTCTGCGACAGCCGTCCTTTCACGATGCCGGCGGCACGGTGGATGGCAGCCGAGTCCTGCACTGAGGTGCCACCAAATTTCATGACGATCATGGCAGATGCCCGCGGCCGCGGCCTGTGCTAGAGACGCGCAGCCTTGTATTGCTCAAAGCTTCAATCGAGGTATCCCTGGACTTTGAGTAGCTCCGCGTTCAGCAGGGCAGCGCCGGCAGCGCCTCGAATGGTGTTATGGGAGAGCACGGTGAACTTCCAGTCGAGCACGCCGCAAGGGCGCAAGCGGCCCACCGTGGTCGTCATGCCTTTGCCGGCATCGACGTCGAACCGGGGCTGCGGGCGATCAGCGGTCGCGAGATAGCGGACCGGCTGCTCGGGTGCGCTGGGCAGCTTCAACTTCTGCGGCTCGCTGCGAAATTCGTTCCAGGCCTGGATGATTTCCTCGGACTTGGGCTGCTTGGTCAACTTGATCGAAATCGATTCAGTGTGTCCATCCTCGACCGCGACGCGGTTGCAATGCGCGCTCATGCGGAACCCGGCAGGCACCACGACTCCGGAACCGTTGAGCCGTCCCAACAGCTTGAGCGTCTCCTCCTCCATCTTTTCTTCCTCTTTGGCAATGTAGGGGATCACGTTCCCCAGGATATCCAGCGACGCCACACCCGGATATCCCGCACCGCTCACCGCTTGCATGGTGACGGCCATCACAGTTTCAATTCCGAAAAGCTGTTGCAATGGCGCCAGAGACAGAACCAGGCCAATGGCGGAGCAGTTGGGATTGGTTACGACAAAACCATGGGATTTCTTGCGCCAGCTTTGGCATTCGAGCAATTTAATGTGGCCTGGGTTGACCTCGGGAATGACCAGTGGGACGTCGCTTTTCATGCGCAGAGCGCTGGAATTGGAGACCACGGCACAACCGGCCTCAGCGAAACGGGGCTCGAGGTCAGCAGCGATCGCAGCATCGAGCGCCGCAAAAATCACCTTGGGTGCGCCGTCGGGCTGCGCGGGAGAAACCCGCATCTCCGCCACGCGGCTGGGCATGGGAGTCTTCATCCGCCAACGTGCCGCCTCGCCGTACGGACGGCCTTCCGAGCGGTCCGAAGCCGCCAGCCAGGCCACCTCGAACCAGGGATGATGTTCGAGCATCTGTACAAAGCGCTGGCCCACGATGCCGGTTGCGCCCAGGATTCCTACAGGAGTCTTCGATTGCATGATTGCCTGATTTTACAACAGTGGTTACGCAGACGCCGGAACGGAGATCGCGGAAAGCATAGGTTTTCCTGCTAAATGCCGATAGGAATCTAAGGAGTAACATATGCCGGAATTACGCCAGAACTTCTTTACCAAGGAATGGGTCATCATTGCGACCGAGCGGGCGAAGCGGCCCAAAGAGTTGGCCCGGCAGCAACCGCTCAAGAAACTCGCCGCCTTCGTGCCGACCTGCCCGTTCTGCCCGGGCAACGAAGACAAGACGCCGCCCGAGGTGTTACGAGTCCCGGCGACGGGCAGTGATCCATGGCAAGTGAGAGTGATTCCGAACAAGTTTGCGGCGTTAGCGCGGGATACCCAGCCGGTGCGGACCATCCATCGCTCGCGGCGCAGCATGGCTGGCTTCGGCGTCCACGACGTGATCGTCGAAACTTCGGACCACTCGCAAGGCACGGCGCAGATGACGGATGCGCACGTGACCAGCGTCTTGCGCGCCTACAAATCGCGCTATGACCAGCTCAGCCTTGACCCGCGCATTGCCAACATCACCATCTTCAAGAACCACGGTCTGGATGCGGGCACCAGCCTGGAACACCCGCACTCGCAGCTGATTGCAACGCCAGTGATCTCCAGCCAGGTGCGCGGAAGATTCCAGGTGGCGATGCAACACCATGACGAATACGGCGAGTGCATGTTTTGCCAGATGATGGAAGAAGAACTGGCCGAAGAAGATCGCATCGTGCTCACCACCGAACATTTCGTGGCCATGGAGCCCTTCGCGTCGCCCACGCCGTTCGCGACGCACATCTTTCCGCGACGGCACATGGCGAGTTTTGGAGACATCAGCGGGACGGAGCTCAACGACCTGGCTCGCACCTTGAGAAAAATATTGGGCAAGCTCTACCACGGGCTGGGAGATCCCGATTTTAACTACACCCTGCGAAGTGCGCCTGCAGAGTTGCAGGGCGTGAAGTACTTTCACTGGTATGTGAGCATCATTCCGCGCTTGACCCGCGTGGCCGGCTTTGAGCTGGGATCGGGGATGTTCATCAATACCATGCCGCCGGAAGCCGCTGCCGAATTTCTGCGCAATGTGAATGTAGAAGCCGTGGCCGCCGCGGTTGCACCGTAAATTCAAATCACCGCCCAGGCTACGGAGGTTCACAGTAGGAATTCGTCCGCTTTTTCTGCGCCCCGTGCGCTTGCTTTCTCATTCCCTTGGGCTGACTTCCGTGCCGAACGAATACTCATTGAGCGGTCCGAAGCGCTTCTTCTCGGCATACATGCGCCAGCGCCGCCACACAATCCGCAGACTCGCCATCACCGGAATTGAGAGATAGACACCCAGCACTCCGGCAATTTCTCCGCCTGCCAGCACGCCAAAAATCGCGGCCAGCGGATGTAGTTCCATGCTCTTTCCCATGATGCGTGGCGAAACCACATAGTCCTGAATCAGGCGCCATGCGGCGAGAAAAATCACCAACCCGACCCAGTGGTGATAGCTCATGAGTAGAGCTACACCTACAATGACCAGTGCAGCCACCAGCGGTCCAACCACCGGGATGAACTCCATAATGCCGCCGGCCGTACCCAGCACCAGGGCATAAGGGACCCGCATTAACCCCATAAACGAGGTGTAGACAATAAGCGAAAATGCCGCCAGCGTCAGCTGAGCCCGGATGAATTGCGCCAGCATCTGATTCAAATCGCCACGCACGCCTTCCAGGAATTCCCTTTGCGGCCGGGTATGAACGAACGAAAGCGCAGCCTCGCCGAAAGCGCTCCCGTCTTTCAGGAAAAACACCGCCAGAATAGGAACCACGATCAGCAGCCACGATTCCTGAGCCGCGCCCGCGATTCGCAATCCTACTCGTTGGACCAACTTGAGGACATCGGCCCGGTGGCTGGCCAGAAAGGTTTGCGCCTGCACGATGGTGGTCCCGCTCCAGCCATGTTCCTGACCAATCGTGACCGCGATGCTGCCGGAGCCCACCTGATCCAGCAGGGTCGGTAATGCTTGGCTCAAGCGCTGCGATTGGCGCGCAATTCTCGGTCCGACAAAAAAGAAGAAGGTGACCAGCAGAATTACGAGTAACAGGTAGATGGCGGCGACAGCGGCTCCGCGGCGCCCTGTCCACTTCTCCACTCGGGATACCGCGGGGTCAACCAGGTAAGCAAAAAAAATGGCAAACAGAAAAGCCATGAGGGTGCGATGCGCCACATAGAGAAACCCGAGCGCCAGGGCGAACAAGAGCGCTGTGGTCAAAACCCGGGCTGTGCGTGTGTCAATCAGCGCCAATTCCCATTTAGTCGCGAACCACTTCGGTATTGCTTGCCAGATCCAGGATACGCTGCAGCTTCAGATGATCATCGAGCCACAAAGTCCAGTCGCCGACATCGCTCTTCATGTCGAGGCGAATAAGCTCCCGCTCCACCCCCCGGATTGGAACCTTCTCCCTGCCCGAGTACTCTACGCTCACCGGACTCGAGGCACGCGAGTGCGCGTTGATCGTCCCCAGCTGAATGCTTTGCTTCAACGGGCATGACAGCTGGCCCTTATCCTGCTTGCAACTGGTGGCCAGGTATTTCCAGGCCAGAACCTCTCGCTGGATGAAGAAGTAGTCGTCGAGGATACTGGTGGAAGTCGGCAGCATAAAAGGCTGCTCGTGAGTCTTCTCGAGGGGTGTGCTGGTGTACTTCTCGATCAGGAAGTCCTGGTTCGGGGCGATGGTGGCCTGAGACTGCCCTGGGCTGGACTCCTTCCATTCGTACTTTTTCAACTCGCCGCCGCTGCCAAGTTGCAGTTCGGAGGACTGGGTTGCCTCGCCGATTCCTGCTCCGGCGTCGGTTTTGAACTCCGACTTGACGGAGCTGCCGGCAGTGTCCTGGTGGATGGAGAAGGTCTCCGTGGCGACTCTCTTGCCGCCCATGAAAACGCCGAATGAACCTTCGTCCACTGTTTGTCCGCTTTCCTTGGACTTCGAGTTCCCAGCCGAGGCCAGAGTGGCCAGCAAGAGCAGTACGCCAAGTCCCGTCGATACCATCCGTTTGCCAGCGCGGCTTCCAGAAAAGCTGCGCCCAAGTACTACTGTTGAAGTCCCAAACTGCATGCCACCTCCGCCGCTATCGTGTCTACATCTTTACCGCTAGTATCCACTCGTAAACCGGCTTTCAAATAGAAGGGCCTGCGCTGCTCATAGAGCTCGCGAAACTGCGTTCGGTCGTGGCGCAAGGGACGTTCGCTGTTTTCCCCTTCGCAGCGCCGAAAGAGTTCGTCTGCCGGTCCATCGAGGAAAACTACCGGCGCTCCCGATTCTTCGAGCATTGCGGCATTGCTGGCCTGCGCAAAAGCCCCTCCACCCAAAGCCACGATTCGAGGCGAAGATCCGAGTTCCTCGATAAGCTCACGCAGTGCCGCATGCTCCGCACGCCGGAATTCGGCTTCTCCGGATTCGCGGAAGATTTCCGCGATCAAACGCCGTTCGCGGGTTTGAATGCGATCATCCAAATCCTCAAAGTCCCAGCCGAGCCGGTCACTTAAGCTTCGGCCCACACTTGTCTTTCCGGCGCCCATGAAGCCGACCAGAAAGACCGTCCGTTTGCCCAAAGGGCGCGAACCCGCCTTAGGTTTCATGAATGCCGATTGTCCGACAACTCGACCGGCCGCCAGATTTTTAGCGTTTCTTGAGGTGGATTTTACCACTGAAGGAGAGCAGCTTGACCGAAGAAGCAGCTTTACCCATGGTACCGGCAAAGGCACTCCCCGCCTTGGCGGCAAACGAACTATGGCTGGGCTGCAGGCGGAAATCATTCTCCACATGGCCTTGCTCGGAGCTGGCGACCACATCGATCGAAGCGTAGGAAGGCGCGGTCGCGTCAATGTCTCCGCTGTGAGTCATCAGCGAATATTCTCCACCGCCGCCGAAGTCCCCGTCATAGAGAATCCTGCCGCTGGCGGAGTTCACATGAACCAGGGAGCCATTGACACTTTTCAGCGCAACATCGCCGCTAACCGAGGTGATCTCTACATGCCCGTCATTGATATTCGTCAAGGTGACAGGTCCATTCAAGGTTCTTACGTGAACGTGTCCCTCGCTCAGATCGCGCATGTCGACATTGGCGGTATTGCCTTCGACGATGACATCGCCCGTCAGCTTTTCAGCGCGCAGCGGGCCCGTAGTAGAGTGCAAACTCACATTGGCGTCGGCAGGCACCAAAACCTCGTAATCCACCCGCCCGCTTTCGGCGTCGGCACTTGGCAGAAGGTGAGAAGTGACCGAAATGCGGTTTCCCGCCTGATCCTGTTCCACCTCGACCTTATCGGAATGCAGAATAGCTGTCACAATTACCTGGTTTCCGCTGCCCGGCTTGACGGAAATGGGACCGTACTGGTTGACGATGGAAACACTGGCCCGGTGATGCACCTTGAAGCGGTATTCCTTGCGTACTTCATCGGCCGCGAAAGCCGCAACCACCAGCACAAACACCACCGCTACTCTCGCCGCTCTACGGTTCCTGTGCATAACCAACCTCTCCCCAATGCGGGCTACCGCCCGCCCCGAATCTTACCATTATTACGGCTGCGAACGATCCATGGCCAGTTCGTACACCATGGCCTTTTGCTCATATGCGTTCATCAGGTACTGTTGCGCGATTTCATCGTTCGGACGGGTCCGAGCTGAGCGCTCAGCGTCCCTTATGTAGGCGTCCACGGCTCGTAAGTCTGATTCGAAAGACGCCCGCATGGCTGGCGATCGTTCTGCCACCAGCGTGAGTACCTCTTCTTCTTCCGGAACCATGTCCGTTCCCTGGTCAGCCGGTAGGTTCGCCTTCGCCACGGTTTGCGGCTTGGGCTGTGGCTCCAGTCCTCCGCGCTGGTAGAGCAGCAATCCGCAGACAACCAGCAGCGTAGCCATCGCGGGCATCAACCAGGTGAACCTCCACCGGGAGGCGCGAGGGGGGATCATCACCAGCTGTGGCAGTGCGTCGTGAATGAGCCCTTCCTGGCGCAGGGTGCTCTCGATCAAGGTCCATACCCGTGGACTTGGTTCTTCGCCGGTGGTTTGCAGAAGTACAGCTTGCTCCCCGATGGCACTAAGATCGGAAACCAGTTCGGAGCACGCCGAGCAGGTTCTCAGGTGCTGTTCCAACTCAAAGCTACGGACGCCCTCAAGCTCGGGCAGGACCCGTTCCAACTCCCTACAGGTCATACTACCTCTCTCCCCAACACGTCTTGGTTCAGCTCCCTAAGGCCTGGTGGCTTTTTCAGCTCTGCTCGTCTTCAGGAGCTCTCGCAACTTCATGCGTGCTTTATGTAACTGCGACTTGCTGTTGCCGATCGAACATCCCACCATTTCGGCAATCTCATTGTGTTCGTACCCCTGCACGTCGTGGAGCAGGAAAATCATGCGATAACCGGGCGGTAACTCGGTGATCGCATGTTGCAATTGCAGACGATCGATCGATCCCGTCAGTCGCACGTCGTCGGCGCCAGGCTCTTTCTTGGGCGCTTCGTCTTCGCCCTCCATCGTCTCCTCGAGCGGAACTACGTTCAGTCCCTTCTTGCGGAGCTGCATGAGGACCACATTGACCGCCATCCGGTGCAGCCAGGTGGAAAAAGCCGATTCGCCGCGAAAGGTTCCAATCTTGCGGAATAACTGAAGGAAGGCTTCCTGGGTCAGATCCTCGGCCGCCGCCGTATTGGCCGTCATGCGAAGACATAAAGAATACACACGCCGCTTGTGCAGGCTGTACAGCACCTGGAAGGCGCTAGCGTCGCCCTGCTTTGCCCGCTCGATTGCTTCCGCTTCTGAGAGCCTGTCGCTCTGCGATCTTCTGGCGTCCGTCAAATTGCCTGTTCCGGCCGCACTCAGTCTGATGCGGCGTAAGTCCTTCTTCGTTGTACTGGTTGCGGTTGTTTGAACGGTGAAACCGAGATTACGACGGTTCGCCTCCCGGCAGCACTTTCGTCATTTCAGCCAACCCGCTCACTTCATCCTATCCCGGAACGCCCTCAAGTGGCCGGGAGCCACGCACTCTCAGTAGATTCAACAGTTACCGCCAACGACCCAAAGAATGGGTTAACCGGGCTTAACCTCCGGCCGATGCTGTGGTTATGCTCTCTAACCCGTGACCCTGCGGCCCGGTCTCCCGCTTGTGCAAGAGGAACGCAAAAAACACCCCCAGGAAACCCAAAATCGAAAAAATCCACATTCCCAGACGATATCCGGAGGGGTTGGCGGCGCTGGCATGGCCGTAATCGTTTGCCCAGCCAATCAGTATATTGAAGCCGAACAGCCCGATGTTCTGGATCATGGTCATCAGGCCATAAGCCGTTCCCAGCTTGGCTTGGTCGACGATATAGGCGACCGATGGCCACATGACTGCCGGGATCAGAGAAAACGCTACCCCCATCATAGCCATTGGCACGTAGAGGTTGACGCGGGTGTAAGCCATCATGAGGTAGACGGGAATCAGGAGCAGGGAACCGAGCATCATCAGCAGCGCGCGTTTCCCCACCCGGTCCGTAAACAGGCCAAACAGGGGAGTTGCGACCATGGCAAACAACGTCAGCATACTGGAGAGGAATCCCCCGAACTCCCGCGAGGTGCCGTGGGCCTCCATGAAGAACTTGACGGCGAAGGTCTGGAAGGGAAAAATGCCCGAGTAAAACGTAACACACAGCGCCACAATGAACCAGTAGCTCACCCCGAACTTGAAAAGATCCCCTAAAACTACCTTATCCGTCGAGGCTTGGCCGAGACTGTAGTTGTTCTCGGCATGTACTTCCATTGCCCAGTAGATCGCGACCCCCACCACACAGAAAACCGAGAGCCCCAAGGCAATCAGAAACGGGTATCGCCAATAGGCATAAGCGCTGCGCGCCCAGGTCGGAGAATTCAGCGCGGCAAATGTGCCCAGACGGCAGATGGTCAGGTTGATCCCGAAAGCGAAACTGAGCTCTTTACCCTTGAACCACCTGGCCAGAGCAGCAGTAACGGCAACGTTAAGTGACTCTGCCCCCATCCCGAACACCAGGCGCCCCGTGGACATAACCCAGAGGTGCCCGGACGCTGCCGTAATGGCGGGGCCAATCAGGCTCAGGACGCCAAAGATCATCAGAGACTTACGCAGGCCCAGACGATCGATGATGAAACCGCCGATCACCACCGTGAAAATGTTGGGAAAGCTGTAGATCGCCTGCAGCAGACCAATGTCTTTGTCAGAAAAACCGAGCTGCAGCTTGAGCACATCGGCCAGGGGGCTAAGCGCGTCGTACGCATAGTAACTGCCAAACATCGCCAAACTAAGGACGATCAGCACTGCCCAACGGTACAGCCGGGAGGGCGAGGGCCGCGGGCTTTGAGGCATCAAGACTCCTTGGCTGGGGCACGAACTGAAAGAAGATAGCAGATGCGAGAGTCCGGTTGTTCTTTTTTCCGAACGGCCCCCTACCGTGGTAAAGTGTTTGCACTCATCCCGCCCGGTTCTGGCCATGAATTGACGGGCGAAGTCCAGCTGCGAGGACTCTCCTATGGCAATGATCTACGATCTTGTGAAAGACCGCCGGGTTTACTCGATCGAGGCCGATCATTCAGTTCTGGAGGCCGCCCGCTTCATGATGGAGCACAACATCGGCGCCCTGCCGGTCCTCCGCAATGGCGAATTGGTGGGCATCGTTTCCGAACGCGACATCATGAATCGCGTGGTAGCGGCCGGGCGCATGCCGGGAACCACCAAAGTTTCCGAGGTCATGACGGTGAATCCGAAGTCCATCCATGTGGAGGAGACGGTCGAAAACAGCCTCTTCCTGATGCGGGAGTTCGGCTTTCGCCACCTGCCGATCACCGACGGCAAACAGTTGAAAGGTTTGGTGTCGCTGCGTGACCTGCTGCTCCGCTATGTTTCCCAGAAGGAAGCAGAGGGTCGCCGGGCCGCGAGCTAGGTTTTTCTAGTTTGCTGGCCTCCGCCGCAATAGCAAATCTCCTTCGCTGGGCGGCAACGCGAATGGAAACTCGATCGTCCGCTCTCCCATCGGAACTCGCAGCACAAATTCTTCCTGTGTTTTCCAATCGCCGACCCACTTGCTGCGGGCGTTGAAAAATACCCAGCCGCTGGCATCGGGATGAGCCCGGTCGAGCGTGGCGGAGTGCAAGCCGTGGGTTCTTAGAAAATCCTGCGTTTCTTCAACGTCATGTAAGTGCGACTGCAGGTCGGATTCTTTCCCGGATTGCTTTTCCGGATGCTTGCGGATCTCGCGTTGGGTTGTTTTAGCGAAGGCGTCCGCCTCACTCTGCAACTTGGTTACAAGATTCTCCGGATCGAGAGATTGCTGCACATCGTGCTCGTGCTTCACGAACTCCAGGCTGATGAGCTCAGGCCTGACTGCGGCGGATGTGGCCCCACGATAATGCACGGTTAGCCAGACCGCGAAGAGCGGCTGGATCCGGCGAATCGCTTTCTGCATCTCCTGCCCATCGACGGCGATAGTAATTCCAAAGTCGGTCGTCCATAAACTGTAACGATACTTGCCATCGTCGTCCGCGCTGAAGGTGCATCCGGGTTCGCCTTCAGTCCACCGTAAGATTTCTCCCCCGCGGCCTTTGGCATCAGAGGCTACTGGAAGGGCCTGTATAAGAAGGACAGCAAGCACCCAGACGGCTGTGAGTTTTGACGCTTTGTGGCACAAACCAAACATCTACGCTCAAGTTTATGCCATTGGGTTCCGAGCGATCTCACTATAACTTCCGTTAATCTACGTGTTCGCCTTCTTCAATGAAGCCCAGTTCGGCAGGCGGGAGTTTGTCGCCCGGCCGTGCCCAGAACACATACAGCGTCGGCCACAACACGATGCTGATGAACAACTCCACGATGAGCCCACCCACAATCACGATGGCGAACGGGCGTTGTGAGTCCGATCCGATGTCATGCGACAGAGCGGCGGGCAGAAGTCCGAGCGTGGCTACCAGCATGGTCATCATGATGGGCCGCAGACGTAGGGAAGCGCCTTCCTTGGCCGCTTCGCGCGGGTTCATTCCCCGTGTGCGCAACTGATTGATGTACTCCACCATGATGACGCCGATCTCGACCGACACGCCAATGAGCGCCAGAAACCCCAATCCCGAAGAGACGGAGAAATGGGTGTTCGTAAGTAAAAGACTGAACAAGCCGCCCAGCGGAGAGAGCGCCACCACCGCCAGAATGAGGCCGACCCACTTCCACGAATCAAAAGCCGAGTACAGAATGAAAGACATTAATAGCAGGGTGATCGGGACAATGATCGCCAGCCGGCGGTTAGCTCGCTGCTGGCTCTCGTACTCTCCAGTCCAATCTAGGTGATACCCCTCGGGGAAGGAGACCTTCTGGTGAACTTCTTCAATCGCCTGGCGCACCGTGCTGCCCAGATCGCGTCCGCGCACACTGTACTTGATGGCGATATAGCGGGAATTTCCTTCCCGGTAGATTGTGGAGGCTCCGTCTTCCAGCTTGATGTCGCACAGTTGCCCCAGCGACACACGCTCGCCCGAGGGGGCGAGAACGCGGATGTTCTCAATGTCCTCGACTGTCTTGCGGAATTGTGGCTGGTAGCGGACGGTGAGGTCGTAACGTTGTTCGCCGATAAGAATCTGGCTGACTGCCTTGCCGCCGACGGCGGTTTCCACCGCGTCCTGCACGTCGCTCACGTTGATCCCGAAACGATCCGCGGCGGCGCGGTTCACCACCAGATTCACATTGGGCTGGCCGCGGACCTGGAAGGTCCCCAAATCCGCGACCCCAGGAATCTTGCCCATGACATCCTGCATTTCAATGGCTTTCTGTTCGAGCACTTTTAAATCGGGGCCAAAGAGCTTGACCGCCAATTCACCCTTTACACCGCTGACCGCTTCTTCCACGTTGTCGGAGATCGGCTGGGAAAAGTTCCAGTCCACTCCGGGGAACCTGCTCAGCTCCTTGTCCATCTCGGCGATCAGCTCTTCTTTTGTCGTGAATTGCGGGCGCCATTCAGTCCGCGGCAGTAAATCGACAAAAAATTCGGTGTTATAGAAACCGCTGGCATCGGTACCGTCATCGGGACGGCCAACCTGGCTGACGACTTGCGTGACTTCTGGGAAGTTAGCCAGCATCAGTCGCACTTGCTTGGCCAGAGCGATGCTCACCGAGGGACCGGTGCTGGGGGCGAGCGTCCCCCGCACCCAGATCGCGCCTTCATCCAAATGAGGCAGAAATTCGGAACCAACGGCCCCACTGAAAAACAAGAACAGCATCAGTACCCCGCCGGCTGCACCCAGGCCAAGCGTGAGTTTGAGGTGATCGAAGCACCAATCAAGGGTGCTGGCGTAACGCTCCTGAACAAAGTGCAGGACTGGGTTGCGCCATTCTCGGATGTCGTCCTTGAACAGAAATGTGCAAAGCACAGGAGCGACCAGCAGGGCGAACAGCAGAGCTCCCAGCAAAGCGAAGGCGACGGTCCAGGCCATGGGCCGGAACAGACGGCCCTCTACGCGCTGCAGAGTGAAGATAGGGAGATAAGAAACGATGATGATGATGCGGGCGAAGAAAACCGGCCTTTGGACTTCGTGCGCGGCCGTCCCAATCATTTCCAGAAACGTCTTCTTGCCGCGGCCCAGTTCGGTGTGGCGCAGAATGTTCTCGACCATCACCACCGAGCCGTCTACCACCATGCCGAAGTCGAGCGCTCCGAGGGACAGCAGATTCGCGGGAATGTGGCTGAGATCGAGAAGGATGGCTGCAAAGAGCAAAGAGAACGGGATAGTAATGGCAACGATGAGCGCGCTGCGCACGTTGCCCAGGAAGAGAAACAGAATCAGGCTGACCAGCAGCACGCCATCGGTGAGGTTGCGCAGCACGGTTCGGGTGGTGTGGTGCACCAGCACGCTGCGATCGAGGTGGGGAACCAGCTTGACCCCTTTTGGCAAGAGTCCATTGTTCAGTTCGTCGATCTTTTGGTGCAAAGCATCGAGGGTCGCGTCGGCTTCGGCTCCCTTGCGCAGCAGCACGATGCCTTCCACTACGTCGTCATCGTTGATGACTCTGCCATCCTCGTGGCGGATGGTTTTTCCCAGTTGCCCGAGGCGGACTTTAGGCGCTTGCACGACCGTACCCAGGTCGCGCACCCGTACCGGCGTGCCGTTTACGGCTTTGACCACGGTGGCGCCAATATCATCCGTGTTCGCCATGAGGCCGACGGCGCGTACGTTGAGCGCCTGTTCTCCACGCTCGATGAATCCTCCGCCGGCGTTGAGATTGTTGTTGGTCAGCGCCTGCTCGACCTGGTTGGTCGAGATCCCATAGGACACCAGCTTGCCGGGATCAAGCCGCACCTGATATTCGCGCGTAGGCCCACCGAAGATGTTGACGTCCACCACGTTGGGCACCGACTTCAGCCGGTTCAGCACATACCAATCCTGCAGCGTCTTCAGTTCCATCACGTCATACTTCGGATTGCTGCTGGTCAGGGTGTAGAACATGATCTGCCCGGTGGGGCTGTAATCCGGGCCGAGTTCAGGATTCACTCCGGCAGGCATGGTCGCCTGGGCTAGACGATCCAATACCTCCTGGCGGGCGGTGAAAGTAGTGATGTCGTCGTCGTAAATGATGGTAATCATCGACAATCCCGCCAGCGATACCGAACGCAGATGCGTCATGTGCGGGATGCCGTTCAGCTGCACTTCGAGAGGCACTGTGATCTGCTGCTCCACCTCTTCCGCGGCATGGCCCGGCCACTGGCTGATGATTTGGGTGTAGGTATCGGCGACATCGGGATAGGCTTCGATGGGGAGGTTATGGAAAGAAATGATGCCCCAGATGAACAGGACCACCGCCACGCTCAGCACCAGGATGCGATTACGCAGCGCGAAATCAATGAGGCCGCGAATCATTCCTTGTTCTCCGCCATGGCGGTAGAAAACTCGAGCGCATTGGCTATGACCGCGTCACCCGTCTTCAACGCGCCATCCTGGATCTCCTGCAATTCATCGACGGTTGCGCCGGAGCTGTGAACCTCAATCTTGCGGAACTGCTTCGGACCGTCCTGGCGAAAAACCCAGTCCTTATCCTGCAGGCGCATCAGCGCGGAGGTCGGCACCACCAGCCGTGGTTGCAGTTGGCTGGAACGAAAGGTTGCCACCGCGTACATATTTGGCCGCAGCGCTCCATCCGGGTTCGGAAGCACGATGCGGACCTTGGCAGAGCGGAGGTTGGGGTCGAGCACGCGCGAAATATCCGCCACTTTGCCGCGGTACACCTGGGCGGCGGGATAGGCGGCCAGGCGGACCTCGGCGGAGTCGCCAACGTGCACGTCGTTCAGATCGTTCTCGAAGACATCACATACCACCCAGACCTGAGAAAGATCGGCGATGGTGAAAAGGTTGGGACTGTTGTCCAAACTTTTCACACCCTCCGACCCCGCCACGTTTTGCTCCACAATCGTTCCTGACACTGGAGCGCGCAATTCAATCAAGGAGCCGGGTTTCGCCAGATCGCCGCCGAGCAGGCGGACCCGCTGTTCCGCGTTCTGCACATCCACCTTGGACTTATCCTCGGCATCTTGTGCGACATCCAGATCTTTCTGCGCCAGGGCACCATGGGAATAGAGCAGCTGCGCGCGATCGAGAGCCCTGGTGGTGAGCCGTTCATCGGCTTGGGCTTTCTGGTAATCGGAGAATGCGCCCGCCAGATCGGCACTATAGATCGTGAGCAGGATCTGGCCCTTCTCGACGGAATCCCCCAGCTTCACCCGAAGATCGACAACCCGCCCAGATCCCTGGGAGGTGACGTGGATGTTTCGGTTCACGTCTGGAGTCACGACTCCGTTCGCGTTCAGCATGGTGGGAAGGTTCTGAGTTTCGACCTTTGCCAGCTTGAACAGTTCGGGATGATCGACATGGTAGACGTTCGGATCCAGGGTGACTTCTGACTTGGTAGGCGCCGCCTTGGTGTCGTTGGAGCAGGCAGGTGCAATGGCCAGGAGAGACAGAACGGATATCGACGCCGCATAGCGGCGGAACTTGATGGTCATGGGATCACCTCCCGGCCCACGGCAAAATTCAGTTGACTGGCAGCGGCCAGGTAGGAACCGATCAGGTTCACGTAGCTGAGTTGAACCGTGCGGTACTCATTTTCGGCGTTGAGAAAGTCGAGCAGCGACGCGCCGCCGTTCTGATACGAAAAACTGATGGTGTCACGCACCCGGACGGCCTGCTGCAGGTACTTTGCCTTATAAGGTCGCAGCAGGGTCAGATTACTGTTCAAGGTTGCGAAAGCCGAGTCGACGTCGCTGAATACTTGTGCCTGAGCGGCATCGCGCAGCCTCTGATTACGTTCGATATCCAGCTGGGTGCGCAGTTTCTCTCCCTGGTTCTTATCGAAGATGCGCAACGGAATATTCACGCTCACGCCGAAATAAGCATCGATGGGAGGGTTACGTCCAAAGTCGAAACCGAAAGTGGGGTCGGTCGAGCCGTTCGACATGGCGAGTTTGTGATCGGTTTGCGCCTTGTCCACCGCCTGCATCGCGGCTCGGAGGTCGGGCCGGGCATCGAGGGCAGTGTTGCGTATTTCGTCCAGGGTGGGCAGCGCTTCGGAGAACTCAAACGGGCCGGTTATATCGAACTGATCGACCGGAGTTCGATCATTCAACAAGGTCAACAGTTGGATCTTTGCCGTCCGCAAATTTACTTCCGCGGTCTGTAAATCCGATTCGTATTGAACTCGCTGTAGTTCCAAACGGTCGTAGTCAATTTGCGCTATATCTCCGGCTCTGAATCGTTCGCCGCTTACCTGTAGAACCTTGTCGTAGTAGGCCAGGTTCTGGCGGGCCACGTCCAGAACCGCCTTTGCTTCGAGGGTCAGCACAAAAGCGCTGCGCAGGTCGAAGAGCAGTGTTCTCTCCAGATCTGCTTGACCGGAAGTTGCGATGGCAGTGGCTTTTTCCGCGCTCTCCAACCGCAGCGCACGCTTGTCCTCGCGTTCGTGCAGGTAGCTGACGGATGCAAGCGGTAAGAAATAAGCGAACGGGCCGTGCGCCGGGCCGCCGGGGAACGGGTCGATCTGGTCTGCCGTGACTGTCAAGTTCGGGTTGGGGCGAAGATACGCGGTGATCTCGTCGGCTTTGGATTCGCGGACGTTCAGCTGACCTGCGAGCAGTGTCGGATTACTCATCGCAAAACGGCCGCGGACCTGCTCCCACGTCAGCGGCTGCTGCGCCTGTACGTCGGAACGTAAAAACAAGAAAACAACTAGTGTGGAACAAGACCAAAAGAATCTCTGCATTCGTCACTCCGTCTTGGCCGGTTGCCGGAATAGCGGCACCGTTTCGGCTCCCCGGCGCCGGCCAATTCCAAAGACGCCAGCCACAACTGGGGAAAGACTTGCCGATTAGATAACTAAGGAGTCATCAACCAAGGTAGGAAGGTGGGGCGCGCGGCTGGCGCTGCATCAGTGGAACTACTGGCGGGGAAAGGAAGGAAGCGATGAACACCAATCCGAAAACTTCTTCGCAGCGGCCAAACCGCGCCGTGGAAGCGACCTGGGCGAAAAAGCTTCCCGCATGGGAGGACCAATTTCCGGAGCGATCGCCGCTCAATTGCTTTACCGCCCGCCGTGGGTTCGATTCTTCAATGTCGGCCTGCATGGGATGCAGGTCGTCGGTCGCCGAGACCACGGGGAACAACAGCAGCAGGATGCAGCCAAGAATCAGAAAGGGCACGGCAATGCCGAAGCCGCGGGTGGGGTGGCTGGAGTCCGCATCTCGCCGCCAGATCCAGATCGCCGGCAGTGCAAGCATCAGCCACGCGATATTGAGGAGCAGTTCCATGGTACTTTCCGAAGGGTTAACTATATCAAGAAATTGGTCCCCCTTTGGGCGCTTCGCAGCGTGAATCGGTGACTGGAAAGGCCTTCACGGTTTCCCCGTTTGTAAAAGTTGGGTAAAAACTGACGCTTGAGGCCAACATCTTACTGGTTTCGGGTCAGTTGCAAGGCCTATAATCCGCACAGATCAGTCTGGGGGCGTCGGATGAAATCCACGCGGCGTGTTTGCTCATTTGTTCTTCTTCTGCTCACGGCTTGCGCGTTCGGCCAGAGAAACACCGGAGGTGGGGGAACCCGCGGAGAAATTAGCTCCACCACCGGAATGCCCCAGCCCTCACGCGGCATCGCCCCGGGAACCCCTGCCATGTCGGTTTTTATCTCCGGCAAAGTGACGCTCGACGATGGCACCGAGTTGGCGGAACCGGCGGCGATTCAAACCATCTGTCATGGGCAGCGGCACACCATGGCCTACACCGACCATCACGGCGGTTTCAATTTTCAGTTCGGCGATTCCGGTCCCTCTGGCGGTGGAGACCTGAGCGACGCCAGCAGTTCCATGATGACCTCGCACGCCAGTATGCAGCAATCGCGCTACTGGCAGGATTGTGAAGTCCAGGCTGTTCTTGCCGGGTTTTCCTCGGAGCCGATCGAACTGACCAGTCGCATGAGCACTTTGGAGAGCACAGATGTGGGCAGAGTTGTGCTGCACCGGTTGGAGCACGTGGAGGGAACTAGTATCAGCGTTACTAGCATGCTGGCGCCCAACGATGCCAAGAAGGCTCTTCAAAAGGGACGCGAAGAGGAGAAGAAAGGGAAGTGGGCTCAGGCTCAACAGTCATTCGAAAAGGCGGTCCAGATTTACCCCAAGTATGCGGCGGCGTGGAGTGAACTGGGACAAGCACAAATGCACCAGAACGACATGGTTTCCGCCAAACACTCCTTTGAGCAATCTGTCGCGGCAGACCCCAAGTACGTGAATCCCTACCAGGGGCTCACTCGCCTGGCATTCGACGCCGGCCAGTGGGCGGAGGTGGTAGAGGCCACCAACAGGCTGTTGGTATTGAATCCGATAAATTTCCCCGACGCTTATTTCTTTAATGGGGTGGCGAACTTTCACCTCAGGAATCTTGACGCTGCGGAAAAGAGCGCCCGCCAGGGACTCAGGGTGGACGACGGCCACCAGATTGTGAAAATGGATTACCTCCTTGGCATGGTCCTGATGCAAAAGGGTGACTACCCTGGGGCCACAGAACACATGACGCGCTATCTTCACCTGATCACCCAACCCTCCGACGTAGCCGAGGCCAACAAGGAACTGGCCGAAATCGCCCGCCTGTCCGCCAAGCCTGACTCCGCGGCAGTGAGCGACAAGAAGTAGCTCCGCCTCCTCGATCTGGTCATTGTCTAAGAGGCGCGATTCAAATCGTACTTGCACGGGGTCCTTTGTCTTAGTTAAGCTCACGGCTCAACTTTCATGGGGGATATCCGTGCGCCGATTGCTTGCTGTTGTCTGTGTGGCTCTGCAGATGGGCTTTTGGGGGAGTGTGGTTTATGGTCAATCCATACAGCTATCGGTTGATCTTACCGACGCGCCGCGGAATATTTATCACGCTCGTCTGACAATTCCGGTCAAGCCGGGACCGCTCACTCTGGTCTATCCCAAATGGATTCCCGGGAATCATCGCCCCTCGGGACCGATCGTGAATTTGACCGGCCTGAAGATGGAAGCGAGCGGCCAGGATTTGGCGTGGGAGCGCGATCCCGTCGACATGTACGCTTTCCATGTGAACGTGCCCGGCGGCGCGCAGGAACTGGGCGTCTCGCTCGATGAGATCACATCGTCGGGGGTCGCGGGATCCAGCGGCGCCGCGGCTTCAACCAACGTTCTCGATTTGAATTGGAACCAGGTCGTACTTTATCCGCAGGGGACGAGTTCGGACGAGGTCGAGTTCAACCCTTCCGTGCATCTCCCGCAAGGTTGGAGTTTCGGTACTGCGCTAGCGCTTTCGAACTCCGTCGAGGGCGGGGACGCGAAACATTCCGACGTGAAGAATTTCAAACCGGTCTTCCTCACTACTCTCGTTGATTCTCCACTCATCGCCGGAGATCACTATCGACGGATCGATCTGACTCCGCCGGGGGTGACACCGCCGCACGTCATCGACATGGTAAGCGAGAGCGAAGCCGGTCTGGCGATGAGCGAACAGGATCAAGCGGCGTATCGCAAGCTGGTGGCTGAGACCGGCGCCCTGTTCGGGGCACGCCACTACTCGCAATACCATTTTCTACTTACCCTGAGCGATGAAGTTGGGGGACGCGGTCTGGAACACCATGAGTCCAGCGACAACGGCGTAAAAGAACATACGCTCACCGAGCCGGATCTGCACTTGCTGGATGCAGGGTTATTGCCCCACGAATTCACTCATTCATGGAACGGGAAGTACCGGCGGCCCGCGGGCCTGGCCACGAGCAATTATCAGGATCCGATGATCGGGGATATGCTCTGGGTATACGAGGGTCTGACCGAGTATCTGGGCGACGTACTGACGGCGCGCAGCGGACTCTGGTCGCTCGAGCAATACCGGGAGGCGCTGGCCCAAACTGCCGCCGAGCTCGACCACCGCGCCGGACGCGCCTGGCGGCCGCTTGAAGACACTGCCCGTTCGGTACAGACCCTCAGGCTGGAAGGGCCGGAGTGGCTGAACTGGCGGCGGGGCCTCGACTACTATCCGGAAGGGGAGCTGATCTGGCTGGAAGTGGATACCACCATCCGCCGCCAGACCAACGGACAGAAATCACTCGACGACTTCTGCAAGCTTTTTTACGGAGGCCCCAGCGGTCCGCCGAAGGTTGTGCCCTATACCTTTGACGATCTGGTGAACGCGCTCAACCAGGTGGCGGCATATGACTGGGCGAAACTATTGCGGTCACGGGTGAAGGCTATCGAAGCCCACGCACCCCTGGGCGGCATCGAAAATGGCGGCTGGACGCTGGTTTACAACGATCAGCCGAACGCATTTATCTCCGCCGCAGACAAGCTGCGTAAATCAACCGATGCTTTCTACTCTTTGGGATTTCTGGTGCGCGAAGACGGCCGCTTTCAGGACGTAATTCCGGGATCTCCGGCTTATGCCGCCGGGATCGGCCCCGGCATGAAATTGCTGGCCATCAATGGAAGGAAGTGGTCTGGCAGCCTGTTGCACGACGCCCTGCGAACTTCCCGAAACAGCGACGCGCCCATTGAGCTTCTGGTGGAGAACGCCAGCTTTTTCAAGACTTACTCGATCCCGTACCATGACGGCCTGCAATATCCACATCTGCAGCGTAATGATAACTCCGACCTGTTGGGGAAGATTCTGACCCCGCTGACGAGATAGGAGTTTGGTTGGCGTTCGTGTGGAGCGGACACTCTTGTCCGCTGCTGTTGAAGTTGATTTTGGGTTTCTTGGGGCACGACCCTCTGTGGTCGCCGAGGCCTCAAATACAGAAAGTCCAGTCAAAGGCAGCGGACAGGAGTGTCCGCCCTACTTGAGCCAAACCTGACCCGCGGTGTAGACGATGACTGCGATCGCGACCGCTACGCCAAAGGGAACCTTTACCAAGTCCGGATTGTCCAGCGTGAGCTCCGGGCCTGGCAGATGCAGGCTCAAGAACGCGGCTAGCATGCGCGCCAGGTTGCGTCCAGTCTCACGCACCCGCTTTTTCCAGATGATCATTACAGCGGCCATCAGACCATTTACAAAGACTCCCACCACCAGTACGGTGATCAGATTCGCTGGTCCGAAGAATGCACCAAGTGCTGTCACAAACTTCAAATCTCCCATCCCGATGCCTTTAGCAACCACGAACGGCAGGAGTACCAGCAGGCCGAGCCCCGCGCCTAATAGAGAGTCTTTCGCGCCCGGCCAGCCCCGCACCATCGAGTTCGCTGCGATCCCAAGCAGCAGGCCGGGAACAGTCAGCCAGTTGGGAATCCGCCGCGACCGCCAGTCGCTGATTCCGGCAACGGTGGCGAAAAGCGCGGCAAGGATGAAAACCCCGTGTTTGATTATGCCCATGGAGCCTGCAACGGCTGTTCCAAAAGAGACTGACGGTCGGCAATTGACATGGCAGTTTACGCGCGGATTTTCACACAGCCAGAGGGGCAAGTCAACGCAACCCTCAACCCGATAGCGTCCTAAGTTGCGGTGAAGGGTCCCCTCGTCAACTCTGCGGGGTTCCTTCGCCGTTCTCGTCGGCTTGCAGGGTGGGCAAGAACTTGTGTGGGGCGGACACTCCTGTCCGCCGCCGTTGACGTTGATCTGGTCTACGACGTGGTTCGGAGCGACTACCTTTCTGGGTTGAATGGCTTTGCCGAGGACAACTCTAAAGCAAAGTCAAAGGTGGCGGACAAGAGTGTCCGCCCCACACTCATCCCGAAGCGCGGGGGTTTCGGGATGACGCCTATTAAGACAACAGCCTGACCAGCTGAGTGTCGCGAGATGCGGCAGAAAATAGAAAAGGAGATGATGAAGCTAACGGCTCAACGGCCGCGGATTGGTGCGCTCGGCAACGATCCGGCGGGCATTGTCAGCCAGCGCTTTTGCTTGGGGCATAAGATCAAGCGCCTTTAGCACCTCAGGATCGGTTTCCGCCTTCACTTTCAGGCCTTCTTCCTGGCCGAAGGCGTCCACGAAAATCTCGCTCTTGATGCTGGACCGTACCCAGTCGTTGTTCTCTAACAGGTCCGCTTCCGTGTAGGAAATCTTCTCCTCATCCAGGAACTTGCGGAAATCCTGCAGAATACTGTCGTTCACCTCGAAACTCTTGGTGGGGTGGTGATTGATGGTGTAGCGCTTGGCAAAGTTGAAGAAGGCGTAATGTTGCAGCAAGTCGTCCTGGAAGTGGTTGGTCTTCACCGGAGGAATATTCACATCCGGCGTGATTCCGCCTCCGCCATAGACCGTGCGTCCACTGTCGGTAAGTTTGACCTCGTGATTATTAGTGCCGTTGTTCTCGGCTTCCCGGTCGAAATAGTAGTCATACAGGGAAACGTTGGAGTAGTCGCGCTGAATCAGCCGGCCGCTGGGCGTGTAATACTTCGCCGTCGTGAGAGCTAAACCAGTGTTCTCGTCGAGAGGATAAACCGTCTGCACCAGCCCCTTGCCGAAAGTGGTTTCGCCCACAATCAAACCGCGGTCATGGTCCTGAATCGCTCCCGCTACAATCTCCGCCGCTGACGCCGTGCCGCGATTCACCAAGACCACGATCGGGTAGTCCTTGCCGCCGTCGCCGTGCGTCGCCACATACCGTTTCTCGGGTGAGGACCGGCCATGGTGGGAGACGATCAGCTGGCCCTTGTGCAGAAACTTGTCGGCCACTCCGACCCCTTCGCTGAGCAGTCCGCCAGGGTTCTGGCGGAGGTCGAGAACCAGGCCCTTCAGGTCTCCCATCTGATCGAGAGCGTCCTGGACTTCCTTTTCGGTAGTCTCGTTAAATCCGCTGACGTGCATGTAACCGACGCCCGGCCGGATCAGGAAATGCAGGTCGACGCTGTAACGCGGAATTTCGTCGCGCACCACGGCGAACTCGAGAGGCTTTTCCGTCCCCTCACGCATGATGGTGATGTGCACCGTAGTGCCTTTGGGTCCCTTCAGCAGATCGGCCACGTCGCCGGTGCTCATGTTATCCGTCGGCTTGCCATCCACGGCGACAATCACGTCGCCCGGCCGAATCCCCGCCCTGTAGGCCGGAGTGCCCACAAACGGGGCGATCACGATCACCTTGTTGTTCCGCGGGCCCACGGTCATGCCCACGCCGTAGTACTTACCGCGCTGGTCTTCGCGCAGTAGGGCATAAGCCTTGGGGTCAAAGAAATTGGAATGCGGGTCGAGTACGTGCAGCATGCCCGGGATGGCGCCGTTATAAATAGCCTTGTCGGGGCTGACGGGTTCGGCGTAGTTCTGCTCGACGATGCTGTACACCTCGGTAAACTGGTGCAAGCTGTCGCGAACATCGGCGTCGCCACCGGGCGCTGCGGCGGGATTGATCTTCTGACCAAAAACCACGCCCAGAAAGCCACAGGTGACGAGAATGAAACTGACCAGGAAGAGAGCGCGACGCGAACTACGGACCATCGTTAATTTCCTTGGGTACGGGCGTATGCAGGCCCAGCCACCGCTTCTGAGCGCAGTATAGCATGCACAGCTCCCACGTTATAGGACGATTTCCCACCGCGTAAGTAACTAGGAAGGCCATCCGCCTCAATGGGATAGATGCCGGTACCGGGCAAAGCGATGCAAGTGGCGGATGGTTTCCTGGAGGCGGGTTATTTCGTTCCCGCCGCACTGGCGCGTGAGCTCTGCAGGCGAAGCAAATGCTGCGCAGCTTCGGCTTCCAAGGGCTGGGAGAACAAATAACCTTGTCCGAATTCGCAACCCAGCTTCCGCAGCCGGTCCAGGTGGGTGCCTGCTTCAATCCCCTCCGCGATGACCTTCAGGTTCAGGCCATGGGCCAGGGTGATAATGAGCTGAACAATGTCAGAACTCGCACGATCGGTCAGCATGCTGTCCACCAGGGAGCGGTCGATTTTCAAAACATCGATCGGGAACCGCCGCATCCAGCTCAGAGAGGAGTATGCTGAGCCGAAGTCATCGATGCTGATCCGTACGCCGAGATGCTTCAGTTGGGACAGGACGTTCGAGGTCAACTTGGGATCCGCCATCGCGACACCCTCGGAGATTTCGATTTGCAGCTTGGTGGGGTCGAGGCGAATCTCCTGAAACGCGGTCCGTATGTCATTGATTAGGTCGGGATGTGCAAACTGCTTGCTGGAGACGTTTACCGTCATATACAGCGCGGCGGAGGGAAAGCGGGACTGCCAGTCCGACATCTGTCTGCATGCCTCTGCGATCACCCACTTCCCGACGGAAACCAGCAAACCCATATCCTCGGCAGCCTCGATGAACTTGTACGGCGAGATGACGCCCTGCTCGGGATGGTTCCAGCGGACCAGCGCCTCGAAGCCCACAATCTGCCGGTTCTCCAGCTTAACGATAGGCTGATAGTAGACCCTGAACTGGGAGCGCTCGAAGGCGGTTCGTAGCTCGGTTTCCAGCTTGAGACGGTTTACCGCCCGGGTATGCATGCCTTCATCAAACACTTCACAGCGTGATCCCCCCAGAGCCTGGGCGCGGCGCATGGCAGTCTCCGCTTCCTGCAGCAGATCCTCTGGTTGTTGCTGCGATGGGTCGCTGAGCGCAATGCCCACGCTTGCTGGCGTCGCAACCGTCTTACCTTCCAGCAGGAGGGGCGCGCCGATTGCCCCTTGGATACGCTTCGCGACGCGCAAGGCATCGCTCGGATGTTTGATGTTCTCGAGCAGGATGGTGAATTCGTCACCGCCCGACCGCGACAGGAGGGCGTCGTCGGAAGGAAGTTTTCCCGTCGGCCGGGCTACGGTGTCATCGAGGCGCAAACATGTGGCCAGACGCCTGCCGACCTCCATAATTACCTGATCACCGGCAGCCGGACCCATCGCGTGATTGATTTGCTTGAAGCCGTCGACATCTACAAACAGGACCGCGTATTGATAGCCGGGGTTACGTTGCGCGCGGACGAACGAACGTTGCAGCCGGTCGAGGAAGAGACGGCGATTGGGCAGGCCGGTAAGGCTGTCGTGAAATGAATTGTGTTCGAGCGCCTCTTCGGCGCGCTTTCGTTCCGTAATGTCGCGGTTGACGATTACCAGCTTTACTACGTCCCCCTGTTCGTTCTTGATCGTGCTGGCGTTCGATTCGAGGATTCGCCAGGTGCCGTTCTTATGCCGGATGCGGTATTGCAGAGTCTTGCCCACACCGGTGTTACGAGCCTCCCGGGCCGCCTCCAGCACTTTGTAGCGGTCGTCCAGGTGGATCTGCTCGAACGCCGAGGTCTCCCCCAACTCCTCCATGGAGTAACCGAGAACCTTTTCGTACGCCGGACTGTTATAGAGACGACGGCCTTTTACGTCTACCAACGCGATCATGTCCGCCGCATTCTGGGCCACGATGCGAAACAGCTCCTCGCGCCTGGCCGATTCCCGCAGAATCCGGTTGATCCGCACTTGTTGGTAGATCAACAGCACGACGAGGACTCCGAAGAGTGCTCCGCTCCACTGCTCTATGCTGGCAGGCGAGAACATGGTGTATTTGGTGTGGTGGTTCTACCGGGTAACAGATCGGCTTCTTTTCGCGGCAAATTCAGTGATGCGCGCCCGGAGGTGGAACTTCGGTACTCGCCGGGCCATGACCTTTAGTTCAAAGGCCTGTCCCGGTTGGTTGGGTTTTCCTGGCCGGCGAAAAGTGTGAATTGGTCAACATAAGGAGAAATCTGCGATGTCTCCAGGATGTCTCTGCACGCATTGCTGCCAATGCGCCCCGGCAGTATGATGAGGTACATGGGGTTCTCGGAAACTCTCGTTCTGGTGGTCTTGGCTTATTTGCTTTTCGGGCCCAAGAAACTGCCGGAGATCGCGCGGACAGTGGGCAAAGCGCTCAACGAGTTCAAGCGCGCTTCCAATGAATTCAAAGCCCAGATCGCATCCGAGATCTCGCAACTCGAGCTGGAAACCCAACGCCAGCAGATTCTCCCCCCAGCGCAGCCGCCGATGGGGTCGGTAACCGCCGGCTCCGAATCAAGCCCGGAGGCTACCGCTGAACCGCATCCCCTCCTGAAAGCTGCTCCCGATGCCTGAGATGGCGGCTGAACTCCCCTCGGATAAACCCGCGGAGCCCACTTTACCCGCTATGAGCTTTCTGGAACATCTGGAAGAGCTGCGGCGCCGGATTATCTATTCCATCGTGGCTGTGGCGGTTGGCTTCTTCGCCTGCTGGGGTTATGCGGAAAAGATCGTAGGCTGGATGCAGAGACCGATCATGGAGGCGCTGCAGAAGAACGGCATGCCTCAGACCCTGGTCTATCTGAACCCCACCGATCCCTTTAACCTTTACTTGAAAGTGGGAGCTTTGGCGGGCCTGTTCGTTGCCTGTCCGTTCGTGCTGTACCAGCTATGGCTTTTTGTCTCCCCCGGGCTATACCGGAATGAAAAACGCTATGTAATGCCCTTCATGTTCTCGACCGTAGGGCTGTTCTTGTCGGGCGGATACTTCGGCTACAAATTGGTCTATCCCGCAGCTCTGGAATTCCTGATCGGCTACGGTAAACAGTTTCAGCCGATGATCACAATCCACGAGTACACGGACCTGTTTCTAACCGTGATTCTTGGCTTGGGGCTGGTGTTCGAGCTGCCGATCCTGATCTTCTTCCTGGCGCTGATGGGGGTGGTGAGCGCCGGCTGGATGTGGCGCAACGTACGTTACTCCATCCTGGTGATTTTCATCATTGCGGCCATCCTTACGCCGACCACGGACATTCTCAACATGTGCATCTTTGCCGCTCCCATGATCGCGCTCTACCTGATCAGCATTGGAATCGCTTACTTGGTTCATCCCAAGCAGAGAAAGGCCCGGCAGTCGCGCAAGTGATATGAGAGTCTTTAGGGTTCTCTGCCTGACTTGTTTCCTGACCTGCCTTGCCTGCTCCAAGCAGAAGGATGCGGCTGCGGCTGTGACCAACGCGAATTCGGCCGTGTCCCCCGCTCCCACGGAAACGCAGACGTCCCCGTTGCCGGCCGATCCCGGAGGGCTTCCGAAGTTTGATTCCGCCCGAGCCATGCAATACGTGAAGGAGATTGTTGCCTTCGGCCCGCGTCCGATCGGGAGCGCGAATCACAAGAAGGTGGAGGATTACATCTTCTCTCACCTCAAAGGCCACACGATCGAGGAAGATTTCTTCACCATCGACACGTCCGACGGAAGGTTTCCAGTGCACAATATCCTGGCAAAGTTTCCCGGCACGCGCGACGGGATCATTGTGATTGCCAGCCACTACGACACCAACTATCCGCTGCGCGACACCCCCTATATCGGGGCAAATGACGGTGCATCCTCGAGCGCGCTGCTGCTGGAGATTGCCAATCAGCTGCGCGGCAAGAAGCGCGACGGCTACAGTATCTGGCTGCTGTGGGATGATGCGGAAGAATCCATGAAACTGCCATGGTATGACCCGGAGAGCCTTTACGGCGTGCGGCACCTGGCGCAAAAATGGCAGGACGACGGAACGATCAAGAGGATCAAAGCCTTTCTCCTCGAAGACATGATCGGCGATGCCGATCTCAACATCGAACACGACACCGAATCCACTCCGTGGCTGGAAGACCTGGTGTATCAGGCAGCCACGAGCCTCGGATACCAGTCGCATTTCTTCGGCCGCACCATCCTGGTCGAGGATGACCACGCTCCCTTCGTGCAGCGCGGTGTGCCTTCTGCCGATTTGATTGACCTCGACTACGGCTACAACAACGTTTTCCATCACACGACCCAGGACACCATCGACAAACTCAGCCCCAAGAGCCTCGAAATCGTGGGCATGGTGACGCTGCAAGCTGTGCGGATGCTGGACAAGAAGTAATGTCGGCGCGAGCCCGTTCGTACCAGGCTGGCGCCGTGCTCAGCCTTCTCCGCGACTTCTGCGTAGGTCTTTGCTCTTCCGCTTTGTTCAATTTTCATTTCTAATTCAAGACTCTATGCGAACCGCGAAATCGTTTATTTTTCTGCTGCTGATTCTGGCCATGCCAGCCATGGCGCAGAACGCCATCGATCGCGTCACCGCGGAGGCTCTAAAGCCCTCGCATCTTGAAACCAACCTGGAGCGGCTCACCGATCAGGTGGGAGGACGAGTCCCCGGGACACCGGCAATGCAAGCGGCGGTGCAATGGGGTGTGGATGCATTCAAAGCTGCGGGAGCGGACCAGGTTCACACCGAAGCTTTCACCATTCGAGCCGGCTGGACTGAGGGCAACACAGAAATGACGATCGTCACGCCGGAGCGATTTCGTGTGCGTGCGATATCCCGAGCCTGGACTCCGGCACTCGCCCCGGCCCACCACGTCCCGGTGATCGATGTCGGCCAGGGTACCGCGGAAGACTTCGCCAAAGCCAAGAATGCGGCCGGATCGATTCTGCTCATCCAGTCCGACGAGATGCGCACCTGGGATGATTTGGACGCGGAATACTCCAATGCTCGGCGAGTCGTGGATCGTGCGGTCAAAGCTAAGGCGCTGGCGGTTGCGTTCCAGTCCACGCGTCCGCACGGTCTGCTCTACCGCCACAGCAATGCGGTGGAAGGAGAGATCGACAGCATTCCTTCGATTTTGTTGTCGCGGGAAGATGCCGGCCGCATGGTGCGGCTGCTGGCCTCCGGACAGAAACTCTCCGCGGACCTCTCCATTCCGAATCACATCACAGGACCGGTCACCAGCGCCAACGTCGTCGCCGAATTGCGGGGTAGCGAAAAGCCCGACGAATTTGTGGTGCTGGGAGCTCACCTCGATTCCTGGGACCTGGGCACCGGAGCATTGGACAACGGCTGCAATGCAGCACTGGTAATCGACGCGCTGCGGGCCATCAGGGATTCTGGAGTTCGCCCGCGACGCAGTATCCGGTTCATTCTTTTCTCCGGTGAGGAGGAAGGGTTGGTGGGATCCTTCTCCTACGTGAGAGCCCACCGCGGTGAGATGGATAAAGCGGCTGGCGTGGTTGTGTTTGATGACGGAATCGGACGCCTGACGGGCTTCTCTCTGGCGGGACGTAAGGATCTGGTGGGCGCCGCCACCAGACTGCTCTCTCGGGTGAGTACGGTCGCCGGAACTGGGTTCACCACCGACGCCAGCACGGGTACCGACAACTTTGACTTCATGCTGGAAGGCGTGCCCACATTGGTCGCCAACCAGGAGGAAGCCAACTACCTGATCAACTATCACGCCACGTCGGACACCTTCGACAAGGTGGATTTAGCGGCGCTCAAGAAGCATGTTGGCGAAGCTGCGGGGGTCACATTCGCATTAGCCGAAGCCCCGGAGCGGCTGGGGCCGCGCTTGAATCACGAGGAGGTTGAACAGACCTTGCGGGAAACCCATTTGGATGAAGAGCTGAAAAGCTCTTTCCTCTGGCAGGAGTGGGAGAGCGGCAAGCGGGGGAGAGAAAAGCAAGAGTAGAGATCGTTGCCGGGGTTTCGAGTGCTACTGTTCTGGATATTCTTCAACCTTTTCGTGCTGGCAATGTTGGCCCTCGACCTGTGGGTCTTTCACCGTCCCGCCCACCTGATCAAGTTTCGTGAGGCTGTGGCCTGGAGCGTGACCTGGATCGTCCTGGCGATCGCCTTCGCGGTGCTGGTGTACTTCTGGCATGGACGCGATGCAGCCGTAGAATTCACCACCAGCTACATCGTTGAGCTTTCGCTCAGCGTTGACAATCTCTTCATTTTTCTTCTGATCTTTCGTTATTTCCGGGTGCCGGCGGATCACCAGCACAAGGTGCTCTTTTGGGGGATTCTGGGTGCACTGGTAATGCGTGGAGTCTTCATCGTGGCGGGAATTGAACTGATCCGGACGTTTCACTGGGTCACGTACATCTTTGGCGCATTTCTTGTATACAGCGGAGTCCGTTTGTTTGGTCAAAAGGACGCCGCGCTGGAGCCAGAGAAGAACCCGGTGTTGCGGCTATTTCGCAAATGGATGCCGGTGACCGAGGACTATGAAGGCGCCAGGTTCTTCGTGCGCCGGGAAAGATTGTATGCAACGCCGCTGCTGATCGTGTTGGTGGTGGTCGAGACCACCGACCTGCTGTTTGCGACGGACTCCATTCCTGCCGTACTGGCCATCACCTTGAATGCGTTCATCGTTTATACGTCCAATGTGTTCGCCATTCTGGGCTTGCGCTCCATGTACTTCGTGCTGGCCGGCATGATGGAAGTCTTCCATTACTTACACTACGGCTTGTCCGTGGTTCTCATCTTCATCGGGGCCAAGATGCTGGCTGCCAACTATTTTCCGATCCCAACCCTGGCGGCGCTAGGAGTGGTGGCGGGAGCGTTGGCCATCTCAATGCTGGCATCGATTCTGCATCCCCGGAAGCAAGGAGCCTGACCACATCGCTCCATCCCGTGCCGGTTCTCTGGCATCCCGCAGCTGGTCAGCAGACCGGGATGAGGCTTACGTTATGATTGAGATCGAATGATCCGTGTGAACATTGCGGTACAGCCGCGCCCCTACGAAGCCGTGATTGGCCACGGCCTGCTGGGGCGGGCGGGCGTTGAGCTGCGCCAGCTACTGGGCACCGCGCGCACGCCCGCGGTGTTCGTGGTGACCGTTCCCCCCGTGCGCCGGCGATGGGGGAAGAAGTTGACAGCTTCACTCGTCGAGGCAGGTTTCCAGCCAAAGACGGTGGAGATGCCGGATGGCGAGCGTCACAAAAAACTGGCAACCGTTGAACAACTGGCGGAGAAGTTATCCCGGTTGGGAGCGGAACGAAATTCAGTCCTGGTGGCGTTTGGCGGCGGGGTGATTGGCGACGTAACCGGATTGTTGGCGTCGCTTTACATGCGCGGCGTGGATGTGGTGCAAATTCCGACCACCGTGTTGGCCCAGGTGGACGCCGCGATCGGTGGCAAAACCGGGGTGAACCTTCGGGCAGGAAAGAATCTTCTGGGAACCTTTCATCAGCCGCTGGCGGTGCTGATCGATCCTGCGGTCTGTGCCACGCTCTCCGAGCGTCAATTTCGCGCCGGATTGTACGAGGTATTGAAATGCGGGGTAATCGGCAGGCCGGAACTTTTCAGCCGGCTGGAGACGACGAATATCTCTGCCTTGCGCCGCGATCCAGCGGCGCTCGAATGGGTGATTTCGGAAGCAGTGCAACTCAAAGCGGAGGTGGTGTCCTCAGACGAGCGCGAGGGTGGACTCAGACGCGTCCTGAATCTCGGTCACACCATTGGTCACGCACTCGAAGCCGAGTCCGGTTATCGGCGCTTCTTGCACGGCGAAGCAGTAGCCTGGGGAATGATTGCGGCCGCGAACATTGCGGTCGAGGTTTCGGCCTCTGATGGTGAAGTTGGTAGGCAAATTGTCGACGCTGTGTTGCGCCTGGGACCCCTGCCGAAAGTCACCGCCCGCCCCCGGGATATTGTGCGGCTGTTGCGCGGGGACAAGAAGACTCAAAATGGTGTGGTGCACTTCGTGTTGCCTCGGACGATCGGCAGGGTCGAGATCGTGAACAATGTGCCAGAGAAAGCGATCATCACCGCGGTAGATCGATTGCGGCGAGTGTCGGAGTGAGTGCCTTTATTGCGGGTGAGCTGCTCGCCACGGAAGGCTAGTGTTCTCATCACCAATGAGCGATCAAACTAAAACTATTGTGACCGGCGCTGCCCCGGTCGGTGCCAGCGATGCGCAATCGGCAGCACGCACGGTGCGGGAGATGTTCACATCGATTGCACCGCGTTACGACCTGCTCAACCACATGCTTTCGTTGAACGTGGACCGGTTGTGGTGGCGTCGGGTGGCGCGCACATTCGCCTCGATTCTTTCTCGACCGGGGACGCGGGCGCTGGATCTTTGCTGCGGCACCGGCGACATGACGTTCGCGTTACAGCGGCTGGCGCCGAACTCCGGCGCCACCATCCTGGGTACAGATTTTTCTCATGCCATGCTGCAGCGGGCTTACGGGAAGTCGAGAGGGCCGTCGCCCGGCTGGATCGAGGCGGATGCGCTGCATCTGCCGTTCTCCGACGGCCAGTTCGACCTGGTAACGACGGCGTTCGGATTCCGCAATCTCGCCGACTACGATGCCGGCTTGCGCGAGATTTTGCGTGTCCTGCGGCCGGGAGGGGAGTGCGGCATTCTCGACTTCGGCGAGCCCCAGGGGTTGATAGGGTTGGCCTACCGGACTTACTTTCGGCGGGTGTTGCCGGTCGTCGGTACCGCAATTTCCGGCGTGCGCGGTCCCTACGAGTATTTACCCGCCTCCGTCGCTAGATTTCCCAGCCCCGGGGAAATGCTGGAGCGAATGCGACGTGAGGGATTTCAGCACGCTTCGTGGACACCCTACACCTTTGGAATTGCCGGTTTGTTTCAGGGAAAAAAGTGATTCAGACGGTCACGGACGGTTGCGCAGCGGCGGAATTGTCAGAGGCAAAACAATCGGCGAACGCGTCCGAGACGGTATAGCGAATTACGTTCGCGTAATCCTCGGCCAGGAACGTGCGCAGTCGTCCGATATTCATGGTGTATTCGCCGGTCATGTAGGGAACAGCCTGGGGTGGAATGGCGGAGATTCCGGATTTCCAGGCAAACTGCAAAACCAGACGAAAGCCCCACTTCCCCGGCACACGAATCAGTTTGGCGCCCCCCATCCGAATGCAGTCGGCGAAGGTCAAAGGCTCACCGCGACCGGCGACATTCATCACAGTCAGGCGCTGCGGTTCCGGCTCGCTCTTGCGCACAATGTATGCCAGCAGCCGCGCCATGTCGTCGACGTGAACGAACTGAATCTTATTCTGCAAGTACCGTTTTCCGAAAGGTAAAAGGACCGGAAGACGCTTTCCCCCGGCGCGCAATTTTTCTCCCCAGTGGCGACGGCTGTTGGGTGTGCCGCGAAACGCTCCCACCAGGTAATTCTCCATACTGGCGCCGGCAAAAATGTGCGGGCGCAGCATGTAGACACTGCATCCCCGCAAAGCTGGCGCGCGCTGCTGGACGACCTTGTCGGACTCCCGCTTGTGAATCGCGTAAGGCAGGGTGTGGCCACCGAGGGGGAAATCTTCCGTGACCGCCTCCGGTAGATCGGAACCGTAAGCGGAGACGCTGCTGAGATAGAGAAATTTTCCCACGGCCGCGTCTTCGCGATTAGCCTCGGTGATGGCTTCCATCACTCGCGCCGTTCCCGCCACATTGATCTGCCACATGCGGTCGAGGTCGAGCACTCCGGTCCGTATGGGATCGATGACAAACGCCAGATGAAGCACGGCGGAAGGACGGGATTGCCGCAGCAAGAGGAACAAGTCCCGGCAGGATTCTTCTTTACCGAAATCCATACTGACGAACTCCACCGGGTGGTGGGTTCGCGGCGGATTCAGATCCACTCCGATTACGCGATGGTCCGCCAGCAGCGGCAATAGCCGCAATCCTAGATTGCCGGAAATTCCCGTAATCAGGACCGTTGGATTCGTTGTGGCCATTTAGTCGTCGGGATCGTTTGCCTTAGGCGTGCCTGCCGTTCCCGGCCGCGGCGCCATCAAGGATGGCGGCGGCGCAGGCGCAAAATAGCTTTCATTCAGAACGGGTGTTGCACCTTCCTGGACGGATTTCATCGCTTCCTGAATGCGTTCCGAACGCAGGGTGCCCTTGATTTCTTCCCGAGCCTGTTCTAGAGAGAGAACTTCCTTGGACTTCATCTTATAGATGTAATAGCCATTCTGATCCGCGATCACGGCGGAAACTTCTCCGGGTTTCAAGTCCATTATCAGAACCTGGTTGGGTGGCAGGGTGCTGCGCCTGACCTTCGCCATGCCGGCGTTGGGCGCGCCGGCTTTAATCCCCGCCGCCTGGTATGCCTCCGCCTGCAGCTTGCCGGGTTCCTCGCCGGCGACGGCCCGGTCGTGCAACTTGTCGGCTTCGGCCTTCATGGCCGCTGGAGAATCGTTTTGGTCCTTGGTTTGCGCGGCGGAACCGGCTTTGGTCCCGGAGGCCGGCGGTTGATGGGTTCTTGGAACGTAGATTCGGTCCAGCTCGGCTTGTTCAAATTTTGCGGTGTTGGCCTGATAGTAGTCTTCGATTTCCTTGTCCGAGATCTGGGCTGCCTTTTCCTGAATCGACTTGTTGAACGCCTGGCTCAAAACCTGGATGCGGGCGATCCTCATGTGCTCTTCAAAGGTTGGTCCCTTATCCAGGCCCATTTGCTCCGCCTTTTCTGACATGGCCAGCGCACGGGCATAATTGTTTGCGAACTGCTTGCGGACACGAGCCGGCATGGCCGGTTGAATCGCATCAATCAGCTTTTCAAATTCGGCACGGGTTATCACGGTTTTGCAGTTCGTGGCCTCCGATTTATCCGCCGGCGGATTCTCGCACAGCCCGTTGATGGTGATTACCGGCGTATCGGGCGCTAGCTCTGCAGGAGGTTGGGGTTCAGCGGCCGGCGAGTTTTCTTTCTCCGGCGCAGGCGCCGGATTCGATTGCGCTGCCTGGCCCCAGGCCAGCGTTCCAAGCAACAGACAGACCACCGCGTATCGGGTCATAGCTGAGATTCCTCCAGAGGGGATCGAACGAACTGTGAAGCAAAATCCTAGCACAAACCGGGTGACACAGTCGGCGTGGCCGGTAAATACCCTATTACTGAAGGGCTTGGCGTTCAGACTCGGATGCGGCGATAATGCGTTATGGCCCAAGCCACCATGGTCTACAGTCCGAGTTCGATGCGCACGGAAAAGCGAGCGGTGGCGGGCAATTCCGTGCTTGCGGCCCTGGCCATTACGGTTTTGAAAATCGTGGTTGGACTGGCGACCGGGAGCCTGGGCATTCTATCCGAAGCCGCCCACTCTGGGCTGGACTTGGTTGCCGCCGTGGTTACGTTCTTCTCAGTGAGGGTCTCGGACAAGCCGGCCGACGCTGATCATCAGTACGGGCATGGCAAGATCGAGAATTTCTCGGCCTTTATCGAGACTGGGCTTCTCCTCCTGACCTGTGTCTGGATTGTTTACGAGGCGGTTCGGCGGCTCTTCTACCATCACGTGGAAATAGAACCTAGCATCACAGCTTTTCTGGTTCTGTTCGCTTCCATGGCTGTCGATTTCTGGCGATCGAGGGCTCTGGGCCGGATCGCGGCCAAGTATGACAGCCAGGCTCTGGAAGCCGATGCCCTGCACTTCTCCACCGACATTTGGTCGAGCGGCATAGTTGTTCTGGGACTGGTGCTGGTTCAGCTCGGACGTAGATACGGAGTCGGATGGCTGCGGGATGCCGATCCGGTGGCGGCGCTGTTTGTCGCTGGAGTCGTGGTCTACGTCAGCTCCAGGCTGGCTCGGAAGACGATCGATGCCTTGCTCGACGCGGCGCCCTCGGGCGTTCGCAGCAGTATTCTGGCTGCGATTAAGAACGTGGACGGCCTACTCGAAGTCGATCAAGTTCGTATCCGCAGGGCAGGCAATCGTTACTTCGCCGATCTCTCGATCGGGCTGGCGCGCAACGTAACCTTCCAGCACTCGGAGCAGGTGGTCGATGCGGTGACCGCGGCGGTTCACAAGGTGTTGCCCGATGCCGACGTGGTGGTTCACTCCATTCCGCGGCCGGCGCGGCGGGAAAACATCTTCGACCGGGTTCGTGCCGTGGCCACACGCCATAATTTCAACGTGCACGATGTCAGCGTCCAGGATCTCAAAGGCCGGCTGCACGTGGAGCAGCATTTGGAACTCGACGAAGGCTTGAGTCTGAAGGAGGCTCACGACCGCGTAAGCTTGTTGGAGTCGGAGATACGCAGCGACGTTCCGGAGATCACGTCGATCCTCACCCACATCGAAAGTGAGCCCGCGACCATCGAAACCGGGGACGAGATTGTGCGAGACGCTGCCCTGGAGAAAAAACTGAAGGCGATTGTATCGGACTTTCCCGAAGTCTTGGACGTTCACGAGGTTGAGGTCAAACTCGTGCGCGGGCGGCTATACGTTTCCTGCCACTGCACGTTTTCCGACGATCTCCCGCTTTCGCGCGTACACGACGTTCAGACCGAACTCGAGATTCGTTTCAAGCAGGCCGCGCCGGAGCTGTTCCGCGTATTGATCCACCCCGAACCGCAGACCGATAACCGAAGATAGGAAATCGTTATGACCGAAGCTCAAGTCACCTGGATCACGGAACAGCAATTTGAAGGTGTTGCCAGCAGCCAGCACAAGATCCGGGTGGATGGCGACAAGAAAACCGGCAATAGCCCAATGGAACTGGTACTAATCGGCCTCTGTGGATGCACCGGCTATGACGTGGCCAGCATCCTGCGGAAGAAACGCGAGCCCTTTACCAGCTTCGAAGTCCGGGCTGAGGCCGAACGCGCGCCCAATCCGCCAACTGTCTATACTGAAATTCGACTGGTCTATACGGTCGGAGGCAAAGTTTCGCACAAGGCAGTCGAAGATGCGGTGCGGCTATCTGAGGGGAAGTATTGTTCCGTGGCCGCCATGCTGAACCAGACCGCCAGGATCAGTTACACGATCGAGTACGCGGCATAATATCGTTCTCGCTTCCAGATTGCGCCATCTGCTTGCTGACGCGACCACATCCTCTTCGCGGATACATCTACATCGCCAGCGCCACTTTTTTGTGGGGCGTGTCGGCCACTTTGGGCCGAGCTGTATTCACCGAGCACGGACCGCTCAGCGGACAGGCTCTCCACCCCATCGACCCGCTGATTCTCTCTCAGAGCCGGACCACATTTTCTTTTGTCGTACTTCTGTTCGTGCTTCTGGCCGTGCGCGGACGCCGTGGTCTGTACCTTCCGGCAGCGGACCTCGGACGGATGTTCCTCCTGGGAGTTTTGGGAGTGGCTGTCTCCAACTACTTTTATTACCTGGCGATCCAACGGACGAACGTGGCCACCGCCATCATCCTGCAATACACAGCGCCGGTGTGGATCCTGCTGTATTCGGCAGCGCGGGGCCTGCAGAAGCCGACCCTGCAGCGCGTGCTGGCGGTGGGCGTCGCTCTGGCGGGAATCGCGCTGGTCATCGGAATCTTTCGAACGGGAGGATTTCGTCTTGATCTCCTGGGCGTGGTCGGAGCCTTGCTAGCCTCCTTTTCTTTTGCTTTCTATAACATTGGCGGACACAGCATCCTGGCTCGTTACGACCGTTGGATCGTACTGCTGTACGTGATTCTCGGCGCGTCGCTGTTTTGGTTGATTGTCAACCCGCCGTGGAAGATTGTTGCCGCACACTACACCGAGGGCCAGTGGTTGTTGCTGTTTATTTTCTCCCTCATCTCCGTCCTCGGGCCGTTTGCCTTCTATTTCGCCGGCTTGCAGCACCTGGAGCCGACTCGAGCCGTGGTGGTCGGTTGCCTGGAGCCGGTTTTCTCCATCGTGATTGCCGCCATCGTTCTGGGAGAACGGTTGCGTCTGCAACAGACCTTTGGAATTGTGCTGGTATTGGCGGCGATTGTCATGGTGCAGTTGCCGGACCGATTGCGACAAGCCATCCCCCCGGTCGAGCCCATGGAGTGACTCGGCCGTGATTGGGACCGGATCATGCCTCGGGCGGTTGCCCGGCTTTCAGTAAATGAAAATAGCGTCGGGCCTTCTTGACATCCCTCGCGATCTGCTCGCGCAAAGCTTCGACGGAGGGGAACTTGATTTCGTCGCGCAACCTTTGCAGAAAATGAATCTCGACTTCGGTCTCCGGGGTGAGGTCGATGGCATGGAAATTCAGCAGGTGAGTCTCAATGGCGAAAGATTCCGCGCCGAAGGTGGGACGGCCCCCGACGTTGGTCACCGAGTCGAAACATTCCCCGCCGACGCGGGTGCGGGTGATGTAGACGCCGTCCTTGGGCACCAGTTCCTCGTAGCGGCTCAGATTGATGGTGGGCACCGTATACTTCGACCCGTAACCACGGCCGCGGCCGGCGGTCGAAAGAATGCTGAACGGACGGGCAAGCAGGTGGCGAGCCCGGCTGGCGCGGCCGGCTTCGAGCAGCTTGCGGATGTGACTGCTCGAAACCGGTTCGCCGCGTAGCTTCAACTCGGAATAAACCTTTACCGCGAAACCCAGTTTCTGTCCGAGCTCCGCCAACAGGTTCACATCGCCGGCCGCCTTACGTCCGAAACGGAAGTTGTATCCTTCGTGCACTTCGCGGGCGTGCAGAGCCTTCTTCAGGACGTCATGGGCGAAGCGCTGCGGCGTCAGCAGAGAAAGATCGCGGGTGAAGGGAAGCAAAAGGGTGGCATCGAGGCCGGTAGAGGCCAGCAGTCGGACCTTTTCGGGCGTTGGCGTGATCAGCTTGAAGGCGGCATCGGGGCGCAGGATGCGCAACGGATGCGGCTCGAAGCTGACCGCCAGCGACTTAAATCCGAATTCCCGGGCGCGCTGCACAATGTCGCTCAGCACGCTGGTATGGGCGCGATGCACGCCGTCAAAGTTTCCGACGCTCAGCACCGTCGGCCCGAAATCTATGGGAACGTCTTCGAGTTTGTGAAAAACCAGCATTTCAAAGAAAACATCGCAGCAGGCTCCGTCCGTTCCCGAGCGAAGCCAGCCTAAATTTCAAAATCCAGCTTCAGGCCGTCGAAAGAGAGACGCACGTTCGGCGGAAGGGTCGCATTGGTGGCTTCATGCGGCAAATCGTGACAGATATGCGTAAAGAAAGCCCGTTTCGGCTTGAGGATCTCCACGATGCGCAACGAGTTCTCCACGGTGGAATGCGTAGGATGCGGCGTGTGTCGCAGCGCATCCAGGAACAGAATGTCAAGATTCCGTAATTTTCCCAGAGAAGCTTCGGGAACCTCGCTGTGGTCGGTCAGATAAGCGGCTGTGCCAAAGCGAAAACCCAGGATCTCAGTTTCTCCATGGATCACGGTAACCGGTTCGAAGTGTGCTCCGAACAATTCCACAGGCCCCTGAATCGGATGTAGTTCGACCAGCGGCAGTCCACCGAACTTGTAATCGGCATCAAAAATGTAGCGAAACATGGTGCGTATGAAGTCCGCCGCCTCCGGCCGGGCGTAAAGCGGCAGCTTGTTGGGTTTGTGGTGAAAGCTCAGCGGCCGCAGGTCATCGATGCCCAGAATGTGATCGGCGTGCGCATGGGTATAGATCACAGCGTCCAGTTGGCGGATTCGCTCGCGAATCGCCTGCTCGCGGAAATCCGGGGTCGAGTCGATCAGGACAAACCTACCGTTGTATTGGATCAATACTGACGGGCGGGTGCGGCGGTCGTGCGGGTCGGCAGAATGGCACACCTCGCAGTCGCAACCGATGGTGGGAACGCCCATGGACGTGCCGCTACCCAGCACGGTGAGCCGAGCCTTCATCGTGGCGCGGTCCCGGTCTTCTGGACAGGAGCCGGTTGTGGGCGTGACAGTGCGTTCGTCACTTCTACGTAAGCCATGCGCAGCTCGTAGAGGCAGTTCTGCAGGAAGGCTTGTTCGGCGCCGGTCAGGTTGCCCTTGGTCTTTTCCGAAAGCAGGCTGAGCGTGTCGATGGTTTGTCGCGCACCGATCAGGTCAATTCGCGGCTCGCCGCCTTGTTCATGCATCAGCCCGAGCTGGAGCATCGCACTCATGTACAGCGAAGCCATAAAGCGCTCGAAGGTCATCTCCAGTTCTTTCGAGGAGTGTCCGCTGAGCTCCACCCGAGCATCCAGATCCTTCGCGGACTTGCGGTAGGCGTCCGCCTGCTGCTGCTGCTCCGCGGCGCTGGGAGCGGGTGGGATCTCGCGCTCCTGTTGAGGAAGGGAGGCCGCTGGGGATGCCGGCGCCGCCGCTTCCGGCTCGGGAGTCACGGGGACCTCCTCGGGAGAAACCTCTTCGCGAACTTCACCTTCAGAGGTAAACAATCGTCGATCGGTTACGGTAAAACTTTCCTGTTTCTTTTCAGGCATGGTGGTTTCAATCCTTCGCGGTTTGCCCGCCGAGATACTGAGTGAAAGGCAGAGGTGCGACCGATAATCGGATGTCGCCTGCCTGGACTTCCTTGCCCGGAATCGCCATTTCGCGCCGGATGTAGCCTAGAGCTACGCCATGATCGCCATCTGTCGCCGGCAGGGAGGCCGCGCTGGTAACCTCGCCAGCATCCTTGCCCTCGACTTGAATCTTCGTGCCAGGCGCAGGCAGCGCACCCCGAACCTCAAATCCGCTGAACTTGCGATGAACGTTTCCCCGTGAGCGGATACGCTCGACAATCTCCTGCCCGATGTAACATCCTTTGTTGAAATGCAAGGCTCGCTGTTGCTCGGTCTCCTGGGGCAAATCACGCTCGCGAATGTCCTGGCCGTAGCGCGGGATGCCGCACGCGATGCGCAGTAATTCAACCGCCGCCGCGCCCACCGTTTTGAACCCCGATCCCGTGAGCGCATCCCAAACTTCTGTGTACCGATCCCGTGGCAGCCAAAGCTCGTACGATTCCACGCTAGGGTTGTCGTTGCGCAAGACGGTGAGAGGGATGTTTTGCCAGGTCGTCTCGACAAAATGCAGCAGTTCCAAATCCGCGAATTCGAATCCCGCGGCGCGAAGCGCTGCCCCGGCTCTAGGACCCGAAACTCCGATCGACGGCATCTCTTCGCCGAGGTTCACGACCTCGACGTCGTCCATGATGATGTAGTGCTCGAAGGTTGCCAGCAGTTTTTCCACCTGCGACCGGCCGGTATCGACGAGCAGAGACCCACCGCGATTGAGCGCATACAGGTCACCCAGGATATGGCCCTGCGGGTTCAGCAGAAAGGCATAGACACCGCTGCCAACCGCCAGATCCCGGACATTGTTGGTGATCATGCCATTCAGCCAGCGTACGCGATCGCTCCCGGTTAGCGAAATCTTGGCCCGATCGCGGAGATCGTAAACAGCGCAACCAGAGACCAGTTCAGCGAATTCGGCGCGCACTTGCCCGGGGTCGGCTGCAGCCGGAGTCGATTGGTTATGAATAGCAATTGAACTCATAACGTAACCCCTGATTATACAGGGTGTGCGGAGCAGGTAGATCACTCGCCGAGACGCAAAAGTTGTGCGGAGGACACAATGAAATTAGCTCGCAAGGCCGTAATTCCAATGTTGATTCTTGCCTCGACCACACTGTTCGCGCAAACGGACGCGCAAAGGATACTCGGCCGGTTCAAAGCCATGGCGGGGACATGGGAAGGGAAGTCTCCAGGCGGTGATACCAACCAGGTTACCTACCAGCTCATGGCCGGCGGCACTGCGGTGATGGGCGAAATCCACAATGGCTCTGGCGAGATGACCAGCCTGTTCTACGTCGATGGAGACCGCCTGCTGATGACCCATTTCTGTCCTTCGGGCAACCAACCTCGCATGATTGCAACTATTTCCCCGGACCTGAAGGTCGTGTCCTTCGACTTCCTGGACGCCACCAACCTGCCCACGCCAACCGCAGGACACATGCATCGGGCCGTTTACTTGTTCTCCGACGACGACCACTACAGCGAAGAATGGACCTGGAAACAAGAGGGCAGAGGCGCCAAGTTCCACTACGAAATGCAGCGCAAGAAGTGATGTTCGCACGGCGAGTGTGGTACCTTTTCCAGCCGTGAGCCAGAAGAAACGAATTGCCATCATTCCTGGAGACGGTATTGGCAAGGAAGTGATTCCCGAGGCGGTCAAGGTTCTGACAGCGTCGGGCGCGGAAGTGGAAACCTCCCAATTCGATTGGGGCGCCGACCGTTATCTCGCCGATGGCGTCACCGTCCCGCCGGATGGCTTCGCCATGCTGGAGCGCGATTTCGATGCCATTCTGGTAGGGGCGTTCGGCGATCCCCGGGTGCGCTCCAACATTCATGCCAAAGAGATTCTGCTGGGTATGCGCTTCCGCATGGATCTCTATGCCAACGTTCGCCCGGTGCGCCTGCTGGATGCCGCTTTGTGTCCGCTGAAAGGCATCGAGCCCAAAGATATCGACTTTGTTGTCCTACGCGAAAACACCGAAGGCGTTTACACCGACGCGGGAGGCGTGTTCAAGCAAGGTACGCCCGACGAGGTGGCCATCCAGGAGGACATCAACACGCGAAAAGGCGTGGAGCGCATCATCCGCTACGCCTTCGAATACTGTGAGCGTCACCAGAAACTGGATGGTTCGCCGCGCCAGCGCGTCCTGTTGTGCGACAAATCCAACGCCATGACCCACGCCGGCGGCCTGTGGCAGCGCGTGTTCAAAGAAGTGAGCAGCGAATACCCGCAGATCCAAGCTGAACACATGTACGTGGACGCGCTCTGTATGCAGATGGTGCGCAATCCTCGTCAATTCGACGTGATCGTCACCAACAACATGTTTGGCGACATCATCACTGATTTGGCGGCGGGGCTGCAGGGCGGGTTGGGGATGGCAGCCAGTGGAAATATTCATCCCAGGAAGACTTCGATGTTTGAGCCGGTGCACGGCTCGGCGCCGCCGATTGCCGGAAAGAATATCGCCAATCCCTTTGGCGCGATTTTGACGGCGGCGATGATGCTGGCGCATTTGGGCTTGACGAAAGAAGCTAGTAAAACCGAAGCGGCGGTGCTGGAAGCGGTACACCAGAAGAAAACAACGTCCGACATTGGCGGAAGTCTGGGAACAAAAGAAGTAGGCGATTGGGTAGCGGGGAAAATCGCAGTTATGTGAATGTGACTCCGTTGGGGCGATAGAATCAAAAAGAGAGGAAATCGCTCCAACGCATGAAACTGAAACTACCCGATGGTTCTTTTCGAGCCTATCTATTCGACTGCGACGGCACCATCGTCGACTCCATGCCGTTGCACTACGTTGCCTGGAAGCAGGCGCTTGCCGAATGGAATTGTGAATTTGATGAAGAGCTCTTTTACGCTTGGGGAGGAATGCCGATCGCGGAGATTATTTCCACCTTGAACGAAAGGCATGGACTCCACATGCCGGTCGAGACTGTCGCTCACCGCAAGGAAAGTCTCTACTACGAGTTGCTTCCACAGCTCAAAGCCGTCCCTGAAGTTCTTGAGCACATCGAAGCGGAGTATGGCCGCATCCGTTTTGCGGTTGTCTCTGGAAGCACAAAGGAATCGGTGACGGCGTCTCTCACGACGGTTAAACTGCTTGACCGCTTTGAAAGCATGGTCTGTGCCGGAGACTACCAGAAGGGCAAACCCGATCCAGAAGCATTCCTGCTTGCAGCCGCCCGGCTTGGCGTCCCGCCGGAATCCTGCCTGGTTTTCGAAGACACGGCGATGGGTATTCAGGCAGCTACCGCCGCGGGCATGGCCTCCGTGACAGTCCCTCAGCCTTGGGAAAGAACCACCTGACGACGTTGCGATCAGTTGAACATAGCCCTCAGCCTGCGCAATCCTGCCAGCGCCGTCACATAACGGTTGTCCAAGGAATACGCCATCGCATAACACTCTTTGGCCTTTTGCCAATTGTGCTGGTGTTCGTACACCCGGCCCAGGTTGAAATACGGATAAGACCGTGCTTCATAGCGCGGAGCAATCATAGCTTTCTGAAACCAGGGGATGGCTTCATCCCATTTTTCTTGTTCAATCAGGTATGCCCCGATATCGTTGTAAGGGTTGCCGAACTCAGGGTCCACTTTGATCGCTTCCAGGCATTCGGCGATCGCCCGGTCGTAGTCGCCGGTGAACGAATACGTCCAGCCACGGAAGGTGTAGGCCTCTGCCGTGGGAAAGGCCGCGATGGAACGGCCATAGAGCTCGATGGCCCGCTGGTACTCGCCTTGCATCTGCAGCTCGTAGGCTTTCTGGAAATATTCGCCGGCGGTTTGCCGGGGATCGTCTTTTTCAGGTACACCTGACATAGAATCCAATGATCGAATCCAAGAAATTGTATCGGAAGTCGAGGGCACGATTTCTCGTGTCCTGCCTGATCCTGGGGCTATGGCTGTTTGCTGCGGCACAAACGCCGGCGCAAACGGACCAAGCCAGTCCTGCCACTTCGAACCAGTCGATTCCGGGCGTGGACACTGGCCCGGCGCAGTCAAAGAAGGACACCAGCGATACCCAATCTCAGGCGGAGAAGAAAATCTCGCCAAAAGAGGCCGAAGAGCTCTTTCACGATGTCGACGAAATTCTGCGTTTTGTCAGCAAGGACAGTGACTTTCCGATCAAGCACGAAGTCAAGCGTCAGCTCGCCACCCGCAACCAGGTGGTGGCCTATCTGGAAAAATCGATGGCCGAGGACAAGGACGCACAACGCCTGCGCCGCTCCGAGTCGGTCCTGAAGAAATTCGGACTTCTGCCCCGTGACTTCGATCTGCAGAAGTTTCTGGTGGTGCTCCTGCGCGAACAGGTGGCTGGTTACTACGATCCCAAGACCAAGACAGTCAACCTGCTGGATTGGATTGACGCCGAGCAGCAGCGGCCGGTGATGGCGCATGAACTTACCCACGCTTTGCAGGACCAGTCGTTTGGGTTGGAAAAGTGGATGAAGAGCGGTGACGCCGATCTCGAGGAAAAGAAAAATCCCACGCCCGAGGACGTGGAGAACGACGAACTCAGCGAGGCCCGACAGGCCGTGGTGGAAGGACAGGCCATGGTCGTGCTCGTGGATTACATGCTGGCGCCGACTAAGCAGTCTCTGCTGGCAGCGCCACAAATTGCAGACGCCCTCAAAGAAGGAATGCTGGTGGGCACGTCCGACTCACCCGAATTCCAGGGTGCGCCGATCTTTCTGAAAGAAGAGTTAACCTTTCCTTATCGCTATGGCATGGACTTCGAAGCGGCATTGCTGCGCAGCGGAGGACAACTGAAGGCCTTTGCGGGAGCCTTTGCCAGTCCACCCCGGACCACGCGCCAAATTATGGAACCTCAAACCTATCTCTCGGGGGAACGCCTGGAACCCTTGCGCCTGCCCGACTTCAAAGCCGACTTCAAGAATTACGACCGCTTCGATGTCGGGGCGATGGGCGAATTCGACGTGGCCATCCTCATCGATCAGTACGCCGGAGTAGAAGCTTCGCATGCCATGTATCCGCACTGGCGCGGCGGCTACTACTATGCCGCCCGCCCTAAGGGAGATCCCGCAGCGACGCTGGGATTACTGTATTTCTCTCGCTGGTCAGATGCGGAGAGCGCCGCGAAGTTTGCCGCTATCTATGCCAGGTCGCTGGCAAAACGCTACCAACAGGTGCAGGAGTCTGCCGCAGACGGAGGCAACTCGGTAAGAGACCTGTCGAACCTGGAAACTCTGGCTGGAGCTCACACCTGGTTGACCGAAGAGGGCCCAGTGGCGATTGAAGTCCAGGGTGACAGCGTGCTCGTCACCGAGAGTCTGGACCAGCCGACCACCGACCGGCTGCGCGAAGATTTAGTCGGAGCGGCGACAGCGAAGTAGTTGCTGATCGAGCCTGCGTCATTGGCTTCTGTATAATCACCAGTTCTTCATCTACCAGGCCACGCTTGCTACCAAACATCCCAGGAGGGCTTTTTGTCACAGGCGGAGATCGGCATCATTGGCGGGAGCGGGCTGTACTCCATGCCTGGTTTCACGGACGTTCGTGAACTTCGCCAACAGACGCCGTTTGGCGATCCCTCCGATGTGTTCGTACTCGGCCGGTTGGAAGGACGCAAGGTTGCGTTTCTGGCGCGTCACGGCCGCGGCCACCGAATTCTTCCCAGCGAGCTCAACTTCCGTGCCAACATTCATGGCTTCAAACAGCTCGGGGTGGAGCGCATTATCTCCATTTCCGCGGTGGGATCGCTGAAGGAAGAACACAAGCCTACGGAGTTTGTGATTCCTGATCAGTTTGTGGACCGCACTCGCCATCGCATCGATACTTTTTTTGGCGATGGGGTCGTGGCTCACATCGCATTTGCCGATCCCATCTGTCCAGAACTGGCGGATGCTGTCGAAGCTGCCTGTAGAAAGACGGGCGTGACCGGTAAACGCGGCGGAACTTACCTATGTATCGAGGGACCGCAGTTCTCCACCAAGGCGGAATCGAATCTCTACCGCAGCTGGGGAATGGACGTAATCGGCATGACCAACCTGCAGGAAGCCAAGCTGGCGCGGGAGGCTGAGATCTGCTACGTGACGGTGGCGATGGTAACCGACTACGATTGCTGGCATCCTCAGCATGATTCGGTGACCGTCGACCAGATTATCGCTGTCCTGGTGAAGAATGCGGAAAATGCTTGTCAGGTTGTGCGGGAGACCGTCGCCGCCATGCCGGAAGAACGCGCCTGTTCCTGCGGGTCCGCGCTCGCCCACGCCATCATTACGGAACGTAACAAGATCCCGCCGGCAACGCGTGAAAAATTGAAACTCATTCTTGGAAAATATCTGGAAGGCAAACCTGCGCTATGAGCATCGTCGCTGTCGGCTCCGTGGCATTTGACACGATCGCAACCCCGTCCGGGCGGGTGGAAGACATCCTGGGCGGCTCAGCGACTCATTTTTCCCTGGCCGCCAGCTACTTTACCGAGGTGCGCGTGGTGGCAGTGGTGGGCGAGGATTTCACCGCGGAGCATGAAAATGTTTTTCACAAACGCGGCGTCGACACGCGCGGCATTGAACATGCCAAAGGGAAGACTTTCCGCTGGGGCGGACAGTATCACGAGAGCCTGAACGAGGCTAAAACCGATTTCACCGAGCTCAACGTCTTCGAGCGTTTCCAGCCGCACATTCCGCGCGAGTACCTGGACTCCAAGTTCCTGTTTCTCGGCAACATTCACCCCACCCTGCAGGCGGCGGTCCGCCTCGAAATGGATAAAGTGCGCCTTACCGGCGGCGATACCATGAACTTCTGGATTCAGGGCACGCGGGCGGAGCTAGTGGAGACGCTCAAACTGATCAACGTGTTGCTGATCAACGATGGCGAAGCCAAGATGCTGGCCGGAGACAAGAGTCTGCCGCGGGCGGCAAGAAAAGTGCTCGCCATGGGGCCGCAGGCACTGGTTATCAAGCACGGCGAGTACGGGGCCACTATCTTCTTTCGCGAAGGCGCATTCGGCATCGGCAGCCATCCCTTTCGGGCTCCAGCGTTGCCGATTGAGGAAGTAAGAGATCCCACCGGCGCGGGCGATTCTTTCGCTGGCGGCTTCATGGGATATCTGGCCTCCCAGCCGCAGCTCAACCGCGAAGTGCTGAAGCGCGCTCTTTTCTACGGCGGCGTGATGGGATCTTTCGCGGTGGAGCGCTTCGGTACGGAGCGCTTGCAATCGCTTACGCGGGAGGAGATTGAGGCCCGTTTTCAACTCTTCCGCGAACTTACCCACCTGGAATGAGACCCCGGCCCACTCACCGCTGGGACCGCGAAACCACGCTCGTTTCCCAACTCTCGGCTGGCGCTTCTCTGCTCGCGTTCCTGTTCTACTTCCGCCACGGCGATCTTCTGCTCTATGGCGATGCCGTTGCCCATATCAACATTGCCCGCCGAGTATTCGACTCCCAGACACCCGGCCTGTTGCAGCTAGGCACGGTTTGGCTTCCGTTGCCGCATCTGCTGATGATCCCGTTTCTTTTCTCTGCTTCAGCCTGGCAGACCGGAATCGGTGGGGCCGTTCCATCCGTCTGCGCCTACGTTTTGGGAACGACCGGCGTGTTTCGGTTGGTGCGTGGCGCTCTGAGTTTCTCCTCGGAACCCGAGCCTGAGGCGCGAATCGCGGCATGGATGGCAGCAATTATCTACGCAGCCAATCCCAATCTGCTCTATCTGCAAACCACGGCCATGACCGAAGCGTTGTATCTCGCGCTCTTCATCTGGACCGTCGTTCATTTCAGCGAGTTTGTGCAGGCTTTGGCTAATTCAGATACCGACGCCGCAGGGTCGTCCCTCGTGAAATGCGGCCTGTGTCTCGCCGGGGCCTGCCTGACGCGTTACGACGGCTGGTTTCTGGCGGGTGCAGCGGGACCCGCCGTCTCGGGCGCGATTCTCCGATGGAGAGGGAAGCGCACGACGCTGCGCTTCGCGTTTGCGAAGTTCGTCCTGCTGACGGCCGCGGCGCCCGTGGTCTGGCTCGGATACAACGCCATCATCTACCGCAACCCGCTGGAGTTCGCCAACGGCCCGTACTCGGCAAAGGCAATTGAGCAGAAGAGCGCCACGGCAGGGCAACCCGGTCATCCCGGTTCCAACGACCTTCCGGTTGCCTTCAGTTACTTCTTGAAATCCGCCGAGATGAACATGGCAGAAGGCGGACTGCAGAGGTTCTGGGTGGCGTTGCTGGTAACCGGTACGTTCATCGTCCTGGTCGTGGATCTCCGGCTCTGGCCGCTTCTTATGCTCTGGGCCCTGTTGCCGTTCTACGTGCTGTCTGTCGCTTACGGAGGAGTTCCGATCTTCGTGCCGGCGTGGTGGCCGTTCTCCTACTACAACGCGCGCTATGGGATCGAACTTCTGCCCGCCTTCGCTGTATTTACTGCGATCACAATATACTTTGCGCTTCGCCGGACAGGGATTCGATCCGCCAGGATCGCGCTCGGGCTCGCCCCCGTGCTGCTGCTTGTGGCAAGCTACGGGCTCATCTGGCGGTCGCAGCCGATTTGCTACCGGGAAGCGTGGATCAACTCGCGCAGCCGCATCGCGCTGGAGACGGAGCTGGCGGCGACCCTGAGCCGACTACCGCACGATTCCACTCTGCTCATGTACCTTGGAGACCACGTTGGGGCCCTGCAGCGCGCGGCTTTTCCGCTAAAGCGCACCATCAACGAAGGCAACCATCGCCCCTGGATGAAGCCAGCCGACTCTCAAGGTTTGTGGGAGCGTGCCCTCGCCGACCCACAACGTTATGTCGATTACGTCGTCGCCATGAATGGTGATCCCGTGGCCACCGGCGTAGAAAAACGCGATCTTTCCGACGTGGTAGTGATTCGCACCATTGGCCAGCCGGCGGCGACCCTCTACTGGACACATCGTCCGCTGCGGTAATCACGCGGGTTACCTCGCTTGCCTCTGAAGCTGTCAAGGCTGAGGTTTCGCGGTGATAGAATCCAGCCAAATCGTGCTTTGATGCCGAGTTTCCAATATATTTTCGAGATTCTTCGCGCCGAGATGACCTCGTTGGTGGGGGTATCGTTCGTCCGCCTCGTTGTAGCGGCGATTTTGGGAGGCCTGATCGGGCTGGAGCGGGAGCTGAAACACCGACCCGCAGGATTGCGCACCAATCTTTTCATCTGTCTCGGGGCCGCCATGTACACCATGCTTTCCGACCTCTTGGCGGTGAAGTTCATGGGAGATCACACCCGCATCGCGGCGCAGATCATTCCCGGGATTGGTTTCATCGGAGCCGGAACGATCATTCATGCCGGGCGAGACCTGGTCACCGGCATCACTTCGGCCGCCACTCTTTTTGTGGTCGCTGCTGTCGGGATGGCGGTCGGAGGCGGTTTGTATCTCACCGCGACGTTTTCCACCGGCCTTATCCTGATTTGCCTTTTTCTCCTGGGCGGCGTGGAGGATCGCTTCAGTCTCAAGCTGTCGGTTCACACCTACGAGGTGACGGGAACAACTGCGGAGGAAATCAGCACAGAGGTCAACCGCATACTGGAGTGCGTCCACGCCATCACCCAGAACGTACAGATCGCCGCCACCCGGGAGCATGTCCGCTACCAGTTCGATGTGGAAGGCACGCGCAATGAGCAGCAGCAAGTTCTACTGGGGCTCAAGCAATCGACGGTGCTGGCGAGTGCGATTCCCCTCGGACCGGTAGAGGCCTAAATGAATCCCCGGGCTGCGGTCGTTCCATTCGTTAAGGCCAGCGCCTGCGGCAACGATTTCCTGATCATCGATGGCATGGTTGCTCCGAGTGATGTGTCCGCGTTCACCCGGAGCATCTGCGATCGCCATCAGGGCGTTGGTGCGGACGGTGTGGAATGGCTGTTTCCCGCCTCCGATGCCGACATAGAAGCGCGCCTGGTGAACGCCGACGGCTCCGAAGCCGAGATTTCCGGGAACGGCACCCGCTGCGTAGCCGCCTACTTGTGCTCAGAGCAGGCGAAGGAAAGAGTTCAGATTCGTACCGGAGCTGGCGTGAAGACCTGCACCCTTACTTCGCGAAGCGATACGGAATTCGAGTTTGAGGTGGCGATGGGGGAGCCGGAGGTGGGGAAGGAATTCACCATCGAGCTGGCCTCTTGCCAGGTGCGGGGTATTCCGGTCTCCATGGGAAACCCGCATTTCGTGGCGCTGGTGGAGAAGATCATGCCCGGATGGCAAACCGAAGGGGCGGAAATTGGCCGCCACCAAGCCTTCAAGCAGGGGATCAACGTCGAGTTTGTTCTGGTTAAAGACAAGGGGAATATCGAGGTTCACTTTTTTGAGCGCGGAGTCGGGGAAACGCTGTCTTCGGGCACCGGTTCCTGTGCCGCCGCCGTCGCCTGCATTGCCCAAAAAAAGGCCGCCTCGCCGCTGCGTGTGCACACTCCTGGAGGGGTGCAGACCGTACGCTGGGAGGAGCAGGTATATCTTCGTGGCGCAGCGCGACTCGTCTGTCGCGGAGAATTCTTCGTCTGAGTTCGTGCATGTAACACTGGATCCAAATGCCGGCCCGCCCGACCATCTCGCGCGTCAAGCCTCCCGCCCTGCAGTCGGGTGACACCATCGGAGTCATTGCCCCGGCCAGCAATATCAAGCCAGAGCTGCTGGAGGCTGGCTGCGACGCACTGCACCGGCTGGGATACAAGACGTTCTATTTCGATTCGATCTTCGAGCAGGATTTGTATTTCGCCGGACCGGTGGAGCGTCGGGCCCGCGAGCTGGAGGATATGTTCGTTGACCCGCAAGTGCGCGCCATTATTTGCGCTCGCGGCGGATACGGCGCGAATTATCTTCTGGACGCCATCAATCTGGAGAAGATCAGAGCGTACCCCAAGATTTTCGTTGGCTACAGCGACGTCACATCGCTGCTCACCTACTTGGCCGATGCCACCGGCCTTGTGACCTTCCACGGTCCGATGGTCACGAAGGATTTCGCCCGTCCCGATGGCGTGGACACTCCGTCGTGGGAGAGTGCCGTGCGCGGAGTTTCGTCATGGGCGATTGATACCGGGCCGAACTCGGGAGTGGAACCGCTGGTGGCGGGCGCAGTCGAGGGAGTTCTCTACGGCGGCTGCCTTTCGATGCTCGCCGCATCGCTGGGAACGCCCTATGAGATCCATACTGCCGGAACGATTCTGTTTATCGAGGATGTGTCGACCAAGCCTTACCAGATCGACCGCATGCTGATGCAGCTCAAGCTCGCAGGAAAGCTGGATGACGTACACGGCATCATCTTCGGCGAGATGCTGGACTGCGCGCAGAAGAAAGACCAGGGTTACACTCTGCAGGAGGTGCTGCTACGGGTGGTCGGAGAGCTGGGGATTCCGATCGCCTGGGGTTTGCGGTCGGGGCACGTCTCGCGCCAGAATGTAACGCTGCCTATGGGCGTCCGCGCGGCGCTCGAAGTGAGCAGCCGGGGAGTGCAGCTTAAGATTCTGGAGCCGGCCACCGCACCCGCCCTGGCACGTTCCGGCGGATTGAGATCCTGAGAAATCATGGGCAACGGCAAACACATTCACTTGATCGGAATCTCCGGCACGGCCATGGCGTCACTTGCCGGGATGCTGCAGCAGCGCGGCTTTCGCGTGACCGGCTCCGACGCCGCAGCCTACCCTCCCATGTCGGATTTCCTGGAGTCTCTGGGCATTCCGGTCGCGCAGCCCTTCGCCGAAGGCAATCTCAAGCCAGCGCCGGACCTGGTGGTGGTAGGCAACGCCCTTTCGCGCGGCAATGTGGAGGTCGAACACGTTCTGGATCAGCGCATCCCCTTCTGCTCGCTGCCGCAGATTCTGCATGACGAGTTTCTGCTGGGCAAAGAAGTGCTGGTGGTTGCCGGCACGCACGGAAAAACTACTACCACTTCGATGCTGTCCTGGATCTTTCACGCATCCGGTCTGCAGCCCTCGTTCCTGATCGGCGGCATCGCGGAGAATTTTGGCAGCAGTTTTCAGTTGGGCGAGGGCAAGCACTTCATCCTGGAAGGCGATGAATACGACACCGCGTTCTTCGACAAGGGTCCGAAGTTCCTGCATTATTTCCCCGACTCCGTCATCCTGACCTCGGTTGAGTTCGATCACGCCGACATCTACAAAGACCTGGATGCGGTTGAGACCGCATTTAAGCGCCTGGTGAATCTGGTGCCGCGGCGTGGCCGCATCGTAGCCTTTGATCAAGGTGACAGCCTCGAACGTTGCCTGGCCCGGGCATTCTGTCCGGTGGAGCGTTATGGAAAGAGTTCCGCGGCAGCCTGGCAAATCGCAGACCTGCGTCTCGAGAGTACCCGCACCAGTTGGTCTGTGCTGCACGACGGAAAACCGTGGGCGAATCTGGAGTTCTCCCAGGGCGGTGAGTACAACGTGTGGAATGCAACCGCGGCCGCAGCACTGGCCGCTCACTACGGTATTTCCAGGGACGAGATCGCCGCCGCGCTGAAGACGTTCAAAAGCGTGAAACGCCGTCTGGAAGTGCGCGCGACGGTGAATGGGGTCACCATCATTGACGATTTCGCCCACCATCCCACCGCAATTGCCGGCACATTGACCGCGCTCCGTTCACGGTATCCCGGGTCAAGGTTGTGGGCAATACTCGAGCCACGCTCCAATACCCTGCGGCGCAATGTGCTGCAAAACGATTTGGCGAGAAGCTTGGCCCTGGCCGATGAAGTCGTGGTGGCGAATGTCTTCAAATCAGAAGCCATTCCGGAAGCTGAGCGTTTGGACTTGGCTGCTGTCGCCGCCGAGATGCAAAAGCGGGGAAGGCGGGCGCGGATTGTGCCCACCGTCGATGGCATCGTTCAACTGATCGCTCCCGAGTTGCGCTCCGGAGATGTGGTCGCCATTCTCTCCAACGGGGGCTTCGGCGGAATCTACGAGAAACTGCCGGAGCGTCTCAAGGCGCTTTCTGCAAGTCACCCTCACGACGCTGCAACCAAGACCGCGGAGGCTCGGCGATGATCCGCACCATTCTGATGCTGACGTTCTGGGCGATGGCGCTGCCCGTGGTGTTCATATTTTGTTTTCCCTGGACCCTGCTGACCGGCAATGTGGATTTCATGTACCGCGTCTTCATGTGGGGAGCTTCCCGCGGGGTCCGTCTGGCCGGAGTTCGAGCCAGAACCGTAGGCCTCGAAAAGCTCGACCCAGCGCGTAGTTACATCTTCATGTCGAACCACGTATCGAACATCGACCCGCCGCTGATGATTCCGCTCCTCCCCCGCCGGACTTCAATTCTCATCAAGCAGGAGCTATTCAAGGTGCCCATACTGGGCCAGGCCATGCGCATGGGGGCGATGGTTCCCGTGGACCGGGCGAACCGCGACGCCGGTATCGCGGCGGTTCGGGCTGCCACTACTGTCGTCCGGCAGGGCCTCAACATGACCATTTACATCGAGGGCAAGCGCTCGTTCGACGGCAAGTTGCTGCCGTTCAAGAAGGGCCCCTTCTATCTCGCCATGGAATGCAAAATCCCGGTGGTTCCGGTGACGGTTTCCGGGACGCACTACGTTATGCCCAAGGGCCGATTTGCCATCAAACCGGGCGAAGTCGATGTGATCTTCCACGACCCCATCGAGCCCCAGGATTTCGGCTGCCGCGAGAACCTGATGGAGAAAGTGCGGCGCGCCATCGACAGCGGCCTGCCGCCCGAGATGCAGGAGAGCCCAGCGCTAGTCACGGAGCGCCAAGCTCCGGTCAATTGCCATCCTGAGCAAAGCGAAGGACCTATGCTTTCCCGTTCCTAGAGCCGGCGAGGATGACCTCCACGAACAGCTGCAGTTAGGTCTTCTTACCTCTCACTGCCCGGGCGATCTCCGGCAACCGGCTCAGCAGCGCCGAATACTTCAACCACAGCTTGTGATCGACCGCCGGCGCGCCGCTGACGATGGCTCCGGCTTCAATGTCGCCCGCCACCCCACTCTGCGGGGTCACGATCGCGCCGTCGCCCACTTTGCAGTGGCCTACTACCCCCACCTGCCCGGTGAGAATCACCCGGTTGCCGATCTCGGTCGAGCCGGCAAGACCGACCTGCGATGCCAGCAGGGAATCCTCGCCGATCCGCGAGCCGTGCCCCACCTGCACTAAATTGTCGATCTTTGTTCCCCGGCCGATGCGAGTTTCCCCCACACTGGCGCGATCGATACAGGAGTTGGCCTGAATCTCGACGTCGTCTTCGATCACGACCGGCTGCGGCTGCGGAATTTTGTGCCAGCGTCCGGCATCGTCCTTGGCAAAACCGAAGCCGTCGCCGCCGATGACCACGCCATTTTGCAAAAGCACGTTATTTCCCAGGCGGCAGTTTTCCCGCACTACGGCATGAGCGTGCGCGAAAAAATCGTCGCCGATCTTGGCTCCGCGGTAGATGACCACATGCGCCAGCAGCACCGCATGCTTGCCGATCTCCACGTCCTCGCCGATGACTACGTACGGACCAATGTGAGCGTTGCCGCCGACTTTTGCGGAAGCATGAACCACCGCCGTGGGATGGATGCCGGGCGCGTACTCGGGTGGTTGATGGAACAGCGCGATCGCCTCCGCGAAGGCAAGATACGGATTCCTGCTGCGCAGCATCGCCGAGGGAATGGCAGCAAAGTCTTCGCCTACGATGACCGCCGCCGCTTTAGTCGTCCGCGCCGCCGCCGCATACTTGGGATTGGCGACAAATGTAATTTCGCCGGCGCCAGCTGCTTCAATCCCGGCCACGCCAGTGATTTCAGTATCAGGCGAGCCATTCTCCAGCCGCGCCCCGAGAGTCGATGCAATATGTGAAAGTTTCATGGCTTAGTTCCAGTGTAGGCGCGGGCCCATTCGACAGCTTCGCCCGGCTCAGCTGCTCAGGGCAGGCTAAGAACCCCGCCCGTGCGAACCGAAGCGTGATTGTAATTGAGAGGGCGGCATGCATCCGAATCGAGGTTTTACGCCAGAATGAGGCTTGTCATCCTGACCGGCCGTCAGGCCGGAAAGGACCTATGCATTCGGCCAGTAGTGCATAGATCCTTCGCTTTGCTCAGGACGACAGGTCCGACTTATACGCAAACTTTCAGGGACGCTCCACCACGCCTTCCGTGTTTTGACATGACCTGCCTGCGGGCATAGCCTGAAACTGCTTGGCAAGCGTGTCCATATTTAGACACTGAGAGTCTCAACAGAGCCCCGCAATCGCGGGGTTTTCTTGCTTGATCAAGGCGCGATGCGCGAACGAGCCGCGAGAAAGCTCTGTCCAGCGGTAGAACTGCTCCACCACCCGCCGAAGCGCGATTGTAATTGAGAGGTTTGGATGGCTCCGAATCTTGGCGAGAGTCGTCCCCGCAAAAGGGAATTCACTAACCTGGAAGATGCCTTGGCAGTAAGTCAATTTGAAAAAGCCCATTTCGGAACTCGTAGAGCTTTTGTCGCCCTCGGCAACGTCTAAGAATGTGAGATGTGTGCTACGCTTGTTGAGGTTACCAAAGTGGTGTACACTCCGGCGTCTGGTTTCCCCCTATAGTTATCTGGCAGCCGCAGATCAATCAGGAGCATCCTATGCACGTGACCGCCATCAAATCACGCCATGCTTCTGCCGAGCCCGCTCCAGTGCGACAGATCAAGCTCAAGATCACGATAATTGTGGAACGGGACGGCGACGGGTACCACGCCTATTGTCCTGCGTTTAAGGGTCTGCACGTTGACGGCGATACGGTGGATCAAGCGGTGCAGCGCGCTCAAGAAGCGGTAGCTGTTTACATCGAGTCTGTAGCTGCGCACAACGATCCTTTGCCGATTGGACCGGATTGCGATGTGTTAAAGGAGGAACAAATCCCGCCTGTTCCCCCTGGGGCTCTCTTGCGTCACTTTGAGCTGCAATGGCCTTCCCTAAGCATGTCTGGGATCAGCTAAAGTCCATAACTGCCGATGAATTGATTTCCGCCCTCAAACGGGATGGTTATGTCCAGGACCCGGCCAGCCGTGATGCTACGATTGCTTTCGTTAAAGGAGCCAATCCCAACCGTAAGCGAATTGTCATTCACTATCACCCCCGCAAAACATATCGCCCAAAGTTGCTGACCGCACTGCTTGACGATATAGGGTGGACTGACGCAGACATGCGTCGTGTAAAGCTAATAAAATGAATTTTCAGGTCGATGACGGCGGAGGAGATCGAGTCACAGTGGACGGCGCGAAAACACGAACGAGCGGCGGGAACACCCAGCTGTAGAACTGCCCTACTCAAGACAAAACCGGGCTTGACTGGGCCACCAGCCACCCTTGGGAGCCGCCTAATTATCCACCCTAGACGAAAGTAATAGGAATTTATCTGCGATGCGCAGAATATTGTTCTCGTTTTTATTGGTCGCATCAATCGCCTGATCTAATTCAAAATCAACCACGTTGCGTTCGGCCAATAAGTGCCTAGTCTTGCAGGCTCGATCTGCGAACCTTCCTGCCCAACCGGCAACGAGGCGTTGCGTCCAAGGGCCGACCTGACTCGATGCATAACGAATAAACTCAAGGTCGTCTTGACCCGCAGCTTTCTTCGGGGCGGGGCACGGTCCCAGCTCCTTCAGGAATGCGTGTAGATCATCCGACAACTCGCGTGCTTCGTTTCTGGGACTGTGTTTGCTGGGATCGATTGCTGGCTCCCGAGTTGCAACGGCTATTTTATATTTAGGAACGAATGGGGTCGATCCGGCCACGAATGACCATGCATCTACGTCTGGCAACCGTTGACTCACTATCTGGTACTTCGATTTGAGCAGCCCCAATCCACGGGTCACAGCATCTTGTGGAAGTCCGGTCGATTGAGTGAGAGTGGTGACTGAGAAACTGCCTGTGGTGCGAATGTGGTCCCTGAGCCAGCCGAAAACCATGTCGGCGTAAAGTTCATCGGCTTCTGATTTGAATTGGTCCGACAATAGGAGACTTTGGTTCAGTCGGTCTTCCAGGTGTATGAGCCGGCCGTGTAGTTTTTCCTGCTGAAGAGTGTCGTGCTTAGCAAGTTCGGAATCCTCAGGCAGAACTAAGCGACTGGGACGGCCAAGTGTCGATTCTCCCCTCGTTATCGTATGCCTCACATCGTTGCCGTAAGAGTATTCCACAACAAGTCGCTTGGGCCGATTCGGGGCCGGGTCTGGCTGACCGACAACTAAGTTATTGTCGACAAGCACCACCAATCCGTCTTTCGCGATGGCATTGAGTCTGTCGATTACAGATACTTCGTCGATCGGTCCGGTGCCATATACGGCAGAATGAATTACCAATTTGCTTATTGCTCGATTTGGCCGTCGCCGCCATGCCCCATAGATGGAAATTCCGCACAAAAGAAAACCAGCTACTAACAGGACGCCGATGAGTTTTGGGCCTCCAATCGACCAAGCTAGATCGCCCTTCGCAGCTCTTATCTGCGGTACCGGCCATATCTGTATGCCGAACGTTATCGCAGCCAAACCAAAGCACCCTAAACCCGATACAGCACCCACTTTATTCCAATCCATTTCTATGCAACCTTTTCTGACGCAGGGAAGGCTACGCCTTTATAGCCCCTGCGTAAAATGCATAATCCATAATATATATGCCTTTGATACAACAACTTAGAATACATGCTCAAGGGCATTGGTACAATGCGCCCATAGCTGTATGGCATAATGTCCCTATGCAATCCACCATCACCCCCACCGCCCAGCAACTCGCCCTCTACCTCCGCGAGTGGCTCGGCGGGCACATCGGCTCCGAACTCGAACTAGCTTCTTTAGCCGAACGCGGTCTGCCGCTCACCACGGTGAACCGCCTGACCCGCCACGGGCTCACACGCGACGAAGTGCACTCGCTGGTCATTCATCGCCGGACGTTCAAGCATCGCAAGAGCAGCAAGCAGCGGCTTTCGAGAGACGAATCGGACCGGGCGATTCGCACCGCGCGCATTCTGGCCCGGGCCCAAGCGACGTTGGGCGACGCTGAGCAGGCGCTCGCCTGGGTGCGTCAGCCCAAGGCCAGATTCGAAGGCAGAACACCCATCCAGATGATGGGCACCGAGTCTGGCGGACGCCTGGTGGAAGAGATGCTGGTGCAGATCGACGAAGGAATGTTTGCCTGAGTGTTCCTCTGGAGAATCAGCAACCACGACTCGCTGGATGGCCGCGGCGGTTTGCTCGCCTCGGCGCGCTGGCACACTCAGGGGCGGCCCATCGTTTATCTGGCCGCTACCCCAGCGGGTGCACTAGTGGAGGTTCTGGTCAACCTCGAACTGGATCCTGTGCCGCCGACTTACACGCTGCTCAAGGTCGAAGCGCCCGATGACATTGCGCTAGCACGACTCGACACCTCTTTGCCGGAGAATTGGCGCCAGGATCTGCTGTGGTCACGAAGCCGCGGTGATGAATGGCTGGCGGCGGGCCATCAGGCTTTGCTAGAGGTGCCGTCCGCCATTTTGCCGGACACTTACAACCTGCTGCTGAATTCGCTTCATCCCGATGCGCAGCACATTCACATCCTGTCTCAGCAGGCTTACGCCTACGACCGCAGGCTTTTCAAACCTCGCCGCTAGCCCCCCTTGACTTGCTGGTGCGGCTCTGGGATGATTCGCGCCGAAAGCTTTACCAAGGAGGCTCTATGCCACTTTACATGCATCAGATCGCCTACTCCAGCGAGGGCTGGAGCGCGATTATTGCGCAGCCACAAGACCGTTTGGAAGCCGTTCGTTCGGCTATTGAGAACCTGGGCGGGAAAGTTGTTACCGGATGGTTTTCCTTCGGCCAGTACGACGTCATCGCGGTCACGGAAATGCCGGATAACGTCAGCGCCGCCGCGATCGCCATCGCATTTGCCGGCGGAGGCGCCTGCAAGAGCGTGAACACGACCCCGTTGCTGACTCAGGAAGAAGCATTACAGGCCATGAGAAAGGCTGGCGAGTCAGGCTATCGTCCAGCGACCACACGCCGGGCTGCGTAAAGCGTTCGTCCGGCAAGACCAGAGGCGGTCGCACCGGCCGCCTCATTTCTGCACTTATTCCCCAAACATCGGCACTTGCCGCGCATCGGTTGCCATGCCGCGCCGCTGGCGCCGTGCCGCGCCAATCACCGCCAACACGGTGAGAGACTCCAATGCGCTGCGCGGCACGAACATGCGCTGGGTGTTCGAACGCAGATCGGGTGGGTTGATCAGGAAACCATCTGCCGTGTTCAGCGAAAGGTCGTTGGGCATCATGCCTTCGAGAGTTTCGTTGTCTTTGAACTTGAGGCGCACCCAGAGTCCCTCGGTGCGGGGGCGGGTGGTGAAAGTCTTGCGGCCCAGCGACTCCGAATCTCCGAAGTCCCGGACAAAATACACGATCTTGATATCCCGCAGGTCGATGGCGACCACGTTGCCCGAGGTGTTCAGCAACTCCAGCTTGCCTTCGCGGATAAAGTTGGCAGGCGCAACATGGCCGGTAACCGAATCCCGGTCAACTTTTCGGACCACGACCTTCTTGTGTGTCGAGGGCATTTTGTAATGGCCAAACCCGCACCAGTTGCGGCGTGCCTCGAGCGGGCTTTACCCAGATTGTCACACTTTTCTTGCGAACATAGTGAGTCATCTCATTCGTAGTAGCCAAATTGTTAACGTTGTGATATTTTTTGTAGTTTGCCAGTATCCTTTCGAACTCGCATAAGTCTAGTGTACAGAATGGGTTACGCCGAAGCTGATGGGTCTTTGGCAGGGCAGGACTGTGCCCTGTGGAAATCTTGCACCGGTCAGCGGACAGGGCGAATGGCAGCCGGTTACGTAAAGCATGGCTGATTACATCTACACCATGGAGATCAGGCTGACGCCTGATCAGCAGCGTGGGGTCACGCTGGTCCAGGATATTGCCCGCGATGCGGGCATGAACATCTACCTCACGGGTGGGGCGGTCCGCGACATCATCAGCGGATTCACCATTCGCGATCTCGATTTCACCGTGCAAGGCAATCCGCTGAAGCTGCAGAAAGAGCTGGAGCGCGTGGGTGCGACCATCTCGGCAGCGGACGACGATGTAAAGACTCTCTACCTGGTTCTGCCCGGCAACGTTCGAGCCGAGATCAGCACCGCCCGCACCGAGCGATACGACAAGGTGGGCAAGCCTCCCATCATTGCTCCCGCCACCATCATCGAGGATTTGCGCCGCCGCGATTTCACTGTCAATGCCATGGCTCTGTCGCTGAATCCGGGCTCGCGCGGCCTGCTCATGGACCCCTTCAATGGCGCGGCCGACATTGAAGCCAAGTTGATCCGGGTGCTGCACAATTACGCCTTCGTCGAGGATCCCTCACGGCTCATCCGGGCAACTCGCTTTGCTGCCCGCTTTCATTGGCCGCTGGAGGAGCGCACCCAGGCGCGGTACCTCTCGGCCAAGGAAAACAACTACATCGAGCACGTCACCGATCGGGCCATTGGGCAGGAAATCGAGCAAATCGCCTACGAAGATGATCCTCTGCACATTGTTCGGACGCTGGAGAAAGAAGACTGGCTCAAGGTGCTGCATCCGCACTGGACGACAGCCAAGGTGGATGCCGTGGGGCTGGGCCAACTGCTCAAAACGCGCCAGCAGATGAATGAGCTGGGATATTTTCCTGATCCTGCGCCGGCGGTATTGTACTTTCTGACCGGGCGACTCACGGATAAAGACGTCGCCGACATGCGCAAGGCGATCCCGCGCAAGGATTTGGTGGAAGCGTGGAAAGATCTGGAAGACAACGCCAAGGATCTTGCCAAGCGGTTGACGGGCAAGGAAGCGGCGACCCCGTCACGCACCTGGAAACTGCTCTCCGAAGCGCGGCCGGAAATGACCCTGTTTCTGGCTGTCACCGCCAAGCAGCAGGCCGTGGTCCAGAAAATCAAGAATTTCTTTACCAAGTGGCGGCAGGTGCAGCAGAAGATTCCGTTGCTGGAGATGACCGAGATGCACATCACTCCGCAGCTGCCGCAGTATCCGAAGATTGCGCATGATGTTTTCATGCTGCTGCTGGATGGAAAGCTGCGCTCCCGTACCGAGATCGTCAAATTCCTGAAGCCGCTGGCGCCTCCACCTCCACCGCCACCTCCGCCTCCCAAGCGGGGAAGAGGGGCCAAGGTGGCCGCAGTAGTGGCAACCCCCATGTCTGCGGTTCCGCCGCCAGCGACCGGGAAGAAAAAGGGCAGGAACGAAAAGCCTGTCGCGCCTCTACCCCAGATCGCGGCCAAGGCCGCAACGCCGGCTCCAGCCAAGACTGATAAACAGCCTGCGCCGAAAAAGCTGGCTGTGAAGAAAGTCATTCGAGAAAAGAAACACTGAACGAAAGCTTCGCGCGGCCTGAGAACTTCCCCTAATCGGCTGCGGAAATTCGTTTATGAGGTCCGCAGATGGGAAAAGTTGCCAGGATTCTTCTTGCTAGCGGTGCTGCCTTGGTATGTCTGATCGCAGCTGCCATTACCTTTACCATCGGATGGCGGCCCATCATCGGGCCAAGAATGCGGCCTTTAACCTCCCGCAAGTTCGAGGTCACGTCTGAGAGGCTGGAACGGGGACGATACATCTTCAATTCGTCCTCCGCGTGTGTGGACTGCCACTCCGAGCACGACTTAACTCAAAAAGACCATCCGGTGTTGGAAACCATGCAGGGTGCGGGGCAAATCATGCCCTTTGAAGGCCTCCCTGGCCTGGTGGTGGCCTCGAATCTCACTCCGGATGCTCAAACCGGCGCTGGCACTTGGAGCGACGACCAACTGGCACGCGCCATCCGGGAGGGTATCGGGCACGATGGCCGAACCTTATTTCCCATGATGCCGTACGAGCATTACCGGCACATGTCGGATGAGGACCTGGCTTCGGTGATCGTCTATTTACGCTCGCTCCCTGCAGTTCACCATGAGCTTCCGAAGACGGAGATTGTCTTTCCGGTGAAGTACCTGATTCGCTCCGCACCCCAGCCGGTCACCGCTCCGGTCACCTCGCCCGACCCGGGCAATCAGGTTCAATGGGGAGCATATCGGGTCGAGTTGGCGGGGTGCACCGATTGCCATACTCCAATGGAACGAGGCCAGCCGATGGCAGGACTGGAATTCGCCGGTGGACAAGTGTTTACCGGAAAATGGGGAACGACGGTAAGTACCAACATCACCCCAGATGCCTCGGGCATCGGCTACTACGATGAAGCCCTCTTTATGGAGGCCATTCGTACCGGCTACGTGAAGGCGCGAAAACTGGACGCTCTCATGCCGGTCGAACAGTTCCGGGGTATGACTGACGAAGACTTGAAGGCGATCTTTGCTTATCTGCGTACTTTAAAGCCCGTCAAACATCGCGTCGACAATACCGAGCCACCCACTTACTGCAAACTCTGCCGCGCCAAGCATGGCGCCGGGGATCAGAATTAGCCCCTAAAGGCAAGCCTGACATCCCGGCCGAAGCGAGGCGGAGGGGCCTGTCTTTTTTGGCCAAGAGACTGCCGCTTGCACTCAGGTCTATAATGTGAATATGCGGCACTGGCTCGCACTCGCGGCTCTGGGCGCGGCTTTCCTCGTAATGCCGGCATTGGCTCAGCGGCGTGGTGGAGGCTCCGCGGGATTTGGCGGACATGCCGGTTTTGCTTCCGGTGGGGCGATGGGAGGCATGCGCGGTCCCGCGATTACCAACCGCGGCTTCGGCGGATTAGGGCGCGGTGGTATGCGTGGGGGCGGAGGCTTCCACGGGCGGCCCTTCCCCGGCTCTTTCGGTGGGCGTGCGTTTCATCACCACTATCCCCGGTATTACGGCTACGGGTATGGATATCCAGGCTGGAGCTGGTATGGCAATTATAGCTATTATCCTGACTATTCCTACTACGTTCCATCCTACGATTACGCTCCTGACGATTACGCCCAAGACAGCCAAACCGACCAACAACAGCAGAACGAGATTGATCGCTTGAACCATGAAGTGGCGCGCTTGCGTGAAGAGCGCCGTGCACAAACGCCGCATCCGAGTCCGCAAACCCAGTGGGACCGAGATTCCGAAACCACTCAGTTGGTATTTCGCGATAAGCACACCGAAGAAATTCAGAACTACGCCATCGTAGGACAAACGCTGTGGGTCTTCACCGAGCAGCGGGCGAAGAAGATTATGCTGGCGGAACTCGATCTTCCCGCCACGAAGAAAGCCAACGACGATCGCGGCGTCGACTTCCGGATTCCCCGGTAACCTGCCTTGCCACCCTGAGTTCGACGCATTTTGTAGCTTACCGAACTGATGGCCGGATTATTCTGGCATAGCGATACTGCCATCACCCTTAATTCTGGAGACGAATTTGAAGCTATTTTGCTCGGTGCTGTTCTTGGTAGTGTTATTCCCTTCGCTGAACGCTCAGGCGCCTGCGGGCAGCGCCGACGAGCGCAAGCTGCTCCTGCTGGAGAATGCCTGGAATATGGCGCAACTTCACCATGACGCGAAGTCATTGGCGTCGGTTGTGGGGGAGAAGTTTGTTTACACCGACTACGATGGCAGCGTGATGGACAAGAAGGCCTTTCTCGCCGACGTGCAGGACCCTGAGTACAAGCCGAGTGTGGTTGCCAACGAAAACGTGAAGGTCGATCTGTACCCGAATGCGGCTGTGGTCAGCGGTACCTATCATTCCAAGGGAACCTACAAGGGCAAAGCATTTGACCACCGCGGCCGTTTCACCGATATGTGGATCTATCAGAACACGGAATGGCATTGCGTAGCCAGCCACACCACTCTGCTCCACAAATAATTGGCTCCAACTATTGCTGGCGACACACGCGCTAAGCCCTCGAACCCCACAGCCTGTGGATATTTCTTTCCGGTTGGACATCGCTCCTTCCGCTTACAATGGGGTCAAAGTAGAATCAACCTAGAGCCCAATGTCCCAATTCGTTCACCTTCATCTCCACACTGACTACTCCATGCTGGACGGCGCCTGCGACGTGGAGCAACTCTGCCATCACGTCAAGCAGCTGGGGATGCCGGCGGTCGCCATGACCGACCATGGCAACATTTTTGGCGCCGTGCACTTTGTGAACGCGGCGCACAAAGCTGGAGTGAAGCCGATCGTGGGCTGCGAGCTTTACATTTGCAAGAAGGAAGACCACAACATCCAGCGCACTCCTCCCGACAACGATACCTACAATCATCTGCTGGTTCTGGCGGAAAACGAGGAAGGCTATCGCAACCTGGCGAAGATCACCTCTGAGGCATCGCTACACGGTTTCTACTACAAGCCGCGAGTGAGCAAGAAATTTCTGGCGGAGCATAGCCAGGGATTGATAGGTCTGTCCGGTTGTTTGAAGGGCGAAGTGGCCGAGTTCCTGATGGAAGGGAAGTACGAAGCGGCGCGCAATGCGGCGGCTTCCTATCGTGACCTGTTCGGCAAAGACAATTTTTTTCTGGAGATTCAGGATCAAGGTCTTGAAATGGAGCACCGAATCCATTCCGATCTTTTCCGACTGGAAAAAGAACTTGGCCTGCCCATGGTGGCCACCAACGACAGCCACTATCTCTGCGAAGACGACGCCCATGCCCAGGATGTGATGGTCTGCATTCAGACCGGCAAGTCTATCCAGGACACCAACCGGATGAAGTTCCAGGGCAACCAGTTCTACGTCAAGAGCCACGACGAGATGTACCGCGTCTTCAAGGACGCGCCGGAGGTTCTTTCTCGTACCCTGGCCATCGCTGAACGTTGCAACATGCGGCTGGAAAAGGTCAGCAATCCTTTCCCCCATTTCGACGTGCCCGGGGGATTCACCCTGGATAGCTACTTTGAGCACGTCACCCGCGAGGGCTTTGCCCGCCGCATGGAGGTTTTGCGCACCGCCCACGATCAGGGGCGGCTTCGGCACGGGCTGCCGGAATATGAACAGCGGCTGGCGAAGGAGCTCGCCACCATTCAGCAGATGAAATTCTCCGGCTACTTCCTGATCGTCTGGGATTTCATTCGCTACGCCAAGGAGCGCAACATTCCCGTAGGACCAGGCCGCGGATCGGCCGCCGGCTCGCTGGTCTCTTACTCACTGGGCATTACCGATCTCGATCCTTTGCAGCACGAGCTCTTCTTCGAGCGCTTCCTGAATCCCGAACGTATTTCCATGCCGGATATCGATATCGACTTCTGCATGAACCGGCGCGACGAGGTGATTGCCTACGTCACCCAGAAATACGGCCGGGAGAATGTAGCCCAGATCATCACATTCGGCACCATGGCGGCCAAGGCGGCGATTAAAGATGTCGGCCGGGCCATGGGCATGCCCTACGCGGACGTGGATGCCATCGCCAAAATGGTGCCGACCACGCTCAACATCAAATTGGAGCAGGCCATCAAGGATTCTCCGGGCTTGCAGAAAGCGTACGAGAGCGATACCCAGGTGCGCGAACTGCTCGATACCGCGCGCAAGCTCGAGGGTCTGGTGCGAAACGCCGGCGTGCATGCCGCCGGGGTGGTGATCTCTCCCCGGCCGCTCACGGAGCTGGTGCCGCTCTACCGGACCAAGAACGACGAAATCGTCACCGCTTATGACATGGTGGCCATCGAGAAGATGGGCCTGTTGAAGATGGATTTCCTCGGGCTCACCACTCTCACCATTCTCGACGACACCCTGAAGCTGATCGCCCAGACGCGGGGAGAAAAGATCGGGCTGCAGGATATTCCTCTCGATAATCAGGAAACCTACGAAAAGGTATTCCACCGGGCGCTAACTTCGGGTGTGTTCCAGTTCGAGTCGCATGGCATGCGGGATGTGCTGCGGCGTTACAAGCCGAACTCCATCGACGACCTGACCGCCTTGAACGCTCTTTATCGTCCCGGACCGATCCAGGGTGGAATGATCGATGATTTCATCGACCGCAAACACGGACGCAGGAAAATCGAATATGAACTGCCCGAACTGAAAGACATCCTGGATGAGACCCAGGGAGTGATTGTCTATCAGGAGCAGGTGATGCGGATCGCCAACCAGCTGGCGGGATACTCCATGGGTGAAGCGGATGTGCTGCGGCGCGCCATGGGGAAGAAGAAACCTGAGGAGATGGCGCCGCAACGGGAGCGCTTCGTAAGCGGCGCCGTCCACCGTGGATATCCACATAAGAAGATCGAAAAAGTTTTCGACCTCATGGAGCAATTTGCCGCCTACGGTTTTCCCAAGGCACACTCGGCGGCTTATGCACTGCTGGCTTACCACACCGCCTACCTGAAGACGCACTATCCGGTGGAGTTCATGGCGGCGTTGCTTACCTCGGTGACCGGCAATACTGATGATGTAGTGAAGTACATCAACGAATGCCGGGAAATGGGAATTGCGGTGGAACCTCCTGACATCAACGTCAGCGATGCCAACTTTACGCCGCACGGGGAAGCTATCCGGTTTGGGCTCGCCGCGGTTAAGAACGTCGGTCACAATGCGATCGAGTCGATCGTTGCGGGACGAAAGCAGCTGGGCCGGTATCGTTCTCTTTACGAGTTTTGCGAGAAAGTCGACTTGCGGCTGCTCAACAAGCGGGTTCTAGAATCGCTGGTGAAAAGCGGAGCCATGGATTCCTTCGGCCGGCGCGCGCAATTGATGGCGGTTCTGGACAAAGCCATCGATCGTGCTCTGAAAACTCAGCGTGACGCGGAGTCCGGACAGCATGGTTTGTTCGGGGTGTTCCAGCAAGAATCTCCGGCTGAAAATGACCGGCTTCCGGAATCGCCCGACTGGGATGAACACACCCGCCTGGCGGCGGAGAAAGAGATTCTTGGATTCTTCATCACCGGGCATCCTCTGGAGAAATACCGGGAGAAGTTGCAGGACCTGAGGGCGCTCAGTACGGCGGAGATCGCCGCGGTGAAATCATCGACCGGTAAAGATGAAAACATCACCACGGCGGGCATGATCACCAACCTGCGTGTGCTGAAGTCGAAAAGGGGCGATTTCTACGCCCAGGGTACGCTGGAGGACATGCAAGGTTCGGTCGAGATGATCGTCTTCCCCGAGGCCTACCGCAAGATCGGCGATAAAGTGAAACTGGAAGTCCCCGTTCTGGTGCGCGGCGGGTTGCGCATTGAAGAAGGCGCGAACCCTAAACTCACGGCCAACGACATCTCGCCTCTCGAAGAAGCCAAGGTTCCGCTGCCCCGATCGCTGCGCATCCGCATTCCGGCGCAAGCGTCCGACGAAGCCACGGTCGACGAGCTTTACGCCCTGTTCACCCGGTGCAAGGGCGAGGCCAAAGTGCTCTTCGACGTGGAACGGGCAGACGATTTCATGGTGGTGATGGAAGCGGAAGGCTATAATGTCCAACCAGACCGCAATTTCATGGCCCGCGTGGAAGAACTGTGTGGTCGCGGGGCTGTCAGGGTCATCGACTGAAATCAGCCGCGAATGAGAGCTGCCATTTCCAGGAAAAGTATTCCAAAAACGCCTGAGAATACGACCAGCGGGGCCATGCTGGCCCTGAACGGTGCGGAGTTTCTTTTGTCGATGGTTGAGTCCCGATGGGTTCCGCGGAATGGTGATTCCCGAAAGATGGAACCGCAGGTGAAGGCACAGCAGGAGCTGGAGAAAATCGAGCAACAGCTGGAACGGCTGCAATCCATGCCCGGCCAGGATGAGGACATCCGCGGCCAGATTCAGCAGCTTCATGACCGCATTCATGCCTTGCGAAGCCAGGTTGCGGTGAAGTCCGCGGCGTGGGTGAAGACCGAACTGGCGCGGCATCCCCAGCGTCCTTACACGCTGGATTACGTGGAATATATCTTCAGCGACTGGAGCGAGATTCACGGCGACCGCGGTTTCGGTGACGATCCTGCCATCGTCTGTGGCATGGCCCGCTTTCACGGCGAGGAAGTTCTAGTGGTGGGGCAGCAGAAGGCGCGTGACACCAAACAAAAAGTTTATAGAAACTTCGGTATGCCGAATCCCGAGGGCTACCGCAAGGCACTGCGGGCGATGAAATTCGCCGAAAAATTCGGACGGCCAGTTTTTACTTTCGTGGATACGCCCGGCGCCTATCCCGGGCTGGGCGCCGAAGAGCGCGGGCAGGCGGAAGCGATTGCGAGAAACTTGCGGGAAATGGCGCGCCTGCGCGTTCCCATCATTACGGTGATCAGCGGCGAGGGTGGAAGTGGCGGGGCGCTGGCGATTGCCGTGGCCGATCGCGTCCTGATGATGGAGAACTCGATCTACTCGGTGATTTCGCCGGAAGGTTGCGCTTCCATCATGTGGCGTGACGCCAGCAAGCGGGAAATCGCGGCCGAAGCCCTGGGCATCACCCCGGCGGACTTGACCCGGTTGGGTGTGGTCGATGAGATTGTCAGCGAACCCGAAGGCGGGGCTCACAGCGACCACCAGGCGGCTGCTCACCTGCTGGACTCCGTGTTGCAGAAGCATCTGGCCGAGCTCAAGAAACTCCCGGCCCCGGAATTAGTCGCCTCCCGATACAACAAGTTCCGCCACATGGCGCAATTCTTCCAGAGCGTCTAGGTCTTGAACCTGTAGGCGCGGGCGTCCTCGCCCGTGCGGGTTTGTCAGCGAACGGAAGCACGAGCGAGGACTCCCGCGCCTACAAAAGGGGCGTCTGTGGAACAGGCCTCTTCTTGAAAATACCGATCTTCCAGGTCGATGCTTTCACTGCCGACGTTTTCAGCGGCAATCCTGCGGCGGTGTGCCCGCTCGAGGCTTGGATCGACGCCGCCAAGATGCAGGCGATTGCGGCGGAAAACAATTTGTCGGAGACGGCTTTTCTGGTTCGTAAGCGCGGCGGCTACGGGTTGCGATGGTTTACTTCAAAGCACGAAGTCCAGCTCTGTGGACACGCGACCCTGGCCTCGGCTTTCGTGGTGTTCACGGCGCTCGATCCATCAGCCCAGTCGGTTCGCTTTGACACCTGCAGCGGCCCGCTGGTGGTGAGCCACGACGGCGAGTTCTTGTCGATGGATTTTCCCGCCCTGCCGGTGTTGGTATCGGGCAAGCCGCCGGAGCAGTTATTTCGAGGACTGGATCCCTGCCCACCTGTGGTCTTGGAAAGCGCAAGAAACGCAGCGGAAGGGAATTATTTCGGTGTTTACGAGAATGAAGATGACGTCCGCAGGATGCGAACCGACCTCTCACTGCTCGAACAGTTACATCCTGCCGGGGTCTGCGTTACCGCCCCGGGTAGGGATTCGGATTTTGTCTCAAGGTACTTCGCGCCTAGCTACGGTATTCCCGAAGATCCGGTGACTGGATCGACTCATTGTTCTCTGGCTCCCTATTGGTCGGTCCGGCTCAACAAAACACGTCTACACGCCCGGCAACTTTCTCCGCGTGGGGGCGAGATGTTTTGTGAGCCCAAGGGAGACCGGGTCATGCTCAAAGGCAAAGCGGTGCTGTTTCTCGAAGGCACCATCTCCATTTAGCTCAAGCGGGTCATACTCCCGGGCCGGGCCGTTTGGGGGCGACGAATCGTGTCACGATATAAATGAACCTTGCGCGCTATTTCTTTTTCGCGTCGCGTTAGTTCCCAATAAGGTACGTTAGTACTGGAATCCCTAGTTGCGTGCCTGTTCTACCCGCCATCACTGCCGTATAATAAACGGTACGCCTCAGTAACTCCACTGCACCACGAGCGGGGTCTTAGTGCTCCAGTCAAAGGAAGGAATAGGGGAAATGGCCACTACCGATGTAGCGCTGCGCGAGGCTTCCGGGCACGGGGAGCCAAAGCGCGTTGTCAACAACATGAGCATCCAGATCGCCACTGTGAACGGTTCGGGCTCACAGAGTTCGAACACCGTACTGCTGCGCAGCATCTTTCAGATGGGGGTGCCGGTTTCCGGCAAAAACCTGTTTCCATCGAACATCGCAGGACTGCCTACGTGGTACACCATCCGCGCCAATAAGGACGGATACATCGCGCGCAAGAAAGAAATCGATTTTCTGATCGCCATGAATGCGGAGACCGCGCAGGAAGACGTTATGTCCCTGGCGCCGGGCGCGGGCGTACTTTATGACGAGCCTTTGAACCTCAATAAGCTGCGCAGCGATCTGGTTTTCTACTCTGTGCCCTACGACAAGCTCGTAGCCCCAGTCTGCCCCGAAGCCAAGTTGCGCAAGCTGGTCAAGAACATGATTTACGTCGGAGTGGTGGCCAGACTGCTTGACATTGATATGGGCGAGGTCGAGAAGGCGATCCGCAAACAGTTTTCCACCAAGGCGAAAGCGGCCAACTTGAACTTCGCCGCCGCCAAGGCCGGATTCGACTACGCCGCGGCCAGCCTTACCAAACAGGATCCCTACTTCATCCAGCGCATGGACAAGAATGCGGGAAAGATCATCATCGACGGGAACTCCGCCGCCGCGTTGGGCTGTCTGTTTGCCGGCGTAACAGTCGTGACGTGGTATCCCATAACGCCATCGTCATCGCTCGTAGAAACCCTGATCGAATACTTGAAGGAATACCGCATCGCCCCGGACGGCAAGGCGACGTTCGCCGTGGTTCAAGCCGAGGATGAACTGGCGGCAATCGGAATGGTAATCGGTGCCGGCTGGGCAGGCGCGCGGTCCATGACCGCGACGGCCGGACCCGGAATTTCGCTGATGGCCGAATTTGCCGGACTGGCTTACTATGCGGAGGTCCCCGGCGTGATTTGGGACATCCAGCGCGTCGGTCCGTCGACTGGCCTCCCCACCAGAACTTCGCAAGGCGACATTCTCTCCACGGCATTCCTTTCGCACGGTGATACCAAACATATCCTGCTGATCCCCTGCTCTGTTGCCGAATGCTTCGAGATGGCGCAGGACGCCTTTAATCTGGCTGAGCACTTCCAGACTCTGGTGTTCGTGATGTCCGACCTCGACCTGGGCATGAACAACTGGATGTCGGAGCCGTTCCAATACCCCACGACTCCGATCAACCGGGGCAAAGTACTCTCCAAGCAGGATCTGGAACGCATGGGCGGATTTGCCCGCTATAAGGATTCCGATAACGATGGCATCGGCTACCGTACCCTGCCGGGCACCGAGCATCCCGCGGCTGCCTATTTTGCGCGCGGAAGCGGACACAACGAGAAGGCACAGTACAGTGAGCGTCCCGACGATTTCGAGCGCAACATGGAGCGCATCAACAAGAAATTTGAAACCGCCCGCTCTTTTGTGCCGCGGCCGGAAGTCGTTACCACGGGAAAAGCCAAAATCGGTATCCTCGCCTACGGGACTTCTCATTGGGCGATTCTTGAGTCGCGCGACCAGCTGCGGAACGAATACAGCATCGAAACCGACTACCTGCGTCTGCGCGCCTATCCCTTTACGCGTGAAGTGCACGACTTCATCGACAAACACGAGCGCGTGTATGTCGTGGAGCAGAATCGTGACGCCCAGATGCTCAGCCTGCTGAAGCTGGATATCAGGCCGGAGCTGGTCACGCGCCTGCGCAGCATCGCCCACATTCACGGGCTGCCGCTGGACGCGCGCTCCGTAAGCGACGAACTCATCAGCATGGAGGGGAAGTAAATGGCGACCACACCGACCAGCACGCCCGCGCCCAAAACCAACCGCATTGGCCTGACCGTGCTGGACTATCGCGGCGGCAAAACCACGCTCTGCGCCGGCTGCGGGCACAACGCGATTTCCGAACGCATCATCGACGCCATGTACGAAATGGGAGTTCAGCCCGAGCGCGTGATCAAGCCGAGCGGCATCGGTTGCTCCTCCAAGAGCCCCGCCTATTTCATGAGCCGGTCGCACAGCTTGAACGCCGTGCATGGCCGCATGCCGTCAGTCGCCACCGGCGCAGTCCTGGCCAATCATAAGTTGATCGCGCTCGGGGTCAGCGGCGATGGTGACACAGCTTCCATCGGGGTGGGACAGTTTGTCCATCTGATGCGGCGCAATCTGCCCATCATTTACATCATCGAGGACAACGGCGTGTACGGACTTACGAAGGGCCAGTTTTCCGCAACCGCGGATCTGGGATCGAAGCTCAAAGGCGGCGTGATCAACGATCTTCCCCCGATCGATACTTGTGCCATGGCCATTACCATGGGTGCTACTTTTGTAGGCCGGTCGTTCTCCGGCGACAAGAGGCAGCTGCACAGCATGTTGAAGGCCGCGATTGCGCATCGCGGCACGGTCATGCTGGATGTGGTTTCGCCCTGCGTGACCTTCAACGATCACGAAGGCTCGACCAAGTCCTATAAGTACATGAAGGACCACGAAGAACCCATTCAGGACATCAGTTTCGTCCCCGCATTTGAGGAAATCAACGTGGACTATGACCCGGGAGCGACGGTAGAAGTTACCATGCATGACGGCTCGCGTTTGCGGCTGACCAAGCTCGAAGAAGAGTACGATCCTACCAACCGGATCAAGGCTATTTCCCGATTGCATGAAGCGCACGAGAAAGGTGAAGTACTCACCGGCGTGTTCTACGTGAACCCCACGGCGCCCACTTTCATGGACCTGCTCAACGTGACCGATGAGCCGCTGGCGACGCTGCCGGAATCAGTCACCCGTCCGGGAAGAGAAGTGCTCGAGCAGGCGATGGAAGAGTTGCGGTAAAGAATCGGAACTACAAAGGACACGAGATTTCACGAAGGATTTCCTTTGTGTATCTTCGTGCCCTTTGTGGTTAAGCCCCAAGCCGGGCGCCAAAAGTTGTCTACGCGACATCCCGCCGTTTGCTCTCAGCTTGTAGTTCACCGGTGTGCTCCGGACTGTCGCCCGGCTCAGGAAAATCGCTATCCGCCGCTTTCAGCATGGGATCCTGATCCCGGTGTCCAAGCTGTCCCCGCATTGACGTGTTCCCCTGCTGATCTTTTTCTTCCTGCTCCAATGCGCCTTTGAATCGGTCCTGGTCCCTGGTATTAGACATAGAATATCTCCATAATCGGCTAGGTCGTGCCACGCCTGCCATTAGCCTACTCTGAAAGGCTTGAAATTCCACCAGGTTTCTGATGTATATAGGTAAAGCGAAAACCGGAGTTGCAGGAGCGGATATGAAGTTGACGGTGATTCTTTGGGCGATTCCAGTGCTGCTTATCCTGACGCTTTCCCTCCAAGCGGCGCCGTTGCCGGCTCTTCCTTCCGGGGCACCCAGCGCAGCGCAGATTCAACGCGTCAGTGCCCATCCTCACAAGCATCGTCATAAGGCGCATCGCGCCACGCGCCATCGTCCACACCGGCACGGGCCCGGAGCTTAACCGCCAGTGGTTCCTACTGTTGTGCGGTAGTGGCGCCGGTAGCGGAGACTCCCAGTTTGCGCAGCCGCTCCCGGGCCTGGAGGGCTTCATTGGTTCGAGGATAACGCTGGATGACATGCCGCAGTTCGGCAACTCCATCATCCTTTTGCCCCAATTCAATCAGCGCCAAGCCCTTTTTCAAATCGGACGAAGGAGCCTTGTTGCCAGTGGGAAAGTTCTGCAGTACCTGATCGTAGTTCTTGGCTGCCGCTTGGTAGTTTCCTTGCTTGAAGTTGATCTCGGCCAGGTAGAAATACGCGTTTCCTGCCAAGTCAGTGGTGGGGTAGAAGCGAATGTAATCGGAGAACTCCTGCGTGGCCAGGTCGTTCTTCCCCGCGTTGTAGTCGCGCAGGGCGTTGTTATAGAGGACATCCGGCGGGGGAGCTTGCGCCAGAGCCTGTTGCTGGGCCTGCTGCGCGGCTTGGGCGGCAGCCTGATTTTGCTGCGCGGCCTGCACATCTTCCAACTGTTTGCTGACCTTCGCCAGGCGGGCTTTGAGTTCGTCCAGAGAATCATTGAGGGCCTGGATTTGACCCGACAGCTGATCTACCTTCGCGCCGTTATCGTTCTGCAGCTTTTCAAGACTGCTCTGAAGAGCCGTGATAGCAGAGGTCACCTTATTCATGCTGTCGGTGTTCTGGTCCATCAGGTTCTTCATGACGCCCATGCGCTCATCAAAAGACTGCTGCATGTGGGTCATTTGATCCTGTAGCGCCTGTACCTGGGTCTGTAGTTGGACCATCTCCTTGCTCACACCCCAGGCAGGGGCGCCAGCCAGAAAGATGGCTGCGAAAACCAGCACGGTGGAATATCGTTGAAGTCTCATGGCTTGTTCCATTTCTATGCGGAGACCAGCCTGGAGCGTTGCTCCAGCCCCGCCGATTCTGCAACACCTTCTGTTTGCAGGATAGCGCGTTCGAGACAAGGTTGTCTCGTGATGGCCGTGCGTTGTCTACGGATCGCCAAATGAAGCCGAAGTGCGGAGCACCCGCCCCGCACCTCGGAAGGCTAGAAAATCACTTCTGATACACGAAGTGACCGCGCCGGTTCTGCTGCCAGCACTCTTCGTTGCTCTCTGTGCAGAACGGCTTTTCTTTGCCATAGCTGATGGTCTTCATGTTGTCAGAGCTGATTCCACCCTGTACCAACCCATTCTTCACGGCGGTAGCGCGATTGTCGCCCAAGCCCAGGTTGTACTCGGTGGAGCCGCGCTCGTCGCAGTGTCCCTCGATGGTGAAGTGGATATTCGGATGCTGCTTCAGGAAATCGATATCCCCTTGCAGCGCGCTTTGCTGGTCAGCCCGAATATCCGCCTTGTCGTAGTCGAAGAAGATGTCCTTCACATTCTGTGCGAACAATTCCTCTTCGGTCGGTGAAGGCGCCGGCGCTGGTGGCGGTGGCGGCGCGGTCACTGTGACCCGTGCCGTTGCCGTTTGCGTCCCGCCGGCTCCTTTTGCAGTCAAGGTGTACGTGGTGGAGTCGGCTGGCGTCACGCTTTGCGAACCGTTCGGCTGCACGGCTCCAACGCCGTCGATGCTGACGTCGGTAGCGTTGCTGGTCTGCCACGCCAGAGTGGTCGACTGGCCCTTCTGAATCGTATTGGGATCAGCCGAAAGCGATGCCGTCGGAGCTGCCGGCGGCGGTGGTGGTGGTGGCGGTGGTGGCGGTGGTGTTTTTTTATGGCAGGCGCTCAGGAACAGAATGGCGCCCAACGCGAAGATGAGCGTGATCCACTTCAATCTTTGCTGCTTCACTTTTCCTCCCTGCGAAATTTGGCGCGTTGCAATACGGCATACGCGCCTGGAATCCGAGACCGCGGTACTGCAGTCCGTGCCCCTTTTAGAGCCAATGAAACCGAAAGACAACGCCAAAAAATACCTGGATATAAATAATTTACTACTTCCAGCTCCAATTTGGTTGGGTATTGCTCCCGGCGGTGGTTAATTGCTTCGTGTTGGTGCCGTCGGCAAGCATGGTCCAGATCTGCTCAACCCCGGAACGGCTGGACTGAAACACGATGTGCCGGCCATCCGGAGACCAGAAGGGAAAGTCATTTCTTCCCCCGTCGTGAGTCAATTGCACAAACTGTTTGCTGGCGATATCCATGATGTAGATATCTTCCCCACCCGGCGCTCCCGGCCCGTAGTGCCGAATCCAGGAGAACACCAGGAACTGTCCGTTGGGTGACCACGAGGGGGATACCGCATAGCCTTCATCGGTGATCCGCTGCACGTTGGTCCCGTCACTTTCCATGGTGTAGATCTGGGGTAAGTCGGTTCGCCCGCTCACCCAGGCAATTTGAGCCCCGGTTTTGGGATTCCACACCGGCGAGACATCGGGAAGCTTGGAGCTGGTAAGCCGCTTCAAGTTCGCCCCCGATTGATCCACCACGTAAATCTCCGGATCCCCGCTACGGGATGAGGAAAACGCCAGTTTGGTGCCATCCGCCGACCACGCGGGAGAAAGATTCGTTCCTCCAAATCGGGGGAAAGAAACCAGCCGGTTGAGATCCATGGAATACATCAGGATGTCCCAGCCGGATTTTGTGAGCGAGCTGAAGGCCAGCCTCGAACCGTCGGGCGAGATTCGCGGCGACAATGAAATCGAATTCAGGTGGGTGATCTGGTGTTGGTTGGCACCGTCGTAGTCCATGCCCCAGATCTCCTTGCGTCCCCTGCCCTCGCTTCTGACGTAGAAGATCTGGCTCTCGGCGATCCCGGGGATGCCGCCGCCCAAGCGAAAAATAATCTCGTCGGCAAACTTGTGGGCCGTCTTGCGGGCGGCGTCGGCGGTCGCCGCGTCGGTATACTGCTTTCCCAAAACCTGGGGTGAGGTGATGTTCTTGACGTCGTAGAGCCAGCCTTGCACGGTCAGGCTGTCGCCGGTAGCGCCCAGGTTGCCGAACGCCAGCATTCCGGCATTCGGTGGAGGCACATTCCAACCGTCAAACCTGACGTCAGCCGGAGTTCCAACCGGGCCCAGAGGATAGAAGCTCTTTGAGACCATTTCGAAGATGCCGGCGCTGTCCAGGTCATTCCACAGAGTATCGTTGAAGACCTTGAGCAGGTCCGCATCCCGGGCATCCCCGTTTGCAGCCTTGAAGTCGGGCACAGCCAAACGAATCTTCTCCACGCCCAGGCCGGTGCCGGTTTTGATCCAGTCCTGAGCCGATGCGGGAAGGAGCAACAAGACAATAGCGGCGAAAACCAGGCGGCAGCGCAGCCCGGGTTTGAGGGAGCGCAGGCGAGGACGGGAGTCACCCGCTAGTATGGTGAGACGATAGAAACCAGGAGTCAACTTTTTTCCTTTCTTTCTCATGATCGTACGATGAAAGCCAAAAGTTAGCCTATTTCTTGTAGTCAAACCAGAACTCGACCGATACTTTGTTGCTGGCATAGTCAGCCGGCAGTGGTCCGAAGGTATCGATGCGTTGCAGGGCCCGCACCGCTGATTGATCGAGCGAGGGTACGCCACTCGACTGCTCCACCTGAACGTCGGTGGGCTGCCCGGAGCGGGTAATATCGAACGTCACATACACCCGGCGGGCCTCGGTAATTCCGGGATCGACTTCGTACTTCAGCCAGTTTTCCGACACCTTCTGCTGAACCACTCGCACATACCAAGCGTAGCGGCTGCCAAAGTCGCCCCCGCCGCCGGTAAAACCGAATCCCCCCTTGGCCCCGCCGGCGCTGAAAATGCCATAAGGTCCGCTGACTGGGCCGCCCTCGCCGAAGGGCACCACATTGTTGGCTTCTTCCACGGGTTGCTCAGGTTTGCGCTGGGTGGCGCTGGTCTTCGGCTTTGGCTTCACCCTGGCATTCTTGTCAGGGATCGGAATGGCTTCGGGCTCTTTCTCTTCGGTTTTGGGAAGCGACTGGGCGAGTCCCTTGGATTCATTGGCCAGAATATTCTGTGTCTGAGTCGGGTTAGCGGGGAGTGGAACCGTGCTTACCAGCGTTACTCCCATGGCATCTCCACCACCGCCAGTTCCCCATGTGCTGCCTCCTCGGCCCGGACCGAAGATAGCGTACAAGATGATGCCGCCTGCCACTGCGACATGCAGCGCCGCCGACCAGCCCAGATTATGGCCCCAGCGGTCATGCTCGAAAAAAATCTCAGCGTTGGCTGCCATGCGTTACCAGTGGCTGCGTCACGATGCTTACGTTGGTGATACCGGATTGCTTGACCGCATCCATGACGGTGGCGAAAGCGCCGAAAGGAACGTCTTCATCGGCGCGGACAAAAATCGCCTGATGTTGCGGATCGCGAATCTTGCGCCGTAGCTGCGCCGCGATCTCATTGATGTTGACCGGGTCGTTGCCCAGGAAGACGCGCTGCTGCTTGTCGATATTGATGACTAGCCGTTCTTCGGTAATTTCCTTGACTGTCCGGGTGCGAGGCACATTGACCTCGATACCGGACTGCAGCACCGGCGCCGTGACCATGAAAATGATCAGCAGCACCAGCACAACGTCTACCAGTGGGGTGATGTTGATATCGGAAAGAGAAGTCTGCGTGCGTCCATTTGCCGCCGTGAAGGCCATTACCGCCGCACCTCCGCCGCTTGCGGCTGAAGGCGTTCCACGGCGTTCAGCATTTCCAGGGAGAAATCATCTCCCCGTGCGGCAAACTCCCGGATGGAGCTGCCGATCAGGTTGTACGCAATCACTGCCGGAATCGCTGCTACCAAGCCGGCAGCAGTAGTGATGAGAGCCTCGGAAATGCCGGGCGCTACCGCGCGCAAAGTCGCAGCGCCGGCAGTCCCCAACCCGTGGAAGGCATCAATGATGCCCCACACCGTTCCGAACAGACCCACAAACGGCGTCACTGCTCCGGTAATGGCAAGCCACGGCAGATTCCGCTCAAAACGAGTCAGCTCTTCTGAATTGGCGATTTGCATGGCCCGTTGAATCGCGACAACGCTTTTCACCACGCCCGTCGGATTTCCGCCTTGCCGCCGGTATTCTTCAAATCCACCTTCGAATACGGCAACCAACGGACTAGGCTTGAATTGTTCGGCGACCGCGGCCACATCCTGCAGGCGTTGCGCTTTTCGAAATGCGCGGCTGAAGCGGCCGCTTTGAATGCGCGCCCGCCGCAGCAAGCTCCACTTGGAAAGAATAATTGCCCAGGAAATCAGGCTGAACACCAGCAGGATCAGGAGAACAAGCTTCGCAACCGCACCGGTTTCCCCCACCAGGTCGACGATCTCGCCGCCAACCACCGCTGCTAGAAGTAGAGAGAGATACATTTCTCAGATTATAGACGACCCAACAGCCTTCTCGTGCCCACCGCATCTCGTGGATTAACACGGTAGCTGAGAACCAGGAACCGGCAACCAGGAACTGATCTTTCATGCTATGCTGCGCACAAGTCTGGACCCAGGATATCCGGTGCTCGCTGAACTGCGGCTCGAAAACTACGCCGTCATTGACAACGTGGTGGTGGAGTTCGCCTCGGGCTTGAACCTCCTCACTGGCGAAACCGGCGCTGGGAAATCGATTGTGATCGACGCCCTCGCGCTGCTTCTGGGCGCAAAGGCTTCCACCGACATCATCCGCTCTGGAGCGGAACGCGCCCTGGTTTCAGCCGTCTTTGAAATGGACGCGGGCGCCGAAAAAACGGTTGCCCGAATCCTCGAATCAAACGGAATCGACGCGGGGGACGAACCTCTGATTCTTCGCCGCGAAGTGGCCGCGGGCGGGAAGGGCCGGGTGTACGTCAACAATCAACCGGCGACAGTCGGGGTTCTACGGCAGCTCGCTCCGTATTTGGCCACAATTCACGCCCAGAACGAGTCACTGGTTTCCTTCGATGCGGCGGCGCGTCGGGACTTGCTGGATGCCTACGCCGGTACTCCGCTCGATGCCACCAACACAGCCTTTGAGCGCTGGAAGCAAGTTGCCGGCAGGATTGAAGAGTTAGAGCGAGGGGAGCAGGACCGGCTGCGATTGCTGGACCTGTGGACGTTTCAGAAGCGTGAGATCGAAGCGGCCAAGCCGCAGGCCGAGGAAGACGAACGTCTAGAGAGTGAGAAGCGCGTTCTAGCCAATGCCGAGAAGATCTATGGCGCGGCCATGAACGCTTTCGACCTGCTCTACGAGGGCAATGCGTCCACCTCTTCCTCGTTGCGCTCGGCCCAGAAACACATCGAAGAATTGTCCCGCTACGAGCCCAAATTCCGGGAGGCGCTGGCGGCGATCGAGACGGCCCGCATCAGCGTCGAAGACGTCGGTGCAACTTTACGTGACTATGCCGGCGGTATTCAGGCGTCTCCCGAACATTTGGCCGAGGTCGAAGAACGCCTGGCCGTGCTTGACCGCCTAAAGCGCAAGTATGGGCCCACTCTCGAAGACGTGATCCGCTGTGGCGAAGAGGTCAGCCGGAAACTCTCCGAGATGGAAAACAAAGACGAGGTGCTCGGCCAACTCCGCCGAGAGCTGGCCCTGGCTGCGGAGGAATACCTGGAAGCCGCGCGAAGTGTATCCAAGCGGCGCTACGAAGCCGCCCGCAAACTGGAAAGAGTTGTGGAGGCCGAAATCAACGATCTGGCGATGAAGGCCGGTTTCAAAATCGAGGTCAGCGGCAGCGACGAAGAAGCGAATTGGACGGCGTCGGGCTTCGATCAGGTGATGTACCTGATTTCCACCAACCCCGGCGAGCCCATGCGGCCCTTGGAGGAAATCGCCTCCGGCGGCGAATTATCGCGCGTGATGTTAGCGCTGAAGGCCAGCGTAGAAACCAAAAAGGCCAGTGTGGCGCGAGCCCCCTCGCTCGCGGCGTCCGCGCAGCGGACGGTGGTCTTCGACGAAATCGATACCGGAATCGGCGGACGCGCCGCTGAAGCCGTCGGCAGGAAACTCAAAGCACTGTCCAAGGGCAACCAACTCCTCTGCGTAACCCACCTGCCGCAGATCGCCACCTTCGCCGACCATCACTACGTAATCGAGAAGCGGGTTTCAGGGGAACGCACCAAGACCACGGTTCGGCTCATCACGGGAGAAGACCGCACCGAAGAAGTGGCCCGTATGTTGAGCGGCGCCAAGCTTACCGAAACCTCCCGCAAGCACGCCGAGCAGATGATTAAGGCGAATGGGTGAAGACATAAGCCCCCGCTCGGAAAGCACGGATTTACCTGCTGACGGGCTTCTCGCCCGCAGTGCAGAGCAGTATCCCGGCCTGCCTCCATACGCCATGAACTCACAGCGCTCAAGCTCGCCGTAATAATCGCAAATGTAGTCTTTCCGGATGTATACACTTCGGCGGTTGCGCGAGTTTAGGATGCGACAGACGTTCCACGTCGTACCTTTGTGCGGCGATGCGGTCCTTAGCTGCTTTCTCGGCTTGTGCCGTAGCCTGTCGTTGGTCACTGTCTCTCTGCTGCTCGGCTGTACCCAATCGTGCTACGAGATCAAAGTCCGAGAAGACGTCGCTCGTGGGGGTGAGCGGGTACCCAGAAACCCGCAATTTGGCGTATGCCCTGTCCAGTTCAGATAGCCAGCCGCGCACCTCTTCGAGGCTCGCGCTCTTGGTCTCCAAAGCTGTGCAAACCCGCTCCTCTAGCTCAGTGGCGCGGGCGGCAAGCTCCCGTCGCTGCCGGATTCGATTTCTCCATTGTCTTTCACTTAAGCTCATTGCACCTCCGAAGATCTTTCTAGGACTACGGGGCTATGTACATCGTAAACTGAATAGTCATGGTAACCGTCACCATTGGCGAGGCCAAAACCCAGCTTTCGCGACTGATCCAGAAAGCATGCGCGGGCGAGGAAATTGTCATCACTCGCGGCGGTCGGCCTGTCGTGCAGCTGGTTGCTCTGCCGTCCGCCAGCATCGCGAGTGCGAGGGGTGACCGGAAGCCGGGAGCTTGGAAGGGCAGGATCTCTTACACTCCTGATGTCTTTGATCCCCTGACTGATCAGGAATTAAAGGACCTGGGCTTTGAATGAGATTCTTGCACGGGCGAGGACGCCCGCGCCTACATCTCCCATTCGCTGTTCGAATCTCCCCACCCGGTGCTAATCCTCGGTGTTTCAGCGGCTTACATTGACCAAATTGGTTCGTTCCTGTAGCCTAAGAGCTATAAATCCATAGTGGGGAAGTGTACCCTTACAGGAACTCTATTGTGCCTAATATGAACGGCAAAACACTGCTTTTGCTGAAGCCCCGAGGATTCTGTGCGGGAGTGGTCCGTGCCATTGATATTGTCCGCATTGCGCTCGAGGCTTTTGGCCCACCCATCTACGTGCGCAAGGAGATCGTCCACAACCGCTTCGTGGTGGAGGAGCTGCAGGGCAAGGGCGCGATCTTCGTCGATAACGTCGATGAAGTTCCCAACGGCGAGCGCGTCATCTACAGCGCTCACGGCGTATCGCCCGAGGTGAGGGAGGCCAGTCGGCTCCGCAATTTGCGAGTCATTGACGCGACCTGCCCGCTGGTGACCAAGGTTCACGTCGAGGCGGTCAAGTTCGCCAAAGAGGGCTACTCCCTGATCCTGATTGGCCATCGCGACCACGACGAAGTGATCGGAACTCTGGGCGAGGCGCCGCTTGTGACCCAAGTCGTGAGTTCGCCCGAGCAGGCTGAATCGCTTACCGTCCCCGACCCTGATCGAATCGCCTATCTCACGCAGACCACTTTAAGCTTGGATGAAACCAGGGGCATCATTGCGGCCCTACGCAAGAAGTTCCCGAACATCAAGGGGCCTGCTGCCCAGGATATCTGCTATGCCACGGAAAACCGTCAGGTAGCGGTAAAGCAGGTGGCTTCTGAGGCCGAGCTTCTGCTGGTGGTTGGTTCCGATAACAGCTCCAATTCCAATCGTTTAGTCGAAGTGGCGCGCAATTTGGGCACTGGTTCGCATCTCATAGACAGCTTCCGGAACATCAAGCCGGAGTGGCTGGAGGGGGTAAAGACCATCGCCCTCACCGCCGGAGCCTCCGCGCCGGAATGTCTGGTCGAAGAAGTGGTGAAATTCCTGGGCAGTAAGGGCTTCGACAACGTGAACGAGGTCGAAGTCATGCCCGAGAACGTGCGCTTTGGGTTGCCCCCAGAGATCGTGGAGGCCATTGCCAGCGCCCCGGCAGTCGCCGTAGCGGAGTAACGAACCATATGGACGAGACCTCCCCGATTCCCGTCTCAGCCCCGCAACTACGTTTTGGCAAAATCGACGATTTGGCGAGCCGCGTGGGCGCCGCGGTCGATACCGCCCGGAAGCAACTGTTTTCCCAGCAAGACGAACAAGGCTATTGGTGCGGTGAGCTCGAGGCCGACACTACTCTCGAGTCCGACTACATCCTGCTGCGCACGCTCCTGGGTACGGTCGATCAGGAGCGCTTCCAGAAGTGCGCCAATTACATCTTGCAACACCAGAACGAGGACGGCGGATGGGGGATTTACGCCGGTGCTCCCTCCAGCGTCAGCGCCTCGGTAAAAGCATATTTTGGTTTGAAACTAACAGGCTACCGGGCAGATCACCCTGCTCTGGAGCGCGCCCGCAAGCGGATTCTGGAGATGGGCGGCGTAACCGAGGTCAACACCTTCACCAAGATCTACCTGTGCTTCCTCGGCCAGTACGACTACGACGCAGTGCCGGCCATTCCCCCGGAGATTGTTCTTTTTCCCAACTGGTTCTGGTTCAATATCTACGAGATTTCCTCTTGGTCGCGGGCCATCCTGGTGCCGCTGTCGATCTGCTATGCCAAGAAGCCTTTCAAGAAGATACCGGACGAGATGGGAGTCCAAGAGCTCTTCGTCGACGGCCGCGACAAATCGCGCATGCGCTTGCGCTGGTCAAAAAAACTGATTTCCTGGCGAAACTTCTTCTTGTGTCTGGACCGCGCCACCCACTGGTTTGAAGCTGTCCACATCCGCCCCCTGCGCTCAATCGCGTTGAAGAAAGCCGAGAAGTGGATGCTGGAGCGTTTCGAGATGAGCGACGGTCTGGGGGCGATCTACCCCTCGATGATGAATGCCATCATTGCCCTGCGCTGCCTGGGATATTCCGCGGATGACCCGCAAGTAATTCGGGCGGTGGACGAATTTGAAAAGCTGGGCATCGAGGAAGCTGACACTTTCCGCATGCAGCCGTGCAAGTCGCCGGTGTGGGATACCGCCTATGCCCTGTTTGCGTTGGCCGATGCCGGGGTGCCCGCCTCGGACCCGCGCCTGGTGAAGTGCGCGGATTGGCTGCTGCAGAAGCAGGTGCGTACGGTCGGCGACTGGAAGGTGAATAACCAGCAGGGACAGCCCGGCGGCTGGTACTTCGAGTTCAACAACGAGTTCTATCCCGATGTCGACGACAGTGCCATGGTTTGTTTGGCCCTGTCCCATGTGGAGCATCCCAACGGCCGCTATCAGCGCGAGTCGGTGCAGCGGGCCATCGACTGGATTCTTTCCATGCAGTGCAAGAACGGCGGCTGGGCGTCGTTTGACAAGAACAATGACAAGATGATGTTCCAGCAGATTCCTTTCGCCGACCATAACGCCATGCTGGATCCGCCGACAGTCGATATCACCGGGCGGATTTTAGAGATGTTGGCGTCGTATGGTTTTGACCGCAATCATCCCGTAGTCCGGAAGGCGATCCATTTCATCCGCGACGAGCAGGAATCAGACGGTTCCTGGTTTGGCCGCTGGGGTGTGAACTACATCTACGGCACCATGCTGGTGTTGCGTGGCCTCGAGGCCATGGGCGTGGACCACCACGAGCCCTATGTGCAGCAAGCTGCGGAGTGGTTGCGCATGGTGCAAAACGCGGATGGCGGGTGGGGCGAAACCTGTGGCTCCTACGATGATCCCACCACCAAAGGTGTGGGGCCGAGTACGCCGTCGCAGACGGCTTGGGCGGTCATGGGATTACTGGCCGCAAACGATACTCGCAGCGATTGCGTGCCCCGGGGCATCGCGTACTTACTGCGTACGCAGAAAAAAGACGGCGGCTGGGACGAGCCCTATTACACCGGGACCGGCTTCCCGCGCGTGTTTTATCTGATGTACCACATGTACCGGCAGTATTTCCCCCTGCTGGCGCTGACCACCTACAATAAAGTAGTAGCGGGGAATAGCAGCGCATAGGATTTGTTTCGGAGCTCTTAAAACACTATGTCGGTTCCAATTTCGCAGGCGTGGACCATAGCCACTTACGTCCTCAAACAGAAGTTCAAGGGACGGAAGCAATACCCGCTCGTGCTCATGCTGGAGCCGCTGTTCCGTTGCAATCTGGCCTGTGCGGGCTGCGGGAAAATTCAGTACCCCGCTCACGTGTTGAAAATGCAGCTTACGCCCGAGGAATGCTTCCGTGCGGTTGATGAGTGTGGCGCGCCCACGGTTTCGATTCCCGGAGGCGAGCCCTTATTGCACCCGCAGATCGGCGAGATTGTGGAAGGGCTGGTGGCGCGCAAGAAGTACATCTATCTCTGCAGCAACGCGCTGCTGCTCAAAGAGAAGCTCCATCTCTTCAAGCCCAGCAAGTATCTGACTTTGTCCATCCACATGGACGGCCAGCGTGAGCATCACGACTTCTCCGTTTGCCTCGACGGCGGATACGACAAGGCGGTCGAGGGCATTAAAGCGGCGTTGGCCGGCGGTTTCCGGGTGACGACCAACACTACCTTGTTTGACGGAGCGGACCCCAAGAGTGTGCGCGCCTTTTTCGATGAGATGATGGACCTGGGTGTCGAGGGCATGATGCTCTCGCCCGGCTACTCCTACGACAAAGCGCCCGATCAGCAGCACTTCCTGGGGCGGGCCCGCACCCGGCGTTTGTTTCGCGCCATGCTCTCCAACCGCGACAAGAAGTGGAAGTTCAATCAGTCGGCCTTATTTCTCGAATTCCTCATGGGCAAGCGCGAGTATGCGTGCACGCCTTGGGGGATGCCAACCTTCAACGTCTTCGGCTGGCAGAAGCCCTGCTATCTGCTGCAGGACGGTTACGCGGATACCTTTGCCGAACTGCTGGAGACCACGGCCTGGGAAACGTATGGGACGGAATCGGGAAATCCCAAGTGTGCGAACTGCATGGTGCACAGCGGCTATGAGGCCTCCGCGGTGAATGAAGTATTCGGATCGGCGCGGGGCCTGTGGCAGGAAGTCAAGGCACGCATGTTCGGCGGATACCAGGATCGTTCCGCGCTTGAGTTACTCGAGGAGCCGGTCCAGCCGGTGCATTCTTTTAATCCTCTCGTCCAGATCAACAGCCCTGCCGCCGAGGAATCACGAGTGTGAGCGGTCGTGAATCAGGCCGAACGGCGCCGGCTCCGCATGCCGTCGTCGCAGATCCGAATGTGCTGGAGGTTGTGCCTGGCGCAGACCGGGAGAAGCTCGAAGGCTGGGTGCCCGAGCTCGCCACTCCAGAAGACCTCCGCGCCGCCCTTGAGCAGGCTTTCGACTATCGCGGGGACGTGCTGATCACGCGCAAAGACGGGACCCGGATCGAAGGCTACATCTTTGATCGCCGAAGCGGAAGCACGCTCACGGACAGCTTCGTCCGCCTGCTGCCCAGGGATGGTGGCCCAAAGCAGTCCATTGCCTACGCAGATATTGCCGCTCTCGCCTTCACCGGCCGTGACATGGCCGCAGGCAGGAGCTGGGAGGCTTGGGTGCGTCAGTACTGGGACAAGAAAGCAGCCGGCGAGACGGATATTTCACTGCAGCCGGAGAAGCTGGAATAGAGAAGCAGCTAGCACTTAGCTTTTGGCACTTAGTACCCGGCCACGCTATTCGACACGGAAGTCAGTTTGGCTAGATGCTAAGTGCCAAAAGCTAAATGCTGGCTTTCGTTACAGGCGCGACCGGATTCGTGGGCAGCCACGTGGCGCGGGTTCTCGCCGAGCAGGGTGCTGAGTTGCGGTTGTTGGTGCGAGGCGGCAGCAATCCTGCAAACATCGAAGGTCTGAACGCGGAGCGGGTGATCGGAGACCTCCGCGATCCGGCATCGATTGAGAGGGCGATGACGGGATGCGAAGTGGTTTTCCACGTCGCCGCAGACTATCGTTTATGGGTTCGCGATCCGGAGCAGATGTATCGCGCCAACGTGGAAGGTACCAGGGCGGTTCTGGAAGCTTCGAGAAAAAACGGCGTGCGCCGGGTGGTTTATACCTCGAGCGTCGCCACCATGGGATTCACCGGGAACGGCCATCCTGCGGATGAGAGTTTCCCTGTGTCGCTCGAAAAAATGATCGGCCCCTACAAGCGCTCCAAGTTCATGGCCGAGCAAGTGGCCATAGAAGCCGGGCGAAGCGGTTTGGATGTGGTGGTTGTGAACCCGTCCACGCCGGTCGGGGAGCAGGATATCAAGCCGACGCCCACGGGACGAATTGTCGTGGATTTTCTAAAGAAGAAATTCCCCGCCTACGTGGACACTGGTTTGAATCTGGTGGACGTGCGGGAATGCGCCCGCGGACACGTCGCGGCGCTCGAGAAGGGAAGAAGTGGCGAGCGCTATATTCTGGGCGGCGAGAACCTGACCTTGAAGCAGATTCTCGACAAGCTGGCAGCGATTACCGGCCTGCCGTCGCCCAAGGTCAGAGTACCGTATGTGATGGCTCTGGCTACGGGCGTGGTCGACGAAGTCGTCACCGGCCGCATTCTGGGCCGGGAGCCCCGCGCCACCATTGATGCCGTGCGCATGGGCCGCAAAAAGATGTTTGTGTCATCGTCCAAGGCAGAGCGCGAACTAGGATGGAAGATGGTTCCCGTGGACGGTGCGTTGCGCAGGGCGGTGGACTGGTTTCGGCAACACGGATACGCCTAGGACATGCCAAGTGCCGGATTCATGCAAAGTCGCGATCGTGGCCGCCCTGGAGCGGGAAGTAAAGCCTCTGGTAAGAGACTGGCGGGTCAGCTTCCGCGAGCACGACGGTCGCAGTTTCAAGTTCTTCGAAGACAACCAGAGAGTGCTGGTCTGCGGCGGAATTGGCGCGGAAGCAGCGCGCCGGGCCGCCGAAGCGGTGATGGTCCTCTACCACCCCGAGGTGGTGCAATCAGTGGGATTTGTGGGAGCGCTCGACCCATCGTTGAGTGTCGGAGAAGTCTTCTGCCCCAGCCGGTTGATCGACGCGACCGACGGCAGTTGTGTGGAAACCGGCTTCGGCAACGGAGTTCTGGTGAGCTTTAGCAGCATCGCCGATAGCCGGCAGAAGGCGCGCCTGGCGAAAGCCTACGGGGCGCAGGCGGTAGACATGGAAGCCGCGGCCGTCGCCCGCGCTGCGCTGCTCAGGGGTCTGCATTTCGTTGCCATCAAGTCGATCTCGGACGAAAGTGATTTTTCTGTACCCAGTCTGCAGCGATTTGTCGGTGCTGATGGGCAATTTCGCACTGCCGCTTTCGTGGCAGCCACAGCCTTTCAGCCGTGGCTCTGGCCGCAGGTCGGGCGCCTGGTCCGGAACAGTACCGTGGCATCACGCGCACTCTGTCAAGAGTTGGACCGGGACCCTGAAGCCGGACTCCGGGAAGTAGCAGAACTATATCCACACTCCAGGGTTTGACTTGAACGAATGCCGATGACCCGACAACTCGCGGTGCAGGAGATGGAACGGTCGATTCCCACTTCCATGCAGGCAGCTGTCTATCGCGGCCTGAACGATGTCCGCGTGGAGACTGTGCCCGTTCCGCAAATTGGAGCCGGAGAATTGCTGGTTCGCGTCCATACCTGCGGCATCTGTGGCACGGATTTGAAAAAGATTGCCACCGGTTCACATTCCGCTCCGCGCATTTTCGGCCATGAAACCTCGGGCGTGGTTGCCGCCTGCGGCGAGAATGTCAGCGGATTTCAGCCTGGAGACCGCGTGGTGGTCTTCCATCACATTCCTTGTGGAGAATGTTTTTACTGCTGTCACAAGACTTTTGCCCAGTGTGAAACCTATAAGAAAGTCGGATGCACGGCCGGCTTCGAGCCCGCGGGCGGTGGGTTCGCAGAGTACGTCCGCGTCATGGACTGGATTGTTCGCCAGGGAACAGTCCGTATTCCGGATGATGTCTCATTCGAGCAGGCGTGTTTTGTCGAGCCGGTCAACACCTGCATGAAGGGAATCGAGACCTTGCGCCTCGCGCGCGGCGAAACTGTCCTCGTGATCGGCCAGGGTCCCATCGGTATCATATTGAGTACATTGGCCAAACGGGCAGGAGCTAACGTAATTACTTCCGATTTGTATCCCCAGAGGCTTACAATATCTACAGCATTCGGCTTACAGCTTGGGATTGATGCTTCGCGCGCCGACGTAGAAAAGGTGGTGCGGGAGCAGACCGAAGGTCGAGGTGCCGACGCGGCGATTCTTGCCGTCGGGGGCAACGGCCTGATCCGGACCGCTATGGATGCGGTACGCCCTGGCGGGCGGGTGTTATTGTTTGCGCAGACGGCACGTGGGGAAGCTACCATCGATCCCGCGGCGGTCTGTGTGGATGAAAAAACATTGTTAGGATCTTATAGCGCTTCCGTCGAACTCCAGCAGGAGTCGATACGGTTCGTCATGAACCGTGAAATGGATTTGGAACGATTGATCAGCCACCGCTTTCCCTTATCCAGCAGTGTGGAAGCCCTGAATTTAGCTGCCCATCCCCAACCAGATTCCATGAAAATCGTGATTCAGGCGGGCAGCAATTGGGGAGGTAGTACGGAGTGAACGGAAAGATGACAGCAGCCGTCCTCTATGGCAAAGAGGACGTGAAAATCGAGAAGGTTCCAATCCCGCGTGTCGGTGATGGGGAAGTTCTCGTAAAGGTGCAGGTGGCGCTAACCTGCGGAACCGATCTGAAAGTCTACCAGCGTGGATACCACGCGCGCATGATTGTACCTCCCGCTTTGTTCGGTCATGAACTGGCGGGAGTCATCGAGGAGGTCGGCCCCGGTGTCCGCGGGTTTAAGCGGGGTATGCGGGTGGTAGCTTTGAACTCGGCCCCCTGCCAGATGTGCTTCTACTGCGCACGTCATCAGGAAAATCTTTGCGAGGACCTGCTCTTCAACAATGGCGCCTATGCCGAGTACATCCGGATTCCACGGAGAATCGTAGAGAGCAACATGCTCGCCATACCTCCGGATGTCAGCTACGAAGAAGCTGCCATGGTCGAGCCCTTGGCCTGCGTGCTTCGCGGCCTGCATGAAACCCGTGTGGAACTCGGGGACCTGGTAACGGTAATTGGTGGCGGGCCCATCGGCCTGATGTTTGTGCAAGTAGCCAACGCCGTGGGTTGCAAAGTCATTTCTGTGGTGAAACGCGATTCACAGGTCACAGCTGCCAAGCACATGGGAGCCCACGAAGTGGTGCAGATCACAAAGGTGAAAGACCCCATCGAAGCGGTACGGATGCTCTCCGCGGAGAAGCGGGGCGGAGATGTCGTGATCGAAGCCGTGGGTCGTCCCGAGGCCTGGGAGTGGGCGGTAGAAATGGTTCGCAAGGGCGGTACCGTCAACTTCTTCGGCGGATGCGCCAGCGGTACCAAGGTTCAGCTCGATACCAATCGCCTGCACTACTCGGAAGTCACGCTGAAGGCCACATTCCATCACACTCCGGAGACGGTGCGGAAGGCATTCGCGCTGATCGCCGAAAAGAAGATCCGTTCGACTGATTACATCACCGGCGAGGCGCCGCTTTCGCGCCTGCAGCAGGTTCTGCGCCACATGCTGAACCGCAACGGTGATATCAAAACCGCCATCATACCCGGGCACTAGGGCGGATTCTGGTTCACCCTTTCGTCGAGCCGGGGGACGCAATTGATTATGTCATCCATTGCCAGCCACGACTCCCGAAGTGCATCTATACATGGTTCCGCGGAAACCCGCGCTGCGGACTGGGGTCGCCTGCCTGCGGAGTACGCCATCCCCGAAGCCGCTCCCACCGTGGCGGAAGCGCAAGAATACTGCCGGCGTCTGGCGCGCAGCCACTACGAGAATTTCTCTGTCGCCAGCTGGTTTCTTCCCCAAAGACTGCGCCAGCATTTCTTCAACGTGTACGCCTACTGCCGCATCTCTGACGATCTGGGAGACGAAGTCGGCGATCCGAACGTTGCCCTGCGACTGCTCGATCAATGGGAAGCCGAGCTTAACGCCTGCTATACCGGCCACCCCCGCCACCCGGTATTCGTGGCTCTGGCAGACACCGCCAGAAAGTGCGAGATTCCCAAACAAACCTTTGTCGATCTGCTGACTGCATTTCGCCAGGACCAAAGCGTCACTCGCTATCCTGCATTTAGTGACTTACTCGGCTATTGCCGTTACTCGGCGAATCCGGTGGGCCACCTCGTGCTCTATGTTTGCGGCTACCGCGATGCCGAGCGGCAAGCGCTTTCGGATTTCACCTGTACCGCGCTGCAGCTGGCAAACTTTTGGCAGGACGTGAGCTCGGATTACGCCCGCGGCCGCATTTATCTTCCCCTCGAAGATATGCGGCATTACGGGGTCAGTGAGGACGACATCGCAAGGCAGCGCAACACCGTGGCTTTCTGCGATCTGTTGCGCTTCGAGGTGGATCGCGCCCGGGAATGGTTCAGGAAGGGGTTGCCGCTGGTCGGGATGGTGGATCGCGAACTGTCGATTGACCTCGAACTGTTCAGCCGCGGCGGGCAGGAAATTCTCCGCGCCATTGAAGCGCAAGGCTATAACGTGCTGGGGCGCCGTCCGGCGATCCCCAAGTCGCGTAAGCTGGCGCTGGTGATGCGGGCGGCTTGGGGAAGGCTGCCGTGGGTAAGACTGACATGAGCGCCGCGGTACAGCCCGCCCCCACCTTCGCTCCCACGGAATCGCAACTGGCGGTCGCCTACTCGGTGTGTCGAAGCATCACGCGCTCCGCCGCCAAGAACTTCTACTACGCGTTTCTGATGCTTCCTGGGCCCAAGCGCCAGGCGCTCTATGCGGTGTACGCGTTCATGCGCCGCTGCGATGACATCACCGACGACGCTACGTTCCCGGTGCACGAGCGGCGGCAGAAACTTGCCGTCTGGCTGGACGCTTTTCATCGTACCCGGGCCGGCTTGCCCACCGACGAGCCCGTGTTGCTGGCCCTGACCGATGCCCAGCGCCGTTTCAACATTCCGGTCGAATTGCTCGATCAGCTGGCCTACGGAACGGAAAGCGATGTCGATGAGGACGATCAGCTGCTCTCCGAGACCGACGCTCCGATCCTGACGGCTCGTTTTCGTACCTTTGACGAGTTGCGCCAGTATTGTTACCAGGTAGCCTCAGTAGTGGGTCTGGCCTGCATTCGCGTCTTTGGCTATCGCGATTCCGCCGCCGAGCCGCTGGCCGAGCGTCTGGGCTTGGCCTTCCAGCTCACCAATATTATCCGCGACGTGAAGGAAGACGCCGCCATGGGCCGTGTCTATTTGCCGGAAGAGGATTTGGAGAAATTCGGCATCTCGCCGGGCGAGTTGCGCTCAGCGGCGGATCCGGCCAAGCTTCGTCCGCTCCTGGCCATGGAAGCCGACCGGGCTCGCGAATGCTACCGTGCCGCGGCAGAACTCATTCCTCTCATCGACGAAGACAGCCAGCCCGCTCTCTGGGTTCTCGCGACCATCTATCGGCGTTTGCTCGAGAAAATTGCCCTTCGCCAGTACGATGTTCTCAGCGGCAAGATTAGCCTTACTACGCGCGAGAAACTCGCAGTTCTGGGCCGGGGTTTCGCGAAGCGTCTTTCCTGATGAGCCCGCCTCTCCCGATGAATCAGCACCTCAAACATTCCCCTACGGTCGGAATCGTGGGAGGTGGTTTGGCCGGGCTGGCCGCCGGATGCGCCCTGGCAGACAGTGGTTTTCAGGTCACTCTCTTCGAACGTCGCCCCTACCTTGGCGGGCGCGCTTCCTCCTATCAGCATCCCGGGACGGGCGAGGTGGTGGACAACTGCCAGCACGTGCTGCTGGGTTGCTGCACCAATCTGATCCAGTTCTACGAGCGTCTCGGGGTCGAGGAGAAGATTCGCTGGTACGACGGGCTGACGTTTCTCGAACCCGGTGGACGGTCGTGGGTCATTGCGCCATCCGCGCTACCCGCACCGCTTCACACCGCCCCGGCATTCCTGCGCGCAGCCGGGTTGAGTCTTGCCGACAAGCTGACGATCGCCGCCGCCATGGCGGCTCTTGCTCCCGCCAGCCCCAAGGACAACGACAACGGCGATTCCTTCCTGACCTGGCTACAGCAGCACGGGCAGACCCAGCGCGCCATCGACCGTTTCTGGAAGACGATCCTGGTCAGCGCCCTGAACGAGGATCTCGACCGGATGTCGGTGGCCAATGCCGCTCAGGTAGTGCGCGAGTCGTTCCTGAAGTCGGCTGCCGCCGGACGCATGGGAGTTCCCAGTGTCCCGTTGACCGAGCTTTACAGTGTGGCGGGCGAGTACATTAAAGCGCGGGGCGGTGAAGTCCTTCTGCGCAGTGGCGTGGATTGTTTTCGCGCCGAACCCGCTGGAGTGAAACTCTCGATCGCGGGCCAAGAAGCCAGCTTTGAGTTTGTTGTGTTCGCGGTGCCGTTCGATGTTCTTGCCCGCTTGTTGCCGCAGACCTCGGCGGCTGATCCTTTGCGGGAAACTCTGGGACGATTCGAGACTTCTCCGATCACCGGCATTCATCTCTGGTTCGACCGCCAGATCACCGATCTCGACCACGCCGTCCTGCTCGACCGCACCATCCAGTGGATGTTCAATAAGTCGAAGTTGTTGTCGCGAGATGAACACAGCCTGAGCCGCGCTCATGGACTGCCAGGCCAAAATGGCGAAGTGCACGGGTCTAACCACGCGGATCGCCCGCTTGGCCAAGATGTGGAAGGGCGCAACTTCAGCAGTGTCGATAGTCCAGAACAAGCCGCAGAGCGGCGTGAGAATAAAGCCCACGGCGCGAGCCGTGGGTCAAAAGCGGGAGATGACCAAGCTCCGGAGGAGCGAAAGAACTCGTTAAACGGGGGAAACGGCAGCTATGTCGAACTGGTCGTAAGCTCTTCGAAGGACCTGGTAGACAAGTCGAAATCAGAAATCATCGATCTCGCTCTGAAAGAGTTGCGCGAATTCTTCCCCGACGCGCGGGAAGCGAACCTGCTGAAATCCACGGTGATCAAAGAAGTCCACGCCACCTATTCGCCGCGACCAGGCGTGGATCTTTTTCGTCCCCACGCAGAAACCCTGTGGCCACGCGTGTTTCTGGCTGGAGATTGGACTGCCACGGGATGGCCAGCCACCATGGAAGGCGCGGTGCGCAGCGGCTACATGGCGGCGGAGCGCATCGCCCGCATTGGCGGTGCAAGAGATGCGGCGTTTCTGGTTGGGGATTTGCCAGCTAGAGGTTTTATGCGGATGTTTCGCTGAGTCTGACCCACCTAAGGCGTGGTCGGCCCCACCGGCACGCTGCCCAATTGATCCAGAAGAGCCAGATATGCCGCGAGCAAGTGGTAGGTCTGGTAGTAATCGTCCAGTTTGATGGCTGAGAGCTTATCCCTCGAGGTATGCAGGATGTGAGCGTTCCACGTCTCTTGCGTCAGGGAATGAATTGTAATACGAGGAATTTTTCGCTCGGCAAATTGCTCTCCATCGCTGCTCCCGACTTGCTCGATATTAGCCCCAGTGACCGGCAGGTTCAGCTGTTTTGCCAGATATACGATCAAGGCAGTTAGGCGTCTGTCCGAGTGGCTGACCCAGACCTCAGTAGGCGCTAGGCCGAGCGTGTCCATATTCACCATCGCATCGGTGTCAGAGACCTGCTCCTTGGTCAGCCGCTTCACGTAGAAATGTGACCCGACCTCGCCAGGTTCTTCGTCAGTGAACCCAATAAAGATGTAGGTATGCTTGCGTGGCTCAACCTTTACAGCCTCGTAAAGGGATGGCAGCAGTGATGCGCCGCTCCAGTTGTCGACGACGCCATCGCCTTCAGACACGTGATCGAAGTGTGCCCCGACGATCACGGTTCTATCGGAACTGCCCGGTAGGAGACAAACGACGTTGGGCACCTTTGATCCCTTCACCGCCTGCTCGGAAACATGCTGGTCGCAACCGGCATCTGCAAACAGCTGCCGAAGCGTTGCCTCTCGCTCCTTGTTGCTGCCAGCGTATTTCCCAAGCCGGGCCTCGACGACTTCGCGCGGTGCCAGATGGTACCGAATGGCTTGAGCCGCGGATCCCGCCCACGAGCCAACGAGTAACGCGATAGCCGCAGGAGCGCAAAACTTCGATCGTAAAGTCAGACGAGACATTTGGTACGGGATACGCTTCTACCGATCCGCTAGAGTGCCAGCAGCACCACTCCCCCCGCCACCAGCAACGCCGCCATCCAGCGCCGCTGATCCACACGCTCATGCAGAAAGAATTTCGCCGCGATCGCATTGGTCACAAAGGTGAGGGAAGTGGAAGCAGGGACCACGAGGCTGACGTCGGCCCACGACAGGCCGAACAGCATGGCATAAAACGCCGCGGCCATGCACGAAACTCCCAGCACAAAGTTCGGATTCCGCAGGACCCTTGCGATCACGGTCGCGAGCCCGGCACGGCGCCGCAACTCGGCAACATCGCCCACCTGCTTCATGCCGCGCGAGAGCAGCACATCACCGGCCGTCGAAGCCGTCACGATGGTTGCTACTGCGCCCCAGGCATAAAGCTGGCTCATGGCTCCAACCTTGCCGAGGCAGCGCCCAGGCACTCCGGTTTCCGTGGCTGCGGCGGATGAGTCAAAGCCGGCCCCTGTGTAACCACTCCCACACCAATTGAGATCAGCAGCACGCCCAGCCAGCGCGCCAAACTAACGTTCTCATGAAGAATGAACTTTGCGACCAGGGTAAGCAGAATGAAGCTGATGGAGGTGGCTGGGAGAACGTAAGTCAGGTCAGCCCAGCTGAGCGCCGAGGTGTAACAGGCAAAAAAGGCCAGCAGGAAAAAGATACCGAGAGCGATTTCTGGCCGGAAAACCACCAGAACAATGCTCGGCAGGTCATGCAAAGAAACGCTGCCGGCCTGCTTCATGCCTCGCGAAACCAGGGAGTCGCCGGTGACGGCGAAAATGGAGACACCAGCCAGCACCAGATATCGGCGAAACGTCACACCACTTCCCTAGGCTTTCGCGGGCGCTGCTGCCGCGGTGGAATCGTCCTTCTCGCGCTTGTCCTTTACCCACTTGTGCCGCATGGCACGGACTTTGAGGAATGTCTTCGCTTCCTTGTAGAGCCGCCCGCGATCGACGCTGTTGAATGCTGCCTTGCGGAGAATGCGGAAGATGGCCTTCGGACGGAAGTAGTATTCATCGTAAAAACGATGCACCGAGTCCAGAATCTCGTCCGCCGGCAAACCCGGATACTGGATGTGGGCCAATTGATGACCGCCCTCGTCCACCATCTTGGTGTCCTTGACCATGAAGCCGTTTTTTACCGCATAGTCGTACAACTCCGTGCCCGGATAGGCGTGGGCGACCGAGACCTGAATGGTCTCGACGTCCAATTCTTTAGCGAACTGGATGGTATTGTTGATGGTTTCTCGGGTCTCCCCGGGTAGTCCGAGAATGAAATCTCCGTGGACCACCAGACCCAGTTTGTGACAATCCTTGGTGAACTGCCGGGCCCGCTCAATCGTGGCGCCCTTCTTGATGTTCTTCAGAATCTGCTGGTCGCCGGACTCGTATCCCACGATCAGCAGACGGCATCCAGCTTCCTTCATGGCCTTCAAGGTTTCGTAATCGGTGGTGACACGCGAAGTGCAAGACCAGGTCAGGCCGAGCGGCTTCAGCTTGGAGCATAGCTCGACGGTGCGCGCCTTCTGGATGTTGAAGGTGTCATCGTCAAAGAAGAATTCCCGCACGTTCGGCCAATACTCTTTTGCCTTGGCCATCTCGTTAGCAACATCGTCGGAGGAGCGCTTACGCCACGGATGCCCGCTCAAAGTTTGCGGCCACAGGCAGAAAGTGCATTGCGCCGGACAACCACGAGTGGTGTACAGCGACACGAACGGATAAAGCAGAAATGGGACGTTGTAGCGGGTCACATCCAAATCGCGCTTGTAAACGTCGGTGACGTGCGGCATCGCATCCAGATTCTGCATCTCCGGGCGGTCCGGGTTATGCACCGCCACCCCGTTCTTCAGATGGGAAATACCGAGAATTTCCTCCAGCGGCTTGCCTTGGGCAAACTCCACCGTCGCGAGATCGAACTCCTTGCGCACCACAAAGTCGATGGCGGAGCAATCCCTCAGCGACTTTTCCGGCAGCACGCTGACATGCGGCCCCACAAAGGCGATCCTGATACCTGGGTTGGCATCCTTGATTTTCTGTACTAACCGGATATCCCCCGGGAAACCGGGTGTGCTGGTGAATAGCACCAGGAAATCGTAATCGCGGGCGATATTGATGGTCTCTTCCGCCGAGACGTGGTGTGGCGGCGCGTCCAGCAGGCGTGCTCCTTCGAGCATCCCGGCGGGATAGGCCAGCCAGACCGGGTACCAGTAAGACTCGATCTCGCGGGTTGCAGGCCAGCGCGATCCGGCGCCCCCGTCGAAATTCTCAAACGAGGGGGGATTCAAGAACAATGTTTTTAAAGGCATAGGGTTCAATAACTTATATTAACATTTCTGCAGTGATTTCAGGGTGCACAAGGGTACCTTCCCGTGTATCAGTCCAAAAGCTCTCTCACCTTAGTCTGTCCTCGAACCGAAACCCCTTGCTTCTTGGCTTCAGTTTAGGCTCTGCCCGACTCAAACCCAACCGATTTAGGCCCAATGGCGATTGGATGCACCCAGCGGGGAATAGGGTCCCCGGCTGGGCCGTTTTCAGAACACCTACTTGCCGACCCCGATCCACGCACCCAGGTCACCGGTGGCTCTTAACAGGCCGATCCGTGCGCGATCCAGTTGGAAATCTGCGTCCTGTACCGCGTTATAGCGCTCGTTGACCTGGGTGCGAGCCTCTTCTTCCTGGTGCAACGTTGCTGTTCCGGCGTCTACGCGGATTTCGGTTGCATCGAGATCGGATTTCGCGATTTCGTATTCCAGGTCCGCTACTTCTTGCGCGGCCGCCAGTTGCTGCACCGAGCGTTGTAGCTTAAGAGTTCGCTCCGATACCTGATTCTTTGAGATTTCCAGATCCTTTTTGGCACGCAGCGCTTCCGCATCCGCCGCCTGCGCCCGGGCATGTTGCGCAGGGCTGAAGAACGGAAAGCGTATAACTACTCCAATGCTGGCGTTGTTGGCTTGAAAACTGTGTGGCTGAAAGAATTGCTGGTAATTGTTGAAGGTGGCCAGCAAGGCATATTGCGCCGCGAAGTCAACAGTGGGAAGCAGAGCCCGGTGCTCGCCCCGGGCGTGAAAAGCCATCGCCGTGGAATGCAGGTTTGCCATCTGAATCGACGGGCTGGCGGCTACTGCCCGGGCCGGCAAGTTCTCGTCTTGCTTGACCTCGGGTAAAGAAGGGATTGACTCCGAGATAGTTTCAATTGACGCAGCCGCTAGCCCGGTCAGTTGCGAAAGCCGATTTCGCAGGACATCGATCGCTCCTTGCGCCTGCGAGATATGGAGGTAAACCCGGGCGGTATTGAGCCGTGCCTGATTCCTGGCCAGGGGATTGTCGACTCCTTCCTGGATACGCTGGTTGACGATCTGCTCCATTTTCAAGGCAGCCGAGTACTCCTCGCTCAGGTGTGCCTGAAGGGCTTCCCATTTGCTGAGTTCGATGTAGCTCAGGACGGCGTCTTGCATAACCTGATCGCGCTGGTCTTTGGTCTGGGCTGTACTCGCCTCCCATTCCGTTTGGGCCTCCCGTACGAAGTCACGCAGAGCCGGATTGATGAGCGCAGACTGAGCCGTGGTGTTGACGATCGAAGGCGCCGAGCCTTCCAGACTCAGCGGATAACCCCAGGTGGCGCCCAGTCCTGAACCCACCGTCAACGAGGGCAGGTATTGGTCCCGCATCGAGCGATAGCTGGCGAAGGCCCGCTGCGCGGTCGCATCCGCCGCCTCCGCGGTCGTCCCGTGACCGAGCGCCAATTCGACCACGCGTTTCAATGGCACCGGTTCGGCTGCGAGAGGATTGGCTTGGAGGAACGAAAGACTGAGAGCGAACAAGAATGCCAGACGTAAACCGCACTGTGAAACATTCCTCATCGGTTCACCTCGAAAGCGATCGTTAAGGATATGGAAATCAGGAATTGAAGAGGTGCGGCTTCCGGCCGCGTCATCTTCTCAAAGTGTAGAAACGGGCGTCCTCGCCCGTGCGGGTTGCCGCGAGGGTCCTTCGGCGTGGAACTACTCCGTTCCGGAAAGGGAAGCGGGTTCCTCTTCCGCGACTTCTCGATTGAGGTGGTTCAAGGCATTCTGCGCTGCCGTGAAGTTCCTTGCCAACGAGAGAGCGGCCCGATATTCCTGCGCCGCAGATTTCTTGTTCCCCTGCGCCTGCAACAGCGTCCCCAATAAGTAATGTGCTTTGAAAGCCGGAGCGTCCTCGACCGTTTCGTTAGCGAGATAGCGGCGTAGCATGTCTGCCGCCGTGGGGAGATCCCGTTTCGTCCGAATCAGAACCTCTGCCGCCGGCATCAACACATGCTGGCTTCCCGGAGCCGCGACTGCATGCTGAATGGCATCCTGCATCTCGGCGAGGCGCCCGCGCCGCCGGTAAAACTGCGCCAGGTTGAGCCATGTTCCCGGCCTTCCTCCGCTGATCTGCACGGCGGCGCGGTATTCTTTCTCCGCCAACTCCTGACTGTCGCTCTTTTCCGCAAGGCGCGCTTTCACCAGCGTGCCCTGGGCAGGATCCAAAGCGCCGAGTTCCTCCGCTTGCGCCTCAGCTTTGTCCCTTCCTCCACCTACGATGCCGGGTGCTTCGATATAGAAGTCGGCGAGATCGGCTCGGGCTTCCAGGTTGCGCGGGTTCAGGCGCACCGCGTTCTCGAATTCCGTACGAACCTTCTTCGCCAGCCCGGCGGCGGAAAGAAAACTGGAGTGATCCGCTTTTCCGCCGTAAGCCCGCCCCAGCCACAGATGATAGAAACTGTTGTCCGGCTCCAGCGACACGGCTTTCTGGCAGGCCGCGATTCCAGTATCCCAATTGCTCAACGTAAGATACGCCCGGCACAGGAGGTTGTACGATTCATCATCTGAGGGAGCGTGCGCGATTTTTCCCTGCAGCATTACGATGGCATCGTCGACACGTCCAGCGGCCAGCAATTTTTCGGGGGGCGAATCCGCTGCCGCAAACGGGGCTAGAGTTCCGATCACAGCCAACAAAAGCGCCACGATAAGGTTTTTCGAGTAATCCATGTTTCCTAATGAACCACCCTGACCGCCAAACCGTTACGCAGTGGTTTCGAATTCAGTGGCGCCAGCGCCACCAGCGCATTCTCGGAAAGCCCGTGGGTCACCTCGACCTGAGTCAAATTTGAGATCGCGGTCTGGACGTCGCGACGATGCAGTTCATCGCCCCCGATTTCGTAGACGTAGGTGGTATGGTCCTCCTGATGAACCGCTTCCCGCGGAACCGTCAGCACATTGCGGTGTTCGGCGGTAATGATCGTTACCCCCACGTTGACGTTAGGAAGCAACTTGAAATCACGATTGTCCACAATACAAGTGGTCTCACCGACATTGCGCGTTCCATGCAGCTTGATAACGGCCGGAATGGCGCTAACCGCACCCGTCCAGATGCGACCCGGCAGCGCATCCCAGGTCACCTCGATCGGCTCTCCTGGCGCCAATCGTCCCAGGTCAGGCTCGTCGACGAAGGCCCGCACCCGCACCTTGGATAAGTCCGCTTCCTGCAGAACTAATTCACCCGGGCTTACGTAAGCCCCCTCCAGCACGGGAAGGGAATAGACCACGCCGTCAAAGGGAGCGCGCACGTTCAATTGGTTAAGGGTATCCTCGGCCGCGTCATAGGCGGCTTGCGCCGCCGATCTCTCCGCTTCCACGCGAGCAATCTCCGGTTGGGAGTAACGGTCCTTTCTCTTTTTCTCCAGCAGGTTCATGTCCGCATCGGCGCGCGTGAGTTGGTCCTCGGCTAGCTTTACTTCGCCTACGGATGCCGCTCCGTTCTCCTGCAAACGCTGCAGGGCTGCGAAATTGCGTTGCGCGGCATCGCGCACCGTCCGCGCTTTTGCCAGTTGCGCTTCCAGAGTCAACAGCTCCTCTTGACTCCCGCCCTTCTGCTGCCCGCTAAGATCGGATTGGGAGGCACGAACCTGAGTCAGGGCTTTGGCGGCTGCGCTACGGGCTTCAGCATCGTTCATCTGCACCAGCAGCTGATCCTTCTTAACGTGCTCGCCCTCTTTTACCAGTAATCGCTTTACGGTCGTACCAATCGGAGCATGCGCTTCAAAATTCTGCAGCGGCTCCACCTTCCCATTGGTCGAGACCATGCTGCGAATCGTGCTGCGTATTGCCGTCGCCGCTCTTACCGGCACGACGTCGCCTCGTGACATGAACGAGGCCAGAAACACTACCGCCGTCAGGATGAGAGTTGTGCCTACAAGCCAGCGGTGGCGATGCCAGAGGCCGCTATTGGGATTGATCAAGGCCATGCAGATGGCTGTGCGAACCCTCTTACGTACTGCTGTACCAAGTACTGTACCACCGGCTACTTCCCTCAGACGTACGGAGGAACCAGTCAAGTTAGATGCACAAGTTAACTCAACGACCCCTTAAATCCCGCCGGATTTGTCTCTTTTCACGGCTCCATGGTTACAATGAGACATGCCCAGATCGCCACGCTACACGCCGGAGCACGCCCGGGCCGGCCTGGATGCGAAATTCCCCGAGATTGAGACCTGGCCCAATCAGTTTCCCGGGTACGAGATCGCAATAGACGACCCGGAGTTCACCTCAGTTTGTCCGAAAACTGGCCTCCCCGATTTCGGCGCCCTCACCATTCGCTATATGCCCGACAAGCAGTGTCTGGAGCTCAAGTCGCTGAAAGAGTATCTGCAGAGCTTTCGCAACCTGGGAATTTTTCAGGAGAACATCGTCAATCGGGTACTGGAAGATGTCGTACGCTGGGCGCGCCCGGTGTGGGCCGAAGTCAAAGGTGATTTCCGGCCGCGCGGAGGAATTTCTACGGTAGTCGTTGCGCGGTGGCCCAGGCCAAAGGGAAAGCCTTGATGTGAGGGGAATTGCGGTAGGGTCTTAACTACAGGATTAGCCACATCAGAATTCTTCCCAAACCTCCAGAATTGCCCTATCATGTCCCGAACCACGTTAGCGGTGGCTCCTTACCGATTTGTTCTCGACGGGAGGTCCAGTGTTGATTCGGGTGTTGCAAGGGGCATTTCTCTTTCTGACGCTTCTGACAAATACCTTGGTTGCGCAGTCTCCGCTGCAACTCCAGCCGGGCAGAAGTTCATACGATTCACTTACGCCAAATGCATTGATCTCCTCTGGACTCATGAGCATGGACCTGTGGAACGTCACCAATGCAGGGCACAGCCCGTTGGAAGGCCGTTCAGGTTCGGTCTCGACACTCGACCTCAAGGCTCCCGCGAAGGCGCGGCGCGAGTATGACAAAGGTTACCAACTTCTGATGCGGAAGGACTTCAAAGGCGCGGTTGAGCACCTGAGCATCGCCATTACCGTATATCCGGATTTCGTAGCGGCGCACAACGCGCTGGGCTCTGCCTATATCGGTCTAGACCAAGAGAATCAGGCGCGCGATCAATTCGCCAAAGCCGTTTCGCTCGACGACCATCTTCCCACCTCCTACTTCAATCTTGGTTGCACCCAGCTTTCGCTCAAGGACTATCATTCGGCGGAAGATTCGATCCAGAAAGCGTCTAGGCTCGCGCCTCTCGATCTCCAACTGGCATCGGCGCTGACCTACGCGCAGTATATGAACCAGGATTATGGCGCCGTACTGGCGACCGCCCATGAGGTGCATAACCGCAAGCACCAGGGTGCGGCGATCGTTCATTTCTACTCCGCTGCGGCGCTGGATAGTCAAAACAATCCACAGGAAGAGCAGAGTGAGCTGCAGACCCTTCTGCGAGAAGATCCGAAGTCGCCGGCGGCGGAGCAAGCCCGGCAAATCCTGGCCCAGATCAAACTCGAGCAGATCAGGAAAGAGGCCCAGAAGAAAGAAGCGCCAGCCCCCGCGCGCCCTTCCGATGTGAAAGCGGCTGAAGTTCACCCCACGCCTGAAGAAGAAGCGGCACGCTTCGTGGCGCTGCGTCAAATGGCCTTGCAAGACTCAAAGGAACAGCAGCAGATTGTGGAAGCAGAAGTCGAATCGGAATCGACATGCGCGGCCTGCAGTTCAACCGCCTCGCATTCCGGGACTCCTTCCGCGGCCCCGCAGCGTTCCAGTGCCAGCCTACAATCAACTGGTAACTACGCGCCTTTTACCTTGCGAAGTGTAGTGGATGAGGTAGACGTGTTGTTTGCGGCTACGGATCACGGGAAGTCCGTCACTGACCTTACCCGCGAAGAAGTTGGAATCCGCGACGATGAGAAGTCTCCTGCGGCGATCACCGGATTCCGCAACGAGGCTCAGTTGCCGTTGCGTCTGGGCATCGTGATCGATACCAGCGAATCGGTCACCAGCCGATTCTCCTTCGAGCAACGGGCTGCGATTGACTTCCTGCAGAAAGTTCTTATCGACAAGAATGATCTTGCTTTCGTCGTCGGCGTCGCCAACTCAGTTCTCCTGGTGCAGGACTTCACCAGCGACCAGCAGCGGATTTCCCATGCCATCGACGAACTTGCGCCAGCCGGAGGCACCGCTTTGTGGGACGCCGTCGCCTTCGCCTCGAATAAACTCGGCAGTCGGGTGGAAACCGAGCCAGTGGCCAGAATGCTCGTGGTCATCAGTGATGGAAAGGATAACTCCAGCGGCGCCACTCTCAAAGAAGCGATCGAGAGCGCCGAGCGCGGAGAGGTCTTCGTGTATACCGTGAGCACGCGGGAATTCCACGATAAGGAGGATGAAGTGCTGGTTGACGAGCGAGCTCTGGTCGGAGACCGCGCCCTGAAAGTGTTAGCCGAACACACCGGCGGAGCCGACTTTGTGCCGGGCTCGATCGGCGGTCTGAACCGTGGCCTTGACCAACTTCAGGAAGTCATCCGCAGCCGCTATCTGATTTCCTACAGACCTGCTCTGTTCAAGGCTAATGGCCAATATCACGCCATTGACATCACCGCCCAAAAATCTGGCCACAAACTGCGCGTCTACGCGCGCAAAGGCTATTACGCCCGCGCAAACTTAGCCGGCGGAGGCGACGACCTCTCCGAGTAAATGGCCCAGTCATCCTCCTTCGCCGGGTGAGCTCGACGAAGTTCAGCCTTGGAGTGTGCCCGATGTGGTCGCCGTACCCTGTTGAGATCGCACCAGCGCCATGGCTTTCGTTGACTTGCCCTCTCATCCCGCCTAACATACCTCGACTCGGTGATTGCTTAAATCATGATCGGCCAGACCATCTCGCACTACCGCATTGTCGAGAAGCTCGGCGGCGGCGGGATGGGGGTGGTCTACAAGGCTGAGGACACGCGGCTGCACCGTTTCGTCGCGCTAAAGTTTCTACCTGACGAAGTAGCCAGGGATCCTCAAGCGTTGGCCCGCTTCCGGCGAGAGGCTCAGGCAGCTTCTGCGCTCAATCATCCCAATATCTGTACCATCCACGACATTGGTGAGGAGGGTGGTCAGGCCTTCATCGCGATGGAATTCCTGGACGGCCTCACCCTCAAACACACCATCGGGTCCCGCCCACTCGATAGCGACGCCTTGCTTCAACTCGCTATCGAAATTGCCGACGCACTCGACGCCGCCCACGCGGAAGGCATTGTTCACCGCGACATCAAGCCGGCGAACATTTTTGTTGCCAAGCGCGGCCACGCCAAGATTCTCGACTTCGGATTAGCGAAAGTGGAAGTTAGCAGTTCTTCCAGCAAGACGGTGGCAGCCACGCAAACCATGGACGCCGCCCACTTGACCAGTCCGGGCACCATGTTGGGTACCGTCGCCTACATGTCGCCAGAACAGGTGCGGGGCCGGGAACTGGACGCCCGCACCGACTTGTTTTCATTTGGAGCGGTGTTGTACGAAATGGCAACCGGCGATGTGCCCTTCCATGGAGAGAGTTCGGCGGTGATCTGCGAAGCCATCATGAATCGCGCACCGGTTCCGGCTGTACGGCTCAATCATGCGGTTCCGGTGAAGCTGGAAGACATCATCAATAAAGCTCTGGAGAAGGATCGCAACCTGCGTTACCAGCATGCCTCGGAAATGAGGAGCGATCTGCAACGGCTGAAGCGCGATACCGAGGCTGGCCGCGTGGTATTGCCTGCCATCACTGGTGACGAGGAAACAGCAGCCACGAGAGCACCTGCAAGTTCCGGCCAGCACAGTGCTGTAGTTGCTCCCAGTGCGGCCGTGGCTTCGATTCCACATCGTCCTTACGGGAGGATCGCCGCAGTGTTTGCCCTCACGATGCTGGTGCTGGCGGTGGTTGTTTGGCAGGTCAAGCAGCGCGCGGCTCCTGCAGTGGGTTCCGCCAGTCAGAAAGCTATTGCCGTTCTTCCTTTTCAGAACATGGGCTCCAATGCGGACCTGGATTTTCTCCGGCTAGCCTTAGCTGATGAAATCGCAACCAGCCTCAGCTACGTGCGTTCTTTATCCATTCGCCCGTTTGCCACGACCAGCAAGTACAACGGTCCCAACCTGGATTTACAGCAAGTTGGCCGCGATATGCGGGTGAGCGACATCGTCACTGGGCACTTTCTTAAGGAAGGCGACCAGTTGGAGATCACTCTGGAAGCCGTGGACGTAGAGAACAACCGCACGTTGTGGCGCGACACCATGACGGTGGCTGCGCCCGACATGATCGCCATGCGCGGCCAGATCACGACCAGAGTCCGCCAGGGTCTGGTCCCAGCTCTTGGCGCAGGAACAGACGCCATCGATGCCAGTACCCATCCCAAGAACGAAGAAGCCTATGACCTGTACCTGCGTAGCATCTCGGTGCCCCATGACCCTCTTCCCAATAAAGATGCTATTGCTATGTTGGAGCGCGCCGTAGGACTGGACCCTGACTATGCGCCGGCCTGGTATGCCGTTGGCCTGCGCTACTATTTCGATTCGCAATATTCGGACGGCGGTGAGGCGATGTTTCAACGTTCGAACACCGCCTTCGAACGAGCCCTGGCGCTGGATCCGAATCTCGCCAGCGCAGCCGGTCAGCTGATCACCAATCAGGCGGAAAGAGGGCAATTGGCAAAGGCCTACCAGGAGGCCAAAGCGCTGGTGCAGCGGCATCCGGAGAGCGGCGCCGCCCATCACGCCTTAGGTTATGTCCTTCGCTATGCCGGAATGCTTGAGGACTCTGCTCACGAGTGCAACACAGCCATCTCGCTGGACCCGGGCAACTATCAATTCCGGTCCTGTTCGCTCACTTTCGATCGAATAGGTAACTATTCCCGGGCCATGGACTTTCTTCAGCTCGATGCCGGATCGGATTGGGTAGCGAGGAACCTGGTGCAGCATTTCATTCGCGCTGGAGACTTGGCGCAGGCGCGGGCGGGAGCCGAGAAATTGGGCGACGGCCGCGGGGCTCGGCTGACCAGGGCTTGTCTCGAACACGCGCCAGCTGCCGACTTCGACAACATCGTGCAGGAGCTTGCCCCGGAAGACTTAGCCAATCCTGACGCCGAGAACAGGTTCTTGTTCGCCTCCACTTTCGCTTTCTGCGGGAAGAAGGACATTGCCCTGCGTCTGCTTACAAGCGCCGTCTCCGGGCACTACTGCGCCACCGATCTGCAGACTAATCCTATGCTTGCCAGTTTGCGAGACACACCGGAGTTCGGTCCGCTGGTCGCTGCCGCGAAACAGTGCCAGTCCGACTTCCTCGCTCAGATATCTCAAGCCTCACACTGAGCCGCCCGGTCCGACTCCTGACCATGTTATATTCCTTCGCCAAGTGACCTCGACGAAACTTTATCCCTGGACGGCGCTGGGTCTGCTTACCACGCTCAACCTGCTGAACTACATCGACCGCTCGGTGCTGTTCGCCGTACAGCCGCTGGTGCAGAGCGAGTTTCATCTCAGCAATGCACAGGTGGGCTATCTGACCAGCGCCTTTTTGGGGTTTTACATGGTGGCGGCGCCCTTTACCGGGCCGCTCGCCGACCGTTATTCACGCAAGCTGATCATTATCCTTGGTGCAATCTTCTGGAGCGCGCTCACGCTGCTGACGGCGGTTACCCATACTTATTGGGAGTTGCTGGTTCGCCACACCCTGGTCGGAATCGGCGAAGCTACTTTCGTTACCATCGCGCCGACTTTCGTGGCTGACCTCTTTCCGGAAGAACAACGCGGCCGCATCTTCGGCATTTTCTATTTGGCCATTCCGGTCGGTACCGCGGCCGGATACCTGCTTGGTGGCAAGCTGGCTCCCGCGCACGGATGGCGATTTCCGTTCTACGTCGCTGCGTTCCCCGGCTTCCTGCTCGCGCTCTCGCTTCTTTTCATTCCGGAACCGCCCCGCGGACAATTCGACTCGCTAAAGGAGACTCCCGAGCGAGGGACGATTCTCGGCCTGGCGAAGAACCCAGCCTTCTGGACGGTCACGCTGGGAATGGCCGCAAGCACCTTCTCAATCGGCGGCATTCAGGTATGGATGCCGACATTTCTCTCCCGCGCCCGCGGCTACTCGTTGGAGTCGGCCAACCTGATGTTCGGAGCCATCATTGTGGTCGATGGCATCCTCGCGTCGCTGATCGGCGGCTGGCTTGGCGATTTCTTGCTGCCCCGCATGAAAAGTTCCTACTATTTCGTGTCGGCACTTAGCATGGGCCTCGGTGTTCCAGTGATGATCGTCGCGCTGTTCTTCAAAGGGCCAGTCATGCTCCCAGCCATTGCCGTGGCAGCGTTTTTGCTTTTGCTCAATACTTCGCCTCTGAACACGGCGCTGGTGAATGCCGTGGGCGCGCACATTCGGGCCACAGCCATCGCCATCAACATTTTTATCTTCCACCTTCTGGGCGACGTTCCTTCGCCTACGCTCATGGGCATCGTCGCTGACCGCCGCTCGCTCGAGACAGCCTTTATTCTGCCGGTCATCGCTATGGCCGTGTCTTCTGCCATACTGTTTTATGGCATGAGATTTGCCCCTCCAGTAGCGTTTCGACAACCGCGCCAGGCGACCGGGAATCGGGTTGGATGAGCTATTTTCACTGGATTGCAGGCATTCTTTTGGCTGTAATCTGGGCCTCTCGCGTCCTCGATGCCGCGCGGGGAATGCCCAGCGTGGCCGATATCTCCCGGCCGGAGTGGGATCCAGAACGTCTTTCTCCGAGGGCCTCCCAGCCGCCCGTCAGCATTATTGTGGCCGCCCGCAATGAGGAAGACCATATCGCTGAATCGCTGACCCGGCTGCTGCAACTCGACTATCCCGACTACGAAGTCATCGCGGTGAACGACCGTTCGACCGATCAGACCGGGCAACGCATGGATGAGATTGCCGGCACGTCTCAAGCTCACGGCCGCTTGAAGGTAATTCACCTTACCGAACTCCCTGCCGGATGGCTGGGGAAAGTCCATGCCATGTGGACGGCGGCTAACCAAGCCGTCGGCGAATGGTTGCTATTTACCGACGCCGACGTCCTCTATCGACGCGACGCCCTCAGCCGTGCCGTGGCGTACGCGGAAGACGAGCGGGCGGATCATCTTGTCCTCTTTCCCTGGATGGTCATGCACAGTCCCGGCGAGACCATGATGATCGCTTTCTTTCAGGCGCTGTTTGTTTTCGGACATCGTCCCTGGAAAGTAGCCGATCCCAAAGCCAAAGACCACATGGGTGCAGGGGCATTCAACATGGTGCGGCGGCGCGTCTACGAGGCCATCGGCACCTACCGCGCCTTGCAGTTTGAAGTGCTCGACGATATGAAGCTGGGCAAGCTGGTGAAGAATGCGGGCTACGCTCAGCGGAATGTCTTCGGCAAGGACCTAATCTCCCTGCGCTGGATCAAAGGCACCATGGGCATGGTGCAGAACCTCACTAAGAATTTCTTTGCCATCGTCTTGTTTCAGTGGCCGCGGGCGGTGGCGTCGGCATTCACCCTGGCGTTTCTCAACCTCCTTCCATTCGTCGGAATCTTGCTGGCCCACGGCTGGGTCCGCCTGCCGTACGCGGTCGCGCTACTATCGATTTTCGGCATTTACCTTGGAATGTCCTGGAGATCGGACGTTCCTGCGTATTACTTCCTCCTGCATCCCCTGAGCGCGGCGTTGTTCGTTTACATCATGTTGCGATCGATGATCCTGACTCTCAGGCAAGGGGGCGTAGTGTGGCGAGGCACGTTCTATCCGCTGGAGCAGTTGCGAAAAGGAATGGCCTAGCACTCTCGAAAATGTAGCCTTGGGCCAATTATTGCGGAGGATTCGCCTCTTCCCCTGGGCCGGCCACGCTTGGAATCTTAACCGGCAGAGTCGCCGGCTGCCGTTTCTTGGAAGTTGTATATGCGGACCGCGGCAGGCTGAAACTTCCCGCACTGTACTTCCCCTTGTGTTCGACGTCGTAATCCTTAAGGAGTTTTGGAATTCTTGCTCCTTCACCGCCCAGCTGTCGCAAATCGGTCACCACGATCTCTGCCCGCCCATCATAGCTTTTCAGTGGTCCGTGAACTTCGATGACTTTATCGGCTAGCTGGCGCACATCGCCTATGTCTTTGAGGTGCCCGGGAAAGATCACCACCGTGAACGGGCAGACGCGGAAATCCTCGCAGAAGTCGAAAAAGGTTGTTCCGCGACTCCCGCGCTTGACCCGAAAAACCTTGCCGGTAATGCATTGCGTTTCTCCGATGTGATTGTGAGCTTCGCTGACCGGAAGGCAGTCGGCGGAAGAAAACACCGGGAACAGTGCGAAGAGAAAGAGCAATGCCGAAAGCTTCAAGCCGTCGATCACCCCAGGGCGCGAAACGGCGAAAAAGTAAAGCCCAGGACGCAAGCCCTGGGGAAACGCCAAGCTCTTCAAAGCCTCGTGCGCAATCGATCGTTCAACCCGAAGTCTCTGCAACTCACACCAACTCCCGGGGAGCTCCGGCACGGACGGGGACGCCTGCGCCTATATTTCCCTAGGACATTTTAGGAGCTGGGGAAGATCTTTACTGGGATTTCGACCAGGAAATTTGCTCAACTGTTCCGAAACGGAAAACGCGCAGCAAGGGCCCCACGTGACCGTGGACAGCCCTCACCGGCAAGACAAATTGTTGGGTTTTACTTAAACGCTTTGACCGCCGCCGCTTCTTCGTCTTTCACGTCGAACACGGTGTACAACTTGGTGATCTGCAGCAGGTCGTGGACCTTTTTGGTCAGGTTCAGCAGTTTGAGTTCGCCGCCCTGGTTGCGGACGGTGGTGAAGGCGCTGACCAACTCGCCGATGCCGGAGCTGTCGATGTAGGTCACGTCACCAAGGTTAAGCAGAATCTTCTTCTGCCCCTTGGAAAGCAGGTCGCGCACCGCGTCCCGCAGGATCACGCTGCCCTCACCGAGTGTGATACGGCCGCTGCAGTCCACGATGGCAACGCCATCGACCAGACGCGTACTGGTCTTCATGCTCACTGGGAAGCCTCCTTGCCGGCCCCGGATGACCCCGGGACATGCTTGACTAGTTTGATTTCGGTGCCCGTCTGGGAGGGGCGAATCTGCACCTCGTCCATGAACGAGCGGATAAGAAAAATTCCACGCCCTGAAGTCTTCAACAGGTTCTCGGGCGCCAAAGGGTCCGGGATCTTGGCCGGGTCCAAACCTTTGCCCTGGTCGCAGATGGTAATCACCAGATCGCGGCTGTTGGTTTCGAAATCCAGTTTAACCTTTTTGCCGGGATCGTAGGCATTTCCGTGGAGAACAGCATTAACCGCCGCCTCCCGCACCGCCATTGAAATCTGCATGACCTCATCGTCGCCGAATCCGGCCTCCACGGCGATCCGGCTGGCGGCCTGTTCTGCGCTATCGACCGTTTCCAGCGTCGAATCCAGCGTGTACGAAACCCGTTGTTCGGTCATGGCAAAAAGATTGTGAAACTACCGCCCACCTGCAACCCTCACCAATCTGACCCCGAGCACTACTATCCCGATCCGCGGCAGAAAAGCAACCACGTTCGCGAATTGCGTAGTTTCGCCTTTCCCTGTGGAAATGTCAACGCAGACAGCAGTCTTTTCTTATTTGTTGGAAAAGTCACGGGATCTGGCTCAGGCTTTTACCATGGGCAAAAGCGGGTGCCCTGCCCTTTGCGAGAGGGCGGGGTCTTTAAGCGTTTGGTGCTGGGTCGGAAGATGGAAGGACCTCACTGCTTGATAACTGTGCCGTCGCGCCGGCGTATCTCTCCCCATCCACCGTTCAGATTGTTATTTCCGGAGGTAAACGGCGCCTTCGCGGCTGCCTTTTCGTCGATCTCGATTCCCCATCCCGGCTGCTCACTTACCCAGAGGTATCCGTCTTTCATTGCAGGGCACCCGTGGAAGATCTCCTGCGTCCGCTCATTGAAGGGCGAGTATTCCTGAATCCCGAAGTTGTAGCTGACCAGGTCCAGCGTGACGTTGGCCATGTGGCCGACCGGCGAAACATCGCCCGGACCGTGCCACGCCGTTCTGACCCCAAACTGCTCGGCTAGGATCGCGATTTTGCGGGCCGGAGTGAATCCGCCTACTTGCGAAAGATGAACCCGGATGTAGTCGATCAATCGCTCCTCAATCAGCGGCTGCCATTCGTGCGGGTTATTGAAAAGTTCACCCATCGCAATGGGCGTCGCACAATTCTGGCGGATTTGACGGAAATATCCCAAATCTTCAGGGGAAAGGGGATCTTCGAGAAAGAACATTTTGAACTTTTCCGCGTCCTTGCAGAACTGCACTGCCTGGTTCGGCAGCAGCCGTTCATGCATGTCATGAAGCAGTTCGACTTCTTCCCCTAACTCCTGACGACAGACTTCCAAAAGCTTCAACGCGCGACGCATGTAGTAGGCAGGCTCGAATACCGGCTTGTCATGCAGCGCCTTCGCGGCGATACCGCTGCGCTGGGCACCGTAGCCGGCCATTCCCGGGACTCCCACCTGAACGCGTACATTGCGGAAGCGCTGGCTTATATAACGCTTCGCATTCTCCACGACCTCTGGAATCTCAGCGCCATCGGCGTGCACATAGATGTCTGCCGCTTCCCGACACTTGCCCCCGGCAAGCTGGTAGACGGGCATGCCCGCCTGTCGCCCCTTGATATCCCACAGCGCCTGATCGATTCCGCTAATGGCGTTGTTCAGCACCGGGCCATTCTTCCAATAGGAGCTGTCGTAACAGGACTGCCAGATATCTTCGATCCGATCGGTGGTCTTACCCAGAAGGAACGGCTTCACATACTTCTCGACTGCCGGCTTGACGAGATCGGCGCGTTGCGTGAAGGTGGCGCAGCCATAGCCGTAGAGCCCGTCCTGGTCGGTAGTGATCTTGACTACCGTGAGCCGCACACCGTCGGGCTGGCATTCAATTACGCTGATGTCCTTGATGCGCGGCAGCGGCATGCCACGCGTGGCTCGCACGACCTGTTCTTGCGCTGGAAGCTGGCTCGCGGTGACGGCGAACAAACCGGCGCCGGCGATGGACTTGAAGAAACGGCGACGTTCTATGGACATGGGGGAAGCTCTCGCTGCATTATGCAGCCTGCCAATCCTAACTGAAAGCGGGTTCCACGTGGGAGCTGGTCCAGGCTCCACCACACAAGAAACTCCGGTACTGTTCCTCTGCGCCCTCTTCCGATAATTCACCCAGCTTCACGCCAGTGCGGATGGATTCTTCAAATATCGGTTGACGATCGCATCGGCGGTGCGGTAAGTCAGCGCCAAAATCGTGAGCGTAGGATGAGCCGCCGGATTCTGCGGAAAGGCCGATGCACCCAAGACAAAAAGGTTCGGGACTTGCCAGTGCTGCAAGTACGGGTTGAGCACAGAACGCTCGGCAGAACTCCCCATGATGGTTCCTCCCTGAATGTGAGTGAACTGGTAACGGTTAGCGTCGTAGTTTCGCAAACCCGGGAATGCACCAACCTCCTTAGCCCCCATCGCGCGGGCAAGTTCCACTGCCTTGGGAGTCACAAATTCGACCATCTTCCTTTCGTTCTCCTCCCAATTGATCGTGAAGCGAAGCAGCGGGTCACCGAAGGAGTCTTTGTACGTTGGATCAAGATCCATATAGTTGCTTTTGTAGGCGAGATGCTCCCCTGAAAAACCGATGAAGCCGGTTCGGTCGTAAGACTCGACCGCGGCCTTCTTCCACTCCGAACCCCAACCAGCTTTCACGCTTGGCGGAAGTATGCCGAAATTCCCGATCGGCCGGTAGCCCATGCTCATAGCCAGCAGCGTGCCTCCCCGTAGGAAAGGAAGACCGCTGTGATCGAATAAGTCTCCATCAAAATCACTGACGCAGACGCCGGCAGCGCCCGAGCCCATGAAGCGGTTCAAAGGTTTCTCGAAGAACGCGGTGGCCGCCCCAATCGCCACCTGGTGGGTGAGGTTTCCCCCCACCGTGCCGGTTCCGGTCTTCGGGTTGTAAGGATCTCCAATTCCAGAGAGGAGTAACAGGCGGGTGTTGTTGAGAGTCCATGAGGCGAGGAACACCAACTCTGCCGGTTGAAAGAGCTCTTCGCCTTTTTCGGCGAGATAGGTGACGCCCCGCGCTTTTTTCCTGCTGCCGGCCGCGCCATAGATCACGCGGCGGACCGTGGCTCCGCTGCGAATGGAGATATTTTTCTTTCCCTGAATGAGTGGCAAGAGGGTATTGGTGGGCTGCGCCTTGGCGCCGACCATACAACCGAAGCGTTCGCAAAAGCCGCAATAAAAACAGGCAGAGCGCGAGATGCCATCAGGGTTGGTGTACGGCTCGCTGAGGTTGGCGGCTGGGCTGGGATAGGGCTTGTATCCGAGCGACTTGGCGGCATCATTGAACAGCGCAGAAAAATAAGGAATCTTGGTGGGTGGGGTCGGGTACTCAGCGCTGCGCGAGCCCTCGAAAATGTTTCCGCCCGCGATCTTTTTTCCGCCGATGTTCCCCGCTTTCCCCGAGATCCCCAGCATGCGCTCCGCACGCGTGTAATAGGGCTCCATTTCATCGTACGTGACGCCCCAGTCTTGAACGGCGTGATCGGCGGGCAGTCGCTTGGCGCCATACTTCTCAACGGTTCGGGAGAGCAATTCAAAACAATCCGGCAGAAAGCGCGGACATATTCCATTCCAGTGCTCACCCGCGCCACCGACGCCGGAGCCGGGAAGAAAAGACCCGTACTGCCGCATGGGAAAAGCGCGCTGGCTGGAATCGTGACGAACCGTGACCGTCTCCAGCGAGAGATCCTGCATCATGTGCAGGCGTACGGCGTAATCCAGTTCATCCATGGTGCCAGGGTAGTCGGCAGTCTCGCGACGAGTTCCGCGTTCCAGCACGGCTACCGAGAGGCCGGCACGGGAACCAAGTTCCTTAGCCATGAGCAATCCAGTCCATCCGCCGCCTACGATGACTACATCAACTGGGGGCAAGGTTCTCATTCCGCGTCCTCACTCGGACGAAAGTTGTTGCCGCCCGTTTCCCGCAAGCTGACCGGTTTCGGGCGGAATGCCTCGCCAAAATGCTTGTCAACATCAGCGTAGTTGCTCATCCTCGGCCCCGGGAATCCGATCAGCTGCCAACCCACCATGTCGATGTTGCCGCCATGGATGGGATCGCAGAACATGCCTTCGATGGTGTTCCGGCGCAGGAGTGAGAAAAACTGAGTGGTCTCGATTTGCCTCAGCTTGTTGTCCTGTTCAGCCGGCGGTAACTGATCGAAACCCTTCAAGTCTTTCAACCCTTCGCGATAAACCTGCCGCGGTGTAGCTTTGCCCTGATAGCCGAATTCGGCAGGAGCGTTCTCTTCGAATGGTTCCTGAGTGTAGCGATAGCGATCCCGTCCCCAGGGCCCGGCTAATTGTCTGTCGATGTAGATTGCCACCCCGGCTTCCTGCGCCCCCGGACCGGTTTGATCGCTCGGAAAGATTCGGGCGGCTGCGGCCGCAACAATCAGGGCTTCCGCCTGGGTGAAAAATCGCAGCGGGACCCGAACCGATCGTTGGGTTTGTGCGAAAAGTCGAAAAGGTTTGCGATCCAAAGAGTAGACGAGCACGCCACCGATGCTCGCTGCCGACAGGGTGAGAAACTCACGGCGTCTCATGGCGCAACAGCATAGCAGAGCATGCTTGGTTCAGAAGACCAAATCGTCTCTGCCCGGCTCAGGGGCTAAAGGTCCCGTCCTCTCGCAAAGAACGCGAGAAGGGCAGGGCACCCGCTTTTATGTGTGGTGAAGGCCTGGGCCAGCGACCTCTCACCGAATTACGACTTTGTTCGCAATGTATCCGACGATCATTCCGACTATAGCGGCAATTCCGGCGTCTAACTTTCCGACGAGCGCCAAGCACGCGCCCACAAGTAGCGCGAATGGCAGCAGGAAAAATGCGAGAAAGTGTCCCGAGACGAAAGTAATGCCGGCCTCCTTCACAGCTGCAGAGGGGTCTTTTTTGGCGGCCTCGTGAAATATTCCGGCATATTTTAGACTTACCCGCGTTATAGCAAACAGCCCCACGACAAAAAAGAGACACGACAGCGCATGTTCAGGCGAAATCGACCTTAACCAATTCACTGTTGCACCTCAACCATTCTTTCGGTTCGCGCGGTCGGACCGCTCGACCGCGTTCATTTTACTCTCCGAGCGTAGGCCAGCCCCCGTCCATCCGCAAAACCCTTGTGGATTCCATTCCCATAGTTGAGTATTCTCTGAGCCATGTCCACTCTCGCCCTAACCGAGTTGCTCGGCTTGCCGGTGTTCGATTCCGGCGGTCAGTGCGGGCGAGTGCGGGAAGCGGCCATTGCCCCGCAGGAAGATCGCTCGCGCATCGCCATGTTGATTGTGCGTACGAAATCCGGTGATCACGTTTTGCCCTTCAGCTCGGTGACGGGTATGAACGGCAGTCTTCGCACTGACACCTCGGTCGCTGGCTGGCCGATCGCGGATGCATCCGAGGGCCTGTTTCTATTGAGCCGCGACCTGCTGGACCAGCAAATCATCGACGTCCACGGACGCAAGGTGGTTCGTGTCAACGATGTCGATTTGTACCGCGATACCAGCAACGGCCATCCCATGCTGCGCGTCAGTTCCGTGGATATTGGCGCCCGGGGCGCGGTGCGCAGGCTGTTGAAGGGCGTAGTACCGGCCGGGGTATTGCGGGCGCTGTTGCTCAAGATTCCCGAGAAACCGATTCCCTGGGACTTCGTCGATCTCATCGAAACCGATCCCGCCCGCCGCGTAAAGCTCAAGATCTCGCACGACCGCCTGGCCCGCCTGCATCCTGCCGATATCGCGGACATCGTCGAGGACCTGGCGCCCGACGAGCGGGAAGCGGTGTTTGAGACTCTCGACGAGGGAGTCGCGGCGGAGGCGCTCGAGGAAGTCGATCCCAAAGTCCAGAAGGCGATTGTCGAATCCCTCGACTCCAACCGCGCTGCAGACATCGTGGAAGAGATGAACCCCGACGCTGCCGCCGATCTGTTGGCCGACCTCCCTGAAGAACGAAGCTCGCAGATTTTGCAGGAGATGGAGCCGGAAGAGCGCGAGGAAGTCTCCGGGCTGCTCGAGTTCAAGGAGAATACCGCCGCCGGCCGGATGAACACCGAGTATCTGGCTCTGGGAGTGAATGCCACCGCTCACGACGCGGTCGAGGTGCTGCGGCACTTCGAAGGCGGGATCGAATCGGTGAGCACGATCTTCCTGGTGGACTCGCGCGGTACGTTGGCCGGCGCCGTGCCCCTGGCCAAATTGATTCTGGCGTCGCCGGAGACGCCCTTACTCTCCCTGACGCAAGAGCCTTTGATTTCCTCCTATGCGGGCGCCGGAGAAAAAGAAGTGGCCGAGTTGTTCGATAAGTACAACCTGCTTACCTTGCCCGTGGTCGATGAGAATAAAAAGCTCACCGGGGTGATTACCTCCGACGACGTGATTAGCCTATTACGGGCCAAGTTGTAAGCGGGCCCCTGGCTCGCGCCAACATTTTTATATCCAGATTCCTCCCCTGCGTTTATCCTGTCAGTTCGTTTTTGCCCTATGGCAGCCCCTTGTGCCCATGAAATTCCTGAAAAGCTGGAAAGCCCGGATTGTGCTGTTCTTCGCCGTAGTCGGTCCGGGCTTTATTACCGCGAACGTCGACAACGATGCCAATGGCATTTACACCTATTCGGCTGCCGGCGCGCAATTCGGACACTTGCTGCTCTGGACCCTGATTCCAGTCACGCTGGCGTTGATCGTGGTGCAGGAAATTTCCGCTCGCATGGGTGCGGTTACCGGCAAGGGACTCAGCGACTTGATCCGCGAAGAATTCGGCTTCCGCGTCACCTTCTTCATGATGATCGGAATTCTGCTGATCAACTTCGGCAACGTGGTCGGTGAATTCGCCGGCATTGCCGGTAGCCTGGAACTCTTTGGCCTGTCCAAGTACATTACAGTCCCGGTCTGCGCAGTAATCGTCTGGCTCATCGTAGTCAAAGGTCAGTACAAGAGCGTGGAGAAGGTTTTCCTCGTCGCCTCGTTCTTTTACGTGACCTACATTTTCGCCGGAGTATTCGCCAAACCCGCCTGGGTGGAGGCGCTGGTGGCGACGGTAAAGCCGCCGCCCAAAGCAGCCTTCTTCCTGCCCGGTTATCTGTACATGGCGATTGGCGTGGTTGGCACCACCATCGCTCCCTGGATGCAGTTCTACTTGCAATCCTCGATCGTCGAAAAAGGTGTGAGCAAGCGGCAATACCGGGCTTCGCAGATCGACGTGATCTCAGGCTGCATCTTCACCGACATTGTGGCGTGGTTCATCATCGTGGCGTGCGCCGCCACTTTGTACACTCACGGATTCCACAATATCACCGACGCGAAAGACGCGGCCCAAGCCCTCCGGCCATTAGCCGGGGACTACGCCTACATCCTCTTTGCGATGGGACTGTTCAACGCGTCGCTGTTTGCCGCATCCATTCTTCCCCTTTCGACCGCTTACACCGTCTGCGAAGGCCTGGGGTTTGAATCCGGGGTGGGGAAGAAGTTTGGGGAAGCGCCGGTCTTCTATTGGCTCTACACCATTCTGATCGTGGCCGGCGCTGGCTGCATTCTGATTCCCGACCTGCCACTGGTGAAAATTGCCATTCTTTCCCAGGTCATCAACGGAATCGCCATTCCGCCGGTTCTGGTGTTCATGCTGCTCCTGGTGAACAAGAAGGAATTAATGGGGGAGTATGTAAACTCGCGTATTTACAACATCATCGCCTGGGCGACCACCGTAATTATGACCCTCCTGACGATTGCCTACCTCTGGACGCTCAGGCCCGGCGGAGGCTAACGAAACGCTGGATTCCCAAGTGGGCACCGACATCCGAGCCGGCGGGGCCTTAATTATCGCCTTCCGCCGCCCGGTGCTTCACTCTATAATGCGAGATAGTCCGGGTGGGGTGGTAGTCCAATGGGTACTCTCCCGATCTTTCTCTCGATTCTTCTGCTTTGGGGCAGTTTTGCCTTTGGGCAAAGCACGCCCGATGTCTCTTCGCCCGCCGTTCCCACCGGGGTTAAGAGCTCGGTTAAGACCTACCACGACGGCAGCATCCGTGACATCAGTGCCGTAGGAAACCGCAATGTCGGCTGCAAGCAGGGTCTGGGAAATTGGTACAGCCTGGAAAAGCAGATCGCGATGGGCAAGTCCTACGCTGAGCAAGTGGAATCCAGCTCTAAGATGGTGACCGACCCGGTCATCGCGGAGTATGTGAACCGCGTTGGCCAGAACCTGGTGCGCAACTCGGATGCCCAGGTTCCGTTCACCATCAAGGTCGTCGACACCGACGATATCAATGCGTTTGCCCTGCCTGGCGGTTACTTCTACGTCGATTCCGGACTCATTCTTGCCGCCGATAACGAGGCCGAACTGGCGGGCGTGATGGCTCACGAAATCGCCCATGTCTCAGCCTGCCACGCTGCCCGCGAGATGTCGCGCGGCCAGTTGATGAATCTGGCCTCGATTCCCTTGATCTTCGTGGGTGGCGGAATCGGTTATGCCGCGCAGAGCCTTGCCAGTCTGGCTATGCCGATGGGGTTTCTGAAGTTCACGCGTAGCTTCGAGTCGGACGCTGACTTCCTGGGGGTCGAATACCTCTACAAGGCTGGCTACGATCCGCAGGCCCTGACAGCGTTTTTTGAGAAAATCCGCGCCCTCGAGAAGCAGAAGCCGGGAACTCTGGCCAAAGCTTTTGAAACCCACCCGCAGACGCCGGACCGCATCGCCCGGACCCAGCACGAAATCAACACTCTGCTACCGCCCGAGGCTGAGTACAAAGTGGACACCTCGGAATTCCAGGACGTGAAGGCCCGTTTGGCGGAACTCGAAAACCGCCACAAACTGGACAACGATCATGGAGGAAGCGGGCCCACCTTGCGCCGCGCGGCTCACTCCGACAACACTGGCTCTCCCTCTGGCCAAAGCGGTGATGATCAGGACCAGCACCCAACGCTAAAACGCCGTGACGGAACCTCCCAGTAGCCCGACTTTGTACGCACTAATCCGCCATGGGGGATCCAATGACGCGAGTTCCTTGGCGGAAGCCGCTAGAGAATCCGTCCCTCGGCAAGATCCTTCACCAGACCGAAGTCCGCTTCCAGAAAATCATACGACGGCAGTTCCGATCGCAGCGCCCAGCGAATATCGCGAAAAATCCTGTTCTCGATTTCTCTTCGATACTCGCGTACCGCATGGAAATACAATTCGACAGAGTTCCCGGCCTTGTACTGATGGCGAATCCGCGACACCTCTTCGCCGATGGTGGCATCGATGCCCAGCTCTTCGTCCAGTTCACGGTGCAACGCCTGGCGCGGCTGCTCGCCTTCTTCGATCTTGCCCCCGGGGAACTCCCATTTCAGCGGCATGGTCTGATGACGAGTGCGCTGGCACACCAGTATCCGGTCATTCTTGAGGATCAATGCTGCCACGACGCGCTTCATCATTGGACACTACGGCGAGACTCGCGCCCCGGTTGATCTCACTTTCCGTCTGGAATGGCCGGCAGACGTTGTCCGACCAGGTTGGCACAATACTCGACAAGTTCCCGATCTTCTTGTTTGAAAGCCGCCGGGAAGTGGCTGTCGATGTCGAGTTCTCCCACCACTTTTCCGCGAACGAAGATCGGGACGACGATCTCGGACTTGGTTTCGAGCGAACACGCCAGGTAGCGGGGATCTTTGCTCACGTCGTCCACCACCACCGTCTTGCCCGTGGAGGCCGCCGCCCCGCAGATTCCCTGGTGTAGCGGGATGCGCGTATGCGGTGTCATCGCTCCTTGAAATGGACCTAGAACCAGCATGGATGGCTGTCCTGGCGACGTCTCCAGCATGTAAAACCCCACCCAGTTGTACTTCAACATGCGCTCCTGAAGCAGTGTGACAATCTCTGACATAAGCTCATGGGCAGACCTGGCCTTCGCCGCCAACTCGGCGAGCTCTGTCCTCAGATCCTTGGCTTTCGACGCTGCTGCTGGCATAGCGAAAATCTTACCCCGATTTCTGCCCGGAACGCACAGGTACGTTGGTAATGCATCTTAGACCGGAAGCTTGTGGAAAATCCTCAGGATGAATCGCGGCCGCCAATGCCCGCAGGCCGTTTAGCAGAGTGGGAGCCGGCGTGTTGAGGTACTCATCTCGAATGCAGTAAACCCGGCCCTGCCGGACGGCGCCCATTCCTCCCCAGGTCCGGTCGCGCATGATCTTCTCCAGCGGGACACGATCGCCGGCGCCGCACCAGGCTGCGATTAGCACATCGGGATTCTCATGCTCAACCGCTTTGGGCTCGTACTGCACTCCCGGTTGGCCGACGAACTCACCACCGGCGGCATCCACCAGCTCCGCCACCCATGCCTGCGAGGCGATCAGCGGTTTACCCCATTCCTCACAAAAAACGCGAGGTCGCGGCCGGCCCCGGGTCAATTGGCGAATCGCCGCAATTTCTTGCCGCATGCTGGCGATCTGCTGCTGGCCGAGTTCCCCTGCACCCATCATTCCAGAGATGGTCGCAATGTCGGTGTATATGTCGGCTAGAGTTTTCGGTGCCAGACCAAGAAACCTGGCCCCTGACTTCAGAATTTCCGTAACCGCCTTCTCCTGGTAAGGCACGGCGGCAATCACCAGGTCCGGCCCAGCTGCAACAATCTGGGTAGCGCTCGCCGTCCAGGAGTCTGAAACAATCGTCACATCGCGAGAACTGATCTCGGGGCACACGTCAACGCAATACTTGGTACAGGCGACCAGGCGATCCAGCTTCCCGATGGCGGCAAGGATCACAGTTGCGCTGGGCTGCAGGGAAACGATGCGTTTCGGGGTGTGATCGGGGAGCATGAGGCCTTCATGTTACAAGGAATCACGTCCAGGCGCGGACGCGGGCCCAGCGAAGTTCGCTACAATTCTCCTGATGTATTCCGCCAGACTCCTCGATCACTTTCAGAATCCACGTAATGCGGGAGACGTTGCTGGTCCCGATGCGGTTGCACAGCTGGAAAACCCGGCTTGCGGGGACATTCTGAGGCTGACTTTGAGAGTGGTCGACGGCCGCATCGCCGAAATCCGTTTTCGCGCCAAAGGATGTGTCCCGTCCATGGCCTGCGGTTCGGCGCTTACCGAGTTATTGCTGGGGCGCACAATCGAAGAAGCTCGCCAGCTGCGGCGCGAGGAAATTGTCAAGGCTGTCGGTGGCCTGCCGAAACCTTCAAGTCACGCCAGCCACCTGGCGATGGACACCCTGGCCTCCCTCTTGCAACAGCTTAAAATGTAGGCGCGGGCGTCCCCGCCCGTGCTGCGCGCATACCGACTCAGATTTTTTCCAGGAGATCGAACTTCGCCTACTTCCCGGCGCGTTCAACGTCGCCACCAACTCCCCGGCGAATTTTGCGCTCGCCAGGAGGGCGGCAAGGGCTAGGAACACGGCCATCACGTCGTGGGGAGCTAGATGATCCATCTGGGTTTAAGCCTGGGTTGAGACTCACTTTGGATGCTGGAACATCTCGCCGCGTGATTGACTCTAGATCTTTCCCGTGCCATCCGGCCAGTAGACGGTCCAGCCCTGCTTCCGTGCGGCGGCTTCCAGATCGGGATTCGGATTCACCGCAAAAGCGTGCCGCGCCATCTCAAGCATCTCCACATCGAAGCGGGAGTTGCCAAACGCGGCATCCGGGTCTCTCCGGATAACCTCGCGGATTGCTCTCGGCTTGCCCGCGCCACTGGGAGTGCGCACCACGCGATCGGTGATACGTCCGTTTGCCGTCTGCACTGCGACGGTCAAAATGTTCCGCTCATCGATGCCGCAATGCTTCATGGCTGCCCGGATTACCCACTCGTTGGTCGAAGACACCGCCCAGACCTCACAGCCCGCATCCCGCAGACGGCCCACCAGTTCCCGCATTTCGGGGAAGATTTGGGCAACAAAATTCTCCTCGACAAACCGATTCGCGGCCTGCTGAACCTCAGCCTCGGCCAATCCCCGGTGCATGGTGGCCATTTCCGCGCACATGTCATCCTCGCTGACCCTTCCGGCTTTGTAGTCGGCGTAACGCTGCCGGGCCCAGCGAACCACCTCGTCGGAAACCACCCCGCGCGTTAGCTCCCAGGAGAAGAATCCTTCTCCGGAGTCGCCAGACCACAGTGTCCCGTCGCAATCAAATACCGCAAGCCGGGCCTGAAGACGAAGCACGGAATCGATGAATTCGGCGGCTTTCCGGGCGTCAGGGGAAGTCACAGATCGGTCCATAGAAGTCATTTCAAGGGCGGTGCAACCAAGGCTTCGTAATCCTGCGGAGTGTCGACATTCATTGCGATGGCGGGGTCGTCCACGGCGACATACTGAATATGCTGCTGATATTGATGTTCGATCTCCTGCGCATTACCGGAGGCCGGAGCGTTCAGGAAGACGGCGATCATCTCGCGGTCCAGAAGTACCGGATGTCCGTGCTTACCACCGTGCTCCGGCACAACAGCCCAAGTCCCGCTCGCCGCGGCTTCGAATGCGGCGCCCAGTTGGCTGAGGGTAGCCGCACTCACCGGGGGCCGGTCTACCAGGGTAACGATCGCGGCATCGCGCCCGTGGTTCAGCACCTCCTGCAAGCCCACTTGCAACGAGCTGAACTGGCCGCGTTCGGGCGCTGGATTTCTCACCACAAACGCGCCCTCGGTATACACCACCGGAGCCAGTTGCGGCTCGTTCTTGCCTGCAACCACAATCACCAGATCGCTAAAGGCGTTCAAAGACTGAATCGCAGCCGACAGAAAAGTTCGCCCTCCCGGCTGCATTCCGGCCCGGTAGGGAGGCCATGGCAATAGTGCTTTGTCCGTTCCCATCCGTGTAGACTCGCCCGCAGCCAGAATTACGGCACAAAAGCTGGGCGCACGAGTCATGAGGCGAAGATAGCAGAAAGAGGAAGGGAAGTCAGGTCAGCGAGGGTCAGAGTTTTTCCTCAGGCTCTTCCACGATCTCTGCATCCGGCGCAGCGGCGGGCACAGAGCCTGAATGCGCCTTGAACCAGCTCATGTGCGGCAAGGCGCGCTCGGAGTGACGGCGCACGGCGATGAGTTCCGCGGTAATTGCCACGGCGATTTCCTCCGGCGTAATCGCTCCGATATCCAGGCCTACCGGTGCGTGCACCCGTTCGAAAAGATGGGCCGGAATCCCTTCTTTCGTCAGTTCCCGGAAAATAGCGATGGTTTTGCGCTTGGAACCGATCATGCCGACGTAACGCGCCTGCGTTTGCACGGCCCAGCGCAGCACCCGCATGTCGTCGCGATGGCCGCGAGTAACGATGACGATATACGATGACTCATTCGGTGTGAGGCTCGCCATGGCATGCTCAAAGTCATCCGCGATCACTTCCTTGGCCTCGGGGAAACGCTCACGGCTGGCATAGGCTTCGCGGTCATCGACCACCGAGATATCAAATCCAGCATTCCGCGCAACTTTGTAAAGGTTTACGGAGACATGGCCTGCACCGAAAATATAAAGTAACGCTGGAGGCAAGATCGGCTCGATGAATATGTCCAGAGTTCCGCCGCAAACCAGACCGGTGTCATACTTCGGATCCTGGTTGAGATTAAAGGTCAAGCTCCGGGGCTTCTCGCTCTCCATTACCTCGCGGGCCGCCTGCCAGACTTCGGCTTCCACACACCCACCGCCAATCGTTCCGGCGATCGAACCATCATCTCGTACAAGCATTTTCGCCGTCTCAAAAGAAGGGATCGACCCGCGCACGTTGACGATGGTCGCGACGGCGCCTCGCCGGCCCTCCTGGCGCAGCTTAACGATCTGCTCGTAGATATCCATGCCTGTTCGATTATTCAGGTTTTCGATCGCAGGAGTCAATTGTCTGCCGAATATGTCTGTGGCCAAAGGTACTCGGGGGAACCAGGTCCAGCCCAGAAGAGAGAAGGGCCTCTCGAACTCTTGAAACCGTTGGTGCTGGCCGAAATGCAGGCACCATCAACGAAGTCGCCGATTGACCCATCCCGCCTGTCAGTAGTACAGTCTCCTTCTCCCGCGCTGCACAAGACTTCTCGACCCCAACGCGGGATCACGGAGACCCATGAAATCGAGAATTGTGTCCGTCGTAATGCTCGCTCTCTTCGTTGCCCTATCCTCAACCGCGTGGGCTCAGTGGTCGGCGGATCCCTTTACTAACCTTCCGCTGGCCGACAAGGGCAACGGAAACGATCAGGTCCAGCCGAAGGTGAAGGCGCTTCCCGCGGGCGGATGGTACGTCAGCTGGTTCGATTCCGATCCGAACATTCCTCCGGTGGTGGGCTATGACGTTTACTTGCAGCGCCTCGATTTTACCGGGGTGGAGAAGTTCCCACACGATGGTGTCCGGATGGCCACCTTGAGCAACAGCTCGACCCAAGACTACGGTCTCGACGTCGACACCGAGGGCCACGCCCTGCTTGCTTTCCTCGATACCCGCGAGGGTTCGAACCAGCAGGTCACCGCCGAGAAGGTTGACCTCCACGGGAGGCGTTTGTGGGGTACCCGGGGCGTCCAGCTCACCAGCGATGCCAGCTTTCACGCCGTCCCCAAGATCACGGGAACCAGTGACGGCGATGTGGTAGTGGCTTGGACCAGCGACAGCAACGTCGTGGTCCAGAAGCTCGACCGGGCTGGCCACCCTCTGTGGGGTACGGGAATGGTGTTCAGTGAGTCCGGCTTCAACTACACGCTGGCCGATTTGCATGCCGCGGACAACGGGTCGGTGATCCTATCCTGGGTGAGAGCTCAGGGCTTCTTCGGCAACAAGCAATTACGGGCCAACAAGATTTCGGCTACGGGCACGTTGCTTTGGGGTGCGCAGAACCTGGCCATCTTTGATTCGGGTTCGCTCCAATTCGGTAACTTCCCTTACTTCATCCTGGACGGCAGCGGCGGTGCGGTATTTACCTGGTACACGGCCATTCCAGCGTTGCAGTGCTACGCGCAGCATATCCGTGCCGACGGCACTGAGGCTTTCCCCCATAACGGATCAGCGGTGTCGACCAACCGGTCCAATGTCCGGGTTTCTCCCACAGTCTCGTATCGTGCGGCGACCGACGAAACTTTTGTCTTTTGGACTGAGGAGGACTCCCTTCAGGTGGTGAACGGTGTCTATGCCCAGAAGTTCGACGCTACGGGCACCCGCCGCTGGGGCCACGTAGGAAAGCCCATTGTGCCGATTGGAAACGATCAACAAATCTTCGTGCAGAGCGTGCAGGTGGGCAGCGGCGCGCTCGTGTTCTGGGTCGATCAGGCAGATTTCGGAGAGGCGACGATTCAGGCTGCTCGCTTAAACCAAAACGGGAGAATGGTGTGTCCGCAGTTCGCAGTTTCTTCTGTCCTTGCGGACAAGTCCCGGCTGGTAGCCGACATCAATCTCTTCCACCTGGCGGTGGTGGCATTCGAGGATGACCGCATCGGCAACAATGGGATCTACATCCAAAACGTGAACCGCGATTGCTCCCTGGGGCCATGGCCCAGCGCTCAACCATAGAGTTCGAGTCATCGCAGCAGTAATTACGGTCGATGAAAGCCGTCCGCATCCACGAATTCGGCGGGCCCGAAGTTCTGCGCTTCGAAGACGTTCCCGATCCGCAACCGCGCCAGGATCAGGTCTTGGTACGGGTGAAGGCCTGCGCCATGAATCACCTCGACATCTTTGTGCGCAAGGGGCTGCCCGGCGTGAAGCTTCCGCACATCCTGGGCAGCGACATTGCGGGCGAGATCGTCGAAGTAGGGGAATATGTGACCGGCTTCAAAACTGGCCAGCGCGTGCTGCTCGCGCCGATGCTCTTTTGTAATCATTGTGCCAGGTGTGGCGCCGGCCTGCAGAATCAGTGTGCCGAGTTCACCGTGCTCGGCAACATGGTCGATGGCGGCAACTGCGGGCTCATTGGAATCCCAGCGGTGAATGTAATTCCCATCCCCGATTCGCTGGACTTCAGTCAGGCTGCCAGTGTTCCTCTCGTATTCTTGACTGCGTGGCACATGCTGGTCGGCCGCGCCGGAATCCGCCCCGGGCAAACGGTACTCGTGCTGGGGGGAGGCTCCGGCGTCGGAATCGCTGCGATTCAGATCGCCAAACTGTTCCATGCCCAGGTGATCACAACGGCCGGGGACGAAACCAAGCTGGAGAAAGCACGCTCTCTGGGCGCGGATCACGGGATCAACCACTACAAACAGAAGATCTCTCAGGAAGTGAGAGTCATCACCAGCAAAGCCGGCGTGGATATCGTGGTCGAGCACGTGGGCGCCGCCACCTGGGACGAAAGTATGAAGTCACTCAAACCAGGTGGGACGATTGTGACTTGCGGCGCCACCACCGGTCCCAACGCGGCATTTGATTTGCGCTTCCTCTTCGCGCGCCAGCTTTCTTTCCTCGGTTCTTACATGGGAACCATGGGCGAACTGTACGAAGTCCTGAAGCACGTGTTCGCCGGAGCCTTGAAGCCGGTCGTCGACAGATGTTTTCCATTGGAAGAAGCCCGTGCGGCCCACGAGTATATGGAAGCCAGCCAGATGTTCGGGAAGATCGTGCTGCAGCCGTAAGGAAAGACTCAAGCCACAGAGGTTCACAGAGCAATCCCGAACATGGGATTGCCTTATCATCCTCTGTGTTCCTCTGCGCCCTCTGTGGTTTAGAATAGTTTCAATGAGCGAAGGACTGAATTTCGGCCCCTACGTCGACGTCGAGCACGGCAAACGGGTAGTAAAGGACCTGACCTACGGCAATCCCGCGCCGGAAGGGGTCGTGCTCACCACGCTGGACAACGCGGTCAACTGGATGCGCAAGAGCTCCATCTGGCCGATGACGTTTGGACTGGCGTGTTGTGCGATTGAAATGATGTCCATGGGCGCGTCGCGCTTCGACATCGCTCGTTTTGGCGCCGAGGTATTCCGCCCCTCGCCCCGGCAATCGGACTTGATCATCATTGCCGGCCGGGTCTCCAACAAGATGGCTCCGGTGATTCGCCAGCTCTGGGAGCAGATGCCTGAACCCAAGTGGGTCATTTCCATGGGCGCCTGCGCAACTTCGGGCGGCGTATTCAACAACTACGCCCTGGTACAGAGCGTCAACCAGGTTATCCCGGTAGACGTTTATGTTCCCGGCTGCCCGCCGCGTCCGGAGCAGCTGATCTACGCGATCACTCTGCTGCAAGAGAAGATCCAGAAAGAACGTGGCACCATCAAGCGCGCTCTGAATATCACTTCGAGCTAGTCCCTAGCCACCCCAATCAGTGAGAGCCTGCGGTCAGGACGGCACTGATCAAAGATTTCAGTGTCCCTGTCCCTCCGCAAGGTGTATCCGAACCGACGGCATGTATCCGTCCGCCATCGGCATAGTCTAGCTAGCCACAAAGTCATTACTGAAACTCGAATCGCGCTGCTATCGATCTTTCAGAACAAAGCGATATTTCAATCTCAGATTAAAGGAGAGACCTATGACTCACCATATTCGGGTAAGGATGACACTCGTTGCGCTGAGCGCGGCGATGTGTATTGCCTGCGACAGCGGCGGCAGCAAAGCCAACTCCGCTGCAGCTTCCTCCGACGGAGGGAAGATTCCAATCACCACCAAGTCAGAAGAAGCCCGAAACGAATTCGTGCAGGGTAGGGATCTGGCCGAAAAGCTTTTGGCTCAGGATTCCCTCCAGCATTTCGACAAAGCCCTCGCGCTCGATCCCGATTTCGCCTCCGCTGAGTTGGCCCGCGCCAACTCCTCTCCCACAGCGCAGGAATTCTTCGACCATCTGAAAAAAGCCGTGAGCCTGGCCGACAAAGCCTCAGAGGGGGAAAAGCTTTTTATTTTGGCGAACGAGGCTGCAGCCAACGGCAACGTGACCAAGCAGAAAGAGGACCTCGAGAAACTCGTTGCCGCCTATCCTAATGACGAGCGGGCACAGTTCAATCTGGGCGGGTACTACTTCGGCCAGCAGGACTATGCTCCCGCCATTGAGCACAATAAGAAGGCGACGGAGCTGGCGCCGAACTACTCGCCTCCGTACAACATTCTCGGCTACGCCTACCGGCAGGCCGGAGACTACGTGGAGGCGGAGCAGGCATTCAAGAAGTATGCCGAACTGATTCCCAACGACCCCAATCCTTACGATTCCTACGCCGAGTTATTGCTGAAGATGGGCAGGTTCGACGATTCAATCGCGCAATACCGTAAGGCGTTGTCAATCGACTCCAACTTCAATCCGTCACGCTTTGGGATATCCGCGGCGCTCACCTATGAAGGAAAACCGGGCGAGGCGGAGGCCGAGCTGAAGACTATGGCGGATCGCGCCCGCAATGACGGAGAATTGCGAACCGCTTACTTTGCCATGGCTGTCCTGGCCTCGGACGGCGGAAAATTCGACCAGGCCATGCAAGCGATGAGCAAGGAATATGCCGTCGCCGAAAAGAAAAATGACGCTATGGCCATGGCTGCCGACCTGCAAGCCGAAGGCAACATCACCGCCGAGATGCACAAGTACGACGCCGCTAAACAATTATTCGACCGGTCTTTCCAGATGGTCCAGGACTCAAGCTCGTCGCAGGGGATCAAAGACAATGCGAAGCTTCTGCACCACTTCAACATGGCCGCCATGGCCATCGGAAAGAAAGACTATTCCGGAGCCAAGGCTCATGCTGAAGAATTTCGCCAGGGCGCCGAGGCCACGAATAATCCGCTGCAAATTAAGCAGGCACACGAACTGGCCGGCCGGATTGCGCTGGCGGAAAAAGACTACGACAAAGCCATCGCCGAGCTGCAGCAGGCTAATCAACAGAATCCGCGAAACCTGCTTCGCCTCGGCCAGGCGTATCAGGCAAAAGGCGACGCAGCCAAGGCGCAAGAGTATTTCGCCCAGGCTGCCGGATTCAATTCGCTGCCCCAGCTAAATTACGCCTTCATTCGAGTCGAGGCACAAAAGATGGTCACTGGCAAAAAGGGATGACGATCTTCAGGGGGAGACCCGCGTCCTGAGCTGATTCACCACGAAGGACACGAAGGAACACGAAGAGAAATATCGGTCCGCTGCTTCGTGCACCTTCGTGTCCTTCTGTGGTTCTTTGAGTTTCTGGTCCTCCGTTCTAGCCCATCGCCCGAACGTCGGCGCTACAATACCGTCTGCATGCTGAAAATAAACCTTGCTGCGGGCGGGAAGACCATCGTGGCCCAGGCACCATGCCGCGCTGACCTGGCTGGCGGCACCATCGATCTCTGGCCGCTCTATCTTTTTCACTCCGGCGCGTTGACCCTCAATTTTGCGGTCAAGATTCTCACCACCTGCCGGGTTACGCCGCAGAAGGGCACGGGAATTCACATTCGCTCGCTCGATACCCGCAAAGAGGAATCCTTTCTCGACTTCGATGCACTACGTGCCGCACGCCGTTTGCGACTGCCCTTGGCCGCACGATTGCTGCAATTCTTCGCTCCCCGGCAGGGTCTGTTGATCGAAACCGATTCCGAGTCTCCGGCGGGTGCGGGCATCTCGGGATCGTCGGCTCTCATGATCGCGGCGACAGCAGCTCTCGCCCGTTTTACCGACCGCAACCTGACGCTCGAGCAAATGCGCGTCATCGCGCAGAATGTGGAAGCTCAAATCATCGGCGTTCCCACCGGCTGTCAGGACTACTACCCGGCGCTGTACGGAGGTGTAAGCTCAATTCACCTCGACGCCGACGGCATTCACCGCGAGGCGGTTCCTATCGCCCCGGAGCAGATCGAATCGCGCTTTGTGCTTGCCTACACCGGCGTGCCACGGAAATCCGGCATCAATAATTGGGAGGTATTCAAAGCCCACATGGACGGCGACCGTCACATTTTTCGCAACTTCGAGCAGATCGCCGTCATTGCCCGTTCCATGCACCAGGCCCTGCTTCGGCATGACTGGGATGGTGTGGCGCGGCTGCTACGGGAGGAATGGAAGCTGCGTCGCACCAACGCGCCCGGCATCACCACCCCGCTGATTGATAAGCTGATCGCGGTCGCAGCTAAGAATGGCGGCCGGGCAGCCAAGGCCTGCGGCGCCGGCGGCGGCGGATGCGTGATCTTCCTGGTGGAGGAAGGTGCCGCCAGCCGCGTGGCCACCGTCATCGGGGAGAACGGCGGGCGGGTATTGCCCCTGCAAGTTGCCAGAGACGGTTTAACTGTATTCGAAGCACCCGCCGTAGCTGCTGCCCCCCGCTGATGCGTGTAGGGCGGACACTCTTGTCCGCCGCCTTTGATTTTGCCTTCCTGTCGTTCTGCATGACTAGCCATCTGCAAGATCAACGTCAAAGGCGGCGGACAAGAGTGTCCGCCCTACACGCATTCCTGGTCCGCTGGACGGCCGGGCTATAATGATAGTCAGTCTGTAGGGCATCTCCATGAAGCCACGTCTGGTTTGGGCGCTCTCGATTTTGTCGACCAGCCTGCTGAGCGCGACCGCTTCTGCTCAAAGTGCTTCTCCCGGCCAGAACGCCGCCCCGCCCCACTTAACAGCCAAAACTCGTATCGATTTGATCCGTTCGTTCGACGCTGAACTGGTCTACATTCGCACTCCTTTTCCCATGGGCAAACAGGGCCTGACGCTGAAGGACGGCGTGACCTCGCCGAATGGTTTGGAACTGCAGACGTTAATGACCACATGGGGACCGGCGGTGAAGCCTGGCGATCAGGCCCGCATCACCGCTGTGACTATCAAGGGCGACCGCATCCGCTTCGAAATCAATGGCGGCCCGGTGAAGAAGCAGAAGTGGTACCAGCACATTCAAGTCGGCGGCAACGGAGGTTCGGCCCCCATTGCTCCCAGCGATTCCAACGCCAACCCACGCGGTTCCTTCGTAGACCTGGAATTCGATCATTACGTCCCAGAACTTACCGGACCGGAGCTCAAGAAACTCCTGCATCCAGTGTTTGACTTCGACGCCAAGTCTGCCGTGGAGGCGTACCTGGATACGGTGCCGCCGAAAGTCAAGGAGGCCATCCAGAACCATCAGGTTCTCGTAGGAATGAATCGCGAGATGGTAATTTACGCCAAGGGACGGCCACCCAAGAAGATTCGCGAGAAGGACAATGAAACCGAGTACGAAGATTGGATCTACGGCGACCCGCCGCAGGACGTAGATTTCGTGCGCTTTGTGGGCGATGAAGTCACCCGAGTCGAGACCATGAAGGTCAGCGGCGAGAAGATTGTTCGTACCGAAAGGGAAGTGGAGCTTACTCCCAAGCCGGCGCTGGCGCAGACCACGGAACCGGCGGTCCGCCCAGTCAATGCTCCAACGCTTAGGCGCCCGGGGGAGGAATTGCCGAACGATCCGACGGCCAATCCACGCAGCGGGAGCATCGCTCCACTGCCACCACCACCACCGCCAAAGCCAGACCCGGGCTCGGGCGGAAATCCGCCCAACGGTCCGTTACTGGGAGCAGGCTCAAGTTAACCTGCCGGCTCTCTACTTCAGCCCTTCGACCACATACAGGTAAGAGAGGGTACGACCGACCGTGTATTCGTAGAAGGTTCCGTCCGGAGTGACGCGTCCGGCACCGATTCCGGCCACACCTGCCAGATCGCCTGGTGCATGCTGGTGATGCAGGCGGCGCTGGCCGGTCTTCAAGTCCACAACATAAACCTTGACCGGCGACGAGGAAGCATCGCTTACGTAGACGGATTTACTGTCGGCGGTCCATCCTATAATCACTTCGTCGGCTCGAACAAAAGACAAGGGTTGAGGAGTTTGCTCCCCGGCAAATGGAATCATCGAGTGAGCGTTATCCTTGCGGCCGATCACATAGTTTCCGTCCGGTGAAATCCCGATCCCGCGAAAGTCTTCCGGCCCGAAGGGTTTTGGCGCAGAACCATCGAGCTTCATCGTGTAGGTTCGCGGCGCCTTTCCCTTCTCGGTGGCAACCAGAATCAATTCCTTACCATCGGGCATGAAGCGCGCCGACGCAGCGTGAAACAGTTGGCCATCGCCGAGGGTAACAGGCTGCCCGGCGCCGGTGGGCAACAATACTATGGGTGCGGGTTGTTTCACACTGGTGGAGGCTACCCATTTATTGTCCGGCGATATATCGAGTCCCATGCCGGAGCCCAGTTGGATGGCTGGCGAGCCATCCGTTTTGCGCAAAAAGACCGTATAGTTGGGGCCTCCGCCCTCGCCATCTTCTTCCAGCACGATCCATTGCCCATCCGCGGAAAGGCTGCGGCCCAGCGTCCAATCAAACCAGGACATATCGATATCTTTGTCCTGGCCCACGCGGTGGCCAAACACCTCTTGCCGGGTGGCTTCGTTCGCGATCAGAACCTGGCCCGCCTTGCTGATATCAAACAGATGCAATCGCCCGGGAATGTGCAGCAAGTCACGCAGCCGGCCGCCTGTATTCACCGCGTAAAGGGCGCTGTTGATTCCCGCGTCGCTGCCCGTAAACCAAACCTCGTCCCCGGCGTGGGACCATGCCAGCCCCGTCAGGTCACTCCATTCTTTGGTCAGCCGGGTCGCCTTGCCCGAGAGATCCACCACGGCCACGTATCCGCGCGTATCCCCGGCATTGGGATGATCGAAGAACGCGATTTGCTTGTCATCAGGGGAGACCGCAACGTCGGAAACATAGCCCGTGCTGGTCGAGTAGATGGTTTTTCCGACCGGATATTCCAGATGGCACTCCGGACCCACAAAGTGCACTGCCGCCAGAGACTCCCCATCCTGGCTCCAGGAAGCTTGCAGTACATCGGCGAGAAGTTCGCGGGGTGCGCCTCCGGTCAGCGGCACTACCGAGAGCATGCCACGGGGAACGACGCCATTGTCTGATTTCTGCCGCAAAGCCATTTCCCCTTTAGAGGAAATGCTCAGGACTTCGCTGTCCAAAAGATCGATGGGGCGCGACATCAGGGCATCGGTTCGTGTGGTGTAAACCTGCTCTTTCGGCGCGCCGTTCCAGGCGGCGCTATACACAATGCTTTGCCCATCAGGAGCGAACTTGGCCCCGTAAATCGAGCCCCGTTGAAACGTAAGCTGGTGAAAATGGGGTGTGAGCACCGGCGCATTGCTTCGGGCCGCGTAGTAGGTCCCGGCCAACGCCAGCAAAACCGCGGCAACCGCACCAGCCTGCTTCCAGTAAGACCGCCGCTGATCCGTCACCGCCCGCAAGCGGGAGCCCGTGCCTGACTGGCTGGAAATGGTCTCGAGATCAAATGCGATGTCGCTCGCCGACTGAAAGCGTTGCGCAGGATTCTTCTCCAGACAGTGGCGCACCACGCGGTCTAACCCCGGCGCTAGATTGGGAGCAATCTCCTGCAATTCCTCCGGCTCTTCCTTGAGGATGGCATTCAAGGTTTCGACGCTCGAATCGCGCTTGAAAGCCCGTTTGCCTGTGAGCATTTCATAGAGGATGGCGCCCAGGGCGAAGATGTCAGTGCGATGATCGGTCGCCTGGCCTCGAACCTGTTCTGGCGACATGTAGCCGACCGTGCCCAACACCTGGCCTGGCACAGTGTTGGATTGGGGATGGTCCACCGTCTGCAACTCGGGTGTGGCCGAACCCAGAGGATCCTCCCGCGTCAGCTTAGCCAGCCCAAAGTCGAGAATCTTGATGCGCCCATCGTTCAGCACGAAGATGTTGTCGGGCTTCAGATCGCGATGCACCACGCCCTTTTCGTGCGCTGCCGCCAGCCCGCGGGAAATTTGTATGCCGCAATCGATGGCCTTGCGCTGCGATAAGGACGAGCCCTCCATGTGTTTGCGCAAGGTCTCGCCTTCCAGTAGCTCAGAGACCAGATAAGGCGCGCCGTTGTAACTGCCGGTGTCATAGATGGCCAGAATGTTGGGATGGTTCAGGGCGCCGACCACGCGCACTTCCTGCTCGAAGCGGCGCAAGCGTTCCGCGTCCTGGGAGAACGACGGCGGCAGGATCTTCACCGCCACGTCCCGTCGTAGCCGCGAATCACGAGCGCGGTAGACCTCGCCCATACCACCCGCGCCCACCAGGGAAACAATTTCGTAGGGTCCAAGTTTGGTGCCAGAAGTTAAAGCCATGGTCGGCTGTGGATTATAGCCTGTGTGCACAGAGAAAGGTATGCAGAGGAAGTCAAGATTTTCCTTTGTGTACCTTTGCGTCCTTAGTGGTTGACCGAATTTGGCCCTGACTTGGCTGCCACGCTCTTCCCTTCTACACTAGAGCAGTGAAGATCGCGTTGGGACAGATCAATCCCACAGTGGGGGATTTCCAGGGGAATAGCGCCAAGATGATCAGCTTTGCCGGGATTGCCCAAGAGGCGGGCGCCGGGCTGATTCTTTTCCCCGAACTCTCCGTCTGCGGCTATCCGCCTCGGGACTTGGTGGAACGCTCCTCCTTCGTCGCTCGCAATCGCCAAACCGTCGAGCACATCGCCGCCGCGACCAAAGGCATCAAGGTGATCTGCGGCCTGGTTACACCCGCGCACGCGGAGACCGGCAAGTCAGTGATGAATTCTGCAGCTGTGCTGAAAGACGGCCGCATCGCCTTCCTGCAGTCCAAGATGTTGCTCCCCACCTATGATGTGTTCGACGAGATGCGAAACTTTGCGCCCGCGGCGAGCCAGAGCCCCTTCCCGTTCTGCGGCAAGCAGATGGCGCTCACCATTTGCGAAGACGCCTGGAACGATACGAAATTCTGGAACAAACGGCTCTATACCTTCGATCCGGTGGAAGCGCTGATCAAGTTGGGCGGAAATTTTGTGCTCAATATTTCTGCTTCTCCCTTCTGGCTTGGCAAGCGGGAATTCCGCCGGGAGATGCTGGCTTCTATCGCCCGCACTCATAAAGTGCCGGTGGCGATGGTAAATCAGGTAGGTGGCAACGATAGTCTTGTCTTTGATGGCTCCAGCCTGGTTCTCGGCCCCACGGGGGAAATAATTGCCCAGGGCAAGTCCTTCGCCGAGGATCTGGTGTACTTCGACTCCGACCGGCTCACCGGCGATATCCATGATCAAATCGAAGGGGAAGAAGGCAGCGCATTCGCCGCCCTGGTTCTGGGTACACGAGATTACGTCAGCAAATGCGGTTTTAGCAAAGTGATTGTGGGTCTGAGCGGAGGCATCGACTCCGCGCTTACTGCAGTGATTGCGGTAGACGCCGTTGGAGCGGAGAACGTGATTGGCGTCGGGATGCCGGGGCCGTACTCATCCCAGGGGTCGATTGACGATGCGCGGTCGCTTGCCCAAAACCTCGGCATTCGTTTCGAGTTGCTGTCCATCAATGACGTTTTCCAAAGCTATCAGAAAACTCTGCATGAGACCTTTTCCGGTTACAAGGAAGATGTAACCGAAGAGAACATCCAGTCGCGAGCCCGCGGCACATTGCTGATGGCACTTTCCAACAAGATCGGCGCCATCGTGCTCAGTACCGGAAATAAGAGCGAACTGGGCGTGGGCTACTGCACCCTTTACGGAGATATGGTTGGTGGACTGGGGGTAATTTCGGATGTGCCCAAAACCATGGTCTACCGCCTCAGCCACTACGTAAATTCACGCCGTCCGGTAATCCCGCAAGCCACCCTGGAGAAGCCGCCCTCGGCGGAATTGCGGGCTGGCCAGAAGGACAGCGACACGCTGCCGCCCTATGACATTCTCGACGCCATCCTGGAAGACTATGTAGAGGACTCGCGCACCGCGGAGCAGATTGCAAGCCAGCGGGGCTTCGATGTTACTCTAGTCCAGCGCGTCATTCGCATGGTGGAGCGCGCCGAGTACAAACGACAACAAGCTGCCCCCGGGCTGAAGATTTCTCCCAAAGCTTTCGGCTATGGGAGGCGTTTTCCCATCGCAGCCAAGCCCGACGTGTAAAATCCAAATCGGCAATCATCGAAAGGAAAGCATGGATCGTTATTGGAGACTGTTCCTCGTTGTAGCCCTGCTGGCTGCCCTGGCCGGCGCACAAGAGAAGCCCGCCGCCGCTCATACCGCCCCGGCAGCACATGCTGCTGCCAAACCAGCCACCGACAACACGACGCTCCCGTCCGAGGAAGTGGTAAACGGGTTCCTGCAACAGACCTTAGGCTATGATCCGACTGTAAGCTGGAAAGTGGTTTCCATCAAGCCGTCGGAGGCAGCCGGACTGGCCGAAGTGGATGTAACCATTAGCGGTGCCCAGGGAACGCAGGGCCAGAAGTTTTATGTCAGTCCGGATGGCCGCCATGCGGTCGTCGGCGAGATTCTGCCCTTCGGCGCGCATCCCTTCGATGCGGCCCGCCGCGAACTTGAGCGGAGCATCAACGGACCTTCACACGGACCAGCCAACGCACCCGTGACTGTGGTCGAGTTCAGCGATTTGCAATGTCCGCACTGCAAAGAAGCGCAGCCCACTCTGGACCGGTTGATGGCGGAAGACAAGGATGTTCGCGTGGTCTTTCAAAACTTTCCCTTGCCCATGCACGATTGGGCGGCCAAAGCGGCTAACTACGCCGACTGCGTCGGCCGAGCTTCGCCGGAGGCCTTCTGGAAGTTCGTTGGAAGCGTCTACGGTGCCCAGTCTGAAGTCACGGCGGCCAATGCCGACGAGAAATTGACCGGCTTCGCCGATAGCGCCGGGGTAAAGGGCTCGGAGATCGCTACCTGCGCCGGCAATCCCGAAACCACCACCCGCGTGGAGCATTCCTTAAGTCTGGGCAAGGCTTTGGACGTTAACAGTACGCCGACAATTTTTATCAATGGCCGCAAACTGGGCGTCGGCGGACTCCCCTACGAGGTATTGGAGAAATTGGTCGCCTTCGCCGCCAAGAACCCGCAATAGCCATGGTTGTCATCCCGAGCAGCGCGAGGGATCTGCAGTTTTCTTGAAATCTGCAGATCCTTCTTACAGCGTCACCGACTCCTATCTGGGTAGCCACACTTCGGCACTCTGCCGCGATTCCTGATTCACGATGTGTGGCGTGATCACCACCAGCAATTCGTCCTCCTCGGTCGTCTTGCCGCTCGTGGTCATGATCTGGTTCAGTCCGGGTACGAAGCCGAGCCCGGGAATCCCGGTCATGCTGAGCATCTCGCTTATGGTGAGAGAGGACGCTACCACCGCCTGCTCTCCGTTTTCCAGGCTGATGCTGCCCTTGTACTGGCGGTTGGCGATTACCGGAACGCCATTCAGGCTTTGCCCAGCCAGGTTCCGGAGCTGCATGTCCAGATCGAGATTGATGGTGGCATTTCCGGAAATCGAAGGTTTGGCTTTCACATCGAGTCCCAGATCCTCATAACTGAAGGACGGGATTGGCGCCTGAAAGCTCCCATTCTGCAGTACCTGGGAAATGGCCGCGGTGTTAAAGATGGGGGCAAAACTGGCATTGATGACCGGATAGCGCTGACCCAGACGGAAAGTCGCCTCGTTGCCCTGGGAAGCGCGAAGGGTGGCGTGATCAAGCAACTTCACCCAGCTTTCGTTGCGCGCCAATTGCGCGCTCAGGGTATCGAGACTGAGGCCCATGAAGGTGAGTCCACCACCGAAGGTTGCCAGCGGCTGGCTGAAAATCGAGCTTCCTTGCCCCTGTAGTTGCGACAGCAGTCCGGAGATAGCGGTCGAGTTCGCCTCGTTGATGCCGCCGCCGGAGATCAGCTGGTTAATTAGACTCTGGATGTTCTGCCCCCCCAGGCCCGTCAGACCGGCCAACGCGACCGCCGGAATATTGAAGAGGTTGAAATTATTGGGAAGATGCAGGCCGAGGTTGCGGGTCAACTGGTGGTCGATCTCAAACACCTTGATATCCAGCACGACCTGCGGGCGAGTGTTGCCGAAATTTGTGAGGAATTGAGTTACGGCATCCAGTAGGCGCGCCGGCGCGCGCACCACCACCAATCCCGTTTGCGGCTCGGGCTGAACAAACCTGACCTCGAAAATCGTCCGCAGAAGATTAACCACATCCGTCAGCTCTTGAGATGTGGTAGCGCTGGTGATCTCAAAAGTGCGCATTCCCATGCGATCGAAAAGACGGTGATTCTCGGGTGATTCTCGGGCGATTAAAAGCTGCTTTTCAGAAAGTGGCACCCAGAAAGATCCGGTTACATCGCAGGCGGCAGCCATGGCCGTGTAGAAATCGACGCTATCGATGTCGAAGTGTACGTGGCGGGAAACCAGGCTTTCGTCGAGCTCTGACTCGATCCCGAAAGTGTTGGTCACTTGGGTCAACAGGGCGCGGGAGTCTCCACGAAAGTGAAACTCATGCAGCTCGGGGCTGGGAAAGACTCTTATTTCTCCCGAGTCCTTTACCACCCGTATGGATGGGGGCGTTCTGGGCGCCCACTCGGTAAACGAATCCTGTAGACGTTGCCGGGCGAATTGGTTCTGTGGGTCGAGGTTCATGGCGCTGCGGAATTCCGCTTGCGCTTCCACGGGCCGAGCTTTGTCCAGGTCCGTGTTACCGCGCTTCAGGTGCGCAGAAACCAGTTCCTCCCGGGTAATGCTCAGCGCGGTCACATAATCGATATTGCCGGGTGCCAGGCGCGCGGCGGCGTCAAACTCTTCGTAGGCCTCGTCGATACGCTGCGCCTTTTCCAGTTTCAACCCGCGGGAAAACGCCGCTTTGGCCTTCTTAAGATCCTGCTTCGAAGGCTGGCATGCCGGACCGGCGGTGACTAGGGGGCAGGAAGATTGCACTACCACCTGCGGTTCGTCAGCCGCCAAGGCCGCTATCGACAGAACGGCAGTGGCCACAACCAACTTTCCCCACTTCAAGCGCATGCTCCGATTGTACTCGGGGACAGCAAGCAGGGAACTATTCCCTGCCGGACACTGTACCTTCGGGTCTGACGCTTGGAACGGTCCGAAAGGGGGAATCTTGCGCGTCAAATTGAATCCGATTACCCTCCGTGCCCTCCGTGGTTCGTGCTTCAACAGTGTATCTTCGTATTTGAGCGGGTAAATCTACCCGGCCCCTTCGGTTTGGAAAGTTAACTGATTTAGCGTATAAAAGTGAGTTGCGACCCGTGCGTTGCCCCTTCCGTGCGGCCACAACTAACATCTGAGAATTTGCGAGCGGAGACATAATGTCTACCACGATGCATGCGCCCAAAGGCCTTGAAGGAGTGGTCGCTACCACCTCCAGCATCTGTTACATCGACGGCGAACAAGGGGTTCTGGCTTATCGCGGCATCGACATTCACGAGTTAGCCGAGAATTCGACTTTCGAAGAGACCTGCTATTTGCTGTGGTTCGGCAGGCTGCCTTCCGCTGACGAATTGCGCGAGCTTCGCCAGCACTTTGGCGAAGAGCGCAAGGTGGATGCGTCAATTTATGATCGCATGCGCGAGCTGCCGAAGCATGCGCCACCCATGGACGTGCTCCGTACCATGGTTTCCACGCTTTCGTTTTTTGATCCCGAAGAAAAAAGCAACGACCGCGAAGCCAACATCCACAAGGCCATCCGCCTAACCTCGCAGATTGCCATGATTGTCGCGGCTTACGACCGCATCCGCAAAGGCCGGCCAATTGTGGAACCGGATCGCTCGCTTTCCCATGCCGCCAACTTTCTGCTCATGCTCAACGGGGTGCGTCCCTCGAAGACCGCCGAACGCGCCTTGGACATCGCTCTCATTCTGCACGCCGACCACGAACTGAATGCGTCCACCTTCGCCGCGCGGGTCACCGCGGCCACCCTTTCCGATATGCACTCGGCCATTACTTCGGCGATCGGATGTCTGAAAGGTCCTTTACACGGCGGCGCCAACGAGGCTGTGTTTCATATCCTGCAATCCATCAACAGCTCGGGTGCGGATCCGGTGGAGTACGTGAAAGGCATGCTGGCGCAGAAGAAGAAAATTCCGGGCTTCGGACATCGCGTCTATCACACCGAAGATCCACGAGCCACCCACCTGCGGCAGATGTCGCGCGATCTCGGGGCCTCCAACGGAGAACCCAAGTGGTTCGAATATTCCCGCGCCATCGAAGAGTTTGTGAAGGCTGACAAGAAGCTGAACGCCAACGTGGATTTCTACTCAGCTTCGACCTACCACACCCTGGGAATCGATGTGGACCTGTTTACTCCCGTGTTCGCCGTTTCTCGTATCGGCGGATGGACTGCCCACGTCATCGAGCAACTCGGCGACAATCGCCTGATTCGCCCCCGCGCCGACTACATCGGCCCTGCCTATCCCCAGCATTACGTCCCCATTGACCGCCGGTGATGTAGGCGCGGCGTCCCCGCCCGTGCGGGAGCATCCGCAAACCCGTTCTTGGCATGTGCCAACCGACCGAGGGGGTCCGTCATCCTTGCGCGCTTTTCGCAAGGGTGGGAGGCGACAAGGGGTGCAGCGTAGAATAGACCGCATGCAGCGCGTCTATCTCGACAACAACGCTACCACCCCGATGCTGCCCGAAGTCTTCGAGGCCATGCGGCCTTACTTCGCGGAGCACTTTGGCAATGCCTCCTCCATCCATCACCACGGACAGGAGACGCGGGCAGCGATAGAGCGGGCGCGCGAAGCGGTGGCGGAACTGATTGGCTGTCGGGCGTCCGAGGTGGTTTTTACCAGCGGAGGCACCGAGGCCGACAATCTTGCCATCTTCGGACTGGTCCGTCCCGGCGATCACGTGATCAGCTCGACCATCGAGCATCATGCCGTCCTGAATTCCTGCAAGCGTCTGCAGGCCATGGGATGCGAAGTAACATTTGTGCCCGTAGACGGCCGCGGCTGGCTTGATCCCGACGACGTCCGCCGAAGTTTGCGCCCAAACACCCGGCTCATCACCATCCTGATGGCGAACAACGAAACCGGCGTGCTGCAACCGGTGGAAGAAATTGGCAAAATCGCCGCCGAAGCCGATGTCTACTTCCACACCGATGCCGTGCAAGCCGCCGGGAAAGTGCCGATCCAGACCGATCGCCTGGGCTGCGATCTGCTGTCGATCTCGGGTCACAAGCTGCACGCGCCCCAGGGCGTGGGCGCGCTCTACGTGCGCAAGGGAACTCTTCTGCAGCCGCTGTTCTATGGTGGCAGCCATGAGCGGTCGCGCCGCGCCGGCACGGAGAACGTTGCCGGGATCATCGCTTTGGGAAAAGCAGCGGAGATGGCCAAGACAGCATTGGACGCCGGCGACTTGGCGCAGATGGCCGCCCTGCGCGATCAAATCCAAGAAGCCATCCTCGCCGGGGTCGAAGCCACTGGTGTCAACGGTGATGGCGCCCCGCGCGTCCCCAACACGACCAATATTTATTTCGATTACATCGAAGGCGAAGCTCTGGTCATCGCGCTCGACTTGAAAGGGCTTGCCGTTTCCACCGGCGCCGCCTGTTCTTCCGGGGCGATTGAACCCTCCCACGTGCTGACCGCCATGGGTTTGACGCCGGCGCGTGCCCGCGCCAGCATCCGTTTCAGCCTGGGCAAGCAGAACACTCCGGACGAGGTCGATTTCGCCCTGCGTCTGATTCCGCAAACCGTGGCTCACCTGCGCGACTTGTCGCCGGTTTACAATAAGACAGCAGTTAGCAGTTAGCACTGGGCATCTGGCCACTTGGGGTGTCGAGAGCCCGTCACGACTAAATGCTAAGTGCCAAATGCCAAATGCCGCAGCCCAAGACCATTGCCGTCGCTATGTCCGGTGGAGTCGACTCCTCCACCGTCGCTGCCATGTTGCGCGCGGAAGGGCACGAAGTCATCGGCCTGACCATGCAGCTCTGGAACCAGCGACGCCTCGCCGCTCATCCCGGCATGCCAGAGGCCGTACAGGGCCGCTGCTGCTCGCTCGACGACGTTTACGATGCGCGCCACGTCGCCGAGACCTTGGGAATCCCCTACTACGTCGTGAATCACGAAGACCGCTTCGAGCGGGACGTGGTGCGGCCTTTTGTCGAGGAGTATCTTTCCGGACGTACGCCGATCCCTTGCAGCCTCTGCAACAACCATCTAAAGTTCGACCAGTTGCTGATCGTCGCCCAGCAGATTGGCGCCGACGCGCTGGCCACCGGGCACTATGCCCGGGTGGAGTTCGATGACCGCAAGCGCCGCTGGCTGCTGAAGCGGGCGTCGGATGTTTCCAAGGACCAAACCTACTTCCTGTTCGGCCTGACCCAGGAACAGCTCAGCCGAACTCTGTTTCCCCTTGGAGATATGACAAAGCCCGAGGTTCGTGAACTTGCCCGCCACCACGGACTCGCGCTGGCGGAGAAGCCCGACTCACAGGAAATTTGCTTTGTTCCAGGAGGGGATTATAAGAATTTCATCGATGCCTACTTGGCCGAGCAGGGGGATGCTTTGCCAGATACTGCCGGGGAGCTGGTCACCAGCGGCGGGGAAGTGATCGGTGAGCACAACGGCATTCACAATTTCACCGTCGGCCAGCGCAAGGGTCTCGGAGTGGCCACCGGCTCTCCTCTCTACGTTATTCAGATTAAGGGAGACAAGCGCCAAGTCGTAGTCGGAAATCAGGATGAGCTGTACTCCCAAACTTTGCGCGTTCATCGCGTGAATCTGATTTCCGAAGACGATCTGCGTGAGCCCATGCGGGTGAACATCAAGATCCGCCATCGTCACGAAGCCGCTCCTGCGGTCATCGAAAAGGCGGGTACTGACGAGATTCTGGCCACATTCGATCAGCCACAGCGCGCCATCACGCCAGGCCAGGCAGCGGTTTTCTACGACGGAGAGGTTGTCGTTGGCGGCGGCTGGATCGCCTAACCGAACAAGCCTTGCATGGGAGGCATCGCTTAGCCCTGGCCGAAAGCCCCGCCAGTCATTAAAACAAAAGGCAGCGCCCTGGCGCTGCCTGATTCATTTCCAAAAGTCCTAAATAAACATCTCGTCCTGCGCCACGGGCGTGCCGTTCCGTTGCCGGCGCTTTCCCGAGAAAAAGAAATCTAACCCCGCAGTCAACCCCTGGATCAGACCGGACGCTTGGCGGATCGGCGAAACCACCGTGTTGTGCACCAAGTCGGTGGTCTGTTCCACGCGATCCAGCGTGCGCCCCACCAGTTCATCGGCGCGAATCACCTGCAGGCGGGTACGGTCGAGCACATCGCTGAAGGTGGCGTCAAGCCGTTCCACCTGGGCTCGGACCGCAGCGCTGGACTCGGCGACATTGCTGACCATGGACTCGATCTTCGGGCGTAACTCGATCAGCATCGACTGCGCAATTTCTACTGTGGGCAGGACCTTCGTTCGCACTTCACCCGCGAGGGCCTCCACGCGCGCGCTGGTCTTGCGCGTCGCCAGATACATGCCGATCAGCATGCCCGCCTGGATCACCACCGCCGCTGCGGTGATGGCGATAAAAGCGATCAGAAGGTTTGCATTTTCCATAGACGCAGTTTGCAGTCAGGACGATGTTTCACATCCTGTCTGGACAAACCCTCACTGGTTTTGTGGCCCGACCGTCTCCGGCCGAGTGGCTTCCGTATACGCTTGCCGGCCAGCTTCGTAGGCTGAACGGAACTGCTCTTTCTGCTGGGTCAGCACTTCGCGGCCACGATCTGCCCATCCACTCGCTTGGTCCCGCGCCTGGCGCGCGCGCTCCCGGACGAAGTTGCTGCCTTCTTCCGCTCGCGACCGCAGGGCTTCGCGGGTCTCGCTGCCAGATCGGGGCGCATACAGCACCCCGGCGATGGCGCCGATCCCCAAGCCCGCTAAAAACCAAAGGAAACTATTGTTGTCATTTTCCGCCATGAAAACAACCTCCAATGCCTCTCGACCCTACTCGGATGGTAGCACCCGTTATGGCGAATTACAATTCACGCCGCCGAGAATTACCCCCCTTTTATCGCTCCGGCAGATTTCTTTAACTCATACTTGTAGGGAACACATCTTCGAGAGACAATGTCTCCTCCACGAGGGAGTCTTGTGTCGGACCGGAAGTATCGTCAACACGGATACCAGGACAGCGGCGAGAAGCGCCAGGAACGATCGCCGGAAAAACCGGTGAAGAAGGATACCTTCGGCCCGCGCCCGCTGCAAATGCCCGGCACCCACGCCGTCTCTCGCTGCGCCCAGTGTGGGACCCTGCTGCCCGCAGGGATTGAAGCGGGCAGTAAGTGTCCGAAATGCAATTTCGAGCTACATTCCTGCCGGCAGTGCACTTACTTTGACACCTCCAGCCGGTTTGAGTGTTCGCAACCGATTTCGGAACGCATCCCGCGCAAGGACGAGGGCAATCAGTGTACGTTCTATTCCATGCGGGTAAGGGTGGAAAAGGAGACCTCAACCCCGGCTGCCGCACGGCCCGTCGACGCTCGCCAGGCCTTCGAGAATTTATTCAAGAAGTAGGGCTTCAGGATTTCCCCAGGGTTCACGGCTTCATCGTCGGCCGCAGTAGAATCTCGCTGACAAACGACTGCGGAGCCTGCGTCACCAGCATGGCCACAGCATGCGCCACATCATCGGGTTGTAATAGCTTCGATATGTCTTTTCCCGTATGCGGACTCAACTCGGTATTCACCGATCCCGGACAGACCACTGAAACCCGAATTTTGTTTCCCCGCAATTCTTCCGCGACCGAATAGCTCAAGCCGTTCAAACCCCATTTGGATGCGGCATAGGCTGCCCCGTTGGGTAACGGATTCTTCCCCGCGAGCGAAGAGATGTTAATGATGTGTCCACACTGCGCTCGGATCATGACGGGAGCGAAGGCACGGATACAGTAGTAGACGCCGCGCAAGTTCGTATTCAGCACCTGGTCCCACGACTCCGGCGGCATTTGGTGGAGAGGCCCGCCAAAGCCACCCACGCCCGCATTGTTGACCAGAATATCGAGGCGTCCGAAGGCCCGGTCGACATGTGCCGCAGCACCTTCCACCGAGCGCAGGTCCCGAACATCGCACTCGACGACTTCAGCGCGCCCACCCGCCCCGGAGATGCCGGCGGCCATCGATTCCAGCTGACTTCGACCGCGCCCACAGAGGACAGTCACAGCGCCCAAACCCGCCAGCTTGTGGGCGATAGCCGCGCCAATGCCGCGCCCAGCGCCCGTAATCACCGCCACTTGTCCCGCCAGTTCCTTGTTACCGATCTCCGCCATGTTGCCGCTGCCTCCGTCCCGGTCAGAACCGTCGAAAACCACCGGAACTGCCATATATTGCATCTTACCAATAGGGGAGGAACGTGCTGAATTGCCAGCTTGCCTTCGTCGATGTACATACTTATAATCCGGCTCACCGGAATGTTGCCTTGCCTTCGTAATTGTCGCGGGGTAGGCTTTTGGTTCTCCGGTGCCGTCAACGGGTATGCATTCAGCTCGGATTCTGAGCCGGCTGGGCAATCTGAGCTTTGGGGATGCCCGGGTAAGATGTCAGCAATTCCTGCAATTACGATTCCCGAAATTCAAGGAGCCATCTGAAATGAAGACGAGTCTAGTGGCGATTGTGCTTTCGTTTGCTGCAGTAGCCTCGGGTCAGCAGACCTCAACGCAATCGCCGGCCCAACCGGCAGCGCCTGCCGCGTCACCGCAACAGCCCCAGCAGAAGAAGGAGATCAAGGATCCTGCCGAGTACAACGCCTATGTCAGCGCCGTGCAGCAGACAGATGCGGCCGCAAAGATCAGCGGCCTGGAAGCCTTCCTCGCCCAGTACCCCAACAGTGTGATGAAGGAAGATGCGCTCGAAGTTCTGATGGGTGCGTACCAGCAGTCAGGCAATCAGACGAAGGTGGTTGAAACTGCAAACCGCCTCCTGACCACGAATCCGAATAACGCTACCGCGCTGGTGTTGCTCGCATATATCGAGAGGGCCTCGCAAAAATGGGCCGATGCCAAGCAGCATGCCGATCGCGGCCTGGCTGCGATTCCTAACATGCCCAAGCCCGAGGGAGCCTCAGAGGCCGATTTCGACAAGAAAAAGGCGCAGATGACCACAGTTCTGGATGCGGTGGCTGGATTTTCGGCCCTCCAGCTGAAGGACAACGCCACCGCCGAAAAGGACTTGCGGGCAGCGGTGGAGGTTGACCCCAACGCCGTGGACAACGTATACCCCCTCGCCTTGGCCTACTTGACCGCCACTCCGGAAGATGATGTGAACGGACTCTTTTTCATCGCGCGCGCCGCCAATCTGGTAAAGGACCCGGGCGGCAAGTCCCAGATCACGAAGTTTGGGCACAGCAAATACGTGAAATACCACGGCTCCGAGGAAGGCTGGAACGAACTGCTGGCCCTCACCGCGACCACCACGCTGCCACCGGCTGGGTTCACAGTCAAGCAATACGTACCTCCCACTCCGGCCGAACAGGCCCATGACCTGGTAAAGGACAAATCCCCAGCCGAAATCAAGAAGTTGAGCTTCGCCGAATGGCAGTTAGTACTGTCTGCAGGTACACCTGAGGATCAGGAAAAAGTCTGGAGCGTGATCAAGGGTGTTCCCATGCAAATGGAAGCTACGGTCTTGAAGGCTTCTCCCACGGAGCTGGAAATCGCCGGCAGCCAGGATGACATCGACGCCAAGCGCGCCGATATTACCCTTACCATGACCGGGACCATACCTCCCAAGCTTATGCCCACTGAAGGAGGCACGCTCGACTTCGAGGGTACGCCGGTCTCTTACACGCCGAGCCCCTTCATGATGACGATGGAAAAGGGCGTTTTGCTGACCAAGGCTGCGCCCGCTCCGGCGAAAAAGCCGGTGCACAGGCGCCCGGCATCGAACTGATGGAATAAAGGGCGTGCGGGATAGAGAAAGGGCAGCGCTTCGGCGCTGCCCTTGTTGTTGAGAGCCGCGGAGTTCGGTCAGCGGACCACTTTCTTCTCGTAAGTCAGTGGACGGGCGCTGCGCGGCGGCCGCTTGCTTCCGGCCCGCAATTGCCGTACGTCGATCCTCAATTCGGAGATGGTTCGGCTTAGCGTGTTGCGGTGCATACCCAGTTGCCGGGCGGCGCGGCACTGGTTGCCTTTGTTCTCCTGTAACACAGTCAGGATGAAGCGCTTCTTGAATTCGCGCACGGCCTCGGAATAGAGGATATTACTGCGGTACATCTGCATGACGAGTGCTTCCAGCTGATCTCTCACGGCATCTCTCTTTCTCTTGTGGAGCGTCCAAATTTTACGGTGGCTATTTGCCAGACCCTTTGCTTCGGGACTCCATCTCCTGCTGTGCGTGCTTCAGTAGCTCAATTCCCTGGTAGAAGCGCCCTCGCAACTCTGGCGGCGCCACCCAAATGGCAGCGCGGCCTACCACCAGGAAGTACGGCGCCAACTCCGACCCCCGCAGCCACTTCGAAGTGGGCGTGAACGCGGCCATGCTGGTGAGGACGATGGCCACGATCAAGCAACCCCGCACCACTCCCAGGGCTCCACCCAGAAACCGGTCCACAACATTCAAGCCAGCTTCTTTCATCAGCCAATGGGCGACTCGTCCCGCAATGCCAGCCAGAATCAAGACACCCAAAAAGATGATCAGGAACGCTGCAATCTCAACCAGCCAACTTGACGAATACTGTACGAAATGGTCGGCCAGCCGGTGGTAGTTCCAGGCCGCCAGCAAGTATCCAAAGATCAAACCGGCAATCGCGAAGGCCTCTTGAAAGAACCCCGCGCTTGCCGCCTCGATCAGCGACAACAGGATCACCACCAGGATGATCCAGTCGGCGCCCGTCACCGCAGTCTCCAGCAGATTGCCGGGCGCCTACACATCCAGCTCTCGTCCAGTGAGCTGACGGTAGGCCTCCAGATACTTTTCGCTGGTCTTGCGTGCCACTTCCGGGGGGAGGGCCGGCGCGGGCGGCTGCTTGTTCCAGCGAATCTCTTCCAGGTAATCACGAACGTATTGCTTGTCGTACGATTCCTGTGCCCTTCCCGGCTGGTACTTGTCGGCAGGCCAGAAGCGGGAGGAGTCCGGGGTCAGCACTTCATCCGCCAGTGTGATCCCGAGGGGAGTAATACCAAACTCGAACTTTGTGTCGGCAATAATGATGCCCTTTTGCCTGGCGTAGTTGGACGCTTGGGTGTAAATCTTCAGGGAGATATCGCGCAACTCCTGGCTGCGTGCTGAGCCTACGATGCGTTCCATCTCTTCGAACGGAATATTTTCGTCGTGCCCGCTGGTTGCCTTGGTGGCCGGGGTGAAGATCGGCTGCGGCAATTTGTCCGATTCCCGCAGTCCCTTGGGCAGTTCAATGCCGCAGACTTTACCAGTCGTTTTGTACTCTTTCCAGGCCGACCCTGAAATGTAGCCGCGAACCACGCATTCCACCGGAACCATTTCGGCCCGCAGGACCATCATGGAGCGTCCCACCAACTGGTCGGCGTAATCCTGCGCGGCGGCGGGATAGTGCTTCACGTCCGCGGTCACCAGGTGGTTGGGCACCAGCTCACGCAGAAACCCGAACCAGAATAAGGAAATCTGCGTCAGAACCCGCCCCTTGTGCGGGATGCCCGTGGCCAGAACATAGTCGAAGGCAGAGATACGATCGGTAGCTACAAACAACAAGTGCTCCCGGTCGAGCTGATACACATCACGGACCTTGCCGCTGGCGTGGAGTTCGAGGTTCGGGATATCGGTACGAAGCAGGACGGAATCTAGAAGTTGGGGGCTCATGAAATAATCTTAAGGTAGAAAACGTCGCGTATTCTAACCCGCCAGAAATTTTTGTCAATGCTTTAAGTCACGCTCCAAGGGGAGACCTGCAACCCGTTCGCGGGAAAAAAGTTGACAAGGCAAATCCGCCCCGAAACCTGGCCACCAGAGCCACTTTCAACCCATTGGCTTTGTGGAAAAGTTGAGGACAGCAGAGGAAAAAGGGACCGATTGCGCATGCTCAGGAGCGGAAGTCAGAGGGCGAAACTCACGAAGTCAGAGCAATCGCCGCGCTTCGAAACTTTTCGGCTGCAGCCCTGAGTGGCAGGTTGTCACGCTGTAGCCCCGAACCTGACCGAAACCAGTTTCGAGACCCCGGGCTCCTGCATTGTGACCCCGTACAGCACCGGTGCGATACTCATGGTCTTCTTGCTGTGAGTGATGAGCACGAACTGCGTCTGCACGCTCATTTCCTTGACCAGTTCAGTGAAGCGCCCGATATTGGCTTCGTCGAGCGGCGCATCCACTTCATCCAGGATGCAGAACGGGCTGGGCTGGTACTGGAAGATGCCGACCAGCAACGCCAGTGCGGTCAGAGCTTTTTCACCGCCGGAAAGCAGCAACACGCTCTGCAACCTCTTTCCCGGAGGCGAAGCCACCACATCGATGCCGCTTTCCGCGCTGTTCTCTTCATCGGTCAGCCGCATAAAAGCATGGCCGCCGCCAAACAGCTTCTTGAATGTGACCTGGAAATTCTCGTTGACCTGGCGGAACGCCTCCTCAAACTTCTGCCGCGAGAAAGTATCGATTTCCTTGATCGTTGCCTGGGTATTTTCGATCGATTCCAGCAAGTCCTTGCGCTGCGTCTCCAGAAAGGCGTGACGTTCGGCGGTCTCTTTGTATTCCTCCAAAGCCATCATATTCACCGGTCCCATGGCCTCGAGGCGGCTGCGCATCTCGCGATAAGCCTGGTCTTCGAGCGCCAGGAGTTCTCCTGCGATGAACGGAATCGTGGTGTCGGCTGTCAATTCGTATCGTTGTATACCGAGTTCGTTCAGGCAAGTCTCCGCCATGTATTGCGCATCCGACTGCAACTTAGCCGCGGCCGCCGACAGTTCGCCCCGCCGGTCACGCGCCTGATCGAGCAACTGACGGACAGTGTGCAATGCCTCGTCCATCTCCACCAGCCGTGCCCGCACTTGATCTGACTCGAATTGCAATAGTCCCTCGCGCGCTTCGCTGGCATTCTGCTCCGCTGCGAGATCGGCAGTTTGTACGGCAATCTGCTGGTTCTCGGTTTCGCGCTGGACCTTCTCCGTTGCTGTCGACTCGATCTGCTGCGCCAGGGAATTCACCCGTCCTGCCATCTCGGCGACCACCGAGTCAATTCGCTGTAAAACTGCGGCGGCGGCGCGATGCCGCTCCTCCATGGTGGCCACACCCGCCATGTGCTGCGAAACGCGTTGCACCGCCGAGTCTCGTCTGAGGCGCAGTGCCACCAACTCTTCATTCGCGCTCGCCGCCAGAAATTCCAGCTGCTCCCGCTTCTGGTTGAGCCCGGTCAACTCCGCCTGGCAGGAGCTGATTACCCCTTCATGCTCGCCACGGTCAACGTCCAGGCGCCGCAGCTCCATTCGGCTGGTGTTCAACCGTTCGGCGACCCGTGTCATCTCGGAGTCGAGTTGTTGCAGCAAGTGCCCGGAAGTCATTGCTTGCTTTTCGGCTTCGTGCTTCTCCGTTTCTAGCCGGTCGAGCAGGGAAGTGAGGTCCCGGATTTCGCGTCCCAACGTCAGCACACGCAGTTCCTGGTCACGTAACGCATGCTCCAACTCGCCCAGCATTCGGATGACGTCCCGCAACTCTCGCTTCATGGAAAGCGGGCCCTCGGTGCGCTGCTTGCCTCCGGTCACGGTCACGTTATGAAAGCACTCGCCCGACTGAGAAAGGAAAAACGCGTCCGGATTCTCCAGCGCCAGTTCGCGGGCAAACGCGGGTTCGGGAACGATATAACCGTCCCGCAACTTGGGCAGGATTACTTCGAGAGACCTGCCAAAACCGTTCAGCACCCGGATGGCATGTTTCAAAGGCACCACGGATTGAGCCGGCGTGGCCGCGCGCGCAGCCTCGTCCACCGCAAAGGAAAACTTGGCTTGCGAATCCTCCGGATGTACCAAAAATGTAGCCCGACCGTCGACGTCGGTCCGCAGCAATCGCAATCCTTCGTCCGCCGCATCCCAGGACTTCACCACCACGTAGTTGAGCTCATCCCGCAGGAAATCTTCGACCACTCCCTCGTAGCGCGGCTCCACTTCGAGAAAGTCAGCCAGCACGCCCGCCGGAGCCATGCTCCCGTTCATCACCCCTGACTGAAATAGCCGTCGCACCGACTCCGTGGAATAACCATGCTCGGCGATCACCGCCTCAAGCGAAGCTTTCCTTCCGATCGCCGAGGCATATTCGGCACGCAGGCCGTCCAGACGGTTCTTGGCTTCACTTTCGTCACCCCGCTTGCCCTCGATCGCCTGGCGTGCCTGCAAGATCTCTTCAGTTAAGCCGCTTACCTGCTGCGACACGGTTTCGAACTCGAGAGCCAATTGCCCGCGCTGCCCCCCGAAGGTCTCCACCTGGGAGTTTGCTGCTTCCATCTCGGCGCGCAGGCGCAGGGCCTCGCGCTCGATCGCAGCCCGGCGCTCCTCTGCCTGGATCAGCTGATTGCGCAGGTTGGCGGCGCGGGCCACAACGTCCAGAATTGCCCCTCGCGACGCTTCCTGCTGTTGTTCCACTCCGGCCAGGGCGTTGGCTGCCGCGCTCATTTCCTGTTGCGCCGTCACCAAGACCTGTCGTGCGGCGGCGAGGTCGGCCACCGCGGAATCGAGTATCTGTAGATTCGAGTCGCGCTCTGCTTCGAGGGCTTCGAGTCGGGAACCCGCTTGCACCCGTTCCGACTGCAAGGAGGCTGCCCGCACCGCCAGCTCCACACAGCGTTCCTCGTTGTTGCGCCGCCGGGCATGGGCACGGTCGGTTTCCAGTTTGATCTGGCTCAGGCGCTCGCGATTCTCGCGAATTTCGGTCTCGATGGCGTACCCACGTTGTGTCCGTTCTGCGTGCTCACTTTCCAGTTGCTGCACGCCGTCGGCGTGCTGGCGCATCTGCTCCGCAATCAGGTTGATCTGGGCATCGAGTTCGGCGCTCTCGCGGTCCAGCTGGCCGAACCTGTTGGCCAGCACCAGCCGCAGCTTGCCCCGCATTTCCTCGCGCAGCCGGGCATAACGTTCCGCCTTCGAAGCCTGCCGTTTCAGCGAATTCATCTGCCGGGTGACTTCCTCGAAGATGTCGTTGACCCGCGAAAGATTCTGCTTGGCGTCTTCCAGGCGCGCCTCGGCCAGCCGCTTCTTGGTTTTAAATTTGGTGATGCCGGCCGCTTCCTCGATGATGGCCCGCCGATCCGTCGGCCGGCTGCTCAGAATCTGCCCGATGCGTCCTTGCTCGATCAACGCATATGACTCCGGCCCCAGGCCGGTGCCCATAAACAACTCCTGAATGTCGCGCAGGCGGCAGAGTTTGCCATTCAGCAGATATTCACTGTCCCCGGAACGGAACAGCCGCCGCGTCACTACGATTTCCCCAGACCGAAACTGCTGCTGGAATTTCCGCCGTCGAATTTTCAGCACCACCTGTGGACCTGCGCCTGCCATCGGCGCGGTCAGCCGCATAGGAGGATTAGGGTTCGAAAACACCGCAAACCTGGGTTCATCTTCCGGATCGACCTCGGACAAGGCGTCACTACTGAGGCGGGGCATCGCGGTTTCGTCGATTTTTCCCGGCTGCGCGTCTTCGGTGATCCGTTCGACTTCCTCGGCCGCTTTGGCTCGTACCTCCGCTTCATCCCAATCTTCCGCCGGCAGCTCCTCTTTGATTTCGATCTCGGTCGCGTTGTTGGCGTCGGGCCCATCGTAGACTTCCGGATCGATCAGGGTCAGCGCCACCTCTGCCATTCCCGTGGGCTTGCGATCGCGCGTGCCGGAAAAGATAACGTCTTCCATGCGTGAGCCGCGCAGCGTCTTGGCCGACTGCTCTCCCAGAACCCACGAAATGGCATCCGCGATGTTGGACTTTCCGCATCCGTTCGGCCCAATGATGGCCGCCACCCCGTCTCCATGAAACTTGAGCTCAGTGCGGTCGCAGAAAGACTTGAAACCGAGAATCTGCAGCTTTTTCAGTTTGAGCAACGTGTACTCCTTGGTCGCGCCACTACAACTCCAACCAAACTTGTCATTCCGAGCCGCTCACAGCCGCGCCAAGCGGCGAGAGCGTGCGAGGAATCTGTAGTTCCGCCAGCCGTCAGCTCGCTAGCGGTGGATCGTTTACTATCTCGATTCCCCGACCATCTACCGTCCTGCACCCGCCCTCGGCTCGGAAATGAGGACGGCACAAATCAGAGCTACTGTAACGGCGAAATCAGCCCGGGGTCAAGCAAGAAAACACTACATATAGTATGCCCTCATCCGCACCCCCGTCATTTTGCACACACAATGCAGCAAGTGGCGGTAAAATTAGGAGAGAGGGCAGAAGGAAGGAAGAATCGCGAGAGCAACAAAAGGCTAGCGCAACGCAGTCGGATAATCAATCCGAATATAGGAAGGTCTAGAAAATGAGGTCCTGCCGGTTTTTTCCGCTTGACCGTGATGTTTCGAAGGCGGCCTACCTGTTTCCCAAAAGGCGTACCCTTTTTCAAAGAGGTTCAAGCAAGTCTTCCACCGATAGTTCAACATCCCGGAGGATTGCACGCAGGAGGCCGGGGCCAACGGTTTCGCCTGAATGTACCGGGACCGTGGTCACTCGCCCGTCAGAGTGTTTCAGGAAGACGTGACTGCCGCGGTGCGGACGACGAGAAAGCCCAGCCTTTGTAGGGCGCGTACTAAATCTTTGCCCTTTAGGCAGCGGCAGGCGGGTCATACCGAAATCTGTTGGATTCCCACCAACTCAAGAGCCGGGCCACCTCGATCATCCTCCGAGCACAGGGCGATAACCTCTCGGATACGCTTCATCAGTGTGTCGAGGTTCTTCGCCTGAGTATGGCAGCCGCGCAAGGCCGGGACGCTGGCGACGTAGAGGCCCTCTTCGTCGCGCTCGATCACTACGGTGAACTTGCGTGAGCGTTTCATGAGCCGATTCTAGCATGCAGCCCACGCCACAGGACTTGCCGAGACAGCCGAGGGCGGCTGTCCCCACGTGGTTCCGTTAGCCACCCAGCTTCTCGAAGAACAAACAGATCGACTCAATCCCACGATAGAAGTTCGGAATATGAAACTTCTCGTTGGGGGCGTGCAGATTGTCGTCCGGCAGGCCGAATCCCATCATCACGCTGGGAATTTTCAGCACGTCCTGGAAATCGGTCACGATAGGAATCGAACCACCGGAACGAATGAACACCGTATTCTTCTTGAACACATCGTGCATGGCTTCGGTCGAGGCCTTCACGTACGGGTTATCGGTTCCCACCACGCACGCCGGACCCTTGCTCCAGACTTTGATCTTGGTGTCGATACCCTTCGGCGTGAGCTTCTTCACGAAAGCCGTGTAGCGCTTCAGGATGTCGTCAGGATCTTGGTTCGGCACCAGCCGCATGGAGACTTTCGCCGCAGCCTTGGCCGGAATGACGGTCTTTGCCCCGGGCGCGGTGAATCCCCCAGGCATGCCGTGAACCTCAAGCGTGGGACGTGCCCACGTCCGATACAGCACCGAATATCCTGGCTCGCCGGTCAGAACCTTGGATCCGACTTCGGTCTTGCGGTAGTGCTCTTCGTTAAACGGCAGCCGTTTCCAGGCCTTCAGCTCAGCGGCCGTGGGTTTCTTGACCTTGCTGTAGAAACCTGGAATCAGAACCTTGCCTTTCGCGTCCTTCAATTTGCTGATGATTTCGATCAGCGCGAAAAACGGATTGGGCGCCGCCCCACCGTACATCCCGGAATGCAAATCGGTCTTTGCGCCACACGCTTCAATCTCGGTATAAACCAGTCCGCGCAGGCCGACACAGAGCGTTGGCAGATCGGGCGCAAACAGTTCCGTATCGCACACCAGCGCGAAATCGGCTTTCAGCTTGGCTTTCTGCTTGCGCACATATTCGGCGATGGACTCCCCGCCCACTTCTTCCTCGCCCTCGATGATGAACTTTACATTGAGCGGCAGCTTGCCATCGTGGCCTTTCATCAGCGCCTCGATTGCTTTTATCTCCATCCACAGCTGGCCTTTGTCATCCACCGCGCCACGCGCGTAAATGTTGTTGTTGCGCTCAGTCGGCTCGAAGGGCGGGCTGATCCATTCATCAAGCGGATCGGGCGGCTGTACATCATAATGCGCATAACAGAGCACCGTCGGCTTGCCCGAAGCATGCAGCCAGTCCGCGTAGATCAGGGGATGCCCCTTGGTAGGGATGACTTCAACATTCTCCATGCCGATGCGGCGCAATTCGCTGGCCACGTAATCGGCCGCTTTCTGCACATCGGGCTTGTGTTCGTCCAGGGTACTGACGCTGGGAATACGAAGCAGATCTTTGAGTTCGTTTAAGAAACGTTGCTGATTTTGACGGGCATACTCTACCGCTGGGGAAGCCATGGTATCGGTCCTCTTTTCTGGCGCGGGACGCGCTGGCGTGATGATCCGTATGAAACGCTTAAGTATACCTGAGTTGGGGGCACAGGATTCCGCGCCAGATCCCTGCACGTGGCAGAGTTTGCGAGTTCGTCCTCACACGTAACCGAGGCGTGCCCGTCTTCCAAAATAGGAAGCCGTCAGCAGTGCCGCCGCTGCCAGTACCCAGGTCGCGGGAGCGCTGGAAACGTCGGTCGTCCCCATGAAGTCCAGTCCGGGGGTATGATGCAGCGGGCCTATGTACCACCACACCGTGTAAAAGGCCTCGAATGCTTTGCTGCTGTCGCTCCACACTCCGAGCGCGAGGGCTAAGCTGGGAATGAAGAGTGCGCCGGCGAACCACGCCACCAGGCCGCGCCAGTCGCTGCTCAATAAGAGGCGAAGACCAGTGCCACCACCGGCCAGCAATGCCACGCCTAGCCCCGCCGTCCACAACGCCGGTAGTTGGCGATGCAGCGCGCGTTCGCAGGAGAAGATGAGCGACTGCGTGGCGAAGCGCGCTTCTCTCGCTCCCATCTGGGACCACAACAGAACCGGCCATATCCAGGCGGCGACCAGCCATCCCTGGCGCGCAGCTTCGGTGGGGGACACCAGGCTACCGACGAATATGCCGGCTGCCACTGCATACCACCACCAGCGCTGTCCCTTAAGCATTAACCGAAGCTCGGAGCCCACGAGTAATGCAAAGCGAAACTTTCCTCGCGTGGTGACGAACGGTGTCAGGCGCACCGGCGAAGCCGTGCGAGTCGTGATCTCCTTCGGCTGCGGCGTCTCACCACTGGTGGAGGAAGAAGGCGCCACCCCATTCTTCTTTCTCCACGACTCACGGGCCGGGTCGAAACGATGGAAGAAGACAGAAGCCAGCAGCGCGATGCCCACCGCCACTGCGATCCACAACAAGCGGCTCAGCACGATAGAACCAGTCCAATCAAAGCCGTTCCATAGAAAAGTACGGACGGCCCGCTCACCGCCGATGGTGAGGCTGAAGCTGTCGATGTGACCGGAGTCGACTTTCATCAGCGCCGCCCGCGTGCTGCGGAACAACAACTGGATGCCGCTAGGCTCCGCGATACCGGTCGCGACACTCAAAGCCAGCCCAGTGCTCCATACAAAAAAATAAACCACGTTGCCCAGCCCGCCGCTCAGCAGCGGAACAGTTTCAAACAACACGCTGAGTGCGGCGGTAATGGCCATTGCAGGCAAAGCAATCAGCAAGAACGGAGACCATAGCCTCCACAGCGAAACCTGGCTGATCTCCGCGTGAAGCAACTGCATGGCCACTGCCGCCACCATCAGGATGAGCACCATGGACGCCAGTACGGCAAAGTTGCTGATGCTCTTGGCCAGGGTATAAAAACTCTTGCGCATGGGCGTGGCGGCCAAAATCTGTCCCACCCGCGTATCGGTGTCACGCTGCACAGAATTTTTCACCACGTAGAATCCGGCCAGCGACAGAAACGTGGAACAGCAAACCGCCATCACCGCGCCGATCCAGGCGGAGTTATAGACTCCCCGATATCCGTTGCCGATCACCACCCAGATTTTCTCGGTGGCCACGCCGTAACCCAGGTATAGCGCCCCCGCGAGTGTGAGGAGAAAGCTGTAACGGCGGACGCGCTCCAGAAAATCAGCCCGTACCATGGCGTATAAGACGCCCGGGTTCATGCCGCCACTCCGGCACGAGATTTGGACAGGCAATAGATGTAGGCGTCTTCCAGATTTGGCAGCACGGGTACGGCCCGGGTGGGTGGTTGCGCGGTCAGTACGCGGGCGTGAACCCCATCGGTGCGCCGCGCAGTGCTGCTGATCAGATACTTCTGCTTGGCGGCGTTCAATTCCGCGCTGGGAACAGTCCACTCCCAGACTTTTGCCTCGACCTGCTTCAGGAGCTCTTCCGGTGAAGCATGGGCGACCAGCTCGCCTTGGGAAATCAGCGCGATGTCCGTTGCGGTCGCTTCCACGTCCGAGACAATATGGGTCGAAAGAATCACGATGCGCTCCCCCGAGAGTTCGGACAAAAGATTGCGGAAGCGAACCCGCTCTTCGGGATCGAGGCCTGCAGTCGGCTCATCGACAATCAGCAATTGCGGATCGTTGAGCAGCGCCTGTGCAATCCCCACTCGCTGTTTCATCCCGCCAGAGTAGCCGCCGAGCGGGCGGGTGCGGACATCAGTCAGATTTACCAGGTCTAGCAGCTCATCGATGCGCCGCCGCGCTGCCGCGGCTTCCAGCCCCTTCACCGCTGCCAGATACTCCAGGAACTCAACCGCGTTGAGGTTCGGGTAGACACCGAAATCCTGCGGCAGATAACCCAGCACCCGCCGTAGAGCGTCCGGGTTTTTAGCCAAATCCGTTCCATTCCACGTGACCGTACCGTCGCTGGCGTGTGTGATTGTGGCCAGGATGCTCATCAGCGTGGTTTTGCCTGCGCCATTGGGACCAAGCAATCCCAGCACTCCGGCTCCCATCTCCAGACTGAATCCGCGCAGGGCCCAGGTTTTGGCGCCATAGCGTTTACTGACCTTATCGATGACGAGCTGCAATCATTCCTCCGCAGGCGATAGGCTAGCCGAAGAAACGCACCCCGCCTAGCAAAAGTTCCGTAAACCTGTCCGCGGAGGGTTGGCCGTCCGATCGTCTATTCTGGAATGTGACGGAAGAGCACGAAAAGCGAACTGAACAGGGTCGCGTAGGATTGTGCCTGGATTGCCAGTACGCTCGCCAGATTACATCTGCGCGCGGCTCGACTTTCTACCGCTGTGGCCGCTCCGACGACGATTCCCGCTTCCCAAAATATCCACGTTTGCCGGTTCTACAATGCCCGGGCTACGTGCGAAAGGCCGAGCACTGAATTGCAGGCGCCGTGGTCTTTAGCACAGCGCGACTGAGTCCCGGAGGGACGACCAAAGTGCGCCACGGCCGTGCACAACCAATCATCTCTGAAACCTTCCCGGTGCAAATGCCGCAAGATCATATTCCGGACGCGCCCCAGTTACCACCTGCGCCATGACGTGCGCGGTAACCGGAGCGAGCAGAATCCCGTCTCGGAAATGTCCCGCCGCTACGAAATATCCCGGCATGCTGGCCGCTCCGAGAATGGGCAGGTCATCAGGAGTGCCGGGCCGCAATCCCGCCCAGGCTTCGAGGATGCGCGCCTGCGCCAAAGCCGGGACCAAGCGAACCGCCGCCTGATGCAGACGATGGATGACGGCAGGGTCAGTGCGCTTGTCGTAGCCGGCATCTTCGACCGTAGCGCCAATCAGGATGCGTCCGTCGGTTCGCGGCACCAGATAAACCTCAGGTGCACGGATCACGTGACGCAACACCGGTTGTCCAACCACCGAGAGCATCTGCCCCTTCGCCGGCCGGGTAGGGAAGTGATGCGGAGAAATCTGTCCAGCCCACGCTCCCGCACAGTTCACCACCACCGGCGCACTGTAGTGGGTCTTATCCGTGCTGACGCCATTCACTTTTCCGCCCGCCAGAAGCACACCGGTCACGGCCGTGCCGGAAGCAATATCCACGGCGCGGTGCTTTGCCGCCTTCAGCGACGCCGCAACCAGCGCCCGCGGATCGACACTGCGTTCTTTCAGAAGTTGTGCTGGACGATTCGGATCAGCCAGGGCCGGCTCAAGCTCGGCCAGTGATACGCTCTCACCGTTGCCTGGGTGATCGAGTACCAGCGCGCCTTGATCGCGGAGATCGACATGCATCCCCGATTCGTCCTGCAGTTCGTGGACGAACTCGGGATACATGTGTGCACTGGCGGTCGCCAAAGCTTGCAGCGCCGGTGGAGTTTCTTCCGGGCTGTCCACAAGCATTCCAGCGGCGGCGCGCGAAGCCTCGCGGCCCGGCTCCCCCTGCTCAACCAGCAGTACTTGGGCACCCCGCTTGCGTAAAGCGATCGCCAGCGAGAGCCCAATGATTCCCCCGCCGATGATGATGACGTCCCAGGTTTCCACTTCCAACATTGTAGAGGAGAAAAATGTAGGCGCGGGCGTCCCCGCCCGTGCAAGGGGTAGCCGGAATCCGTGGAAAGCCTACTGAGTACGGGATGGGAAAACACAGAACTGGCGGACCCGGAGAGACTTGAACTTGAGGCGCCTTGCGGGCGTGAGCGAAGCGGGAGCCCGCAGCCGAAATCCCGAGCTACGCGAGGGATCTCAGAGAGAACTGGCGGACCCGGAGAGACTTGAAGTTGAGGCGCCTTGCGGGCGT
>JBAUUQ010000037.1:0-19100 GCA_049582765.1 Terriglobales bacterium
GTTCTTCCATGGGGAGATCGTCGGATCCCGGCAGCAAAATCAACACCAAGGCGGCGGACAAGAGTGTCCGCCCCACAGGCTCCAGGACAAAAAAAGCCGGGATCTTGTGATCCCGGCTGCAGTTGGCTAGGTTGCCCGGATAAAATTGGTAGAGTTCTTACGCGCTCCTTCGCGGCCGCACCGTCAAGTCCCGCATTTGGGTGAGGACGCTCGACATCTGCATGCCGTTCAACTGCGACACAAACGGCAGCAGCTCGGCGATAAACTGGTCCTGCATCAGCTCGCGAATCTCCTCCTGCCGGTTGCGCTCGCCGCCGCTCAGCAGATCGGGCACGGTGACCTCCAGCGCCCTCGCCAGCCGCTCCAGAGAGGAGAGCGTGGGGGTGGCTTTTTCGTTTTCAATCTTGGAGACGTAGGTCCGCGGCACCGACATGCGAGCGGCCAGTTGCCGCTGGCTGAGTCCGTTGCGCAGCCGCATCGAGCGGATGGATGCGGCCAGGTTGAGATGTCCGCGCCCGTGGCCATGGCTCGGCATCATTTGCGGCGGAGGCGGAGCGGAAACGATTTCCGGCTCATCCTCGTCTAAAGACGCATGACAACGGCGGCAAAGATCATTGATGGTACGGAATTGAACTAGCAGGCAATGGTCGCACCGGACAACTTCCCGGGAATCAACCGGGGCAAGAGTGGTAGCCATTCAGGTGTGGGAGGGGCCAGAGCGGGCTTCCCTTGGAACCAAGACCGAACCAAACTAGATACTTGGCTCCGAACCTGATGCGTAATCTGCGGGACGGGCTCTGTGGATGTCAAGTAAAATCTGGTTTTCAGACCGCCAAAGGCAAGAATGCAAGGGCGAATAAACAGAGAAGAGAGTACGCAATCCATCGGAATCTCTCTTAGCAGTGTCGCAAAAACGCGCTGCGGCGGGCGTTCCGCTGAGAGCCAAGCGCATTACGGGTTTCAGCGGGAGCGAATAAAGTCTGAAGAGCAGTGGAGCAATCCTGGAAGGTGACCATGCATGATCGCGAGGCGGCCTGGTGTTTACTAACTGAGTTCACCCAATCGGAGAGTCTGCGCAAACACGCACAGGCCGTGGAGGCTTGCATGCGTGCCTGTGCCCGGAAGTACGGGTCTGCCGGAGAAGAAGAAGTGTGGGGCATCGTCGGACTGCTGCACGATTTCGACTATGACAAGTACCCCAGTTTGGACGATCATCCCTACAGGGGAAACGCCATTCTTAAAGAACGCGGCTGGCCGGATACGATTTGCCGCGCCATCCTGTCGCACGCCGAATACACCGGGGTGACTCGCGACAGCGTGCTGGAGAAGGCCTTGTTCGCCTGCGACGAACTGGCAGGCTTCATCACCGCCGTCGCCCTGGTAAAGCCGGGAAAGTCGCTGGCCGAAGTCGACGCCAGATCGGTGCAAAAAAAGATGAAAGACAAGGCCTTCGCCCGCAATGTGCATCGCGAAGACATCGTGAACGGCGCAGCCGCGTTGGGAGTGGATCTGGACGAGCACATCACCTGGTGCATCGAGGCCATGAAGGAAATCGCAGATCGGCTGGGGTTGGACGGCAGCGCGGTAAAAGCCTCCTGATGCAGGCGCGAGCGCCCCCCCGATCGTGCTAGGCGCCCCTTACCGCAGCGCCTCCGCCACCTTCCCGCTGGCAATCAGCTCCGCCAGGCGCGCAAAATCCTGATACATCACCCGGTCTTTATCCATCGTCGGACACACGGAACGGATCGCTGCCTGCGCTGCCTGGCCCCGCTTGCCGGTCATGACCGGGGACAGAAAATCCAGGGCTTGCGCCGCCGCCATCGCCTCGATCGCGAGAACGTTGCGGGTATTGGCAACAATGCGCTTGAGTTTCATCGCTGCCGTCATCCCCATGGATACGAAATCTTCCTTGTTCCCCGAAGTCGTGATCGAATCGACCGAAGCGGGATGCGCCAGAATCTTATTCTCGCTCGCCAGCGCGGCTGCCGTGACCTGCGGCATCATGAAGCCTGAGTTCAAACCCGCTCCCGCCGCCAAGAAAGGCGGCAATCCTTCATTCAGCGCGGGGTTCACCAGGCGCTCTATTCTTCGTTCGGAGATTCCGGCTAATGCACTTAGCGCGATCCCCAGGAAGTCCAGCGCGAACGCCACCGGCTCGCCGTGAAAATTGCCGCCGGAGATCACATCCCCCTGTCCATCGGATTGCTTTAGGTTCCGCACGAACACCAGCGGGTTATCAACGGCGGAATTGATTTCGGTTTCCATCACCCGACGGCAGTGCGCCAGCGTGTCGCGAACAGCGCCGTGTACCTGCGGCATGCAGCGCAGCGAGTAGGCATCCTGCACCCGGTCGCAGTCACGATGCGACTCACGAATCTGACTGCCTTCCAGCATTTTGCGCAGGTTGGCTGCGCTGGTGAGTTGGCCGCGGTGAGGACGAGCCTGGTGAATCCGCTCGTCGAAAGCGACGTCGGTTCCGTGCAGGGCGTCCAGAGTCAAAGAGCCGATGACGTCCGCAGTGTCGGCCAGCGTTTGTGCGGCGAGCAGTTCGAGGATGCCAACAGCCAGCATGCCTTGCGTGCCGTTGATCAGTGAGACTGCCTCTTTGGCCTCCAAAACCAGTGGGGTGACCTGCGCCCGGCGCATGGCGTCGGCGGCGGGAATTCGCGCTCCGTTGTCGTCGATGCACTCGCCTTCGCCGATCAATGCCAGAGCCAAGTGCGCCAGGGGGGCCAGGTCACCGCTCGCCCCCACGCTGCCCTGGGAAGGGACGAAGGGAGTGACTCCGCGGTTGAGCATTTCACAGAGCGTGTCGATAGTTTCGGTGCGCACTCCCGAGTAGCCCTTGGAGAGGGAATTGGCGCGCAGCAGCATCATGGCGCGGATTGCGTCGGAGGGTAGCGGCTCGCCGACGCCCACCGCATGCGACCGCACCAGGTTCACTTGCATTTCGCGAATCTGTTCGGCGGCGATGTGCACGTCGCTCAGCTTGCCTACACCTGTGGTGATGGCATAGGAGATCCTGTGGTTTGCAATCAGCGAATCCACGACCGCGCGGGCCCGCTGCACGGCGGCGCGCGCATCGGGATCGAGAAGCACCGGGCGGTGTCCGACCGCGACTTCCCGCACTGCTTCCGGAGTGAGGTCGTTTCCGTTAATGTGAAGCGCTTGCAAATGAGTTTCCAGTTTCAGGGCGCTAGTATCTAAAAGGGCCCAAGACCATTGTCATTCCGAGGAACAGTAGCGACGAGGAATCTGCAGTCTTCGGCGGAGGAAAGAACTGCAGATCCCTCGCTTCGCTCGGGATGACAACAAAACAGTCGGACGACAACACAACAGTCGGACGACAACACAACAGTCGGGATGGCAACGAAATAGCTTCCACTAAGCTCCTGAACTCTAACATCTATCTTCCCATGGCCGCTCGCAGAGCAACCAGGTACTTCTCGGGAAATTTCGTAATTTCCTTTTTCGAGTCGACTACGATGTGGGTAGTCTCCCCCTCGGCGAGTAATGTTCCATCCTCCGCTCGCCGGAGCTCGTACCCGAAGTGCACCACCGAATCGCGAACACTCTTTATGTGAGTCTTCACAATCACTTCGTCGTCGTAGGCGGCCGGGGCACGATAGCGGCAGCGCGCATCCACGACGGCAATAAAACAGTTGTCGTTGCGCTCCATGTCGCGATAGGAAAAGCCGAGTTGCCGCAACAATTCCACGCGCCCGACTTCGAACCAGATGAAGTGATTGGAATGATAGACCACACCCATCTGATCAGTCTCGGCGTAGCGCACGCGCAAGCGGCTCTCCCCCACTATTGGGTACTTGGGGTTGCTTCGTGTGCTCACTTGCCACTCCATCGCGGTTTGCGCTTTTCCAGGAATGACGAAATACCTTCACGGAAATCTGGGGTGGCACGGATGGCGGCGTTCTCACGGACCGCCGACTGGATCTGAGTATCGAGTTCGTGCCGCGCATGGTCGCTGAGCAAGCGCTTGGTGCAGGCCAGCGAGGCTGGGCTGTTCTCCATCAACTGTGCGGCCAATTCACGTGCCCGATCGAGCAATCGCTCCGGCGGAACGATCTCGTTGATCAATCCAATGCGGTAGGCCTCGTCGGCGCCGATAATCCTGCCGGTTAGCAAAAGATCACGGGCATGTTTTTCCCCGATCTGGCGCAGGAGAAAGGTCGAGACAATTGCCGGAACGAATCCAATGCGCACCTCGGTATACCCGAACTTAGCTTCGGGAACGGCCAAGGTGAAATCACATAGGGTGGCCAAACCGCATCCGCCGGCGATGGCGGGGCCGTTTACAGCTGCGATCGTCGGCTTAGAGAAATCGTAGAGTGAACGAAACAACTGGGCCATCGTTTCGGAGTCCTTGAGGCCCTCCTCGGGGGAACGCCCGCTCAGTGCCTTCAGATTGTCCAGGTCCATGCCGGAGCAGAAGGCTTTGCCCGCGCCGGTGAGAATCAGAACCAATGCCGACGAGCTGGCGACTTCGTCCAACGCGGCCAGCAGGTCTTCAATCAGTTCGTAACTGATGGCGTTGCGCTTGTCGGGCCGATTCAGGGTGAGCGTGGCCACGCCGGCGTTGATCCCGAGTTCGATGGTTCGATAAGTCATCTCGCCAAATGTCATCCGTAGCGAACGTTCCTAGGTCTCGCTCACCTCTTCGTCAACAGTGTTCGATTTCGAATACCTCGCCCCGATCTCACTGGTCGCTCGCAGCAACACGTCCAGAGGCTTGAGCAACGGTAAGGCCGCACCCCGAGCGCGCAATGCTTCAACAACCTTCTCGGTCGGGATATTGCCAACCAGAGCATCCTGGGCGAACGGGCAACCACCGAGCCCGCCCAGAACCGAGTCGAACCGCCGGCAGCCCGCATCGTAGGCGGCCGTTACCTTCTCCACAGCCTGCTCAGGACGGCTGTGCAAATGCACGCCAATGTCCAGGTAGTCGTATTGCGCAATCGCTACGGAGAGCAGTTCACGAATCTGTTCCGCTGTGGCCATCCCAACCGTATCCGCCAGCGAGATGGTGTGAATGTCGAAAGATTCCAGGAGATCAATGGCATCGACCACCTCGGTAACGCTCCACTGATCGCCGTAAGGATTGCCGAACGCCATGGAAATGTAGACCACTACGTCAAGCCCGGTCTCTTCGCCCTTTGTCTTAATCTTTTCCAGTTCGTCGATGGCTTCTTCGAGCGTCTGATGCTGGTTATTGCGCAGGAAGGTTGGCGAAATCGAGTAGGGAAAACCCAGGGTGCGGACTGCATTGGTGCTGGCGGCGCGTTGCGCACCTTTTTCGTTGACCACAATTCCGATGATTTCAACGTCATCGGGCGGATCGAGTTCCTTGAGAACCTCCTCCGAGTCGGCCATCTGGGGCACAGCCTTGGGAGAGACAAATGATGCCGCGTCAATATGCTTGAACCCCGCGCTGATCAAGGCTTTCAGATAATCGGCTTTCAAGTAGGCCGGAATTTTCCCCTTCAGCCCTTGCCAGGCGTCCCGCGGGCATTCCACCAGTTTGACCGGGCCCGACGCTCCCCTTTTTGAATCAGGCGTCATCCGGGGTACCCTGCGGCCAACCGCGTCATGTTTGCAATACTCCTACTTTGAACTCTGCCACTTCGGGGTTCAACGCGGCTGCTTCGAGAGCTTGCGTAATGGTGGCCCGGGTCTCGAGCGGGTCGATGATCTTGTCGATCCACAATCGGGCTGCGCCGTACCGCGGGTCTGTCTGTTGGTCGTAAGTGCGCTTCACGGATTCGTATAGCTCTTTTTTCTCTTCCTCAGTCAGCTTCTTGCCGCTGCGCTCCAGTTGCCGAACCTTGATCTCTACCAGAGTTCCCGCCGCCGAGTCCCCACTCATCACGGCATAGCGCGCGGTCGGCCAGGCAAAGACAAAACGCGGATCGTAGGCTTTTCCGCACATGGCATAGTGGCCGGCGCCGAATGACCCGCCGATGATGACCGTGATCTTCGGCACCACCGAATTGGAAACCGCATTCACCATTTTTGCGCCCGCTTTAATGATGCCGCTCCATTCCGCGTCGCGTCCCACCATGAATCCGTTTACGTCGTGGAGGAAGACCAGGGGGATGAGATTCTGGTTGCAATCCATAATGAAGCGCGCGGCTTTTTCGGCGGACTCCGTATAAATCACTCCCCCAAACTCAATTCTCTGGAGGCCCTCGTGGTCGGTTTGTTTGGCGTGCAGTTTCTGATTGGCCACAATACCCACGGCGAAGCCGCCAATGCGGGCATAGCCGCAGAGGAGAGTTTTTCCGTACTCTGCTTTGTATTCATCGAAGCGGCTGCCGTCGACGATACGGGCAATGATCTCTTTCATGTCGTAGGGACGGGCCGGCGAGGAATCGTAGATACCGTAGACTTCTTCGGCAGCCAGCGCCGGCTCTTGCGGTTTCTTGCGGTCCCAGGGAGATTGCCGCCGATAGCCCCACTTTTCGACAATCGAGCGAATGCGCGCCAGACAAGCTTCGTCGTTAGGTTCGCGGAAGTCGACTGTGCCGCTGATGGCCGAGTGCATAGCGGCTCCGCCCAGTTCTTCCGCGGAAACCTTCTGGCCGATCGCCGCTTGAACCAGCGCTGGACCGGCCAGAAACAGTCCGCTACCGTCGGTCATGAGCACGTGATCGCACATCACGGGAAGATATCCGCCGCCCGCCACGCACATCCCCATGATGGCGGCAATTTGTGCGATACCCATGGCCGACATCACTGCGTTGTTGCGGAACACGCGTCCGAAGTCATCGGTATCGGGGAAGACGTCCTCCTGCAAGGGCAGAAAAACGCCGGCAGAGTCGACCAGATATATCGTTGGAATTCGATTCTCGATGGCGATGTTCTGTGCCCGGATCACTTTCTTGGACGTCATCGGAAAGAACGCTCCGGCCTTGACCGTTGCGTCATTGGCGATGATCATGACCAGCCGGGTGTGAATGCGTCCCAGGCCGGTGATGACCCCTGCCGCCGGCGCGCCGCCCCATTCTTCGTACATACCGAACGCGGCATAGGAACACAGTTCGAAGAAACTGCCGGGATCGACCAGCAGGTTGATGCGCTCGCGAGCGGTCAATCGTCCCTTGCTGTGCTGGCTTTCGATGGCTTTTGCCCCGCCACCTTCGCGGATAATTTCCTCTTCGTTGTGCACCTGGGCGACAACATCGGCGAGAAAGCGCATGTTGGCTTCAAAACGCGGCGTCGTAGGATCGACGCGCGTTTCGAGGATGGTCGAAGTCGGAGGCGCTGTGGTTTCCGGGCGATCAGCCATGGAAGAAGAACTCAGGACTGTTTACGGTATAACAGCCAAGCCGAAGTGCGCAAACCTGGCGCCCGTCCTCCACCTTTGAGAATGGAGACTCAGTTGGCGGCGGGCACGGTGCGGGGTTTGACGTTGGCGCGAATGAACTGGACGATGTCATCCATGCTGGTGCCGGGCTGGAAGATGGCGGCTACGCCGAGTTTCTTCAAATTGTCCACGTCCTGATCGGGAATAATTCCGCCGACGATGACGATCACGTCATCCATCTTGTTCTGCTTGAGCAGGTCCATCACGCGGGGAACGATGGCATTATGCGCGCCCGAGAGGATCGAGAGCCCAATTACGTGTACGTCTTCCTGGAGAGCCGCGTTCACGACCATTTCCGGCGTCTGGCGCAGGCCGGTATAAATCACTTCCATACCGGCATCGCGCAGCGCCCGGGCAATGACTTTTGCGCCGCGATCGTGCCCATCCAGTCCGGGCTTGGCCACCAGCACGCGGATCTTCTGTTCCGCCATCGCCCTTATTTAACCACACCGTCAGACGGTTTTGATATCCAGGCTCCTCCAGAGATACCAGCAAGCGATGCTGCGATAGGGCTCCCAGGGTCTGGCGATCTTTTCCATCACCGCGGGTTTCGGCATCAGGCGCTTCTTGTAGTACTTCTTGATCGCGCTTTGCACTCCGAAGTCGCCGGTAGGGAGGACGTTCGGCCGCCTGAGCGTGAATATCAGGAACATTTGCGCGGTCCACACGCCCACGCCCTTGACCTGGGTGAGGTGCTGGATAACTTCCTCGTCGGAGTGCTCGTTAAGCTTGGAGAAATCGAGTTGACCGCTGGCAGCGCGTTCCGCCATGTCACGCAGATAAGAAGCCTTCTGCTTGGACAGACCAGCCGCGCGCATCTGCTGGGCGGTAACCTTCAGGACTCCTTCGGGAGTCAGGGGTTTTCCGGCCAAGTCGGCGAAGCGGTTGAAGATAGTGACCGCCGCCTTCCCATTTAACTGCTGATAGACGATTGCTTCGGCCAGACTGTGGAATTCCGGCGGACCGTATTCGATGCGGTAGGCGCCAACCTTTTCGATGATGGCTCGCAGCACCGGATCAGACTTCTTAAGGTGATTGATTGCTTTGCGCATGCCAATGTTGGACGACATTCAAGGCCAAGAGGATAGCAGAATTAGAGGGCAGCCCAGCGAGGGTGGGAGTGATCAAGACAGGTACTGAACCGTCTTCTCGATGAGATCCGCCGTACCGTGGTACGGATCGCCGGGCCGGTCCCACTCCATCGAGCAGTAACCTTTATATCCACTGTGCTTCAGGTACCCGAAAGCCCGCGCCATGTCCACTTCAACAAGCTTGCCTGATTCGTTGGTCTCGCCGTCTTTTACGTGACAGATCGAGTAAGCGTGCCGGAACATGGCTTCCATACCGCTGTACGCGTGCTCTTCATTCCCGCTGCTCAGAGTGTTGGCAAAGTCCGGCAACGCGTGTAGCCACGGACTATTCACCTTGTCGATAAGCTTTACCAAGAAGAATGGGTCTTCACTGACCGGGTTGTCGTTCTCCAGGTTGACGACAACGTTCTTAGCCGAGGCGTGCTCTACTACGCGAAGCAGGCTGTCAGCAGTGCGCTCGAGGTCGGGTGCCGAATGCCCAGCCGGCGGGATGTTGATGCGAATGCCGGGCGAGCCGAGCGACGCGGCCGCATCGATCCAGCGTTTCCCAAATGTAACAGCTTTCTCGCGTTCGGTGCGATCTGCGGCATACGGGCTGTGCTCGCCATCCACGGCGACATTTACGATTTGTGCCCGCGCCGTCTCAACTGTGGTTCGAAACTGCTCCAGATATTTCGGATCCATCGAAATAAAGTGCGCACTCCAAGGCTCAATTTTGTTGATGCCGAACCTGGAGGCGACATGCGCCGCAAAGTCCTGCAAAGCCACGGCCGGATTGAACTGTTTGTGTTCCGGGCCCGCGATGAACTCTCGGAACGGATACGAGGCCACGGCTATCCGTTCACGGGCCTGAGCTGGAAACCGCAGGCTGGGTCCAGGATTTCCGGCGTTGAGCGCAGTTTCAGACGACAAACATCCGCCCACAATCGCAGCGGACATTGCCAGAAATCGTCTTCGTGTGGTCGTCTCCAAGACGCGCCAGTGTAACAGACAATGCGCAACCCACCAAAGAATCGGAGGATGAAGTCAAACGGAAATCGTTGAGGGGTTCTGCTGGTTCAGCTGCCGCGCCGATATGCCGTAGAGTTCCGCCCGGTGATGCGACGCGCATCGCAAAAGCTAGGTGATGCTCACTTCGGTATAAGTGCCATACACCTCGCGAAGTGCTTCGCAGATCTCGCCAACGGTTGCGTAACTTCTGACAGCATCTACGATGTATGGCATCGTGTTCGCCGGGGAAACACTGCCGTTGGTTCCAGCCCTGGGTTCCTGAGCAGCCGCCGTCTTCAGCGCCCCCAAACAGCGTCGGACCTCGTCATTCGATCGCCGTGCCCGCAGAGCTTTGAGCTTCGCCGATTGGTGTAAGGCCACACTCTCGTCGATGTACAAAATGTTCGGCGGCTCTCCTTCGACCACGAAGTCGTTCACGCCGACAGTGATCTTTTCCTTGGCTTCCGCCGCACGCTGATACTGGTATGCGGCTTCCGCGATCTCTTTCTGCGGATACCCGCGCTCGATCGCCTTCACCATGCCGCCCATCGTGTCCAGCTTGCCGAAATACTCAAACGCTCCCTTCTCCATATCGAGGGTCAGACGTTCCAGATAATACGAGCCACCAAGCGGGTCCACAGTTTGGGTTACTCCGGATTCGTAGGCGATGATCTGCTGGGTGCGCAATGCAATTCTGACTGCCTCTTCCGTGGGGAGGGCGAGTGCTTCGTCATAACCGTCGATGTGTAAAGACTGCGTTCCCCCCAGCACTGCGGCCAACGCCTGCAGGGCGGCGCGCGCAATGTTGTTCATGGGTTGCTGTGCAGTCAGGGAAACGCCGGCAGTCTGGGTGTGGAAGCGCAGCAGCCACGCGCGCTGGTTCTTCGCCGCGAAGCGATCCTTCATCACCTGGTACCAAATCTTGCGAGCGGCCCGGTATTTGGCGATCTCCTCGAAGAAGTCGTTGTGAGCATTGAAGAAGAAGCTGAGGCGGGGGCCAAATTCGTCCACATCCAAGCCTCGCCGCCGCGCCCATTCCACGTACTCGACGCCATCGTAAAGCGTGAATGCCAGCTCCTGCAGGGCTGTTGAACCGGCTTCGCGGATGTGGTATCCGCTGATGGAGATGGTGTTAAAGCGAGGCGTGAACTTCGAGCCAAATTCGAAAGTATCCACCACCAGGCGCATCGAGGGTGCCGGCGGATAGATATATTCCTTCTGGGCGATGTATTCCTTCAGAATATCGTTTTGGATGGTACCGGAAATCTTCTTCCAGTCCGCCCCTTGCTTCTCAGCGACCACCAGGTACATTGCCCATAGAACTGACGCCGGAGAATTGATCGTCATCGAGACCGTAGTCTTTTCCAAGTCGATCCCTTTAAACAGGATCTCCATATCTTCCAGGGAATCGATGGCCACACCGCACTTGCCGACCTCGCCCTCGCTTGCCGGATGGTCGGAGTCGTAACCCATCAAGGTGGGAAGATCGAAGGCAACCGACAGCCCTCCGCCGCCGTGTTCCAGCAGGTACTGGTAGCGCTGGTTGGTTTCCTCCGGCGAGGCGAAGCCGGAGAACTGGCGCATGGTGAAAAGCTTGCCCCGGTAGCCGGTGCCATGAATGCCTCGCGTATAGGGGGGTTCGCCAGGGTAGCCGATGTAGCGGGCATAGTCCCAGTCTGAGGGCAGATCGGCCTGGGTGTAGAGACGGCGAATGGGCACGCCGGAAATCGTGGTGAATCGAGCGTTTCCGTTTTCGTCCAGATTGACGCCGGTCGGGGCGCCAATCGGCCGCTCCGGAGCCTTCTCCAGAGTGGGAGCGAGCGTCTTTTCGGCCCACTCCTTCTCGGAATGGGAAGGCTGGCGGTTCTCAAACACGTCCGCAGTCGAGGCATCTGCGACCTGCGGCGGCTTCTTATCAGGCATGCTCACCCCGTCAACCTAGATGATAGGGGGTGTTGGGGCGTCGGGCAAGATAGCGCTTGCAGCCTGATTCAGCCGTGCGGGTCCGCTACAGGGGCTGTGCCGGATGCTCGTGCCAACTCCCAGGCTTTCGCGTATTTCCAGGAGACGTATACCGAATGGTAGAGGTGCAGCAGCAGGCCTTCCCGTCCATCGAGAAATCCGAGGCGGACGAAGTAGTTGTAAATAAAAGTGAGCAGCGGACGAACCACGATATTGATCACGCTGAAACTTCGATGTCCTTTACTTACCGCGACCGTCGCTCCAGATGAAGAATAGCTGTTCATGTGGTCGATGTAGCCACGCAGCGTGGGGTAGGCGTGGTGCAACAGAGCGTGCTGGAATCGACCGGTTGCTCCGTCAACTCGCATAGTGGGATGGGCGCCGTATTCTTCGAACTTGCCCGCACCGCGGCGGACTAAACGCAATTTCGGATCAGGATAGAATCCGCCGTGACGTATCCAGCGCCCAAGGAAAAAGTTCTTGCGAGGAAGCCAGAAACCGCTCACGGCCAGTGCGGTCCCTAACGCAGCCTCAATTTCCGCAGCCAGTTCCGGCTCCAGGGGCTCATCCGCATCCAATTGCAAAACCCAATCGCCCGATGCTTTCTCCATCGCCGAATTTTTCTGTGCTGCGAAGCCTTTCCACGGTTCGACGAAGACCTTGGCAGCGAACGATCGGGCGATCTCCAGCGTCCGGTCGGTTGACCCGGAATCCACCACGATGATCTCTCCGCGTCCCTCCCGCACCAGGGGAAGCACGCTTTCCAGGGTGCGGGGAAGGTTGGCTTCTTCGTTGTGAGTGATCAGAACGACGGAGAGTATCACGGGGAAAGAATAAACCCGGAGCGGTCAGGTTGAAATGACGCTCCGGGTGCGTGGCTTCAGATTCCCCGGTTTTGCGGCTGGAAATTATAAGTAGAATCTGCGCAGCTTCCGGATAGTCGAGAGAAACTACAGATCCCTCGCTACGCTCGCGATGACAACCAATACCACGGCTGAAACCGTGCCCTTTCCCCGAACCGTGAGATCACTTCTAGTAGCCTGGCGCCTGTGGCCGCGAGACTGGTTGTTCGGCGCCCGGCTCGGCCGGCATGACCGGCTGGGCATCCGAACGCGGCGCCACGTAGGGCACGCTCGGCATGTGGGCGACCTGGCCACTCTGGGCGTCGGCCATCACGATTCCAGCATGATCCAACAGCAGACCGGTTGCTCGATCCATCTCCACTCGCGCCTTCTCGTATGCCGCCTTGGCCGAAACCAGATTGGACTCCGCCGTCGTCAACGAAGACTGGTCCTGCAGAACCACGGTCGAGGTGCCAACTCCGGCAGCCAGTTTTTTCTGATCGGCGTCCAATGTCTGACCGGCGAAGTCCACGGCCGCTTGTGCCGCATCGACGCTGGCCCGGCTTTGTTGCACATCGAACTGAGCGTTGCGCACTTCGATTCGCACCTGGTTTTCCAGCTGCTGCAAGCGTACTTGCGCCTGGCGGAATTCCAGCTGGGCACGCACCTGGTCTGCCTGCGCCACCCGGTTTCGAATGGGAACGTTGAGAGTCAGCCCGATTCCCTTGTCCGGCGCCACCGACGTAAACAGCTGACTCAGCGTTCCGCCATAGCCGACCGGCCCGCCGCCGCGGAACGGGGGCGCAGCCGAGGCTGGAGTAAAGCATTTTCCGAAGGCAGACGTTAGGCAACCCGGGAGGAGGAGGGCGGAATTCACATCTCCACCAATTCCGGAGCCACCGTAATAGGCATACAGATCCAGCGTCGGCAGCATGGCGTTGCGAACCGCCTTGTTGTTGAGTTGGCGGCTGTTCAGATCGATGCGCGACTCGGCCAGCTCAGCGCGATGTGCAAGGGCGTCATGGATCAGATCTTGGGTGGGAAGGATCTGCTCCTGCGCCGGCAACTGCATGGTGGAAGTCGGAATCACTTCAGCCGCGGCCAGTATTGGGTCTTCCAAGTTCCGGCTCAGAGCGTTCTTCATGAGCAACTGCTGCAGTTCCAGGTTGGTCTGGGCCAAAATCAGGTTTTGTTGATCGGTGGAGACCGTAGCCTGGGCGCTTACAACCTGGATTGGAGGAAGAGTGCCGAACTGCACTTGCTTCTTGTTGTCGGCCAGGGTCCTTTGGGCGAAGGCCAGCGCTTCCTGCTGCACTCTTACGTTCTCGTAAGCGTAGACGAGGTTCCAGTACAGGTTTTCAATCTGATCGACCGTGGTGATTACCTGCAGCCGGAAGGCGACATCGGTGATTTCGCGATTGTTCTGCGCGATCCGGATGAACCGCGTGTTGGGCAGAAAACCGAACCCCTGGAGCAAGTTTTGCGTCAGCCGGAACTGGAAACCAGAACTCAAGGCGGGCGAATAAGTGACTGTTTCGTTATTGCTCGTGGTATGGGTATTGTTGAATCCAACGGCCAGGTTCGTACCCCAGTGGAATCCCTGCTGGTAGGAGAAATTCGCAGTCCCCGTGTTGGTATTGGCCACACCGTTCGGTACTTGTGTGAATATGCTTGCCGATTCAACGTTGTTGCGGTCCATCTGCAAAGTGCCGGTGAGCGTGGGATCGAAGCTGGTGATCGGCGACCCGATGCCCAACGTCGAACTCACCAGACCGTTAGTGCCGGTGCCCACGCCTCCGGCAGCTACGCTGGTGCCGCCAGCGCCCGAGCCAACCGTTCCGCTAAGGCCGCCGGTTCCTCCGCCCGGTGTGTTCTGCACGACGCCGGTATTCACGCCCAGAACGTTGGCGCCGCCTTTGGCCCGAAGGATGTCGGTGTCGGCGATGTTCAGGTTGTAGCGCGCCAGCACCAGGTCGAGGTTGTTCTCCAGAGCAAGCGCCACGGCGTCGTCGATGGAGAGCATGATTCTGCCGTCATGCAGCAACTGATCAATCCGCGGCGTGTTGTTCAAATTTGGCGCGGGCACGGCCTCCGGCGCATACGGCGCCAACACGTTCGGAAACTGGGGACGCGATTGTGAGTAATCCCTGGCCGCGTAGTGTGGCTCTTGGGATGCCGGCTGCGGGGTCGCAGGCAACGCGGTCGCGTTTGGGTTTTGGATCGGCGTTGCAGGCTGAGCGTCTTGCGCCCATCCGCTGACCGTTAGAATTCCTCCCAGAAACATTGCTGTAAGCTGCCGGATCAGAGAATTCAAGCGAACGTAAAACATTTGTGTCTCTCCTTAAGTGCTTAGCTGGTGAGTATGACAGAGCCTGCTCGTTACGGGGATTGGATGCAGAGCACCACGACAACCGTCCGAAATTTTGCGCTGGTGGACGAGCAGTGGCGAAGGATTAGGGCTAGGAGATTGTAAAGATTTATAAAGCCCGTGTGCCCGATACGATGGCCCTAGCAGCCGAGCCGGACTTGACGTTCAGCACAGATTTATTTCTTCGTCCACTGGTCGATCCAGTCATCGACGGTTTTGTACCACAGTTGGCTGTTCTGTGGTTTGAGCACCCAGTGTCCCTCGTCGGGGAAATACAGCATCTTCGATGGCACGCCCAGCATTTGCAGGGTGGTGAAGAGTTGAAATCCCTCCGAAACATCGAGCCGATAATCCCGCTGGCCATGGACGACCAGCGTGGGAGTCTTGAAATTCGTGGCTGAGAGATGGGGGGACCACTTGCGATACATCTCACGATTCGTATAGGGCGTGCCCCGGAACTCCCAGTCGGGAAACCAGAGCTCTTCCGTCGTGCCCCACGCCGACTCCGTGTTGAACTGGCCGTCGTGCGAAACGATGCACTTGAACCGGTTGCTGTGGCCGAGAATCCAGTTGGCCATGTAGCCGCCGTAGCTGGCTCCCAGCGCGCATTCGCGATCTTTGTCGATGAAGGGATAATGCTGCTCGGCGTAGTCGAGGCCTTTCATCAGGTCTTCGAACGGGGCGCCGCCCCAGTCGCCGTTGATGGCATCGATGAACTTCTGCCCGTAGCCCGGAGAGCCGTGAAAATTGATCATGATGACTACGGAGCCGCCGGCGGCAAAGAGTTCGGAATTCCAGCGGTAGCTCCATTCATCGCCCATGGGAACCTGCGGCCCGCCGTGGAGGATGAATTTCACGGGATATTTCTTGCCGGGATCGAAGTTCGGCGGACGGACTATGAAGCCTTCGACGTCATCCCCGCTGGCGCCGGCAAACGAGAAGGATTCGATCTTCGACATGCTGACCTGGGACAGCACGCGTTCGTTCAGCCGTGTGATGGCCCAATCTTTATTGAGGGAACAATCCCACTTCCCGTCATCGACCTCCCCCGTCCTGGCCGGACAGCCGTCGCCAGCCGTCTCGCTGGCGTAGATTTCGTTCGGGGCGCTGATCGACATGCGGTCGAAAACCAATTTCTTCCCGTCTGGGGTCACCGCTAAGGCGTCGTTGTAGCCGCCTACAAGTACGCGCCTGGAAAACCTCGCCTTGCCGGTCCCGGCGGCCGGAGTTGTTTCCACGGCGTAAATCAGTGAGTGACCTTCGTGCTCCGCGGTCAAGTAGATCGTCCTGGAATCCGGCGCCCAGACGAGGTTTCCGACCCAGCGGTCAAAGTCCTCAGTAAGATCCTTCTTTTCCCCTGTCTTCCTCTCATACAGGATCAGGCGGAAGCGATCGGCTTCGTATCCCGGACGAACCTGCGCACGATACGCGATGTACTTGCCATCGGGCGAATAAAGCGGCGTGGAGTCGCTGGCCGGATTATCCGCGGTAATGTTCCTGGCTGCGACAGGCGAGGACGCCTGTCCTCTATCTACCGGCACGATCCACAGATCGTTGTTGGTGGAAGTCGCCTCCACCGGATCGTGGTTCGAGGTGTAGCAGACTTCCTGGCCATCGGGCGAGAAAGCGTAGTCGTCCTGCCCGCCCAGGGAGAACACGGGCGCCTCGTAATCACCGGGCGTCAAGTCGCGGCTTACGCCGCCCTCAGCTGGAATGATGAGCAGATGGCTTCGTCTGCCTTCTGCGTAGTGGTTCCAATGCCGGTAGAGGAGACGTGTGAAGATGAGGGCCTTAACCTTCGAGTTCTCCGCTTCTTCCAGTTGTTTCGCGTTGCAGGCTTCGCCGGCGCACTCGGGATACACGTTCGAGACGAACAAAATGTTCTTGCCATCCGGTGACCAGAGCTCGCCCCCGGCCTCGGTTGCGATCGAGGTCAGCCTGTGAACTCCAGTCACAGTTCCCGCGCCGCCGTCGAAATCTGCGACCCAGACCTGAGATCCGCCTTCTTTAGTCGATATGAACGCGAAGCGCTTGCCATCCGGAGCCCAGCGCGGACGATCCGCGTCCTGACTGGAAATAATCTCGCGCTCCTGGCCTCCAGCCGTGGGGACAATCCAGATATGCGGAGTTTTGGTGTTGGCGGAGAGATCGACGTCGACGGCGCTGAAGACCACCCACTTGCCGTCCGGCGAGACGCTGGGCTCGGCAATGCGTTTGAGCAACATCATGTCTTCGAAGGTGAAGGGGCGCTTGGTTTGGGCAAGAAGGGGAAGAGCTAACGATGAGACCAGAAGCAAGAAGCAAAGGTGGCGCATGCGGGCCTCCGAGCAAACGGCACAGTGTAGCATCCCGGGGAAACGTGGATGTTATCTTCATCCCAAACGCCGCGAGGGATATGCAGTTCGGAGAAACCGCAGATTCCCCATTGCTCTGCTCAGGATGACAAGTGGGCTTGGTCGACGCACTCCAGAATCTCCGCCTCACTGAGGGTGTGGTCGGAAGCCTTCGCACGGTGGTAGATGCGGTCCACAACCCCGTCGGAACATGGAATTCCGCGGCGCTCCAGCCAAAAAAGAATGTTGGATCTTCCGCTCATGGGGCCGACCTCGATGATCTGTTCCAGGCCGAACAGGTGCGAAGGCACGCCGGAGTAGACCGTGTTGGCCAGTTCGATATCGTCCTTTTTGTAAGCTTTGATGAGCGCCGCGGCATGCACCCCGGTTGCGGTGCGAAAGGCATCTTCCCCCACCACCGGGTAATTCGCCGGAATCGGCACACCGGTGGCACGCGACACCGCCTGACAATATTCTTTCAATCTCGTCAAGTCCTGTTCGTCCCAGGGCGGTATGCCCATCAACCGGAGGTTCACCAGCATCTGGTCCATTTGGGTGTTGCCGACCCGCTCCCCGATCCCGATGGCGGTGGCGTGGACGCAGCCGGCCCCGGCTACCAGCGCCGCCATGGAATTGGCGATGGCCAGACCGCGATCGCAGTGCCCGTGCCAGTCCACCCGAACCTTCTCGCCGGAGGGTTTCACGACCTCTTCCAAAACAAAGCGAACCAGGGCAAACGCTCCCATGGGTGTGGCGTGCCCGGCGGTGTCGCAAATTACGATGGAACGGGCGCCGCAGTTGATTGCCGCCGCATACAGCCGCCTCACCATCTCCGGATCGCAGCGTGTGGTGTCCTCGGTGACATACATTACGTCAAGCCCAAGGGACACCGCGTACTTCACCGCGTTCTCCGTGGTTTGCAGCAGAAAGTCATCGCTCCAGCCTTCGGTGTAGCGGCGGATGGGGCTGGAGCCGAGGAATGTCGCCGCTTCGATCTTCAGCCCGGTGCGCTGCACAATCTCTGCAATCGGACGAATGTCGTTCTGATGAGTGCGGGCCGCGCAATTGGCTCGGATCTTCATGCGGTGCTGAACCATCTCGCGTGCCAGCGCCTCGGTGTGTTCGAATGCGCGCGGGCCGGCGCCCGGTAGACCGAGATCGAGCGAGTTGATCCCCAGAGCTTCCATGAGATGAAGGATGGGAATTTTCTCTTCAATCGAAGGATCGCGCACCGAGGGCGATTGCAGGCCGTCGCGCAGGGTTTCATCGTTCAGCAGGACCGGTCCCACTGGCCGCAGTGAGCCGGGATGAATCCGGTTCCAGTCGTAGATGAGTTCGGAAGACTTCACTATGCCTGTGTGTGGCGACGGCCGCCCTCGACCGTTCGCGGAGCGCAGCTCCGCTCCGTCACTTTTTCTCCGGTATAGTCAGCCCGAACACCGAAGTCTGGCCCTTCCCGGCGACGTTCAATCCGCTGGCCTCCTCGGCGTTGGGCAGGTAAAGCGTCTTGCAATGCTCGCAGCGGTAGACCTCGGCGTCGCGGCCCCAGGCTTTCTCCGCGTCTCCGCAGGATTGCTCCTGGACGTCGGAACTGTAGAACCAGCGCTTGAGATGGCCGCCACAAAACTTGCCCTTCTCGTTCTTCTCGTTACAGGCACGCTGGCCGGGCTTCTTGATTTTCACCTTGTGTTTGGGAAGTTGCGGAGCGATTTCGGCTGTGACCAAAGGACATACCCTCGTCGGAGCGGACATGGCCGCTCGATTCGCCTGCTGATCATTATTCTACTTGATGCGTTTTGCGGCATGCCACGGGAGGAGCATCGAAGGACACTCTCGGGTTTGGCGGTCCTTGCTGACCTTCGGTTAGCTTTGTGGAAGGTCAACCTCGTACCGAGATCTAAAGAGCCGGCGCTGTGGGAAGAGTGTGCAGAAGCTGGCCGGAGGCGAATCCGGATTGTTGACGGAGTCAGGGATTCCATTCAGAACCCGGTCAATGAGTGTAATCGAGGCGTGGGTGTTGAAAAAGTCACTGCGATTAGCAGGTGAGATTTAGCAAAAGCGTGGTAGAAGGAGAAGTTCCTTCTCATGCTGCGCTGGATTTCAAATCTCGGAGGCCTGCTGATCATGATGGGG
>JBAUUQ010000038.1:0-292079 GCA_049582765.1 Terriglobales bacterium
TCGTTACCAGGGCTTCCGGCATTCTTCCCCGGACCACCTGGGTGCGTTCGCCACGCAGGAGTCCTTGCTTCTCGGCGATAACCATCACGTCCCGTAACTTGGTGGAGCGCATGGGGCTACCCGACCCTTTCCTGCTGGACTCCTTCTTCGTGAAGAACTGGATCGGCCGCCACGCTTCACGACTCACCTCCCCGGAAATGGTTTGCATCACCTGTGCGATGTAGCACAATGTTGCTAATATTGTAGCACACTGGGCCGCGGTGGTGTCAGCCGAACAGGGTGTACCCGCGCCGAGTTGGGACTCTTCAACATATGCCAACACGAAGCGAATTGAACTAGTCCCGTAGTATTCTCAGGTCGACGGTGGGCTTGGAGAGGAGGGACAGGATGACACAGCTTGATCGCATCACCCAAGATGCCGGCGTGATGGGAGGAAAAGCATGCATTCGGGGCATGCGCGTGACGGTCGGTATGATCGTCGGCCAGATAGGCGCCGGTCATACAATTGAAGAGATCCTCGCTCACTACCGGTATCTAGAGCGCGAAGATGTTCTGCAAGCACTTCGGTACGCTGCGGGGTTGCCGAAGACCGCGAAATTTCATGGATGCCATAAATATGGAGTGAAATTCCGCCTCGGGCTATTCGAGCATCCGTACGTTGATCTCGATCATGCCAAACAGGTGATGCATTCGGCGGAACATCAGAAGCTGGCGCTCGATGCCGCACGGGAAGGCATCGTCCCAACTTGGCGGTAACTAATCTCTTTGGGCCGAGGTTCAGATCGCTTCCGTGTCCCTTGATTGGACCGCGGTTCAGGCCGAAAGATTGACCATCTTGGCGATTTTCGGCCAGCGGTGGCTGGCGCGCAGGCCTCTGGAGACGACAAAGCGAAGATAGACCATCATGGATGCATCACGCTGCTCGATCGCTTTCTCCGCCCAATCGGCTCCCTGGTCGATCTCGCCGCAAATCAGGTGAAAAAGCGCATGGGCACGAGCGTCGCCGGGCATCTCGCCGGAGCCAAGCGCTTTCATCAGGGATGAATCGACGTCTTCTCCGTTGCGCCGCGTGAGTCCGGCGAGCACACCAATCGGATCGGGAGACCAGGGCCCGATCGCATAGGCACGACGCGCGATCTTCAACGCCTCTGCCATCTTGCCCTCATCGGCATACATCATCGCCATCGAGACCTGGGCCAAGACCAGGTTTTCGTCCAGTTCCAACACTTTCTTCAATTGCTCGAGGGCTTCATCGTCCCGGCCTGCGGCCTGCAGGTAGGCATGCAGATTCATGCGGGTCCATACTTCGAGCGGGTCTTCCTCAATCGCGCGCTCAGCCAATTTAATCGCTGGCTCCACGTTGCCTTGCCAGAACTCAACCCAGGCATAGAGAGGACGAAGGAGCCCAAAACCGACTTCTTTCGCCCCGGGAGAATCAAAATGTTTCTCCGCTGCGGCCCAATTCAGGTCATACATGGCCGCAATGTAACCCAAAAACGCATGCGCCTCCGGCAGAGATGGATCGATCTGCAAGGCCTGCCGGGCTTCTGCTCGTGCCGGGAACACGCAGTCTTGAGCAAAGTGCCGGCCAAAATGCGCCAGGCAATGCCAATAAAAAGCCAACCCGACATGAGGCATGGCGAAGGCGGGATCGAGTTCGCGCGCCTGTTCATAGAATCGCCGAGCCAGTTCCATCGACTCCGGCGTAACCTTTGCTTGGTGATATCTGCCCTTCAGGTACGCCTCATAGGCTTCGAGCTTTGGCGTATAGCGCTGCGTCGCGGCTTCACGGGAAAGCTTGACGCGCAATGCCTTGGCGATTGCCGCCGAGATCTCATCTTGAACGGCAAAGATGTCCCTTAGTTCCCGGTCATATCGCTCTGACCACAAATGCGATCCGTCAGCGGCGTTGATCAGCTGCGCGGTGACGCGAATGCGGCTTCCCAAGCGGCGTACGCTGCCTTCAAGAACCGTGTTCACGCCCAGAGCGTCGGCAATTCCCCGGATGTCCTGCTCCTTTCCACGGAAGGCGAAAGCCGAAGTACGGGCGATAACTTTCAGCGCGGGAATCTGCGCCAGCAGGTTGATGATCTCTTCGGCGAGACCGTCGCTGAAGTAATCCTGCTCCTTGTCATCGCTCATGTTGGCGAAAGGCAATACGGCGATGGATGGTGCGGCTGAAGCAGTGGTGCCGGAAACCGCTTTCGGTTCTTCTTTCCGATCTTCTTTCTCATCTTCCGGAATCTCCAGCCCGGCCTTGCGCAGGCCGTCGATCAGTTGCTCGATCAGTTCGGAGTCGTACCATTTGGCATACTCCTGGCGAGCTGTGGCGGCAAAATCAGGGCGAAGAGCCAGCAGATCCTGCACGGCTTTACGTGCGTCTTCCCGCCGTCCCAACTGGCCGAGCGCAGCCGCGCGCATCGCGTGAGTGTGGAAGTAGCTCGGCATGTTGACGCGAGCGCAGGCCTCTAATACTTCGGCGTATTTGCCCTGCCGGTAGCCGTTGCAACATCGGGCAAAATAAAAATATCCCGGACAGTTGGGATTCAACTGCATGGCGGACTCAACCATCTCGCAACCACGGTCCCACTCACCCGAAGCTGCGGTCAGCAAGCCAAGATAGGCCCTCGATCCAGCGTCCAACGGGTTGAGTGCCAGGGCTCGCTCGGCCTCGACGCGGAAGGGGATCATCTCCTTGCGGAAGAAATAGACCGTCGCGAGGGCGGAGTGGCCGAGAGCGTGGGTGGGCGCCAGATCAACGGCGCGTTGAGCCGCAGCCAAAGCACGATCCAGAGGATTCGGACCGGTGTTGTATCCCTGCGCGAATTCGCCACGATAAATCATGGACAACGTGGCCCAGCTATCGGCATGATCCGGGGCCTCGCGCACAGCACGTTCGAGAAGGCGCCGCACGATCGCGTGTTCCTCGGGCGTGATGCGCGTGAAATAGCTGAAGGTGCGGAGCACGGCCTCTTGCGGGGTCAGGGATTCTTCGCTTTTACCGCGTAGCGCTTCGCTCATGGTGCGCGGAAGAATTCCGTATTGGTCGGCGACGGTCGAGACGAGGCGGGGGACGAGATCATCTTGCAGCGCGAAAATGTCGTCAGGGCTAAAAGTCCGCTCGTAGGTTTCCGCCCAGAGGTGAGCCCCAGAAACTGTATCGACGAGTTGAGCTGCAAGTCGCAGCTTCGTTCCGGCCTGACGCAGGCTGCCTTCCATGACATAGCGTGCACTGAGTTCCTTGCCAATCGCGCGCACGTCGCCGGATTCACTCGAGTATTTTGCGGTCGATCCGCGGGCAATCACTCGCAGATACGAGAAGCGCGATAATCCGGTGACGACTTCCTCTGACAGGCCATCGGCCAGCGCTTTTAACTCGGCGCTTATGCCGGCATATCTGAACGGCAGCACGGCAACCCAGAAGCCTTCGTCACGGCGTGCGGCACCGGAGTCGAGTTTCTCCCGTGACCCAGTTGGAGAAACCAAAATTCCAGGGCTTGCGGGGCTTCCGGCTTCCGGAATCTCCAACCCTGACTTGCGTAGGCCTTCAAGAAAGCGCTCGCCGTACTCGGGATTCCACACTTTTGCGACCTGCTTGCGCATCAATGCCGGCAGTTCGGGGCGGAATGTCATCAGCTCGGCGGCTGCGATTGCACCGCTTTCCACATCTCCAAGCTGACCGTAAGCGGCCGCGAGAAACATCGGCGCCAGCGGGTTGCCCCGCAGCTTGGCCTTCAGTGCGAAGCCAAGTGCGCCGCGGTAGTCGCCCTGAGAGAAGGCGTGGTAAAAATCCGCGAACCAGTAGGAGCCCGGATGATTCGGGTTTAGCTGTTTTGCCCGCTCAGCCAGTTGCATGCCGCGCTCCGCGCTGCCGATGTAAGTCAGGTATTCGCCGAGTTGGGCAACTGAGTTGCCGTCCATCGGGTTAAGCGCGATGCACCGCTCGGCGGCGTCACGAAGCGAATCGAAGTCCTTCTGGCACCAAAGAGACTGGACCAAGCTGAAATAGGCCAGATGATTGGACGGTCCCAGTGCGACCGCCCGCCGTGCGGCAGAGATTGCAGTCGCCAACGCATCCGCCTGTAGCTCATACCCATGGATGTAATCCTGGGCGCATAGGTACGAGAGCATCGCCCAGGCATCCGAGTAAGCCGGGGTTTTCCGAACCGCTGTTTCCAGTCCGGACCGGGCAGCCGACAATTCTTCGGGTGTGAAAATTTCAAAGTAGGCGAAGCTGCGTAGCACCGCCTCGTAAGGGGTCAATTGTTCGGGAGCCTTGCTGCGCACCGCCTCAGCCATGCTGCGCGGCAAGGCACCGTTCATATCGGCAACAGTGGAAACGATTCGCGGGACCAGATCGTCCTGTAACTCGAATACGGCCTCCGGGCTGAACGTCCGCTCGTAGTTCTCGGCCCAGAGATGTGCCCCGGAGACAGCATCGACTAACTGCACTGCCAGGCGCACCTTGGCCCCTGCCTGGCGGATGCTACCTTCCATCACATAGCGAGCGCCGAGTTCCTGGCCGATTGCACGCACGTCGCCCGACTCACTGGAATATTTTGCCGTCGAGCTGCGGGCGATCACGCGCAGATACGAAAAGCGGGACAATCCGGTTACAACTTCTTCTGATAGCCCATCCGCAAGGGCTTTCAGTTCCGCGCTCGCGCCCGCATATTTGAATGGCAGCACTGCGACCCAGAAACCCTCGTCGGCTCGGCTTTCTCCCGATGCCGTTTGTGCCGGAACGTTGACGGATGAGGTCCGCGGCGACACCGCGGCTCCTGACGCAGTCAGCCCTGCCTTGCGTAGATCGCCGAGCATTTGGTCCACCAGCTCCGGCTGCCACCAGATGCTGAGATCTTCCCGCGCGCGCGTCCCAAAATCCTGACGCGCGGCCAGCAAAGCACGCAGCGCACTGCGTGCCTGATCCATCTTTCCGAGCTGGCTGTTCACAACCGCGAGCGCTACTTGCGCTGTCCACAGGCCGGGCATGTTGATTTTGAGCGCACGCTGCAGCGCCCGTTCGCCGTCGTGTTGGCGGTAGGCATCAATGACCAGCGGCAGCCAGTACCATCCGGGATGGTTGGGATTGAGTTGCGTGGCACGTTCAGCCAGCGTGCAACCGCGCTCCCAGTCCCCGGAATAGGCAAAGTGCAACCCGAGGAAAGCCGTGGTGTATCCCTGCATGCGGTTGAGCGCCAGGGCACGCTCCGCCGCAGCGCGAAACTCGCCCAGTTCCCCGCGGAAGAAATGGGCTGATGCCAGTGCAGCGTACGCCAACTGACTGGAAGGCGCCAGGTTCACGGCACGTCGCGCTGCCGTGAGCGCGCGATCCATCGAATCCGGCCGCGCGTGATACCCATGTGTGTATTCGGCGCGATAGAGCCAAGACAGCATCGCCCAGCAATCAGCATGATCTGGAGCTCTCTTCACGGCGCTTTCCAATGCCGTAATTCCTGCCAGGTGTTCGTCTTCGCTCACGTGCTGATGAAATCCGAAGCTGCGCAGCAGCGCCTCGTAGGGCGTAAGGGATTCCGGATCGCGATTGCGTAGCGCTTCGGTCATGCTATGGGCCAGAATGCCCTGTGCATCTCCGATCGTAGCCACAATGCGCGGCACGACGTCGTCGAGGACATCGAGCGTCTCTTCCGGCGTGAACGGACGGTCGTAGGTTTCCGCCCAGAGACCGGAGCCGACGTTGGCGTCGACCAGTTGTACCGCGATCCGAACTTTGGTTCCGGCGTGCCGGATGCTGCCTTCCATCACATAACGCGCGCCCAGTTCCTTCGCGGCTGTGCGCACATCGACCGCGCGCTGCGCGTACTGCGCGGTCGATCCGCGAGCCACAACGCGCAAGTAAGAGAACTTCGACATGTTGGTAACGATGTCGTCAGTCAGACCGTCAGCCAGAGCGGCAAGGTCCGCGTTTCCTCCGCTGTATTTGAAGGGCAGGACCGCAACCCAAAAACCTTCGTCACTACGCGTTCCGCCAGAGTCGGGCGTTGCTCCAGTTCGCGCGGTCGAAGTGATTGGCATGGGAGCCCTTTGCGATGTCTGGCGCGACAGATCTCGGAACTCGTTACTTACATCGCGCGCCGTCTGCACCCGATGCCGAGGGTCTTTCTCCAGGCAGCGCCGAACAATGCGCGCTAAATCGCTGGGGAGCTCCGGGCGAACGTCGGTGACCGACGGCGGGGTATCTCGCAAAATTGCCGAGACTAACTCGGCAGAAGAATTCCCCTCGAACGGCCGACGACCAGTGGCCATCTCGTGGAGTAAGACCCCCATCGAAAAAATGTCGGTGCGGTGGTCGAGGGGTCGGCCCGACATCTGCTCGGGAGACATGTATGCCGGCGTGCCCATGACTACGCCTATTTGCGTGCGGCTGTCCGACGTCATTGTGGCGTCGACCGGGTTCGTCGCACGAAGATCCTTCGCCAATCCAAAGTCCAGCACCTTGACCCGGCCGTCGTTTGAGACCATGACATTGGCGGGCTTCAAGTCGCGATGCACGATACCCTTCTCATGCGCCGCCGCTAGTGCGTCGCCCAGAGCGCTGGCAACCTCAATGATCTGTCCGAGGGGAAGCCCGCCTGCGCAGATAAGCCGGTCGAGCGGCTGACCTTCGACGAGTTGCATCGTCAGGAAATGAATGCTCTCGCATTCCTCCACCGAATAGATGGTGACGATGTTGGGATGGTCGAGTTGGGCGAGGGCCTTGGCCTCGCGGCGAAAGCGCGCCAGTCGCTCCGGATCTTCCGCCATCTCGGCAGGCAACACTTTGAGCGCTACATCGCGGCCCAGCTTCGTGTCGGTGGCGCGATACACCTCGCCCATGCCACCAGCACCCAACGGGGACTGAATTACATAGGGGCCGAGTTTCGTGCCAGAGGTCAAGGGCATGCGCGGGCGCAATTATAGCCTGTATCGGCGCGTTCGGGCCTGCGCTTAGAGCCGGTAGTCCGGTGACCGGGTCAGTCACAAGTTTTGCTCGATGAGGCCGTTTCTTGCGCGGCGTCAATACAATACTTCCACCCTTTATATCTGCGTCTAGCGGATCGCCGGCACGAATATCGAGGCGGCGCCGAAGCGGCCTTCGCACCTTGTTGAAGCACTCACAGAAGTGCCGATGATCGAGATCGGATCAAGCTATTGGCAACGGCGGGAGCGTTGCGCGCGAAAGTATTGGCCAAGCGCCGCACTGATCGCCCAAAGCTGTATCGACGGACGCATTCCGCTCCTCATGCGAGATCGGGACTTCCGAGCATACGCCGGTGCTGTTGCCCTTGATCTGGTGCTTGGATGAGTGATCAGAATTCGTCCGGAGATAAAAATGTCGTTCCGGGAATGATGCGCTGTCCCCTCGAAGCCGACCAAGCGAGCGGCATCGTCTCGATGAACGGTGCGGAGTTGGTTTTCAGCGTTCTCGACGGCCGTAGCGCAGCATCGTCGGTGTAGGCAATTCCGGCTTCCTACGGTCCGAAAAAGGTGTCGCGCCCAGCCCTTCTGACCCGGTACGTCTAAGATTCGAGTCTCTCCGGTAACTCGGCCGAAATCACGTCACTTGGCCAGCCGGTTGTACTTCTTCAAAACTTCTCGCAACTGGTCGTGAGGCAAGGCGTACACGGTGTGACCTTTCATTCCCGTCATGGTTTCCGCTGCGACCAGGGCATTAATCACAGCCTCCTCGGTCGCTTGCACGGTGGCCATAAAAATAGGATTGATCTGGTTGTTGGGCAGCATGTTGATCTGGCGAACACCATCCTCTGAGGTGGCCCGGGCGTTGGCGGTAGAGAACGCAATGAAGATATCGCCGGAGCCGTTGCCCGAGTAACTGCCATCTCTTCCCAGGCCCAAAGTGACTCGTCTCGCAACTCGCTTGAGCTGGGTGGGAATCAACGGAGCATCGGTGGCGACGACGACGATAATCGAACCCACATCGTCGTCCCAGACGACCGGCCCGCCAATCTCGCGGCCGACTGGCACTCCGGCAATCCGGAGCTGATCGCGCTGGCCATAATTGCACTGCACCAGTACACCCACGGTGTACCCGCCGTACTTTGCATCGACGACTCGTGAAGCGGTGCCGATGCCGCCCTTAAATTCGTTGCAGATCATTCCCGTGCCGCCGCCCACGTTGCCTTCCGTCACCGGCCCGCTCTGGGCAGAGTCGAGAGCGTGAAAAGCGTCTTCCGGCTTGACATGGAATCCGTTGACGTCATTCAAATATCCATCCCAGGTTTCGGCGACGACCGGCAAGGACCACGAATAACCTTCTTTGTCCGGTCCGCCGTGCTTCAGCCGCCATGCGATGACCGCGTCGCGTACCACGCCCACGCTGTGGGTGTTCGTGATCATTACCGGGCCCTCGAGGAATCCCGAATCCTCCACCCAGGTCGTGCCCGTCATCTCGCCATTGCCGTTCTCGGTGAACCACCCGGCGAAAACCGGGGTGTTAGAACTCTTGCCGCGAGGCAGGACGGCGGTGACTCCAGTGCGTACCGGGCCTTCTCCCGCCTTCGACGTCGCGTCTCCAGAGATGAGAGTGGTGTGGCCCACTTCCACTCCCTTGACGTCGGTGATGGCATTCAGTGGTCCCGGTATACCGTCGAAGGGAACTCCCAGGTCGCGGGCACGAGGTTTAGCTTGGGCACCTGCCAAGGTCACCAGAACCGTCCACAGCAGGAAAACCATCCCACAACTGAGGCGAGGTTTCAGCAGCATGTTTCTCCCTCTTTCTTAAGTCTCTTTGGGTGCTGGGTAAACGTCTCTAGCCAAGAAGTTGTCCAAGCATTCGCGCATGTTCGCGCAAGATGGGAAGCAAGCGATGAATCATCTCCGCCACCGAAACCCGGGCGGCATGCAGCCCGATATTCATGCCCGCTACCATGGACCCTTTGCGTGTCCTGATGGGCACGGCTATGGAACGATGTCCCAGCTCCAGCTCTTCATCGTTCAGCGCGAAACCTTCTATTCTGACTTGACGAATGACATCGGACAGCAGCGACTTGTCAACGATTGTCTTGGGTGTGATTGCAGTAAGCTGGACGCGGTCCAGATATGCGGACAATTCCTGATCGGACAGTCCGGACAGCAGAACCCGCCCCATTGAAGTGCAGAAAGCGGGAAGCCGGCTGCCCACCGAGAGTCCCACCGACATCACACGCTTCGCGGAAGCCCGGGCTATGTAAACAATTTCATCATCTTCCAGCACACCGACCGAGCTGGACTCGTGGACCAGTTCGATCACATGCTCCAGAATCGGCTGAGCTACGCTGGCTAGAGAATTCGACGATAAGTAGGAGAACCCCAGCCGCATTACGCGCGCTTTCAGCCTGTAGACTCGTCCGTCAGACTCGGCGTATCCCAGCAATTCAAGCGTGATCAGCAGGCGGCGCACGGCTGCCCGGGAGAGGCCGGTATGACGAGAAATCTCCGCCGTCGAAAGTCCGCCTGAGCTGCACTCGAAGGCTTCAATGACTTTGAGGCCGCGGGCGAGGGACAGAACAAAGTCAGGATTTCCTTCGAACCCAGCCATCAGAATTGCGGTTGGCAAATCATCGGAGCGGGTGGCCGCGTCCTGTTCGGTTAGCATAAGCGATTCCTGCATGTATTTTGGAATCTAGCTGAATGTGCGTTGCCGATTATCAGCTATGAAGGCCGATATTCGCACATCGCCTGCCTTGAGTCTACAAGATGTTTCTTGACAATGGTCGCCTTGAGAGCTTATTTTCGCACAATCCTGCGATTATCGCGCTGACGTAAGGGGGGCCTATGCGGCAGCTGGCAGTTCTGGGAGTAGTGTTCTTCACTCTGAGTCTCGGCAGTATGGTTTGGGGACAATCCTCTACTTCGTCACTGCGCGGTGTGGTTTCCGACCCACAGGGCGCCGTCGTGGTCGGCGCTAAAGTAACTCTTTCCAACCCGAGCACGGGTTTTTCGCAGTCGGCCACGACCGACAAAGTGGGGGCTTACCAGTTTTTGCAGATCCCACCCGGCACTTACACCCTGACGGTGAGCATGCCTGGATTCGCCACCCTCAAGCAGGAGAACCTGGCGTTGCAGGTGAACGTTCCAGCAACCGTTAACGTGGCTATGCAAGTGAAGGGCGAAGCGGCCATTATTGATGTGCAGAGTCAGAGTGTGCAGGTGAACAGTGAAGACGCTACTCTGGGGAACGCGTTTGGTACGTCACAAATTGCCTCGCTGCCCTTTGAGGGACGCGATCCAACGCAGATTCTGAGTCTGCAGCCCGGCGTCACTTTCGTTGGAAGCAACGTCGATCAAAACCAGGACAGCCGTGGCGGGTCGGTAAGCGGGGCCCGCAGCGACCAGACCAACATTACTCTGGACGGGGTGGATGACAACGACCAGGTCAAAGGGTACGCCTTCGCAGGCGCGCTCCGGTCCACTCTGGATTCGTTGCAGGAATTTCGCGTAACCACCAGCGACGCCAATGCCGATCAGGGCCGTTCTTCGGGCGCGCAAGTATCCCTGATTACTAAGGGTGGGACGAACAATTTTCATGGGTCGGTTTACGAATACAACCGGAACAACGTCGGCTTGGCCAATGACTGGTTCAACAAACAGAGCCAACTGCAATCCGGACTGCCCAACGTTCCCGGTCAACTAATCCGAAACACTTTTGGCGCGACTTTCGGCGGTCCCATCCTCAAGAACAAAATTTTCTTTTTCCTCGCCTACGAAGGTCAACGTACCCGGGAAAACACCCAGACCACACACGTCGTGCCCAGCGAAAACCTGCGAAAGGGCATCATCAGCTACGACTGCACGGGTGATCCCGCCTGTCCGGCGGGCGGTGTAGAGACGTTGACGCGGCAAGACCTGGCCACCATGGACCCAAAGTGCAGCGGCAATGGAACTTGTCCTCTGGGTCCAGGGGCGAATCCGGCGGTGATATCGCTATTTCAACAGTACCCCCATCCCAACTCTACTGCGGTTGGAGATGGACTCAATTTCCAGGGATTCACATTTCCCGCATCCACACCCGGCATGCTGAACACCTATGTCGCGAAGTTTGACTTCAACATCACACAGAATCAGCACGTGTTCGTGCGCGGCGGATTGGTCGACGACAACACCGGAGCCGGACCGCAGTTTCCAGGTCAGCCGCAAAGTACGGTCACGGTCAACAACAGCAAGGGTTTGATTGCGGGCTATACCATTACGCTGCGTCCCAACCTGATCAATAACTTCCACTACGGATATATCCGCCAGGGGGTTGGCAGCATTGGGCAGCTCGCTCAAAACTACATCGAATTCGGCAATGGGCCGGATCCCCTCAGCGCCAACACCTTTACTACCAAGTCCAATGTCCCGGTGCACAACCTGACGGATGATGTGGCGTGGGTCAAGGGGAAACACACGTTTGGTTTTGGCGGCAACCTGCGCATCATTACGAATAACCGCAACTCCGACGCCAATTCCTTTTCTTTTGCCCGATCCTATGATCTGTGGCTGAATCCAACTGCCTTTATCGCCGGAACCGGCAGCAGCCTCGATCCCAGCGCATTTGGTTTTCCTGCAGTCAACTCGAATTTCCAGACGGGCTATGACTGGCCGGTCATGGCCCTGACTGGGTTGCTCGATTCGTCCTTCTCCAACTACAACATCACCAAGCAAGGCAATGCTCTGCCGACTGGAACTCCGGCGCTACGTCATTTTCGAGCGCATGAATTCGAGACCTACGCTCAGGACTCCTGGCGAGTCACGCCGCAACTGACGCTCACCTACGGAGTCCGCTACACGCTGTTGCAGCCACCCTACGAAACCACCGGAACTCAGGTATCGCCCTCGATCAGCCTGGAGGGTTTTCTGCAGAATCGCGCCGCCGCCATGCTCGCGGGACACGGTTACAATCCCCCGATGAGCTACGTGCTCTCGGGGCAGGCCAATGGCAAGCCTCCGTACTGGAATTGGGACCACGGAAATTTCGCTCCAAGAGTGGCATTTGCCTGGTCTCCGAAAGCCGACGGCGGTTTCATGCAACGCCTGTTTGGTGGAGCAGGGAAGAGTTCGATCCGCGGCGGCTACGGCATTTACTACGATCACTTCGGCCAGGGGATCGTCGACAGCTTTGACCGCAATGGTTCGTTCGGCTTGACCACCACGATTCCGAATCCGATTGGCCAATATACGATCGACAATTCGCCGCGATTCAGCAGCATCGACACGATTCCATCTGCACTGATTGCGGCGCCCCCGACCGGAGGATTTCCGAAGCCTGCTCCCAGCGGACTCCCCGACGGCGTGGCGAACTCCTGGGGCGTCGACGACAAGATGAAGACGCCCTACTCCCATGTGTTTGACTTTTCGATCAGCCGCGAACTTCCCAGCAACTTTGTCCTGGATGTGGCCTACATCGGGCGGATGGGGCGGCGTCTGCTGCAAGAAGAGGATTTCGCCATGCCGCTCGACATTGTGGATAAGCAATCAGGCATGGATTACTTTAAGGCGGCCACCCTTTTATCCAAAGCTGCCGCTGCTAATGTGCCGATCCAGAGTCTGGCTAAGATTCCCTACTGGGAGAACATGTTCCCCGCTGCCGCGGGGGTGTACGACGGCGCGGATTTTGGCGGCTGCACGCCGGGAGGGGCCACGTTGCCTGCCGGCTTCTCCCCCACGGCAACGCAAGCCATGTACAGCTCGTATGCCTGCGCTTTGCACAACGAGACTCTGCCGCTCATTTTCGCCGATGTACCCGGAGAACTTGGACTTGGTCCCAAGCCGTGTTTTCCTGCCTGTTCGAAGCTTGGTCCGTACGCGTACTTCAATCCACAGTTTACGTCGCTCTACGGCTGGCGAAACGCCGGCACCAGCTCCTACAATGCGCTGCAGGTGACCATCCGGCGTGGTATGACCCATGGGCTGCAATGGGATTTTAACTACACCTACTCCAAATCACTCGACATAGGTTCTAACGCCGAACGGGTGAACGAGGTCGATGCTTACTATCAGGCCGACCAAGTCATCAACTCCTGGTCGCCGGCCCAGCTTCGTGGTCCCTCCGACTTCGACACCACACATCAGTTCAACACCAATTGGGTATTTGATCTGCCAGTCGGACGTGGCAAACGTTTCGGCAGTTCTGCGAACCGCTGGGTGAATGCCATCATCGGGAACTGGGAGTGGTCGGGCCTGGCGCGCTGGACCAGCGGTTTTCCCACCACGATTGAGACCTTCACCAGCTTCCCGACGAACTGGTATCTGCCATCCACGGCGATTCTGTCCGGTCCCAAACCGCAGACTGGGACTTTCCTCAATCAAAATGGCAATCCCGGTTTGTTCAAGGATCCGGCAGCGGCGCAAGCCGATTTCCGCTATTCTTTGCCGGGGGAGTCGGGACAACGCAATGAGCTGCGCGGCCCGGGCTACTTCGGAATTGACAGCGGCCTTAGTAAGTCGTGGCCTTTCGCCGAATCGCAAAGCGTGAAGTTCAGCTGGGAGGTGTTCAACGTCACCAACGCGGTCCGATTCGACGTGGCCTCCTTGCCGCAGAACACTGGAGAGCTCGAAGTGCCCGCGTCAAGCTTCGCAACTTACAACAGTACGTTGACCAAACCGCGGTTGATGCAGTTCGCGCTGCGTTATAGCTTCTAGCAGCTTTGGCTTGTCATCCCGAGCACCGCGAGGGATCTGCAGTTTGCCGGACGGCGGCAACAGCAGATTCCTCGTCGCTTCGCTCCTCGGAATGACAATAGTTGACTTTTTCAGACGATTCCCGACCCCAGGAGCCCGCTTGTCAAGAACCGCTCTATATTCCGCTCTGCTGTCAACTCTACTGTTCTCTGGGCTTGGCCAAGCTCAATCGAAACCCGCTGCGGATTTGATCATCACCAACGCGAAGATCTGGACCGTGGACAAGTCTCTGCCTACGGCCCAGGCAGTCGCGGTTTGGGGAGACCGCATCGTCGCCGTCGGTTCGAACGCCGAGGTGGACGCCTGGCGCGGTCCCAAGACGCAAGTAGTGGATGCCGGTGGTAAATTGCTGCTGCCGGGATTCAATGACGCGCACGTACACTTCATCGGCGGTGGACGACAACTCGATGCTATCCAACTCAATGACGCCACCAGCGCCCAAGAGTTTGCCCGCCGCATCGCAGAGCGCGCCCGGGCGACAACGCAGGGAGAATGGATTCTGGGCGGTCGCTGGGATGAAACCAAGTGGACGCCTCCCATCATGCCCACGAAGGAACTGATCGATCCGGTTACTCCGGACATTCCCGTATTCGTCAGTCGCTACGACGGGCACATGGGGCTGGCAAACTCGGTCGCCTTGCGGCTTGCCGGCGTGACGGCCAAGACTCCCGATCCACCGGGCGGCACCGTCGTCCGAGACGCGCAGGGCAATCCCACCGGCGCGCTCAAAGACGCGGCTATGGAGTACGTTCGCAAAGTAATCCCACCCCTGTCCCATGACCAGCGCATGAAGGCAGCCAAGCGCGCGTTGGCTCATGCTGTATCGGTGGGTGTTACCAGCGTTCAAAATATGTCAGCCGGATACGATGACATCGCGATCTACGCGGAACTTCTGCAGCGAGGCGAGTTGACTACCCGCATCTACGCGGCGCCTTCGATCATGGGGTTCGAGGATCAGGCGAAGATTGGTATTCGGCACGCGTTTGGTGGGCCCTATCTGCGCATCGGCGCTTTAAAAGCGTTTGCCGATGGCTCCCTGGGTTCCGGTACCGCCTACTTCTATGAGCCATTTACCAATCAGACCAATAATCGCGGATTACTATCCGACGAGATGAACCCGGTATCTGCCATGCGCGACCGCATGATGGCTGCCGATGCCGCCGGTTTGCAGATCTGCACCCATGCCATTGGCGATGAGGGGATTTCGACCATCCTCGATCTTTATGCCGACGTGATCAAGGCGCACGGCGAGACTGATCGCCGTTTCCGCATCGAGCACGCCCAGCACATGGCGGCGAAGGACTTCGAACGCTTTGCCCAGCTCCACGTCATCGCATCGATGCAGCCTTACCATGCCATCGACGATGGCCGTTTTGTGGAGCGCTATCTCGGCCATGATCGCGCCAGTCGCACTTACGCATTCCGCACTTTCCTCGATCACCACGTCCGCCTTGCCTTTGGCACAGATTGGCCGGTGGCGCCTCTCGACCCCATGCAGACCGTCTATGCCGCCGTGACCCGTGCAACCCTGGACGGCAAGAATCCAGGCGGCTGGTTCCCCGAACAGAAGCTGACTGTGGCAGAAACGGTGGAGGCGTACACCATGGGCTCAGCCTACGCCGAATTTCAGGAGACGGAGAAGGGGTCGATCACGCCCGGCAAACTCGCCGACATGGTTCTTCTCAGTGACGATATCTTTTCCATTGATCCGGTGAGAATCCGAGACACAAGAATTGTGAAAACCTTCGTGGGAGGAAAGTTGGTCTACGATGCAAATGCGGCGGCAGCGCGCTAATCGCCCAAAGCTGTATCGACGGACGCATTCCGCTCCTCACGCGGGATCGGGACTTCCGAGCATTCGCCGATGCTGTTGCCCTCGATCTGGTGCTTGGATAAATGATCAGAATTCGTCCGGGGATAAAAATGTCGTCTTGGAATGATACGCTGTCCGTTCGATGCAGACCAAAGGTACTCCGGTGGGAAAGCTCGACATAAAGTGGGGAATGCAGTCTAGTCTCCCAAGAAGCTTACAACGATCGGTCGGTGTGCTGCCGATCCTGCTATTGGTGATGTTGCCTCTTCGCCTGCATCCACAAGCTCCTGGCACCCCTATCTATCTTGATCCCAAGCAACCGATCGAGATGCGGGTCGACGATCTGATGAGCCGGATGACTTTGAAGGAGAAAGTCGGCCAGCTGAACCTACCTTGTGTGTACGTGGATCAACTCGGAAAGAGCATCCCCGAAAAGATGGAGGCGTGCAAGAGATTTACCGCTGGAACCTATACGGACGAAATCGGCCCCGGCAGTGGCTTCTTTACTCTCGCGGACACAATCTTGCACGAAGGGACCGAGCAACAGGTCGAGTATTTCAATGCGCTGCAAAAAATCGCGCTGACCCAAACACGCCTCAAAATTCCTCTCCTGGAAGACGAAGAAGGCACTCACGGAGCCATGTTCTCAGGCGCAACCGTTTTTCCGGAAGGTCTTGCTCTGGGCAGCACCTTCGACATGCCGCTCGTGAATGCGATCTATGCCGCTTCCGCGCAGGAAGCGCGAGCCGTCGGGATTCATGTCCTGTCGACCTTGGTTCTGGAACTCGATCGAGATCCCAGGATGGGGCGTAATGAAGAAGCCTATACGGAGGATCCGTACCTCTGCTCTCGGATCGCAGAGGCCATCGTGCGTGGAGCCCAAGGTCCTAACGTCGATGCGCCTGATCGGGTCATCGCCCTCATGACAGATTTTCCCACGCAGAGTGAACCGTTCGCTGGCCTGGAGCGGGGCGCCGTCGGTCTGTCGGAGCGCACCTTACGCCGCGACGTTTTGCCTCCATGGATTTCCGCCATCACCAAGAACGGCGCTCTGGGAGTGATGGCAGGCTACCCCGACATCGAAGACATTCCAGCCCACGGCTCCGAGAAGTGGATGAACGATGTCTTGCGGCAGGAACTCGGCTTTAAGGGAATTGTCACCAGTGAAGGCGAGGGATTCGGAACCCTCCTTTATGAAGGCATAGTCCCGACGCAAAAGGAAGCCGGCGCGCTGGCGCTCCGCGCTGGCGTCGATCTGAACATTACCTACGAGCCAGCTTATATGGGGCCGCTGATTCAGAGTGTGCAGGATGGACAAATTCCCATGGTGCTGGTGGATCGGGCCGTCCGGAGAGTATTGGAAGTGAAATTCCGCCTTGGGCTATTCGAGCATCCGTACGTTGATCTCGATCATGCCAAACAGGTGATGCATTCGGCGGAACATCAGAAGCTGGCGCTCGATGCCGCACGAGAAGGCATCGTCCTATTGAGAAACGAAGGCAATCTTCTGCCTCTCAAGAAAAACCTGAAGTCGATTGCCGTCATTGGTCCGAATGCGCAAAACGTGGTGAACCTGTTTGGAGATTACTCACCTATGGTGGTACCTCAACATGTGGCGACCATTCTGGACGGCATCAAAGCGAAGGTCGCACCTTCAGCGCAAGTAATTTATGCCAAGGGATGCAACGTTAACGATCAGGATAGATCCGGCTTCCAGCCAGCCGTTCAAGCCGCTCAAGGCGCCGATGTCGCCATCGTGGTCGTAGGCGAACAAGCGAGGCGAGAAGGTGACGAGGATCAGCCCCCGCCAACCGATGGCGAAGGCTACGATGTCGCCAGTCTCGATCTGACCGGGGTGCAGGAAGACCTGGTCAGGGCCATTCAGGCGACAGGCACACCCACTGTTCTTGTACTAATTAACGGTCGGCCGCTCTCGATCCGCTGGGAAGCTGAGCACATCCCTGCCATTGTTGAAGCCTGGGAACCGGGTGAGCAGGGTGCCAATGCGGTCGCTGATGTCCTCTTCGGCGATTACAATCCCAGCGGCCGTTTGCCGATCACGATTCCTCGCAGTGTGGGACAGCTGCCAGCTTATTACAACTATCCGCCATCCAAAGAGTACTGGATCAAGGGTGCTTGGACACATACCCAAGGTTACGTCGATATGCCCGCGACCCCTTTGTATCCCTTCGGCTATGGGCTCAGCTATACGCAGTTCGAATACAGCAATCTCCGCGTTGCACCGGCAGAGATTTACAACGAGAGCGAGTTCCACGTGACTGTAGATGTCGAGAACACCGGAAAACGGCCGGGAATTGAACCCGTTCAGCTATACCTTCACGAACGCTTCACTCCTGTGGCGACTCCGGTCAAGCAACTGCGCGGTTTTGAGCGGATCGCCCTCAATGCGGGCGAGAAAAAAACTATGACATTTAGGCTTGGGCCTGAGGACTTGCAACTTTTGAGCCGAGACATGCGGTGGGTCGTGGTGCCTGGCACGTTCGACATCATGGTTGGGAGATCATCAGAAGACATCTCCGCGAAAGGAACCTTGGAGGTGAAAGCCTCCAGATACGTTCCTTGACAACCGAATTACGGGAGGGCCGTTGCCCTCGCGGCTGCCCTTCGGGAGATTCGTCCAAATAGAATGCGTTGCGCGTTAAAGGGGAGCGCGCTTCCGCTTATCACCTTCAACAGCGAAATACCAAGCTTCCGGTTTCAAGTCGAGTCAATGCCGGTCTGCGGGTACGGGCTCGTGTGCCAGGTACTGATAGTTGAGGATGGCGTTAAATACCAAGGCGTAGGTGCCGACGGTCTCGCCTCGATAGATGGGATTGTTGCCGAACAGCAACACATTTCCCTGGCTCAGGTGCGCGTCTACCACGACGGCATGCTCGGCAATCGACGATGCCTTGTCGAGTAGGCCGTCGAGCAAGAGGGTCTTGGCGTCGGAGAAGCGCAGGATGACATCTGGCCGGCTCTGAACCGGAATCACCTGCGGGTTGTTGCGTGTCTGTTCCTCATCCAGATGTTTAGGCTCCCACGGCTGCTGCTTCACGAGCGGCTCAGGCTCGACGATCTTTCTGCCCTGAGGCTCATCGCTGTCGTCGATGCTACCGCGCCCTGTAGCCCGTTTCGCGTAGGGGTCCAATGGGTCGGTCAGGGGGTCGGTCAAAATGCGATTTCCCCCGCGGCCAAGCGTATTGCTGACGTTGAAAGCCATGCCGTTGGCGCTGATGACCGGGACGCCGGCTCCGTAACCGAAGGCGACGGGATTGTCGCGGGCAGCGAAGATGGTGTTGAGCACCGTGCCCACAAGACGCGCGTCGTCACGGGGAGCGACGCTGACGCCCGGGGCAAGACCGGTCTCAATGGCGAACTGGGCGGTGTCTTCACAAGTGATGAGCAGCCCGCCTTGCTCAACGAACTTCTTCACATGAGCGAGGCCTTCGTAACTCAAGCCGGGGCGTATGTCAGAGGTACTGTCGAGGGCGCCGAGGTTTGGGGTTAGCTCGGATTTCTGCCACGGCATCGGATTGTTCCACAGGGGAATGCCGTTGAGAATGTCGAGGGTGGAAGAACGGCCAACAGGAGCGAAGATGATGACGTCGTACTTTGTGCGCAGGTCCTCTTCTTTGGCCACGGTCTGCGTGCTGATGTAATCGAAGGGTATACCCTCGGTATCGAAGACATAGCGCCACCAGCCTTCAGTCTGGGTGCCGAGCCAGGTATGCATGAATGCTATGCGGGGAGCGGTGACCGTGTGGAGCCGTACGGAAGGCGCTGCGCCGAGTCGTGATGCGTCCAGTGATAGATCGCGCAAAGTTCCGGCGATGCGGTCATCGGGAGCGCCGGTGATGAGCATCGAGCCTGCCGGGAAATGTTTGCCCTCGGCGTCGAAAGACTTTTCAGCGACCTGGATGGTCGCGTTCTTGAGTTTGTAGGCCAGCGGCAGTAGCGAAACCTGGCTGGTATTGGCTACGGCAAGCACCGCGCCGGAACCGGAGACCTTGCCGGCAAGACTCGCTGGATCGTCAAGGGGAGTCATTCTGGACTTGAGGATCGAAGGATCGAGAACGCGGGCAACTTTCAGATTGAAGAGGTGAGTAAAAGACCATCCGGTGTCGTCGTAAGGATGCTTCTGCGGATCGCCGGCTGCCCAGAACTGACGGTCGAGCAGCGCATCGGCGACGCGACAATAGGGCTGATCCATTCTGATGACGATGCTGCCGGCGGGGAAGGTTTCCTCCTTCGGCTTCTCTCCGCGCTTTTCACCGGGGAGAGTGGAAGTGGTCGCGGCGGATAGCTGCTGAATCTCGACGTGTTGCCGCCTCAATACCTTGAGTAACTCGATTTGGCGATTCGTATCGGCTGCGTCGGGAGGGATCACATAGGCTGCTGGTCCTTCCAGTGATGGTTTTTCGATAGCGTGCTTGCTTTTGATGTAGTAGTTCTCGAGGAAATGGTGGGTGTTATGCGAGAAGTAAGAAAGGGTGGAGAGCAAAGCGCTCTCTTCGTAGTTGTTGTTATCGCGCTGCGACCAGGTCACCACCGGAAGCGGGGGATTCTGGCGATACCAGGTGCGGGAGTACTCTTCAGGCTGGAGGATGCGCTTCTCGGTATCAGCGCCGCCGTTGCCGAAAGTTTCGTAGAGGCGGCTGATGCCATTGTGTGTGCCGGCTAGAAACATCAGGTAGCCGGGACTCCAGGTGTCGAAGTCGCCGTGGGTAAAGACTCCGGGCATGCCGAAACTCTGCATCTGGGCAACGTTGTTCCAGCCCAACTCCGCCCATTCATCGGCGAGGATGGGATCCACCCATGCGTCGTAGGGTCCGTCGCCCACCGTGTTGTCGTACAGAAAGGGAACCGACTCGTGCAAGTCGTGCAACACTTGCGCGTGCCAGTCAAGATAAGTGTTCAGCACGTTCCGGGTCAGATTGAGGGTCATGGCCATAGCGTCGCGGTTATTGTCGTGGGCAACGTAGTGACCCCAGTAAAGAAGGCGCGGCCAAATCTGACCGGGATGAGCCTTGTGCCACTTATAAATATCGACCATGCGGTCGCGGCCGTCGACTTCGACCACGGGTGTGATGAGCACGATCATGTGGGAACGGATGTATTTGATATAGGGCGCCTCGTCGACAGCCAGTCGATAGGCAAGTTCCATCAGGGCGGTAGGAGCGCCGGTTTCGGGGGAATGAATGGTGCCGGTGATGTAGTACACGGGCCACACTTGGTCGAGGATCTGGCGCGCTTTGGAGTCATCGAGGGCGATCGTGCGGGGGTCCGCAAGCTGGGCCAGGCGAGCATCATTCTCTTTCGCGCCAGCGAGAAGCTTGGGATCGGCGATGGCGGCGGCGATCATCTCTCGTCCTTCCTCGGAATGGCCGATGGTAAAGACCTTTACCCGCGGACTGTTCGCCTCCAGCAGACGGAAATACTTGTACACATCTTCCGCGTAGGGAAGCATGTCGGGTGCGCCCGAGACGTCGCCGAGCACCTTGGCAGGCGTGGGGACGGTCTTCGAGGCCGGAAGGTAGTCCACCAGCGGAGAAATGAAGGAGGGATCCGTAGTGTATTTGTGAATCTGGTCAGTGTACTGCTGATCGATAGCCTGGCCGGGATCGCGTGCGAAGATTGAGTTCAATTCCTGGGAAGGCAAAGGAACGGCGGCGCAGAACACGGTGCACGAGACGACGATCAGGGCTAGTTTGGAAGGGGTCATTTTACCTCATTTTGGATTCAGTTCATTCAGGGTCCAAGTCTCACACAAAACCGCCATCGGGGAAAAGATCAAGTCTTTTCCCATACAAAAATGCGCAGGACCAGCTTGTGGCAAAGCTCCCACTCCCTAGTCTGCTTTCGCCACTGGTCGCGCCGGGCTACCATCGGCTTTGACGTAGTGGGCGTACCAACTGAGGTTGCGCTCGAGCCGGTCTTTGATATGTGAAGGCGTTTTGAAGCTGTGGTACTCGCCCGGATACACCACCAGTTCGGTCTCGCGGCCCAGGCTCTTCATTGCCTGGTACATTTGCTCGCCGCCGAGAATGGGCACATTCCAGTCGATGTCGCCGCCCATGAACAGCGTCGGCGTGGTGATGTTTGCGACTCTGTAGTACGGCGAGATTCTGTCCCACACCGCTTGGTTTTCCCAGGGACGACCGAGTTCGGTATCGTAGTCGAGGATGTACTGGTCATGTCCGTACAACGCCGCGAAGAAAGCCGACCCCGCTCCGGAAATCGCTGCCTTGAAGCGCGCCGTCTGCGCAATAATGAAGTCCGTCGAAATGCCGCCATACGACCAGCCGCCCACGCCCAGCTTGTCTGGATCGGCCACGCCTTGCGCAATGGCGTAGTCGACCATAGCGATGTCGTCCTGGTAGTCCTTGTTTCCCCAATCGGCATAGATGGCCTTGCAGAAATCCTGCCCATAGCCCGATGATCCGCGTGGATTCGGCTCCAACACTACGTATCCGTTGGCCGCGAAGAGCTGCGAAAAATGGTCAAACTCACCGTGATAAGCGCCTACCGGTCCGCCGTGCGGGTGCAAAAGCGCCGGATACTTTTTCCCCGCCGCGTAATCCAGCGGCTTGAACAGATAACCCGCAACCGTGGTGCCGTCCTTACTCTTGAACTTGACGTACTCCGGGGTCACGACTTTGATCTTGGTCATGAACCCATCGTTCACGTGCGTAATGCGGGTTAATGGGCCCCCGGAGGTGGTAGAAGCGAAGATCTCGGCGGGCCGGTCCATGCTCGTAATCTGCGCCGCCAGATCCCCTGACTTGGCGACGGTGTAACCGGAGACCACAACCCGCCCTGGAATCGGTCGCGTGATTTCTCCGCCGCTTGCCGGAATGCGGCACAAGTTCACCGAACCGTCGTCATCGGCGATGAAGTAGATGAACTGGCCGTCGGGCGAGAAATGCGGTGACCTCGACATGCGATCGAAGGTCCGCGTCAACACGTTAGCTTGACCGCCCGTCGCGGGAGAAACTGCGATGTGGCGGGTGCCGTACTGAAACAGCTTCGGATCCAGTTGAGTGACGTAGGCGATCCACTTGCCATCCGGCGACCAGGAGGGCGCGATGTCCGCGCCGGGGTTCGTGGTCACCTGAGTCAGGTGCGCACCCTTGTCGGTGTTGTCGGCGGCGACCACCCAGATATTGGAGTCATAGGTACGATCGGGATCGGGAGTGGAGCGGTTGCTGCGAAATGCCAGCAGCTTACCGTCGGGAGACCACGCTGGTTCCTCATCGTCGAAGTCCCCGGAAGTGACTTGCACCAGCGACTTGGTTGCCACATCGAAGACATACAAATGGGTACGGCGGCGGTCCAGATACCCAACCGTATCGGTCTTGAAGCGATATCGGTCCACTACGAACGGCCGCGGCGTCTTCGGCTTTTTGTCCTTTGAGTCCTTATCTTTGTCCTCGGTGCCGGGGTTGTCTTTATCTTTGGCCTTGGCCTCGTCCAATTCTTCAGGGGTGGGGTCTCGCAGGACGATCACCAGTCGCTTGCTGTCGGGTGACCAGGCAAAATCGTTCACATCTTGAATCGCATCCGTCAGCCGCTGCGCCTCGCCGCCCATTCGATTGAGCAGCCATACCTGTGTCTTGCCTTCGTTGCGCTTGGAGAGAAATGCGAGATATTTTCCGTCCGGGCTCCAACGCGGATGCGAAGAGGAAACGCCTTCGGCGGTCATAGCGATAGCATCGCCGCCGGCGGCCGGCACCATCCAGATGCGCGTTTCCGTTTTGTCCTTCTTTAATGAGGCCGTCGCGACGGTGTAGGCCACCCACTTCCCATCCTCCGCGATCTGGGGATCACGCACCTCGCGGATTTCGAAGACATCGTCGATCGTGATAGCCCGCGGCGCTGGTGGTGCGGATGGAGCAGACTGAGCCGCCAGGGACGAAGCCAGGAAAAAAAGAGCACAGATCAGTGCACCAAAGCGCAAAGCAAGTGAGCGGAATCTCATATTGTTTAGGTCCCTCCGAGGAATCGGAGGAATTATAGGGTGCAAGGCACGTCATCCGCTACGCAGGAATGTCACCACATCGAGCCGAGTTGGGATGACCCGAACCAACGCCTCCGCAAGCCACCCGGGTACAGCAATGTGGCGATCCGTGAATTGTTTCAACCCGCCCCCCAAATCCACCGTGGAGCACGAGGGCTTGGCAACCATGCCGCGATCGGCTGCCATTTAGCCGACTACGCTTGTTTCAGCAATCAAGATTGCCCTGGGATGCTGGGGCGAAGACGATTCGCGGATGGGCACCGCCCCTGCATGGGTATAATGCTGCTGCGGGCTGGTCCGCCTGCAGTCCACGTCCCGAGACAAACCATGCACCCGAGTACCCCGAGTTGTGTGAGCCGCAGAAGCTTTCTTGTGACGAGCGGCGGAATGATAACCGCCGCTGTTACCGCTTCATCTCCGGCTTCCGCTGCGCCCGGAGCAGCCATACGGAATTCAGATCCCTCTCCCCCGGGTTCCTTGCGGAAAATCCCCATCGGTGTTTTCGATCCGGTCTACTCCACGCTATCCCTCGACCAGATGATCGAGAAGATCTCCGCCCTGGGAATCGAAGCTGTAGAAATCGGAACCGGAGGCTATCCAGACTCCTATCACTGTCCGGTAAAGGACTTGCTCGAGGATCCCATCAAGCTGCGTGCCTGGAAAAAGAAATTTGAAGACCGCAACATTCAGGTCGGCGCCCTGAGTTGCCACGGGAATCCTATCCATCCTGACGCTGCCATTGCCGCCCGCGATGCCGAAGCTTTTCGCCGCACTGTTCTTTTGGCTGAAAAGTTGGAAGTCAAGGTCATCGTTGGATTTTCCGGCTGTCCCGGTGGCAGCCCCGTCGATACCACTCCAGTCTGGGTTACCTATCGCTGGCCCGATGAACAGGCCCGCGCTCTCGACTGGCAATGGAAGGAAAAAGTCATTCCCTACTGGAAGCAGGCAGCGAAATTCGCCCGCGAGCACGGCATCCACAGGCTGGCTTTCGAAATGCACCCCAACTTCGTGGTCTACAACCCGAAGACTCTGCTCAAGCTGCGAGACGCTGTGGGTGAAGAGATCGGCGCCAATTGCGATCTCAGCCATCTGTTCTGGCAGGGCTGCGACGCGGTTGAGGTCATCCACCTGCTGGCCAAAGAGGGCGCGTTATTTCACGCCCACATGAAAGACACAGTCATGTACAAGAACAACGTGGCCAAGTACGGCGTGCTCAACTTCGCTTTCACGCCCAACGACCCCGAAGCCTCCGAAAACTTTCGTGCCGTCGGATATGGACATGGCGCCAGCACCTGGAAAGAGATTGTTCGCGCCTACATGGAGGTCGGCTATCAGGGCATTCTCAGCATTGAAAACGAAGACCCGATCCTACCCGGTGATGTCGGCGTGGAACGCGCGTTCTACGTCTTGAAAAATGTTCGTGATGAACTGCTCGGAACCTCTGGGTAGGATGTAGGATTGAAAGTCGGCTCCAACTTCAGAGAGGGGAACAGGAATGGATCGTCGAAGTTTTCTGGGCATGATGACCGCAGCCACGGTCATGGCGAATCGAGTTTCCTGGGCGGCCGCCGATCATAAGATCGGGACCATCGCCGTGCAGCTTTACACCGTCCGCGACGCAATCGCGAAGGACTTCGACGGCACCTTGGCCAAAGTCGCCGGGGTTGGCTACACGCACGTCGAATTGGCCGGCTTCACTTTCGATAATAGCGAGGTCTGCTACTTCGGGAAAACCCCGCAGGAGTTGCGCGACTCCCTCGATCATCATGGCTTGGTTGCGCCCTCGACGCATGTGAATTACAAAAGTCTCTCTCCGGAGAACTTTCCCAAGGTCCTCGAAGCCAGCCATATCCTCGGGCATGAATACATCGTCAATCCCTGGGTCGACGAAGAAGTTCGCAAGCAACCCGAGGGCTGGAAAAGCGTCGTCGAAACTTTCAATCGCGCCGGCGCGGCCAGCAAGAAAGCTGGCTTCCAGTTCGCCTACCATAATCACTGGTTCGAGTTTCTTCCTGTCGATGGCCGGTTACCGTACGATCTCCTGCTGCAGCAGTGCGATCCACAACTCGTCAAGATGGAAATGGATCTGTGCTGGGTTACTGCCGCGGGGGCCGATCCGGTGAAATACTTCAACGACTATCCGGGGCGTTTCCCGCTGGTTCACGTGAAGGACCTCAAGAAAATTCCTCAGATCACCACCGGTGGAGCGCAGAATTTCGGCGATTCCGTGGACCTGACCGCGGTAGGCAGCGGAATCATCGATTGGAAGCGCATCTTTTCGCAGGCTGGCAAAGCCGGAATCAAGCTTTATATCGTGGAGCACGACCGTCCCAAGGAGCCGATCGAGAACATCAAAGCCAGCTACGACTACCTGGAGAAGCTGCGATTCTGACGTCATCCATGTATCGGGGAGGCGCGAACTGCGTTTGCACGCTGTTGAGTAGCTTCGAACCTCCATCGATTCGATCGCTCACGCCGGTATCGGAGAACTCATGGCCCAGGTGATTCGCTCACCCAAAACCTATGACGTGTGCATCATCGGATCAGGAGCCGCAGGCGGCACCGCCGCCAAGGTTCTTAGCGAAGGCGGACTCGACGTCGCTATGCTCGAGGCCGGACCGCCGCTAAATCCGGAGAAAGACTACAAAGAACATGTCTGGCCCTACCAGCTGGCACATCGTGGCGCCGGTGTAGGTGGCAAGCTGGCGGAATTTGGCGGTGAATTCATGGCGCCCAATGGCGCCTGGGAAATTGATGGCGAACCTTACACCACGGCTGAGGGAAGCCGCTTCCGCTGGTTTCGTTCCCGCATCGTAGGTGGACGCACGAATCACTGGGGCCGCATCGCCCTGCGCTTCTCTCCCGTCGATTTCAAAGTGCGCTCCAACGACGGCATGGGCGACGACTGGCCCATCAGCTACGAGGAGCTGTCGCCTTACTACGACAAAGTCGAAAGCTACATCGGCGTATTCGGCACCCGGGAAAACATTCCCAGCGCGCCGGACGGAGTGTTCCTTCCGCCGCCGCGGCCGCGCTGCACCGAAACCATCATCAAGAAGGCCTGCGATCAGCTGAATATTCCTTGCATTCCTTCCCGGCTGGCGATTCTTACCAAGCCGCTGAATGGCCGTCCCGCCTGCCACTATTGCGCTCAATGCGGACGTGGTTGCATCACAGCCTCGAACTTCAGCTCCAGTCAGGTAATGATTCCGCCCGCCCAGGCGACCGGACACTTTACCCTCATTACTGGCGCCATGGCGCGCGAGATCGTGATAGGTAAGGACGGGAAGGCCAAAGCGGTTTCCTATATCGACAAAGCCACCAGCACTGAAAAACAGGTCCGTGCTCGCGCCTTTGTGGTCGGCGCCAGCGCCTGCGAGTCTGCGCGTCTCCTGCTGAACTCGCGGCCTTCGCTCTTTCCCGACGGCCTGGGGAATTCTTCCGGCGCCGTGGGCCGTTATCTCACCGATACCGTGGGGTCGGACGGAGCCGGATACTTCCCTCAGATGGAGAAAGTGCCGCGTCACAATCATGACGGCGTAGGGGGTATGCACATGTACATGCCCTGGTGGAAATTCGATCGCAAGAACGACTTTCTGCGCGGCTACCACATCGAATTCGGGGGCGGTCCAGGCATGCCCGGAGTCGGCCAATTTCACCATCTGTGCGAAGAGTTCGAAGGCTACGGCGCGACTCTCAAGCAGAGATGCCGTAGCCGGTACGGCACAACCATCGGTTTCAGCGGCCGCGGTGAAATGATTCCCAATGAGAACTGCTATTGCGACATCGACCCCGACACTGTCGATCGCTGGGGCATCCCCGTGTTGCGCTTCCACTGGAAATGGAGTGACAACGAGATCAAGATGGCGAAGGATATGCAGGAAGCCTTTCGCTCTATCGTCGAAACCGCCGGCGGCACCTACATGACCATGGAAAAGCCCGATCCCGAGCGTCCGTATGGCATCGCCGACGGCGGAGTTATCATTCACGAGGTTGGAGGCGCGCGCATGGGTGACAATCCGAAGACCTCGGTGCTGAACAAATACTGCCAGGTTCATGACGTAAGAAATGTTTTCGTTACGGATGGCGCCTGCTTCGTGACTAACTCGGAGAAAAATCCGACGCTCACGATCCTGGCGCTCTCCTGGCGCGCCTCAGAATACCTGCTTGCTCAGGCGAAGCAGGGAAGCTTGTAGCGCTTCGAGGCGAAACACTGAGCGCGGCCTCCAAAAGGGGAACTGATGTCGACAAAATTGATCTCCCGCCGCAATATTCTGAAGTCGCTCACTCTGGGCACCGTTGCCGGTTCCGTGCTGCGGGTAATCCCGCTCGAAGCGGCCGAATACGTCCATCACATAATCTCGGAGGAAAAAGCCGCCGCCCCTGCCGGCCAGTACACGCCGAAGTTCTTCCCTCCCAACCAGTACAAAACGTTGCAGGCGCTTTGCCAAACCATCATTCCCCCCGATGCCGACTCGGGCGGCGCAGTTGAAGCCGGGGCGCCGGAATTCATCGATCTGCTCACCAGTGAGAATGACGAATATCAGCTGAAGCTGGGCGGGGGCTTGATGTGGCTTGACCTCACTTGTTCCGATCGTTACGGCAAGCCCTATCTGGACTGCGCTCCAGAGCAACAAAAACAGATTCTCGACCTTATCGCCTATAACAAGAACGCGAAGACCGATCCCGGCATCAGTCAGGGCGTGGAGTTCTTCGCATTTCTGCGCAATCTGACCACCGATGGTTTTTTCACCAGTAAGATCGGAATCGAATATCTCGGCTTTATGGGAAACAAGTATTTATTGGAATTTCCCGGCTGCCCACCGGTTCCGGGACTGTAAGCAGCGCCTCTCTTCTGGACCTTCCCGGACCGCGCACCTTCCTCTGCAAGTCCGCTCCGCATAATGATGATAGCCTTTGCGACGGCAGGCTCGTGTTTTGCAGCCTTCCTCGTGCACACAGCCGGGCACTCGCGCTAGAATCCAGGCTTCGTCGAACGATATCCGAACATTCGATGGTCGTGGTCCAGGCGGTGAGAGAGGAAACTAACGATGGGAAGCTACGTCGGCGCCATTGATCAGGGAACCACCAGCTCGCGGTTCATCGTGTTCGACGCTTCTGGACGCATCGTGAGTTCCGCTCAAAAGGAACACGAGCAGATCTATCCCAGACCCGGATGGGTGGAGCATGATCCCGAAGAAATTTGGCGACGGACGAGCGATGTTATCCGGGAAGCAATGGATGCTCGCGGGTTGCGACCGCAAGATTTGGCTGCCATCGGGATCACCAACCAGCGCGAGACCACAGTGGTCTGGCACAGGAAAAGTGGAAAGCCGGTCTACAACGCCATCGTCTGGCAAGACACGCGCGTGGCTCCAGCGGTAGCCGAATTTGCTGCCGCTGGCGGGCAGGACCGCTATCGCGCGAAAACAGGACTTCCGCTGGCTACATATTTCAGCGGTCTCAAGCTTCGTTGGATTCTGGAAAACATTGCGGGTGCTCGCGCACAAGCTGAAGCCGGCGATCTTTTGTTTGGCAATATCGATACTTTTCTGATCTGGCACCTCACCGGTGGACCGCAGGGTGGTGTTCACCTGACCGATGTGACCAACGCCAGCCGCACGCAACTAATGAACCTGGAGGCGCTGCGCTGGGATGAGGAGATACTGAGAGATTTCGGTATTCCGCTTCAGATGCTGCCGAAGATTGTTTCCAGCAGCGAAGTGTACGGCGCGGCGAACCTGCCGGCCATTGCGGGGGTTCCGATCGCCGGCGATCTCGGCGATCAGCAGGCCGCCCTGGTGGGTCAGGCGTGCTTTAAGCCAGGAGAGGCCAAGAACACCTACGGCACCGGCTGCTTCATGCTGATGAATACCGGGGAAAAAGCGGTGATGTCGAAATTTGGTCTACTCACCACGTTAGCGTACAAGGTTGGCACGCACCCGGCCTGTTATGCGCTGGAAGGGAGCATCGCGATTACCGGCGCCCTGGTGCATTGGATTCGCGACAATCTCGGACTCATCGATAAGAGTTCCGACGTTGAGCCGCTCGCCCGCACCGTAAATGACAACGGCGGCGTTTATTTCGTTCCCGCTTTCTCCGGTTTGTACGCGCCCTATTGGAAGGACGATGCGCGCGGTGTGATCACCGGGTTGACCCGCTTTGTGAACAAGGGCCACATCGCCCGTGCTGTGTTGGAGGCGACGGCATTTCAGGTACGCGAGGTCGTCGATGCCATGGCCAAGGATTCGGGCATTACACTCGATGTCCTGCGTACTGACGGGGGCATGGTGATGAACGAGCTGCTGATGCAATTCCAATCCGACATTCTGGCGAAGCCAGTGGTGCGTCCGATGGTAAAAGAGACCACAGCTCTTGGTGCTGCTTATGCAGCGGGACTCGCGGTTGGATTTTTCCGCAGTACCGAAGAACTCGTGGCCAACTGGGCAGTCGATCGGCGGTGGGAGCCCAAGATGGATCCGCAATCTCGCGAGCGCCTTTATCACTTCTGGAAAAAGGCGGTAACGCGTTCGTTCGATTGGGCGGAATCCCCATAGGCTGTTTCGTTGCCACGCGGGAGAATTCGCCCGGGTTACATTTCGGACAATCGAACAAGGAGGCCCACGTGATGCATGGACCATTTCTGGGCGAGTTTATGGGTACGCTGGTGCTGATTCTGTTGGGGGACGGCGTCGTCGCCAACGTTCTTCTGAAGAAATCCAAAGGCGAAAACTCGGGCTGGATCGTCATTGCAACGGCATGGGGCCTGGCCGTCGTGGCGGGCATCTTTACGGCCGTCGCGTTCGGCAGCCCGGGCGCCCACATTAATCCGGCGATCACATTGACCGTAGCTCTCCTGTCGGGAGACTGGTCGAAAGTCGGCCTGTTCTGGATTGCGCAGATTCTGGGAGCTTTTACCGGTGCCGGTCTCGTCTGGATGACCTACCTGCCGCATTGGAGAGTGACGCCCGACGAGGGAGCAAAGTTGGCGATTTTCTGTACTGGACCCGCCATCCGCAACCTTCCCGCCAACTTGCTGACTGAGATCATCGCCACCACCTGCCTGATTGTTGTGGGTTTCAGCTTCGGCAGTAAGGCCGTCTCCTCCAGCGGTCTTGCAGTTGGATTCGTCCCGTGTTTGTGGGGAATTCTGGTATGGGCGCTTGGCCTGAGTCTAGGAGGACCGACCGGATATGCCATGAACCCGGCTCGTGACTTTGGTCCGCGCCTGGCCCACGCAATTTTGCCGATCAGCAACAAAGGAAATTCAGACTGGGGCTATGCCCTGGTGCCGATCGTCGGCCCGTTGATCGCAGGCGGCATCGGCGCCACAATTATCAAGCTAGTACGTCTTTAGTGATGAGCCGAACCAGGCCACCCCGCTACAGCGCGCCACCTAATCGGGAGATGATTTCCAGAAACGCCCGAGTGACGTGATAGGGAGCCTTCCAGGGATCGACCTTCACGTCGTCGATTCTGCCGTCCTGAAAGATGGCTGTGTACAACTCGCCGTATTGGTGGTCAACAAAGTGGTCCAGCACAAAATGAGCTTCCAGGTTGAAGGCTTTCCAATACTTGGGATCGCCGGTGAACTGGTAGGCATTCAGGAAAGCCACGAGAGCCTCCATTTGTTGCCACCACTCCATGTTCATATTCGAAGCTGGTCCCGCCGCGGGCCCAAGGCGGTAGACGCCGCCACGATCTTTGTCGAATCCGTCGCGCAAGGCATGGTCGACCAGCGCCAGACTGGCGTGCCGAATCCGGGTGTCCTGATTTCGCCCAACCCGCTCGGCCGCTTCCGTCAGCAGCCAACTGGCTTCCAGATCGAGTCCATACTCGCACTGTTTGGAATCACCATCGCGGTCGGCTACGCTCCAGTCATCATGAAAATAGTATCGACCGTAGCCAGCTTCCGCATCGATGATTTTGTTGACGAAAATGTCGAGCAACTCTTCCAGGCGCGCCCGCACGCGAGCATCACCGGTAACGTCGTACAAAGTCGCCAGCGCCTCCACCAGGCCGAGATGCCAGTCGTAGGATTTCCGTCCGAATGAGCCTTCCGCGTTGGGACCATCCTTGTAATCTTTAATCCACTGCCAGTCAGCCGTAAATGCAATGCGGTAACCACCGTACTGCTCATCGTGGGCGTGCCTGTCGATCACTTCGAACAGGTTCAGGGCCTCGCGGGCGGCTTGATTATCGTGAAAGGCCAAGGCGTACTCCGCCAGCCCCTCCATCACATAGGACATGGGATTTAGCTGCTTGGTCGAGTCGATCACGCGGCCTTCCCGGCTCACCATGAAGTAGTAGCCCCCTCGTTCCTTGTCCCACATTTTCTCGCGCAGAAACTTTAAGCAAGCGTCCGCCAATTTTTGATAAGCGGGATCCGGGTAGCGACGGTAGGCTTCGGAAAACGACCATATCGACCGGGAGATCAGCACCACGGACTTATTACCGGGAGAAATCGGCTGTCCTTCCCGGTTTAGCCGCCCCAGCAAGCCGCCATATTCTTTATCCAAAGCATGGTCGACCCAAAACTGTAAAACGCCATGCTGCAACGTGTCGCGAAACACAACCGGCCAATCCCGGGCTGCCTCTCCGTTCATTTGGGCGGACAAGGCAGGCCCAGCAGCACAGATGAGCCACAGGGCGAGCGCAGAGCGGACACTTCGCAGACGGAAGTTCATGATTGCTCCGGTTCTATGGACTGCTGCGTGAGAGCGGAAGACGAGCCGACGCCGTCTGGGGTCAGCCTGCTCAGAAAGAAAGTTTCAGCGCCACCTGTCCGATCCGGCCAGCACTGGCGCCGCCCACCTGGCCGAAGCTGCTCGAACTGATATCGCCAGAAGGATTGCCGAACTGCGCGTGATTGAAGGCATTGAAGAATTCCGCTCTAAACTCAAGATTGGTCTTCTCGGTGACGGCTGTATTCTTTTCCAGGGCGAAGTCCCAATTGTTTATTCCCGGACCGTGGAAGAAACGCCGGTTCGAGTTACCCGCCACGCCCACGGCCTCCGGAGTAAACGGGGAGATCGAGAAGAACTGATGGTTCGCCGACTTGCGCGGATTAAAGAAGTGAATCGGCTGGCCATCATAGTTGGGCACGTCTGCACCGCCACAGCCGCAAAGAGAGTTATCGTCGTCCTCGCTCATGGTGATCGGGAAACCAGTGGTAAAGCGGGTAATACCCGAGAGCATCCAGCCGGAAAGCAACTTGCCCTGGACGCCGTGGGTCGACTTCGTAGAGGGCAGGTCGTAGCTGTAACTGACCACAAAATTGTGGGCTATATCAAAGGTGGAAAGAGCCCGGCTGTTGTTTGGATTGTACGGGTTTATCTGATCGTAGAAGCCCGAGGAGTCATCGATGGACTTCGACCAGGTGTAAGCTGCCAGCAAGCGGAGGGCGCCCACCTTCTTCTCCAAACTGGCCTGCAGCGCATTATAAGAAGAATTGGCCACCGTCGCCTCCCAGGTGTTGGCCTGGAAATCGAGCTGATTGGGCAGTCCTCGGCCCGAAGTGACCGAGTAAGGGCGCGTTCCATTGACGACTTGACCGCTCGGCAAGGTGTAAATCGAGTCTTCTCCAAATGGCCCGCAGCCCAGACCCGCAGGGAGCGCGGCGGCAACCTGCAAGCATAGGGCGGCGTTGCCTGGATTCGACTCGATGGTCGAAAGCAGGTGGTGTCCTCGCGATGCCACATAGCCGACCGTTACCACAGAACTTTCGGAAATCTGTCGCTGCACGGTGAAGTTAAACTGTTCGGAATAGGGAAGCTTGTTGGTAAGTTTGTAAGTAGGAGCAGTCGAAATGGGCAAATATTTTCCCCAGATTCCTGTAGCCCCGGGCGCCGGAATGGTGAAGGGGAACCGTTGTCCTGGATCGATAGACCCGATGCGGGCCTTGTAAGGCTCCTCCAGATAGATCGGAACCGGACTGACGTAAAACAGTCCGAAGGGAGGATCGCCGACCTCATTGAAGAGGGTCAGATCCTCGATCGCGGTGTAGTAAAATCCTCCTCCCGCGCGGATGCTGGTTTTTCCGGGACCGCCAAAGATCTTTCCCAGCGCCCCGTCCGTCGCTCCCGGCGAGTAGGCAATGCCGAGCCGTGGAGCAAATCGGTTGTATTGCGTAGGCGCCAACGTGCGCGGCACTCCGGTATCCCCAGGGAAGACAAAACCTTCGGGCGCATCCGGGTAAATCTTGGATTGATGTCCGGGATCGAAGGTCTGAATTCTATTCTTGGTGTCATAGAAGGGCTGGCTGACGTCCCAGCGTAATCCATAATTGATGGTGAGATCGGATCTGGCCTTGTAACTATCCTGCGCATACAGCCCGAAATACTTGGTGCGGGAATCCAGCAGCTGGAGGCTGGTCTGGTTAAAGAAATCAGGGGCACCCAGTAAGAAATCGGCGAAGTCGTTACCGGTTTCGCCTCCATCGAACTCAAACCAGCCATTGGAAGTGTAGGTGTTACGCTCGTTCACCTGAATGTAGCGGACATCGCCGCCGAACTTGAGCGTGTGTTTGCCGCTCACCTTGGAGAAGTTGTCGCTGATCTGGTAGGTGTTGTTGAACTGTCCGGTCGTACCGTCGGGGAGGCCGAAGCCCACGCCGGTCTGGCCGAAGGTGATGGGCGCTACACCTTCAAGCGCCGGATTCGACGGAATCACTCCTAATCCCCCTTCCACGTATCCGAAATCAGTGATCTTCCCGAGACCACCGATCGGTTTGTTCTTCAGGAAAGCGAAGCGGGTGTAGTTCAGATGCAACTCGTTCACCGTGGTAGGGTTGATGATGAGGGTGTGGCTCACCCCAATTTGCTGCGCCCGCGACGGCGTAGTAACAGAAAAGCCGGGCACGTTGGCAAAAGTATTAAAGGGACTTAAATACGTGGCATCGTCAAAGTGGTAGTACAAGGACAAGTTGCCGTAGCGTCCTCCGTTGACATCAATCTTGGTCCCGAACTTGTCATCGCGAAGGTTCGAGTTGTTGGATGCGCTGGCGAAGAAAGGCTGCCCACCCTGGTTTCCGGTGGGCGTAGGGATGAACTTCAACGTCGCCGCAGCTACGGGGGACCAGGCCGACTTAGGGATCACCGGACCGGCCGCTCCTGGGAACACGCATTGACTGGTAGTGGTGCAGCCGGGAAACCAATACTGCTCACCTGTTGTGACCGTGTAGCCCAGCCGCTGGCTCAACACCACCGGGAAGTTGCCCGGTATCGTATCGTCACCCCGCACTACCCCGGTAAAGGGCGAAAATCCAGTCGTTCCGAGATCGGAGAAATCGCCGCCTCTCTCCGCCACTGACGGCACCACGATCAGACCCGAAGAGACTCCGGAAACTTCACGAGTGCCCTGGTAGTCGCCAAAAAAGAAGACCTTGTTCTTAATTACTGGACCGCCGACGGTGCCGCCGAACTGATTGCGTTTGAGCGCGCCCCGCGTCGGATCGAAATAACTTCGCGCGTCGAGCTTGTCGTTGCGCAGGAATTCGTACAGCGAGCCGTGAAGTTGGTTGGTGCCGCTCTTGGTTATCACGTTCACAATCGCGCCGGAGAAACGGCCATATTCAGCATTGAACGAGTTGGTCAGAAGACGAAATTCCTCGATCGAATCGAGCGTGGGCACGATGGATGCGCCGTTATTGACGCTTTCCTCCACGTCGCCACCGTTCACCAGGAAGGAGTTGGTAGACTCCCGCTCTCCGTTCACCGAGACATTTCCGGAACTGCCATTACCAGATACCGCCCGGTCGTTGACCGCAGCTTCGGACGACACCGGAATGACGCCTGCCTGCAGGCCGAGCAGGTCGATGTAGCTGCGGCCGTTCAGCGGCAGACTGGTCATCTTTTTGTCTCCGATGACGTCTCCAAGCTGAGTATTGCTGGTGTCTACTTGGGCTGCAGAGGTGGAAACTTCCACGGTCTGGGTGACGGAACCGACCACCAGCTTGAAATCCGCCCTGAATTGCTGGTTGACCTGGAGCTTGATGCCAGACTGAACCGAGGTCTGAAAACCCCGGGCGCTCACCTCGATGGAGTAGTGCTCTCCGGTAGGAACGCTCAGGAACTCGTAGGTGCCGGATGCGTTCGTCTGCACTCGACGCATCAGTCCTGTATCCGGGTGCTTCAGGATCACGGTCGCATTGGGCACAATAGCGCCGCTTTGGTCGACTACGGTTCCGACCATTGAACCTGTTACTTCGGCGTGCAGAAGATGGCCACCCAGGACCACCAGCGCCACCGCAAAAATAAGACTGTTAAGGATTGGACGAGCCAGAAAGCACCTCCCGAAGACAGGATTGAGTGCCTAGCTTGGCTCCAAAAAATACAGAACGGCCTTCAGGTAGTCAAGATATATTAATTCAGGTGCGACTTAAGCGCGTATCCAGCGCCGTTTCGAGACAGGCTGTGGCATCGGGGTTGTTTTTCGGGCGGGTTCAAAAATCGGCCGGAATAAGTCTTCGTACTGCGAAGTTGCTGCTGGCGGGGTTCGCCCTGCTACAAGGAGTCGTTGCCTTCTGCCCGGCGGGCGCCCAGCAGCCTGCGGGCAGTCCCGAACGGGCGCGGACTTATTTCGCGAATGCCCAAGAGGCTCTTGCGGCAGGCGATTCAGCCACGGCAATCGATAAATTGAACCAGGCGATTCAGGCAGATTCGAAGTTCGCTGATGCTTATCTGCTGCTGGGGCTTACCGAGTTTCGACATGGCGATACGCAGAAGTCGATCGAGCACTATCAGAAGGCTCTGCAGCTAAAGCCTCAATCCTATTCCGGCCACTACAATCTTGCCCTGGCATACTTACGCGAACACAAACTGCAGGACGGTCGGCTGCACCTTGAGCAAGCCGTGAAACTGGATCCGACTCAGGCTGATGCCGCCTACGATCTGGGTGTCGTGCTCCTCGAATTAGGCCAGCCTTCCCGGGCGTTGTCTCCCCTGACCCAGGCGCGAAAGCTAAATCCGCGGCAGCCTGATGTTGCTTTTAACGTGATTCGCGCGCAAATCGAGGCCGGGCACGTTCCGGAAGCGCGCGCCGAAGCGCAGGCCGCTGCTGGAATCTTCGGATCAGACTTCGAGTGGAGCGCCGCCGTCGGCCAGCTGTTTCTGAAGAACTCCCAAGCAGGAGACGCAGCTGTTTATCTCGGCGAGGCGAATCGAATTCGTCCCGGCGTGGTTGAGATTTGCCACCAACTGGCGGAAGCGTACCTGGAATCCGGACACCCTGACCAGGTGCTGGAAATCATCCCCGAAGGAAAGACTTACGAAGACCACTACCTGCGTGGCAGCGCCTTCTATCTGGATCACCGCTTTGAGGATGCTGACCGGGAGTCAGAAGCGGCACTTGCCCTGGCCCCCGATAATCCGCAGGTTCTGATTCTCCGCGTCCGCCTTCTTCAACGCGCGGGCCAGCAGGACGCCGCCCTGGAGTTGGCGCTGAAGGCCTCTTCTCTTGCCACCAACTGGTATGAGCCTTACTACCTGGCCGGCGTCAGCCTTTACTTTATTCGTCGCTACAACGAAGCGGGCCAGAAGCTGGCGCGGGCAGTTGAACTCAATCCCGAATCGGCGCGCGCATTATTTTTGGAAGCTGTCGCACTGGTCAACCAGGGACAGCACGACGAGGCTCAGAAGTGCCTTCGCCGCGCCATCACTCTGCAGCCCAAGAATGCCCGTTTCCACTGTCATTTAGGAATTCTGCTGGCGCGGGAGGATGACTATGCCGGGGCAGAGAAGTCTTTGAGAAAAGCAATCGAGCTGAATCCGAATTATGCCTTGTCGCATTATGAACTGGGCAAGCTTCTGGTGCACTCCCGCCAGTGGCAAGAAGGCTCCGAGGAGCTCAACCAGGCGGTACACTACGATCCGGGTTTGAGCGCCGCCTACTATCAGCTGGCCCGTGTTTACGAGAAGCTTGGGGAAACCGAGAAATCGAAGAGTGTGATGGCCCAGTTCGAAAAACTTTACCAGGGACAGAGCAACGATTCCCAGGAACTGGATGATGATGCCCGAAAAGAAACCGAGTAATCCAACCCCGACCATCGAGTTTGCATGCGTCTGACGCGGCGTGGTTTTGTGCGCTTCTCCAGCGGCGCTCTGCTCACTTCTCTGTTTCCGGCCTTCGGACAAAGCGTCGGCAAGCCGTCGCCTTCGTCGCCGGCCAAATCGCCCGCTCCCGGACCATTCGCGGCTCATTTCGTCGACGTTGCCAGAGAAGCGGGGTTAATCGAACCCGTCATCTACGGTGAGGCTGACCACAAGGATTACATCCTCGAAACCATGGGATGCGGCTGCGCTTTCCTCGACTATGACGACGACGGCTGGATGGACATTTTCGTTCTAAACGGCAGCCGCATCCACGGAGCTCCCGAGGGAACGACGAACCGGCTTTACCGGAACAACCGTGACGGCACCTTCACCGACGTCACTAGGAAAGCGGGCTTGAGTGCCAGCGGATGGGCTTCCGCAGTCTGCGTTGGAGACTACAACAACGACGGATTCGAAGACATTTTCTGCACGTACTACGGCCAAAACCAGCTCTACCGGAATAACGGAGACGGCACTTTCACGGATGTGACCAAGGATGCCGGGCTCGTGAACGAACATCCGCGATGGGGTGCGGGCTGCACGTTTGTGGACTACAACCGCGACGGCCACCTCGACTTGTTCGTTTCCAACTATGTGCAGTTCGACATCGAGCGTGTGCCCAAGCCAGGGGCCAACGCCAACTGTACCTGGAAGGGCATTCCGGTGAATTGTGGTCCGCGTGGCCTGACTCCGTGCGTGCATACTCTCTATCGGAATAATGGCGACGGTACCTTCACCGACGTCAGCCGGGAGGCCGGCATCGTCACCGCGCGGCCAACCTACGGCATGACAGCGGTGGCCGCAGATTTCAACGAGGACGGCTGGCCCGATATCTATGTTGCCTGCGATTCCACGCCCAGCCTGCTATTCATGAACCAGGGCGACGGCACCTTTAAGGAGCAGGGCATCGCGCGGGGCGCGGCGTTGACTGAAGACGGCAGGGAACAGGCGGGAATGGGTGTAGGAGTGGGCGACTACAACCTGGACGGACATCTGGACGTTTTCAAGACCAACTTCGCCGACGACACCAACATTCTCTACGAGAACGATGGCAAGGCAAACTTTGAGGACATGACGTTTCCGGAGAAGCTGGGCGTTCAGAGCCGCTACATGAGCTGGGGAGCGGGGATTGTCGATCTGGACAACGACGGCTGGCCTGACATTTTCTTCGTCTCCGGCAGCGTTTACCCGGAAATCGAGAAACAGCTTCCCAATTATCCCGACAAGTGCCCGCGGACTGTCCTTCGCAATCTGGCCGGCGCCGGATTCCAACAATTGGTAGATGAAGCGGGTCCGGGCATCGCTGCCAGACACTCTTCCCGGGGCTGTGCCTTCGGGGACTTCGATAACGACGGCGACGTGGACATGCTGGTTGTCAATCTCAATGAACCGCCATCTCTGCTGCGCAACGACCTGCGCGGAGATCATCATTGGGTGAAGGTAAAATTGATTGGTACCAAGTCAAACCATAGTGCGATCGGGGCCCGCGTGTTATTACGCTACGACGGAAAAGTACAGGCGCAGTCAGTTCTGAGCCAGGCAAGCTTCTACTCGGCAAACGATCCCCGCCTGCACTTCGGGTTGGGTGCGGCGAGGTCTTGTGACCTGGAAATCGTCTGGCCGAGCGGAACAAAAGAAACCTACCCGGCGCTTGCCTCTAACCAACTGGTCACCATCCGGGAAGGGGCTGGCATAGTACCGAGCAAAGGCTGGGACAAGCAGCATGCCTTACGCGGCAGCTTGATTCCGGCTATGGTGTTGCTTGTGTGCTCCGTCCTTTTTGCGTGCTCGGCGCCGCGCCACCCCGATTCTACGCCGCCTGCGCCAGCTTCCGGGACCGACTACTACCTGGACTGTTCGGCCCACCGGGAGGGAAAGGGGACGAAGACCTCGCCCTGGAATTCCATGGCCAGTGTGAACGCATTCACCTTCCTCCCGGGCGATCATCTCCTGCTTAGCCGAAACACGGCGTGCAACGGCACTCTCACCCCGCGAGGCTCCGGCGCGCCCCAGGCTCCCATTGTGATCGATACGTACGGCACGGGCGCACCGCCGGTGATCAACGGAGGCAATGCCGAGGAAACTCTAAAGCTCTTTAACCAGCAGTACTGGGAGATCAACAATCTCGAGATCGCCGGTGGCCACCTCTATGGCGTCTATATTTCCGGCGACACCCCCCACACCAGCATCAATCACATTTACCTCAGAAACTTGAACGTTCACGGCGCCACCTATACCTCCACCAAGCGTGCCGACTCGGGTGAGGTTTTCGTTTCCCCCAACGGCGCCGCGCAGATATTGAACGATGTTCTTGTCGAAGGGGTGACGGCCCATGACAGCCATGTCTCCGAAGGCATATTTGTTAGTGCCGGGGGAACATGGATCGAGGGAGATGGGGTGTCCCAGCCTCTGGGAAGTAATGTCACGGTGCAGAATTCGATCGCCCACGATATCTACGGTGACGGGATTCTCATTTCGGAGTTGAACAATGGACTGCTGCAGAGGAATGTCGTCTACCGCAGCGGCCTTTGTCCATACTGCACCGGCAGCACGCCGGTTGGCCTATGGGAGTGGTACTGCCACACCTGCACGGTTCAGTACAACGAGTCATATGCCAACCAGAGCTGGGGTGGCGATGGCGGAGATTTCGACATCGACTATTTCAGCGACCACAACGTCGTGCAGTACAACTACGGGCACGACTCCGCGGGCTATTGCGTGGCCTTTTTCGGCGCCGGTGGGAGGGCCAGTCACGACAATATTTTTCGCTATAACGTTTGTTCCAATAACGGCCGGAAGAGCGATCTGTCGAAGCAGGGAGAAGTCTTCGTCCATACCTGGGACCAGGGTTCCCTCGACGGGGTGCAGATCTATAACAACACGTTTTACTGGAACCCCGCCTCCAACGCGCCTGCTTTCAGCACCGGCGATGCGACTTATTCGGGCACTGACCCGCGCTTTTTCAAGAACAACATCATCTATGCCACGGTTCCGGATTTGATGCAGACAACCTCTGCGTTCGTTCTGGACAACAATATCTATTGGACCACTTCTCCTTCTCCCCCAACCTGGCAGATTGACGGCGCTAGCTATACCAGCTTCAACACATATCAAGCAGCAGCGAAGCAGGACAGCCATAGCTACTATGCGGACCCACGCTTGAGCGACCCCGATTATCACGCTGTTGGGAAGCCGGCGGCCGCCTTCCATCTGTTGCCTGGTTCTCCGGCGACGAGCGCGGGAGCCAATGTCTGCGGCGGAATCAGCCAATGCTCGATGGGCGAGCATGACTTCTGGGGGCGCGCGCTGCCCTCCGGAACCGGATACAACATCGGGGCATATCAAGGACCATAAAGATGCGCCCGCGGCTCCTTGCGCACCGTGTCCGTCCAGTTGAAGCCGGCCTGCGTGTGTGCCTAGTTAGAAGTTAAACGTGCCCCATATCTTGGGCGGGATCACGCTTCCTTTCGGAAGGTCGTGCAGACAGCCGGTCACCGTCGCATTACCCCCGCCAGCCACCGATATGCTGGCTACACCGACAGCCACGCCGTCTCCGCAGCCGATGGACGTGTTCTTATCGAGAGGCCAGGTTACGGTTCCGCTGTTGACGGCGCCGTGAAGCAGCACGCCTTTTGTAAAGATGAAGTTCCACTTACCGCCCACGATCGTTACCGATCCGTTGAACATGGGTTGCCCAGTGTAGTTCACTTGAATTGACCAAATACCCTGGCCGGTGCCAGGAAAGGGCGACCAGTGTCCCTTTTTGGTGGTCCCAGTCCATCCGGTAAAGGTGGCCTTGCAGGTGGCAGGCTCGCCGCCGATCACGCAGTTGGTACCGAGAAATATCTCATACCCGGAAACAGGAACTGTGGTCTGAGCTACCGCCCCTGCGGCGCACAGCAGCAAAAGGGCACTGCTTAGAAAGAGATTGTGGGCATTGAACCGAAACGTCATACAGTGTAATCCTCCTCATACCCGGGTAGCAGAAGGCCCGCTGCGCGCGGGGTTGTTCCCGCTTGCCCGCGATTGGTCGGGCGCCATTCTACACCGAAAGTGCCTGTTTTACTGCTGTTTCCGGCAACCGCAGACAACGGGTTCAGTTATTTACAGGGATTAATTTCATCTGCTAAAGTTGGGACCGCTCGACGAAGCGGGCTTTCGGGAAGGCAGGAGGCGCTGTGCGCATCGACTTTTTCAAGATGGAAAGAACGCAGTGTCTTTATGAGAACGAGGTTGAATATAACCTGTCGGAAAGCGGAGTTCGCCCGTTGCGAGTGGAAGAGTTGCTGGAGGGCGAGGACCCAGCTCGCTTCTTATCGCTGGCCTTAAAGTATCCGGAGTCGAACGGATCGCTAGAGCTGCGGGAGCGGATCGCGCAGTTCCATGGAGCTACCGCGGACCAGGTGTTGGTGACGAACGGCGGTTCGGAGGCCAACTATACGTCCCTGTGGGGCCTGCTGGAAAAAGGAGATCGGACGGCGGTCATGCTTCCCAATTATTTGCAAACCTGGGGGCTGGCTCGCGCCTATGGTGGAACTGCCGACGGCTTTCATATGGTGGAGCGTGAGGAGGACGGAAAGATCCGTTGGGCTCTCGATGTCGAGAGCCTGAAACGGGCCGTCACTCGCAAGACACGGTTGATTGTAGTCACCAATCCCAACAACCCGACCGGCGCCGTGCTGACGGAATCAGAGATGGACGAGATTGTTCGCGCCGCCCGCAAAGTCAACGCCTGGCTTCTGGCGGACGAGATCTACCGAGGCGCCGAAGTAGAGGGCCCGATTGCCCCGACGTTCTGGGGCCGGTACGATAAACTCCTGATCACCTCGGGCTTGTCGAAAGCCTTTGGACTGCCCGGCCTGCGAATTGGATGGATTGTTGGGCCCGCGAAAACCGTAGCCAGGCTGTGCCAATACAGAGATTACACAACACTAACCCCGACCTACCTCTCGGATCGTCTGGCTCGCATCGTAATGGATCCGCCGCGACGGGAAGCGATCTTACAGCGAACCCGCAGCATTATCTCTGCCCATCTGCCGCAGCTGGAAAGCTGGATCCATAGTCATGACGACATCTTCCACTATGTCCGGCCTGTCGCTGGTGCCATTGCTTTTATTCGCTACAAACTGCCGATTTCGTCATCCACGCTTTTCGACAGGCTTCGCGTCGAACAATCGGTGCTGATTACTCCGGGGGATCACTTTGGGGTGGGGAAGTACATCCGCGTGGGCTACGGATACGACATCGAGTACACGCTGAAGGGGCTGGCGCGCGTCGACATCACGCTTAAGCAGCTCTGTAAAAAGAATCCCAGATCCCGTTCGGTGCGGTCGGTGGCGCCGCGTCGAGGCGCAGCCTGACGGTCCCGCTCACAGCGAGAGCCATTCTCCTTTTCCGGCTTGCAACGCGCTTTCGAGCACGAGTCACGCGGCGGCTACGTCCTGCACGCCGACCCCGGTCAAATCGCAGACGATCATCTCATCGTCAGAAGTTCTGCCTGGCTTCAGTCCAGCCGTGATTTCTCCTAATTCCGTTACTTCGTCCTTTGAGATTGCTCCGCCTTCCACCGCGTGATGGATCTCACCCAGGCGCAGGCATTGGGGCAGGCTGTCGGCCACGACCCGGTCCGCGCGGGCAAGTACCTTCGCATCCAGTTCCTGCTTATCGGGCCCGTCGGACCCGACGGCGATCACCAGGGTCCCTCTCGCGATCCACTCGGCCTGCACCAGCGGTGCGCGACTGGCCGTCACGGTAATCACAATGTCCGCTGACTCAACGGCCTCGCGGACGGACGAAGCCTGCACGAATCGGCAGTCTGCCGACAACCCTTGGTGGGAGAGATCCCGAATGCAGGCAGCGGCTTTTTCCTGATCTCGTCCCCAAACCCTCACTTCACGAAACTTTCGGACCAGTGCCAGGGAGAGGATCTGGTAGCGAGCCTGGGCGCCCGATCCAATTACCGCGACCGTTTCCACCGTTGCCCGCGCCAGATGTTTAGCCGCTACGGCTCCTGCAACTCCGGTGCGCAGGTCGGTGATGTATCCGTTATCGAGCAGAATGCCAGCCAGTACCCCGGTCTTCGCATCGAACACCAACACCATTCCGTCGCTCGAGGGAAGACCTAGTTGCGGATTACCAGGGAATCCCGACGCGATCTTGACCGCATAGTAAGGACCTGTGCGAAGATAACCAGCCTTCACATGAACTTCACCTCGATGTTCAGGAACGTCAAGGTGAATCACGGCTGGAAGCTCGGCCTGGCCCCTGGCGTAAGCGCTGAATGCACTTTCGATTGCCTGAAGACAGCTGGCAGGATCGAGCAGGGAACGGATCTCAGGTTCTCTCAGAATTAGCGCTTGCCGACGAGTCATCGGGCTAGAGGGTACCACGCTGGCCTGCATAGCCGCGGAAGAAGTTGGTTAATGAGGGAGCGAGAAGCTGATGATATCGCTGCCCGCGGCGGCGGCCACGTACTCCACTCCGTCGACCGCGTAACTCATCGGTGACGCGCGAAAAGCCTGGCCGGTGTTGAATTGCCACAACGAATGGCCAGTTCGCGCTTCCACTGCTTCCAGTGCTGCAGCATCATTTCCGAAGAAAACCAATCCGCCCGCTGTGGTTAGTGTCCCACCCCAGGAATTGCCTCGCCCCACCTGCGGATAGCGCCAGACAATCTTTCCTTCGGACACGGAGTACGCCAGCAGAATCTTTTGCGCGTGTTCATCGGCAAACAGCTTCGTGCCTGTACCGTAGTAGGTTGCGCCTTGGGTAAAGGGTTGGGGGTGTGCAATGTAAACGCTGCAACTCTCAAGCGCCATGACGTAGAAAAGTCCGGTATCTGGGTTGTAGGAAGGCGAAAACCAATTTGTGGCTCCGTCGATACTGGGGCAAATCTGCGTGCCCTCCGCGCTCGGTATTCGCCCTGACAGGGTCGGGTGGCCGGTGGCGTCCACTCCTTTCGCCCAGTTCAGCTTTTCAACAAAGGGCGTCGCCTGCAGGAGCTTTCCGCTGCTTCGATCGAGGACATAAAGAAACCCGTTGCGGTTGGCTTGCACCAGCAAATTGCGCGTCACACCGTGGGCTTGGACATCCACCAGCACCGGGGTTTCGTTCGCGTCATAGTCGTAGAGGTCGTGTGGAGTGAACTGGAAATACCATTTCAGCGTACCTGTCGCCGGATTCAGAGCCAGGACACAATCGGTGTACAGATCGTCACCGGGGCGCGATTCTCCGGTGAAATCGGGCGCGGGGTTGCTGGTAGTCCAGTACAGCGTGTCTAGTTTGGGGTCGTAAGTACCGGGCATCCACGTCGTCCCTCCGCCATGGAGATAGGAATCGCCGGGCCAACTGGAAGAGCCAAATTCTCCCGGCCCGGGGATGGTCCAGAACCGCCACTTCAGGTTGCCGGTCATCACATCGTAAGCAGCCAGGAAGCCACGCACACCGGAATCGCCGCCCGACGTCCCGACAATCACTTTGTCTTTTACGATGAGCGGGGCACTGGTCGCGCCATATTGTTTTGTTTTGTCCGCGTAGGTCACATCCCACATCAGGCGCCCAGAGCGGGCGTCGAGACAGAGTAAGTGAGCGTCATCAGTTTCCATGTAAAGGAAGTTTTTCCAGACTCCCACTCCACGGTTGTGATGCGCCGCAGCGTCATCGAGCAAGCCGGTGCTCACCGGCCGTTCGTGATGCCAGATAACCCGTCCCGTCCGCGCATCGAGCGCATAAGCGTCGTTCGCGGAGGTGACGTACATTACGCCACCGGCGACCACGGGCGTCACTTCGAGCCTCTCGGAATTGGAAGAATGGAAAATCCAGGATGGGCGGAGCTGTGCCACATTGGCGGCAGTGATCTCGCGCAAGCTGCTGTAGCGACGCCCGGTATAGTCGCCGTTGTAAGAAGTCCAGTTTGCTCCGGATGGTTGGGCAAGCAGGTCGGCTGGGCTGACATTCGCTTCGGCCACGACTGGGGCCTGTCCTTGCTGTCCGGAGGCGGAAAAGCAGAACAAGACAAAAATCGCCGGCGCGGCCGCGATGACTGCTGTACTGAATGATTTCATATCAGTGATGTTCGGTCGCGCCGATCCGAGCTTCCTGAAGGGAACCGCGGTCCAACCCATTCGAGTCTTCCAGATGAAGGGAGACACGAGAAGACTTGGCTGGAGGCGCTAGCTCCATGTCCAATTGGACAAGAGTCGCAGGGTCTACCTGGTTCAGAGGTATGGTTCCCAGGCCGGCACCATGCTCGTTGTAAAAATGCGCAACCAAACGTCCTGCGAAAAACACTCCGAAGGAACCTGAAAATCGGACCTTGCCGGTGTCCGATCGAGTAGCCTGAAGCGGATGTACTACGACTCCGGCATCCTGCACGCCGTGAAATTCTTCACCCGCGCGGGTAGGGAACCACTCTGTGTCGAGATCCCTGGTCTCGCCGGGGCGCATCCGGACCAGCGGCGAGTTGATCTCGGCCTCCTGATAATAGGGAGATTCCTCCGGGTTTCCCGAAGTAACGGACAGCGTGTCATCGGAGTTTATTTTCAGCTCGGGACCGTTGGTCCAGAAAATAATCGATGCCTTGCCCGGATAAGTTTCGCTCTTTTCGTAGCGGAACCGCTCCACCATGGCATACCGGCTGCTTTCGTCAACGACTGCCAGCCAGCCCGGCGTCGAGTCCAGCCAGAGTTCGGCCGCCAGGTGCATGTAGTGCAGCGTGAAGAGACCGTCGTCCCGGATGGAGGCTTCAGGATTTTCTGCCGGACCGTAGCGCACATGGTAACGGTTCAGATAACCGCTGGACGGATTCGCCGGGGCGAAGGTCCAGAAATTGTGGTTGTAGCGGGAAGGGTCCGCCGGGTCCGCGGTATTGTATTGCGAAACGGATTGCACGGACCATTCGATATCGTGCCCGATTTTGTTCTGCATGGTCGCGTGGAAAGCGATCCGCGGGGAATCGGCATCCAGGTGAATAGTGCGCCGGATCTGAATCCCAGTCTGCGGATCGGCAGGGCTGGTCAGCTCGATCTCGCAGGTCCGTCCTTCCGAAACCTTTCGAAAGGTATAGGGGCCGTCATCGAGCAAATCGGAATTGCCCACCCAATGCTGCTCGTCGTCGTTGCCCTCCGGCAGGAGCCAGAGCTTGTCGCCGCCATAGTTAAACCATCTCGACAGGTCCGGCGGCAGGTATTTTCCTTCATACTTGGGATTCACGAAGAGGAAGGGATGGCCGTCAAAGATTACCTGCATGAGGCGGCCGCCATTTTGCGGGACGATCTCCAGTGTAACCCAGCGGTTGGACACCTGTTCGGCACTCCAGCCCTTGTAATTCGTGGCCTCGACTCGACAAGACGAAGCGGACTGGCTCGGCTCGCCCGAGGTCTGGGCAAAGGCGGAGTACAGATTGAAGAAGCACAAAAGTACAACCAACGCGAAGCGTCGCATCAGGCCCTCATCCCGGACAGCGATGCCATGATACCTCTTTCTTTGCGTGATAAGACTTGGAGCGAACCTCCCGGAGGCTTCCCGGCAGACACTTCAATTGTTGTAGCACTTCAATGCAAAACGAAACAAAACTCAATGAAACGAAATAATTTGATTTGCGTCAAGCAGATTGTGTGGTATATCAGGTTCGCAACAGCTAAATGAGAAGCGTGACGTGATCCGGCGATTCGTTGTCAGGGCTAGGTTCGGTTTGATGTTTGTGGCTGCCATGGGCAGCGCCTTTTGCCAGAACCCGAACAGCGGGTCCGCTCCCGGCCAGAAGCCCGACTTTAAGGGGAAGAGCCTTTTCGAGCTACGCTGCGCGCTTTGCCATGGACTCGACGGTCTCGGGGGCGAGCATGCGCCGGACGTCGTCCGCCGGCCAGAGGTGAAGGCGCTCTCCGATGAGGGATTGTTCAACGTGATTCACGATGGAATTCCGCAGCAGGGGATGCCCGGCTTCGGCGACATGACCAAGAAAGATACCTCTGAAATCGTTGCGTATTTGCGTTTCTTGCAGGGCAAGTCTGCTACGGATTCGACGGCGGGCGATCCGGCGCGGGGTCGCGAACTTTTCTTTGGCAAGCCGGGATGCTCAACCTGTCACCGGGTCGGAAGCCATGGTCAGTTCGCCGCCGGAGATCTCGCCGGGTACGCGCGAGATCATCAGATAAGTGAGATTCGTGACGCCATTCTGAGGCCACCCGAGGGACAGCGAGATACCGCGACCGCCGTGGCCCGGGACGGCCGGACGTTCTCCGGCATGATTCGGAACGAAGACAACTCCTCGCTGCAATTGCAAGACGAAGACGGCCGATTTTACCTGCTGATGAAGTCCACCCTGGTTTCTGTGCAACGGCAAAGCGGAGCTCGCATGCCCGCCGATTATGGCCAGCGACTGAGCAGCACCGACGTGGATGATTTGGTCGGCTACATCGTGCGCGAGGTCGGCAAGCCGGACTTCTCTTCGGCGCCCTCCGGAAAGAGCGTGGAGCCTCATGCCCAAGATTGAAGGCCTGTTCCTATTGCTGGCGCTGCTCCTCGCCCACGGGCTTCCGGCACAAGAGCGGAAAACCGATCCCACTTGGCTCTATCGCTACGTTCCCGAACTGGCAGAGACGAAGGGCGATCTCACCTCTGAGACTTGCCACTTCCGGGCGATTTTTGGCGAGGGAGACAAAGAGAAACCGCTCCTCGAAAGCGTAGCTCGCTTCGCGGAAGTCACGGTGGACCCACAGGGCAATTGCCAGACCGTATTCTATGATCGCCAGGAAGAAATCTATTTCGTCGTTGAAGGTGGAGGCGTTCTTCATTATCAAGATCAGGTCGCACCGCTGAGCAAGCATGCCTTCACCTACTTGCCACCGGGCGTGAAACATTCGGTTTCGAACCCGTCGGCTCAGCCGTTGCGCGTGCTGGTCATGGGGTTCAAAATCCCGTCATCAATCTCGATTGCCCCTCCGCCACCGCATCCTTCGGTGGCAAACCTGGACGATGCCAACGAGCGGACCGTCAGCGGTCATCCCAACTCGGTGTTGTACAAACTTCTGATTGGCCTGCGCACTGGCAAGCGGGATTTGATTGATCAGGCTTACGTGATGGACAGTTTTTTCTGGATGGACTTTGCCCCGGGAGGCACCAACTGGCCTCATCATCACGAGTCCGCGGAAGAGATCTATCTGGTCATAGAAGGCCAGGGAGAAATGGTGGCCGGTGGGGGAGTGGACGGGGTTGAGGGGCGCCATCCCGCCAAAGCGGGAGATGCCTACTATTTTCGCCCCAACTGTACCGTCGGCTTCTACAGCCAGAACAAAGCCGGAGCCAAGGCGTATATTCTTGCGGTTCGATCGCGCATCCCACTGCATGAGGACGCGGAGTAAAGAGTTCATCTAGGAGGTGTTGGAATGCATGTCGTGAAATCCAGCCGGCGGTCATTCATGAAATGGGCGGCGGCGGCACCGCTGCTCGGCCAAATTGCCGTGACTGACCTTTACGCGAAGGCTGCCAGCGCGGTTGGCAAAGACCCACGTCAGAATGTCTATCGCCGCCTGGGAGTGAAGACTGTTATCAATTGCCGGGGCACATGGACTTACCTGAGCGGATCTCTGGAATTTCCAGAAGTCCGCGAGGCCCAGGTCGAAGCCGCCCAACATTTCGTAAACGTGCTGGATTTGCAGCATGGAATTGGGCGGCGGTTGGCGGAACTGACCGGGGCAGAGTCTGGAATGATCACTTCGGGCGCTGCCGGCGCCATGGCGGTTGCAACCGCCGGATGCATGGCGGGCACCGATGACAAGTATGTCTGGCAACTGCCGGATACTACCGGACTCAAGAACGAAGTCATCATGATGGGCGGCCGCAGCGCTTTTGATAGTGCGATACGGCTCACGGGGGCGAAGCTGGTGCTGGCCTATTCAGCGGAAGAGCTGGCCAACGCCATCAACCAAAATACCGTCATGATCTACACCCAACACCTGGGCGACGCTCTGCAACGGGAACTCGCAATTGCAAAGGACCACAAAGTGCCGATGCTCCTCGACGATGCGGCCGGCATCCCCCCGGTGGAAAATGCCAAGCTCTATGCCCGGATGGGGATTGATCTCTACACTTTTTCCGGCGGGAAAGGCTTGTGCGGACCGCAGTGCAGTGGGTTGCTTTTGGGTCAGAAGGATTTGATTGAGGCGGCCATCATGAACTCCAGTCCGCGGGAGGGAGCCGTGTGCCGCCCCATGAAGGTTGGAAAGGAAGAAATGATCGGCTGCCTCACCGCCCTTGAGACCTGGCTGAAGCTGGACGATAAAGCGCTGTATCGCGAGTGGAACGAGCGTGTAGACAAAATCAGGAGGCTGGTGGAGACGGTGCCGGGTGTGGAGACGAAAATCTACATTCCCGACGATGGAAACCGCTATCCCACCCTAAGAGTCTCCTGGGACCAGCAGGCCTGGGGATTTACCATGGCGGACTGTGTGGCCGCCTTGCGTGGCGGCGATCCGGTCATCGAAGTGCTCGGCGCGGATAATCCCAGCCTGGTAACAGCCGTTCGCGAAGGCAAACCGAATCCGACCAGCAAGGAGCGGCCCGAACCCGACCACATTGAGCTGGTGTCAATGACCATCCAGCCCACCGAAGTGGTCCTCGTAGGACAAAGATTGCGGTCCATTCTGAGCGCGGCGCAGAAGGGAAAACGAGCAGCTTAGATCAGGGAGTGCCCATGATGCTGTTTTCGTAGTGTAGGCGCGAACGTCCTCGCTCGTGCCTGCGCTCCACCGTAATCCGGCACGGGCGAGGACGCCCGCGCCTACATTTTCAAGACTTGGATGCCGATTGTCGGTTTCTATTACGCGGAGAATTCGGAAGGCTTCGAATGAAACTATGGCTTGTCGGATTGTTACTCTGTTGCCCTGTCGGCGCAGACGCGCAGGTCGCGGCCGTGCCTTCGCCTGTCGCGGACCATCAAGCCGCGTCCAGTGCAGATGCGGGAGACTACCTCTACGTCTCCGCTCAAGGTCCTCGCCGCGCAGATGGCGCACTGCCGTCAAGCTTTGCCACCCAGACCCGGCAGGCCCTCGACAACTTGAAGTCGGTGGTAGAAGCCTCAGACTTGACGATCGATCACGTTGTCTACGTCACGGTCTACCTTACGAACATCAGTCAATATGAAGAAATGAACAAGGTCTTTGCCGGGTATTTTGGCAAAGCTCCTCCTGCTGGTGCCGTCCTCGGCGTTGCCGCTCTTCCAGACCCTCCGATTGAGATCAACGCAGTCGCGGTGCGCAGTCTCGCGGAGAGGCGTCCCGTTTATCCGCCGAGCTACAAGTCGGACGAGCCTTTTTCGCCGGGCATTCTCACTCACGATCGCTTGTTCGTTTCCGCAATGCCTGAAGTGGCTGCTAGCGGCAAGGTCTCTGACGATCCCGCGGCCAAGGTGGACTTCGCCCTCGATCGCATGAAGGCGATTGTAGAAGCAGCCGGTCTGGATCTCGGTCACATGGTCTTCGTGAATCCCTACCTGACCGCGCAAGTCCCGATGCGGATCATGAACGAGCACTACGCCCGCCGCTTCGAGTTCGGCAATACACCCGCACGAGCTACCATCGAAGTATCCAGCTTGCCCGGCGGCGCGCAGATCGAGTTCACCGGGGTTGCGGTCCGTGACTTAGCGCAACGGCGGGCGGTGCGCCCCAAGAATATGGCTCCCAGTCCTACGGCGAGTCCGTGCGTTTTTGCCGGCGATACCTTGTACTGTTCCGCAAAGAGTGGCTTTATCCCCGGGCCGAACGGCGGCGTCTATACCTCTACAACAGCCGTCCAGCTGCGTCAGACAATGCGCAACCTTCTGGATAATCTTGAAGAAGCCGACATGAATTTCGACCAGGTTGTCTCGACGACCGTTTATCTCGACAATCTAGCCGACACTCCCGCATTTGACGAAGTGTACGCGAAGTATTTCCATGGCACGCTCCCCGCGCGCACCACCCTGCAGCAGATCGCACCAGCGGACCGCAGTCCCGACAAAGACGGCCACTACCCTGACCTGGAGCAGGTTTCGCTCATCGCCGTCCGAAAGTCACGCTAAGCACCCGAACGAAGTTCCACGAAGACCTGGTTTCAAGAGCTTTCCTTTGTGTACCTTCATGTCCTTTGTGGTTTACCCTCGGCAAATTGAGCCACTACCAACTCGTGTAGTAGCTCGACGTTGCGCAGTAGCTAGTGGGATGGCTGCGTGGGTTCAACAGGCATGGCGAATCTGGCGTCGTCGAGCGGGACATTCTGCTGCATCTGGTCGATTTGAATGGTGAAACGACCGCTTGGCCGAGCAATGGTCCAGCGGAAGGGAATCCTCATTCCGTCTACCTCGCGATAATCTGCGTAGTCGATTTGTGCGGGATTCAGGCCGAGCGGTGTGTCCACATAACGTAAGAGGCGTACCAGCAACCCGGATTCTTCGTCAAAATAGAGTTGCACCGGAGGGTGGTCGTCCCGCATTCCCAGGACAACATAAGTCGGGCGGCTATCGATGTTTTCCTGCGATTGCAGGCGCAGTTCCTTGAAAAGTTGCCTCACGTCGACGGCGAACTGCGGATCCGCATCCAACCGCGCCGCATCGACTTCCGCCGGACTCATCTCATGCACGCCGCGACCGGGAGTGCTCAGCCAGCCCACTTGCGGATTAAATCCTGTGACACTTTCGCCGGTAGGGAAGTGCACCGTAGCGATTCGGTTGCCTGGCCCCTTGCTGAGAACCTCCACGGGAAACTGCGCTGCACCGACGCTCAACATTCCTTTCTGTAGCCGAGTCGAATCTCTTCCGCGGGCGTTGACTCCGCCCACAGCCTGCAAATATTTTTCAATAATCTTGTCCGACGTCGGGAGGCCAGCGGCATTCGTCTTTTCTTCCGATGCCAGCTGAACTGCCTCTTCGCCGATGACCGGTATGGCGACAGGTTTGTGCGCACCGCGATGACAGGCATAACAGGTGACCTTCTGGTGTCCGTCAAAGTTGTCCTTATTAATAGCGAACATCATTCGCATCATTTTGCGTGCCGTCTGCTTGTTGTCTTTGTCGTCTTTATTGAATGCATTCTCGATATGGCAGAAATCGCACTGCACCCCTAGCGATGCGGTAATGAATTGCATTGCCGGAATCAGCTGGTCTGCGGGTACTCCTTTGAGCACCTGGATGTTCTTGTAAACCTGCTCCGCTGTTTTCGAGGAAGTAGCAGCTGGCGAAGATTGCGCCCCACAGATTGTGCTCAACGCGAGCAAGATTAGAAAGACGTGTCTGGTCAGCAACATGCTGTGCGCTCCCAGCGTCATTTTATCCTCGGCAAGGACCGGTTAGTTCTGGACAGCCACCCTCTGCAGCTCGCTTGCTTTCACATCATGCTCCGGGCGGTAACCTCGAACTGCAAAATAGAGTACGTACACGTGGCAGATGAGCGGAACCAGGAAGGCATATCGGATATTGCTCATATCCGAGATGTAGCCCATGATGGCGGGGAAAATCGCCCCACCAATGATCGCCATCACTAAGAACGAGGAAGCAAGTTTGGTGTGGGGACCCAGGTGTTTGATACTCAGGGCGAAGATGGTGGGAAACATGATGGAATGAAAGAATCCCACCAGAACAAGCGCCCAAATCGGCGCTACTCCTGTTCCTATCAGCACGATCGTAAGACAGGTTAAGGACGCGACTCCGAACAACGAGAGCATGCGCGACGCCGGAATATGCTTCATCACCGCCGACCCGGTAAACCTGCCAATCATGAATCCCAGCAAATGCAGTTTTAGATAGTTCGCGGCATGCTTCTCCGGCAACCCCGGCATATTGAATTGCGCAAAGCGGATCACGAAACTAGCCACCCCGACTTGGGCGCCCACGTAGAAGAACTGTGCCAGAACGCCTTTGAGCAGATGTTTATATGGCCAGAGTCCGCGCAGGCCGGTAGCCGATACGGAAGCTTCTTGGTCGCCGTCTTGTTCCGCGATCTCGGGCAACTTGGAAAGGTAGATGAGTAAGGCCACGGCAAGAAAGAGCCCCGAGATTACCAGGTACGGCACCTTAACCGTGCTGGCCTCGGTCACCTGGTAGGCGTGTAACTGGGCGGGACTCATCGCCGCCAGCTGCGCGCGGGTGTACTCCACGCCCGTGAGGATGAAGGCGGCGCCGATAATCGGAGTTACGACCGCTCCCACCGAGTTGAAGGACTGCACCAGGTTCAGGCGGCGCTCCGAACTCTCCGGCGGCCCCAGAATGGTGACATAGGGGTTGGCCGCGACCTCCAAAACACCCTGGCCGCACGCCATCACAAACAGGGCAAACAGGAAAAACCCATAGACCCTGATGGAGGCTGCCGGAATAAACAACAAGGCGCCGGTCGCACAGGTTAGCAGCCCTACCAGGATGCCCCGTTTGTAGCCGATTTTCTCCATCAACCAGCCCGCCGGCAAAGCCGCTAGAAAATAGCCTCCAAAAAATGCGGTTTGGATCAAGGACGAGCGGAAATCGGAAAGGTGAAACGCCTTCTTAAGGTGAGGAATGAGAATGTCATTCAGATTGACTCCCAGAGCCCACAGGAAAAACAGACTGGTCACCAGAACCAGCGGCAGAACGTAACGACGCTCGGTAATCGGGACAGAGGAGTTCGTCATGTCTCTCCTGTTACGTCAAGGCGCGGTCGAGATGCACATACCCACCGTCCACGAACAAATGCTGGCCTGTAATATGTCCAGCCTTCGAAGAGATGAGGAAAACTACCATGGCGGCAATTTCGTCGGGCCTGGTCATCCGTTGTTCCAGGGGAATCTTGGCGACGACGCGTTTAAGCTGTTCTTCGGGGTCGGGAAAAGTATCCAGCCATTGCCGATAGAGAGGCGTCAGCACTTCCGCGGGAACGACCGCGTTCACCCGGATACCGTAGGGGAGCAACTCCGCTGCCCATTCGCGGGTCATCCCCAGGATCGCTCCTTTGGAAGCCACGTATCCCGAGGTTCCACCCTGGCCGGTGACCGCGGTCTTCGAACTGATGTTAACGATCGAGCCGGAAGTGCGTTTCAAATGCGGGAGCGCGTAGTGCGCCAGGTTGTAATAGTGGAGGAGATTGCGCTCCAGCGAGCGCACGAACTCTTCGGGATTGCCCTTTTCGAGGCCTACCTTGTCATTGATTCCCGCGTTGTTCACCAGGGCATCGAGGCGGCCGCATGCCGCAACGGTCTGCTCGACTGCCGCCCGGCAGTTTTCGGATGAGAGGAGATCCAGAGAAATAAAGCGGGTGGTAAAACCCTCGCTGCTCAGACCATCCTGCAATTGCTGACACGCGGCCACGTCCTTATCCACGCCCACCACCAGCGCGCCTTCCTGCGCAAGGCTCTTCGTGATGGCCGCGCCGATCCCCTTTGCGCCACCCGTCACCAGCACAACCTTATCTTTGAGTTGCAGATCCATGAAATGCGATGTGGTGCCAGGTTCGATACGTAGAACGTTCCCACACGAGCGAATCGCTATCCTCGCAGATTCAAGAACCCGCCGTCGATGGGATAATCGGATCCGGTAATAAAGGAGGCCTGATCGGAGCACAGGAAGAGCGCCAGGTCCGCCACCTCCTCAGGCTTGGCCATTCTTCCAATGGGCTGCGATTTCTCCAGTTTCTTGAACATTTCCTTCTCTTTCCCCGGATAGTTCTTCCGCAGGAAGCCATCGACGAAGGGGGTATGAACGCGCGCCGGGGAAATACAGTTGCACCGAATATTGTGAGCAAGGTAATCCTTGGCCACCGAGTAGGTCATGGCGACCACCGCGCCCTTGCTCATGGAATAGGCAAAACGGTCGGCGAGGCCTGAGGTCCCGGCGATGGAAGCCATGTTCAGAATGGCGCCTCCCCCATTTGCTTTCATGTGGGCGATGGAGGCCTGCATGCAGTTGTATATGCCCTTAACGTTTACGCAAAAAATCTTGTCGAACTCTGCTTCGGTGGTTCCCTCCAGATTGCCGACATGGGAGATTCCGGCATTGTTGACCAGAATATGAACTCGTCCCTCCCGGAAAACTTTCTCGAAGGCCCCTCTCACACTCTTCATTTCACAGACGTCGCATCTGTAGGCTTTGGCGTTACCGCCGGCGGACGCGATCTCAGCAGCCACCTTCGTAGCCGCATTTTCGTCGATGTCGAGCACCCGGACGCAGGCGCCATTGCTGGCGAATCTTTGCGCGACCGCCCGTCCGATGCCGCTGGCGCCGCCGGTAACCACCGCCAGCTTGCCATCCAGGCGGAAAGAATTGGAATTACCCGTCAAAAGATGCTCCTTCCTTAAATTACACAGGTGCTCCAGCGGTCCCGGAAATCTACTTGGACGGTTCTTTCCCGATCCGTTCGAGCATAGCCAAAGCGTTTTTGGCGTCAGCGTCGTCGGGCGCTAATGCGAGCGCAGTCTGCAGTTCCTTCTCCGCCTCTCCAAGGTTGCCCGTGCGCTCGTAAAACAATCCAAGATTCTTGTGCAAATGCGCGCTTTGGGCACAAGATCCGCAGAGCTGGATCGCCTCGTGCATCTGCTCCACAGCCTGCGGCCAATTCTGCGCATTGGCGGCTTCCAAAGCAAAGTTCCCCAGTTCCGAGACCCGGTCGGTGATTTGCTGGCTTCGTTGCAGCGCCTCGAAACGCTCCTGGTATTGGCTGGCTTCGGGGTCATGCATTCTGTTCAGAGACTTGGCCAGGTTGTACAGCGCCTGAGAGTGATTCGGATCGGCCTGAAGCGCCGCTTTCCAGTGCTGCAGCGCCCCGGCGTTATCGCCTGACCGCTCCAGGTTCTGACCGAGAAGATATTGGGCATCCGCATTGGTGGGTTGCAGCGCCACGACCTTCTGCAACAGGTCCGTCGAACGCTCGAACTCGTTCTCCTGTTTCGCGGTTAAGGCCAGGAAATAGAGCGCGCCCGCCGAATCGGGCTGTAATCGGATGGCGGTTTCCAGTTCCCGGCCGGCATCCTCGTACTTACCCGTCTCGAAGAAGAACCGCCCCAGGCTGTAATGAGCTGCCGCCAGATTCGGATCAAGGCGCGCTGCTTCGGAAAACTCTTTGAACCCCTCCGGCCGGTTGAACTGGTCGACCAACGCAATCCCAAGGTTCAGGTGTGCCTCAGCCGATTCGGGCTCGAGCGCCACTTCTTGCTGAAAGTTCTTAACCGCCTCGGCTCCATGCCCGGTCTTCGCTTGAAGCATTCCCAGAGCCACATACGCCTGCGCATAATTCGAGTCCACCTGGATTGCGGTCTGGAATTGGCGCTCGGCTTCGGAAAACGCTCCCTGTTGCGCCATCAGCAAGCCGAGATTGACGTAGGCTTTGGCGTACTTGGGATCATTTTGTATGGCACGCTGGAACAGCGACGCGGCCTCTGCATTCTTCCCCTGCTGACTATAGAGAACACCGAGGTTGCTCTCGGCTTCGGCGAATTGTGGATCGATCGCCAGTGCCTTCATGAAGCGCTGTTCAGCCTCCGGGTATTGGCTGCTTTGCAGAGCCAGCAATCCCAGTTGATTGTGAACGACCGCCAGAGTTGGGTCCAACTCGACGGCTCTTTCCAGCTCTTTGCGTTCGGAGGCGAGGTCTCCAAACCTGTCCAGCGCCAGCGAGAGGTTGTAATGGAGCTTGGCATCACCCGGTTTGAGTAGCACAGCCTTACGGTAGCTGTCAGCGGCGGCTTTCGGATTTCCCGCGGAGAGGAATCGGTTGCCCGCATCGTTGAACTTGGCGATGGCAGTATCTCTGTCCTGCTCCCGCTTCAGGGAGGTGAGTCGACCTCTCTCGACGCGAGCCTGTTCTGCGTTCCCGGTTTTCTCCAGCAGTAACGCGAGTTGACGATGGGTTTCGACATCGGACGGCCGGATCCGCTCCGCGGCTTGCAATTGCTGAATCGCTTCGTTGGTTTTTCCTGCTGTTGCCAACAGCCCACCGAGTTGAAAGCGGACGTTCGCGTCCGTCGGGTCCAGGCTGGCGGCCTGCTCAAGAGCGACAATCGCTGCGCCACTCTTCCCCGTTCCTTGGTACGTCGCACCTAGCACGTAGAAACCTTGAGCGTCTCTTGGTTTGCGCCGCGTATATTCCAGAATGAGGGGAAGGGCATCGGAATACTTCTGCTGTGCGAGCAATACCTGCGCCAGCGCCAGGCGGCTGGGATCCATGCCGGAGTCCAGTCGCAATGCCGCCTGAAACTCCGTGACCGCCTCTTCTGCCGATTCAGGTTGGGTTTGCCTGGCATAGAACATCCCCAGGTTGAAACGGGCATCGGCGGAGTCAGGGTGAGCAGCGACGAGCTGCTTCAACGTCGCCGACGCTTTAGCCGTGTCACCAGCTTCGGTATAAGCGGCACCAAGCGCGGCCTCAAGCGTTGCGGATTGATCTGCCTGTGGCGCCTGCTGGAGCGCGTCCTGCAAACACAGGACCGCGGACTGCGGCCTCCCTTCGGCGATCAAAACCTGACTTAGCTTGAGCGATGCAGGTGTGAATTTCGGATCGATCTTGAGAGCGGAACGCAGTTGGCCTTCGGCTTCGCTTAGCTTCTTCTCGCTCTCAAACAAACTCCCCAGCGCGAAGTGAGCGCTGACTGAGTCCGGCTTCTGCTGTATCGCGGTTTGTAACTCGCGGGCGGCTCGCACTTGCTTTCGGTCTCTCAGAAGCGCGAGGGCCAGATTGTAATGCGCTTCCCAGTTCTGGGTTTCAAGCTTGAGAGAAAGTTCGAACGCGGGGATGGCGCACGCCACGCTGTCGGCTTGAGCGTAGAGAACCCCCAGAGTGTTATACGCCCCTGCGGTGGGATGATCGTGAATGCTCTCCAGCAGTGCAGCGATCTTTTCGGACGCGGGCGTCCGCAGACATGGTCTTGGCAGAGACGCAGAACCTGTCCTGCCGATCGGCTGAGCCGATGGCGGACCCTGTGCAACAAGAAGTGTTGTACCCGCCAGGCTCACAAAGCCACCCAACCTCAAAAGGAAAAAAGTTGCCCGTCGATATCCTGTCTTCTCAGCCCCGCACATACACGACTGATCCCACACCTCTCTTTGAAAGCGGCACTTTCACGGATTCGATCTGGCTCACCACCACTTACCCAAGGATATTGGGGAAAGCCAATCTCCACCAAGAGTGTATCGCCTGTGGGGGTAACGCATCCCGGTTGAGTAAAAGAAAACTACATCCAGTCGCGTTCAGCAAGAGAATCTGAGCGGGCACCATCATCTTCAAATGCCTAACAGCGCCCGCTACGCCTTCTTCACGCAAGCCAGCCACGCGTCCCGTCCGCTGGTTTCGGCTCAATAATAAAGCTTGAGACCGAACTGCAATTGTCGAGCCGTATTGGCAGTGCTTGTGACCACTCCAAAGTTTGGAGCGTCCTGGTTTGTGACCGGAACCGCCCACACGGGCGTGTTCGTCGCGTTAAACATCTCAAAGCGAAATTCCAGACGGAATCGCTCCGTAATCGGGATCTGGCGGAAGATGGAAAGGTCCAGATTCTTGTTCCAGTCGGAGCGCAACGAATCACGGCCCAGGTTCCCAAACGTATACTGCGCCGGAAGTTGGAAAGCCGCTGGGTTAATCCACTGGGCTGGCGTTTTATTCGAAGGATATGGGTTGCCCACCAGGTTCAGCCGCTCGTAGCCGTAACCGTTCCCATAGTTGTAGTTTCCGGTGTTCGCAATGTCCTTGCCGGTGCCCACGTCGAATGGAGTGCCGGAATTGAACGAGAGAACGCCATTCAAGTTCCAGTTTCCGATCAAGGCGTTCACAATGCCATTGCTGGAGGAGAATTTCTGACCTTTGCCGAAGGGAAGGGTGTAGACCCAGGCGGCCGAGAAGATCTGCGGCAGGTCGGTCGCGGACGGCCCCCTGTCTGCTTGCAGGTTGTAAGGATTCTGAATCGAGCATCCCTCGACTCCGTACCACCCCGAGCAGCCGAGGTCCAGGCTCTTGGACCAGGTATAGGAAATCAAGTAGGTCAACCCATGCTGTTGATGCCCGTTCAGCGAGACCTGCAAAGCGTTGTAGTCGCTCTTGCCGACGCTTCGGTCGTAAGCCGTTGCGCCGATGTAGTCGAATGGGGCTCCGCAATTGATGGCTCCCGCACCGCAGTTGGTAGGTGTCGGCCCCGGCTGCATGCGAACGTTATAAGCTCCCCCCACGTCCAGCTTTCTCCCAACCGACCCCACATAGTTCGCGGTCAACACCGCATTTGAAGTGACCTGCTGCTGAATGCCGAAGTTCCACTGGTCGGCATAGGGTCGCTTCAAATAGGGATCGGCAAACCAGGTGGACTGGGTGAACGGAGTTGCCGGAGTAACTGGTTGAGCAGTTCCCAGGCCGAGCGGGTCCGACGCTGTCGCGGTCGGTTTGCCCGCGGCGACCGGATTCAGATTGCTGGCGCCAAGTTGATCGAGGCTGGGCCAGGTTCCTTCAAAGTTCTGACCGGTTTGAGTGATCGCTGCCCAGTTGTCGTAGAAGCGTCCGTAGCCACCGCGCAAAACCGTGTTGGGCAGAATTTGGTATGCGACTCCTACCCGAGGCTGCCAGTTACTGAAATCGTTGTGATAAATGGCTCCCCCGCTTAGTGGCGTCACCAACACATGAGCCGGAAGCGCTCCGTTCGGGATGCACGGCGCTGCATTCGTCTGGGTGCAAGAGGGCGCGTTTCGAGCCAGGATGTAGGTTCCGTTGGTGAAATCCATATCACCCACGAAGTTGTTGGCGTGACCCGCATCCCCGTAGACCGGCACCAGCGTGAAGTCGTAACGCAGGCCCAGATTGACGCTCAGCTTGTTGGTGACCTTCCACTGGTCCATGGCGTAAAAACCGTCAACCCAGCCACCGTGTTCGGTCTCCACCACATTTCGCCGTTGCGCCTCATTCGGCGCCCCGATGAGAAACGAAGCCAGCGCATTTCCGCCGTTGCCGGTTAAATCCGCGGTGTTTGCAGCCGTGAACTGTAAGCTGGAATTCAAGTACAGTGCGTTCGAATTGTTACTGGCAAAGTCCGATCCGAAGCGGAAGGTATGGTGTCCGACGTTCTTGCTGAACTCACCGCCCCATTCCCAGATGTCTGAGACCTTCGTGTCGTCAACCTGGGCGGCACCATGAGCGCTGGGGTTGGGATTGCCGATATATCCTTGAATCACGACCTCCGGGATCATGGAAACACCACCGCGGAAATTGCCGGCGAAATTCGGAGAAAATAACTGGGTTCCGAGGCTTATGGGAACGCCCGCGAAATTCGAGCCCTGATCGATATTCACATCGGTGCGCCCAAAGTGAAGTTCCAAAAGTGAGCTGCTGGTAAACGAATGCAGATAGCTGACTGCGAGGTTGTAACCATTCGTGGTTTGGTCGTGTACTAGCCCCTCGAACCCTCCAGATCCCGACACCGGCTGCCGAAAGCTGGTATACCGTCCCCAAACACTGTCACGGTCGGTAAAGCGGTGATCGAGTCTTCCGTTTCCTTCGTCTTGCCGGGTAATTACCTTGCTCGAGTCCAGGCCGTTGAAGTTGGGATTGCCGGAGAGGTTAGGCGCCGGAAAAATCTTCTGAGCGTAGGTCAGCATGGCGGGATTGATCATGCTGGCTGGAATCTTGTTGCAGGGGACCCCCGCCGCCTGAATGTTGTTAGGTGCGGGCAGCGGAGTGCCGGCGCCATTGCACATGAAAGCCAGACCACTGTAGGGGTTGAAAATTTGCCCGGCGCCGACGACGCTGGTCAGGTCTCCACCCAGCTCTTGCGTCGTGGGCGTGTTGTAGAAGTTAGTCGCCGCCGTATGGTTCCGGAAACCCTCGTAGCTCAGGTAAAAGAAGGTTTTCTCCCGGCCTTCGTGAGGAATGGGCAATGGTCCGCCGAACGCGGCGCCAAACTGGTTCTGTTGGAACGGGGTCTTTTGGGTCAGGAACGGGTTCTTGGCATCGAGCGATGTGTTGCGAAGAAACTCCCAGGCAGCTCCGTGATACTGCGCCGTCCCGGATTTCGTCACTACGTTGACCACACCGCCCAGAACGCCGCCGAACGAGGCATCGTCATTGTGCGATTGCACCTTGAACTCGGCGATGTCATCCACGATTGGCGGGACCGCGTAGGTGCTTCCGAAGGAACCCTGGTTGTTGACGCCGTCCAACAGGAACAGATTGCTGCGGTTTGACTGGCCATTGACTGCAGGGTAGGAGAACGTCCCGATGGGATTGGACCAGACGCCGCCGCTGGTGGCCGAATTCTGCGACACATTGACCGTGCTCACACCGGGTGTGAGGTTGAGCAGTTGCGTAAAGTTACGCCCGTTCAGCGGCAAGTCATTCACTTGTTTCTTGACGATGGCTTCGCCCAGTTCCGAGGTAGAAGTCTCCAAAGTGGCGGCCGTCGCCTGAACTTCGACCGTCTCCTGTGTGGACCCCGTGTTGAGAGCCAGATCGATGGTCGCGGTTTGATTCACCAGCAGAGTCACGTTGGTCTTCACTTCCGTGCGGAAGCCGCTTTTGCTGGCTCGAACCACGTACTCGCCGGGCTGAATCTGCGAAATCACGTAAGTTCCGACGTTGTTGGTGACAGTCTTCCGATCCAGATTGGTTTCGCTGCTGTGCAGCACGACCGTCGCCTCGGGAATGACCGCACCGGTAGAATCGCGCACCGTGCCGTTCACCGTGGCGGTCGCTTGCGCCAGGGCTGCTGGGGGAGAGGTTAGGCAGGCAAACACAGCAAGAAATGCGAGCCCTAGGAAACATAGCTTCACAGTCGTAGAGTAGTTCCCGCGTGTCATCGTCGTCGGTCCTCCTGTAACGGGGCGCACTTCGCTTCAGCTGTCCGCGTCACGCATGCGCAATCTTGAATTTGCTCTGAATCTTCGAAGAGATCCGCTTACTCCCCGGCGAGCCCCCACATTGGCTCTTGCGAAACGTACACGCCCGGGAATTGCCAACGGACTGAAGTCTTACTACTGTTTTTCTACTACTGTCAACCATAAAATTTCATACGGTTGAATTGTGTTTCATTGGGTGGTACGATGTGGCGCTGTTGTTTTGATCCAACTGCCAAGGTTGCGCTGAATGAAATAGCGTCTCAGTTTGCTGTAAGCGGTACTGATCAGGGCTTTCAGCTCTGCCCAGGGAGAAGGGATTACACTGCAAACCGTTTATTTCAATGAGGCTTGACATGCCCAGAGTAAGTAAGTCAGCAGCTGCACCCGTGGGAGTCATTTCCAAAGTGTTGCGGATTCTGGAAGCCATTCAGGGAGCGCCTTCAGGTCTGGGTCTCAAAGCGATTTCTGATCTGACCGGTATCCACAAGAGCACGGCCCATCGCTTTCTGAAACACCTGGAGCGGGAGAATTACCTAATCAGCACGGAAGACGGGGCGTACTTGATCGGCCCCCGTTTCTGGCAAATGACGGCGCGGGTCAACCATCGCGCCGCCCTGCAGGCGGTAGCTCGGCCTATTCTCTGGGAGTTATGGAAGTCAACCCAGGAAACCGTCAATTTGGCGGTGCTGGATCAGGAGACCGTGCTTTACGCCGATGTGATCGAGAGTCCACACGAGTTTCGGCTCGCCTCTCGTGTGGGATCGAGGCGCCCTTTGCACGCGACCGGACTGGGCAAGGCGCTGACCGCGTTTCTACCTGAGGAGCAGAGGAAAAATATCCTGAACACCATCACCTTCCAACCGTCCACTCCGAAGACCATCATGAATCTGGTGCAGTTTCGTCAAGAGTTGGAGAAAATTCGCCGCCAGGGTTATGCCGTGGACGACGAAGAAGCTGTCATGGGCGCTCGTTGCGTAAGCGCGCCGATTCTCGATGCCGAGGGACTCCCCATCGCTGCCATCAGCGTCTCCGGCCCCGTCACCCGAGTGCCCCCCGGCCAGGTCGCTGCGCTCGCCGGGGCGGTTACTGCCGCCGCTCGTGCTATTTCCGTCGAAATGGGGTTCTCACCACGAGACGTGGAACCGATGAGCCCCCAGGTCGCCGACAAGGTCAGCTCCGTTCGCAGCTAGTCGGGAATCGAGGGCTGGGAGAGCACGCACTTTCTTGAAAGATCCCGGAGGACCACGTCCTGCGGAAATTTCTCCAGTCCTTGATCGACGATCTCACAAGCCTCCTGCTTTTTATTCGTCGAGAAGTCGACCCTCGCACTGAGCCGGTAGAATTCGGCATAGTAGGGAATCAACTGCATTCCCTGCTGCAAGACCTTTAGGACGTCCGATGAGCGATTAGCCGCAATCAACAGCGTGGCGAGCTGTTCGAAATCGGCGGGATTTGTCGAGCCCTGATGAATGGCGCTCTCCAGATATCGAATCGCGGACGCTGATCCTCCACCATCCTTCCCTTGCAGCGCCCAGTCCGCCAGTCCCTCCAGCACAACGACGTTGTCCCCGTGAGTGCTTTCCAGTTGCCTGGCAGTTGCCCAGTAGCGTTCCCGATATTCGGGATGGCTTAGCACGACCTGGCTGTAAGCCTGCAGGCGTGTCAGGGGCGAGAGATGTTCCTGCTTGGAGGGATTTGCGCTGATGTGAACCAGGTCGGGAAGTTGTGGGGTCGTCATGTGAAAGGCCGCATCAGGGAAAGGTTCTTCGGCCTCGGCAATGATGCGATGGTTGGTGAGAACGGAATGCGAGATTACGGTGACATCTCGCTTCGGCATGTGGCAACCCGCACAGTCGTCGGGCGGAGTCTTCCGTTGCCGCAGTGAAAGTGGAAGCGCGCAGCTTTTCTCCGTGTGACAAGTCAGACACTTCTGCCGAAAGTACGCTGGTGCCTCCTCCGCCGATGGTTGCACGTGCGGATTGTGGCAACCGATGCACGCGAGGCGTCCGTTGCTGGAGCGGTAGCATTTACTGAGACGCATGGAGAGGTAATGTTCCAACAGATCGTCCTTCGGCGCCGACTCCCGAGTGAAGGGGACGAGAAAAATACTCAGGCTGTCGTCCAAATCGGTTCCCGGAAGAAAGTCGCGATAATATTTCCCCGCTTGCAGTACTCGCGCGTCGCCGGTTTGATGGCATGACATACAGATGTTGTCTGCAAGCCAGGGCGAAAGTCTGGCGGGATTGGCAATCGAGCCGAGCGGCGACCCCATTTGCGCCGCGGCCACATGCGCTTCGCCCGGCCCATGACAGTTCTCGCAACCGATAGCTAGTTCGGTAAACGGCGGTTCTTGAAAACGACCGTTCCCCTCGAGAATTGGCCGCGGCTGCCCGCTATGGCACACGATACAGCCGGGAAGAATCGGCCGCCCGAAGCCGTAGTCGCCGAATTCGTAGCCTGGAGAAAGTGCCCAGCGATGAGGTTTGGCATAGAACGAAAGCGGCGCTTCGAAGAGGTAGTCCCCCTGCTTCACGATGGCGCCGCTGCCATTTGCTCCTGAACCAATCATCCATTCCAACTTGCGGGTTTCGCGAAAAGCATCTTTACCCCCGGCCGTCGTCTCGTACTCGCTCTGGTAAAGACTGCCGTCGCGAGCCGTGATCTCAAAATGGCGATCGAGTTTGGGATCATAGACACTGGCCGCTGTCGGTATTCTTTCGAGAAGCGCCGGCGTGATCTCCGACATTGAAAGGCCCATATCGGTGTGCGAGAAGGACTCGTAGATGCTCGGATGACATTTCGCGCAGGCTTTCGCGCCGACATAACCGGCTTTTGGAAGGGAACTGTGGTCCGCTGTTCCCGGAGAAATGTTCTGAAAACCATGGCAGGAAAGCGCAGAAAGGCAGGAAAGCGCCGCGATTAGCCAAAGTCGCCGGAGCATTTCAGCGAACTCTAGCCGAAAACCTGCCTACTAAGCAACGAACGGATTGCGCCTCCCCGACGAACTGCGAGCCTCAGAAGATCTTGACGGTGCAGTTGTCGATGAAATCCCAGTCCCATTCAACGCCAATTCCTGGAGCCTCAGGCGGATGAGCATAGCCCTGAGCATCTATTTCCATGGCCCGCTTCATGCCGAACTCCATGTATGAGATCGGATAAAGCACCTCCAGAAATTCGCAGTTCGAAATGGCAGCACAGCAGTGCAGGTTCACAATCTCCAGAGGATGGTAGATGGTCGTGTGCAACTCGCAGCGCACTCCGAAGGATTCGGCCAGATGCGCCGTCTTCATTACCGGCGTGACGCCACCCTTCCAGGAGACATCGGTTCGCACCATGTCAACGACCCCGCCCGAGATGCACTCCGCGGTGGAATAGTGCGAACCAGCCAGGACTTCGGTGCCGCAGATTGGGATGTCGAGCTTGGCGGTCAGCTTCCTCAAACCGTGGAAGTTGAGGTCAGAAAGCGGCTCCTCCAGCCAATAAAAATTCAATCGCTCAAGTTCTCGGCCAACTCGCAGCGCCTCCTCGTAGGAGTAAGCCGCGACCGGGTCCGCCATCAGCTTGAAATCCGGGCCAACGGCTTCCCGGCAGGCACGATAGGCGGCAAGATCAAAATCCACTTTGCCCGGCGGATGCAGTTTGTATGCATGCCAGCCGCGGGCCTTCACCTCCAGCGCTTGCTTGGCGTAATCCTCCGGCGACGCCAGCACAAACGAACTGGCATAGACGGGAACTTTATCCCGGTAGGCCCCGAGAAGTTTGTAGAGGGGCATGCCGGCCAGCCGGCCCGCGATATCCCAAAGGCAGATATCGAACGGTCCATAGGAATAAATCGGAACGTGATTCCACCAGCGATCATAGGTACGAAACTCCTGCCAGAGCTTCTCGCGAAATAACGGATCTTTGCCCTCGAAGAACGGTTTCAATGCCGAGGCCGCAATCTGCCCCGCCATCTCCGCGCCCCGACCCGCAAAACCGAAAGAATGACCTTCAATGCCGGCGTCTGTCTTCATCGAGATGACCAGGAAGTCGAAATTCGACTTGCCGCCGGCCCGCATTTCGCTGTCCGACATTGCTTCGCGAGTGTTACGGCAGGCTCGCACCTCAATAGACTTGATAATCAATTTGGCATCCTTGGGAAGTTTTGCGTTGCCGCCTTCAAAGCTTCGTGACTGTACCGAATGCGTTCTTGGCTGTCAACGAGATGGTCTCAACAGCCGTTCAGAATCGCAGAACCACGAAGGACACGAGGGGCGTTCACCCGGGCTAGTTTCGTGCCTGTTACGGTTGCGTGTGAACGTCATTCTTTCTCGCTCACCGCGGATTTCGCTTGACGTGAGCGGTAGTGATGGTTCATTTTCTCCGCTCGCTCTTCTGTGCGCGGTCGGTGGGTGCAGGGTGGATGAACCGGGGGAGAACCTATGAGCGGAAATGTTGTAGGGGGGCTTGCAGTCGTGGTTCTTGCTGGTCTGATCCAAGGAAGCTTTGCCGCGCCCATGAAACGGATGTCCGGCTGGCGATGGGAAAACACCTGGCTGCTATTCGCTTTTTCAGGTTTGATCATTTTCCCCTGGATCATCAACTTCGCCACCGTGCCAAATGTCTTCCAGGTCTACGCAGGAGTCTCGACATCTGCGCTGCTTAAGGTTATTTCGTTTGGACTGCTTTGGGGTGCTGGGGCAACGCTCTTTGGTCTTGGCATCGCCCGCGTGGGCTTAGCTCTTGGTTTCGCCCTTATCCTGGGCATCACGGCTTCGTTTGGTTCCCTGATCCCGATGGCGATTCTTCATCCTGATGAACTTCTGTCACGGCGCGGAGTGGCCCTGATCGTCGGAACCATCATCATGCTCCTGGGCCTGATTTTACTGGCGCTGGCCGGGCGGACCCGCGAACACGATCTTGAGGCAAGCGGCGGCGCTCGATCGGGTTTTACTGTCGGACTGGTGATTTGTGTCTTCTCCGGCATTTTCTCCTCGATGATGAACTTTAGCTTTGTCTTCGGCGACGAACTGCGAGTGCACGCCCTTCAGGCCGGAGCCAGCAACGCGATGGCCGCCAATCCAATTTGGGCGCTCACCGTGACGGGCGGTTTCGTGGCAAATTTTCTGTACTGCGTGTATCTGCTGAACAAGAACCGGACGTGGGGTGTATTTCGCCAAGGCAACCCCTCTGTCTACTGGGTGCTTGGCATTTCGACGGGGCTGTTGTGGTTTGGGGGAACTGTCCTTTACGGAATGGGGCAGCGTCCATGGGTTCGTTGGGTAACATTGTGGGCTGGCCCATTTTCATGACGCTCGACATCATCGTAGGCCTTTTCTGGGGTGCCGTGTCGGGTGAATGGAAGGGAGCGAGCCGCCGGGCCCTGCTCTACAACTGGAGCGGAGTGGTGGTGCTGCTGGTTGCCATCGCGGTCATCTCCGCCGGGAACGCGACCTGATTCATCTCAAACTCTGGAGCGCTATTTGCCATTCCCACGCGGCACGCTGATCTGCACCGAACTGGCTCCGTGGGTTTGGCTCTGGTCAACGCCTTTACCCTCCCGCACCACGTAGTATTGGTTGGCGGGAAGGTCAGAGAGTGTCTCTACCAGCCCGCTCGGCCACCGAATGACGATCTTGTCCGCCTTGGAGGCCTTGTCCAACCCAAAGTGCAGCCGCAAATCGCTCTGCGAGATATAGCCGTCCCCGCTGCGCACTTCCTTCTCGTGTCTGTCGCTGCCCTGTTCCAGAGTCACGGCAGCGCCCAAGGCCGCGCGATTGGATTTGACTCCGACCAGTTGCAGGCTGATCCAGTTTCCCACCGCCGCCGTGTTGTAATAGAGCGACGGCCGCTCGTTCATGTTGTTCACCAGAGCTTCCTGGTGGCCATCGTTGAACAGATCGCCCAACGCCAGACCACGCCCGGAATGAGGATCGCTCAGAACCGCCCCCGCGTCCGCGGTGATGTTAGCGAAAGTCCCATCGCGCAGGTTGTAATACGCGACCTTCGGCTCGCGATAGCTGGTGCCTAACGCCTTGCCGTCTACCTCGGGATACACGTGGCCATTGGCCATCAGAATTCCTGGCCATCCGCTATTGTCAAAATCATAGAATTGCACTCCCCATCCCAGCCATTTCTTGATCCTGCCGATGCCCGCGCTGTAGGTAACGTCGTCGAAATTATTGTCGCCGCGATTGCGATACAGGGTTGGAGTGTCATCGCTGAAGTTGGTTTTGACGATGTCCTGATAGCCGCTGTGGGTAAAGTCGTCGGCGGAAAGTCCCATGCCCGCCTGCTCGGAGCCGTCTTCGTTGTACGCGACGCCGGCTTTTTTCCCGATGTCGGTGAACGTCCCGTCATGGTTGTTGTGATACAGAATGCTTGCGGTAGAGTCGCAGGCAACGTAAATATCCGGCCATCCGTCCTGGTCGAAATCTGCCGTCAGCGAGGTGAATCCGAAGCATCCCGTGGTATTAAGAATGCCGGATTTCTGCGAAACGTCGCTGAAGGTGCCATCGCCGTTGTTGTGATACAGCGCGTTCGCACCCGGCTTGAGCCCACGCGGTCCGCACATCACATTGATTCCCTTCCACTGGCACCAGGGGCCTTCCCCCGGCCGCGGCACCGAGTTGTAACTGAAGTCCACATAGCGCACGGTGAGAATATCCACCTTGCCGTCGCGGTCGTAATCGACAAAACTGCACCCCGTACTCCACTCGTCCCGGGAGGTCTTGAGCCCGGCCTTAACAGTCACATCGCTAAAGGTGCCGTCCCCGTTATTGCGATACAGCGCATTTTGTCCCCAGTAAGTCACCAGCAGATCGAGATTGCCGTCGTTGTCATAGTCGCCCACGCATCCCCCTTGTCCCCAGCCCGGACGCGCCAGTCCGGCATGGGTGGTTGCGTCGCTGAATGTTCCGTCATGATTGTTGTGATACAGGTGCCCGCTGGGAACTTGGTCCTTGGGGGATCCCGCTACCGTCGAACCGTTGGGAAGGAAAACATCGGGCCAGCCGTCGTTGTCGTAATCGAAGATGACAGCACCGTTCCCGGTGGTCTCAATGATGAATTCTTTGTGCGTGTCGCTGCCGTATACGTTGAGCGCGCTCAGTCCTGCCTGCTGGGCGATGTCTTCGAAGTGGACTTCGCCCGGTTTGACTTTGACCGTAACAGCTTTGGGAGGGGACGTGGTTTGTGCGGCAAGCAAAGTTGTCAGCAGTGAAAGCGCTGCAAGAAACAGAGCGAAACGGGACTTTGGAGGACGAACCACGAAAGTTTCACAGGCTAAAACATTTTCCTCGTTTGCTCCCGAAAAAATGCAAATAGTCTGGTCTGCCACGCTGCTTGCTGCTACAGTTTGCGGTTCGCGATAGAAGGACTTCAAGATGACTGACATCTTCCCACACCTGGACTACAAACCCAAACTGCCGCAACGTATGGATCACGGAATCGGGATCGTCGGCGCCGGGGGAATCGTGAACTATGCGCACCTGCCCGCCTACAAAAAGGCTGGATTCAAAGTCGTCGGTATCACCGACCGCAATCGTGAGCAGGCCGAGCGTACCGCCAAGGACCACGGGATCGGCAAAGTCTATGCCAGCGTCGAGGAACTGCTGCGTCAGCCCGAGATCGAAGTCGTCGACATCGCCGTCTATCCCGCCGAGCAGGTCGCCATCGTTGAAAAAGTCACAGCCGCGGGCAAACATCTGCTCTGCCAGAAGCCCTTCGCCGATGAGTATGCAAAGGCAGTTCGCAGCGTCGAACTCGCGGAGCACGCCAAGGTGAAGATTGCCGTCAACCAGCAGATGCGCTGGGACGCCGGCATCCGCTGCACCCGCTTATTGATTGACGATGGCTGGCTGGGCACACCCAGCTATGGCACCATCCAGGTCCATTGCAAGACCGACTGGAGTCTGTGGCCCTGGATTTACCAAGGCAAGCACGTGGAAATCATGTTCCACAGCATTCATTACATCGATTCGCTGCGTTATCTGCTGGGGGACCCAGCCTATGTTTTCACCAGCGGTAGTCGAGCTCCGGGCGAAACTACGCAAGCCGAAACTAAAACGCTGACCGTATGGGAGTACAAGTCCGGCCTGCAGGTACTGATCGATGTTTGCCATACCACCTGGCAGGACGACCCCTATGCCATCTTTCGCTTCGAAGGCACAGAAGGCGTGATTAAAGGAACGATTGGTCTCATGTACAACTATCCCGCGGGCCGTCCCGATACTCTGGAGTTCATGTCGAAGCGCAATCCCGGTTACTGGTTTTCTGCCCGCCTCGACAGCATGTGGATTCCGGATGCGTTTGTGGGTCCCATGTCATCTCTGATGTGCTCCATCGAGGATGGCTCCGAGCCGGAAACCAGCGGACGCGACAACCTCCGCACCCTGCAGGTTGTCTTTGCCGAGTACCGTTCCATGGCGGAGAAGCGCGCCGTCCGCCCGGAAGAGATCACTGCATGAGGTCTTTTACCCTCCCGGCCGCACACCCTTCAGGTCGGAAGAGGATCCCGGCGCTTGCGGAGTCACATAAACGCCGTTCTCGATCTGAGCGGGATTTACAAAGTGCGGCTGAAGGTGTGGGATGCACTCAAGAAACACCGCTTCGTGTCCCATGGCGATGTGATTAAACAAAACCAGGTGCTGGTGAATTTGCCCCATATCGCCCACGTGGGGAACCACCCGCAGACCAAACTTTCGTGCCAGCAGGCTGACCGTCAGAAACTCAGAAATTCCCGCAACCCGCGTGCAGTCCACCTGTACGATCTGCACCGCCTCTGCCTGCATGAAGTTCTTGAACATGACTCGGTTGGGAACGTGCTCGCCCAACGCGATAGGAGTGGGCTTGATCGCTTCGGCGAGTGTGCGGTGAGCTCGAATATCGTCGGGATGTGTGGGTTCTTCCACGAAGTAAGGAGACATTTCGCGCAGCTCCCGGCACATCTCGAGGGCGCGGGGCAACGTCCATTGCTGGTTGGCGTCGACCATGATCAGCGCGTCTGCCCCGGCGAGTTCCCGCAGCATGAGGGCACGCCGCACATCACGCTGACCGTCGCGGGATCCGACTTTCAGTTTGAAAGCGTGAAAGCCCTTTTCCATGGCTTGTTGCGCCAGTTCCTTCACTTGACTGTCTTCGTACTGAAACCACCCCACGGACGTGTCATATACTGGATACCCTCTGCGCAAGATGTCTTCCCGCTCTCGCCGGGAACTCGCGTGGTTGCGCAGCATCGCTTCTGCCTCGTCCCGCGTGAGCACCTCTTGGAGATAACTTAAGTCAAGCAGGTCGACGACCTTGCTAGCGTCAAGATCCAGAAGCAGGCGCCACAGGGGCACGCCTCGAGTTTTGGCCCACAAATCAAAACACGCGTTAGTGAGCGAGGCCAACGCCAGATGAACCACTCCCTTATGGGGACCGAGCCAGCGCAGCTGGGGATGTTGAGCAAGTCTCTCTGAGACTGCCCCGAAATTCGCCATCAGCCCCTCAATTTCGCGGCCAACCAGTTCCTGGCCGAGCCATTGAATCACCTCGCAAACCAGTTGATTTCCCAAACCGAGCGTAAGCACGATGCCGGTACCGAAAATCTTTTCGTTGCAGCCGAGAAGGGTGGTGGCAAAGGCGTACTCGGCTCCTGAGTGTACCGCGTCGCTGCCTGCCCCTTTCTCTAAGGGGAAGCGCACGTCACGAGTTTCCAATGAAGTGATTCGATGTTGGGTCATGTCGATTGTCGCGAAGGTGCCTGGCTTGCTCTTTACAAACTATAGGCAGCGTTCAAGGGCATCGAATATAGTAGAGCGGCTTTGGGGAGTGCAACGTGTCACTCTCGTTGCCGATCGGGAAAGGATAATTCATGAAGCGCTACGGTTCTGTGATTAAAGTAAGGCCGGAGTCTCTTGCAGCTTACAAGAAATACCACGCAGCGGTATGGCCGGAGGTGCTCGACATGATCCGGCGTTGCAATATCAAAAACTACTCCATTTATTTGAAAGACGACTTTCTCTTTGGATACTTCGAATACCATGGCACGGACTACGCGGCCGACATGGCCAAAATGGCCGCTGACGCCAAGACCCAGGAATGGTGGGCCATCATGATGCCCATGCAAAAGCCCCTGGAAACACGGGCCTCCGGCGAGTGGTGGGCCAACATGGAAGAAGTGTTTCACTGCGATTGATTTGACAGCTCCCGGGATTCGCAATTAGATTTCCGCCGGGTTTACCAAATATGCAGATCGTGGACACTCATCAGCATCTCTGGGATTTGGATCTCTTCCGGTACTCGTGGCTCTCGTCGGTGCCGCCATTGAATCGCTCCTTCCGAATGTCCGATTATCTCGCGGCAACCCGGGAACTGAACGTGGTGAAGTCGGTACACCTCGAGGCCGACGTGGACAACCTTTACATGCTCGATGAGACCCGCCATCTGCTAGCACTTGCCGATCAAGGCGACAATCCGTTGGAAGGCATTGTGGCTTGTGGCCGGCCCGAGAGCGAGGCCTTCAGATTTTATCTGGATAAGATCGCTGGGCATCCCAAGCTGAAGGGAATTCGCCGTGTCCTGCACACGCAACCGGACGATGTTGGTCAGGGAGTGACTTTCATCAACAACGTGGCTGCACTCTCGGACTACAGCCTCTCTTTTGATATTTGTGTTCTCGCGCGGCAGCTTCCCATCGCGATCAATCTGGCTTCCAAGTGCCCGAACGTCACATTCATTCTTGACCACTGCGGAGTCCCGCAAGTGAAAGAGAGAAATCTCGACCCGTGGCGCTCAAACATCACAGAGATGGCCAAATCCCCCAATGTCTCTTGCAAGATATCCGGCCTGGTCGCCTACGCCGATCCGAAAACATGGACTGCGGAAGACCTGCGGCCTTTCGTCGAACATGCCATCGCCAGCTTCGGCTGGGACCGAGTACTCTTCGGCAGTGACTGGCCGGTCTGCACGCTCTCCGCCAGCTACAAGCAATGGGTCGAGGCATTGCAGTCAATCACGCAGGGAGCAGGTGAAGCCAACCAGAGAAAGCTTTTCCACGACAACGCCGTCCGCGTCTACCGTCTGACGTAGAAATGCAAAGGGGGCTAGAGCAGATTGCTGTAAGCAACCTCTTGCGGCGGGACCGAAGCCACGCCCGTTCAAAACTCTGGACGCCGCTCTTGCCTCTTTAGCGACCTGCTAGAGTCCGAATTCGCTCTGAATGGTCTGAGTGTGTTGTCCCACCCGCGGAGCAAGTTGCTCGCTGGTCAGCAAACCTCCGTCCAGACGAATCGGGAGCCGGGTAGTGAGAATCTCGATTCCTCGTCCATCCCTAAGGGTTTGCACCATGGCGAGTTGTTCAAATGCTTTGCTGGCGCACAGCTTGGGCCAATCGAGAACTTCTGCACACCAGATGTCGGCCGCATTCAGGATCTCCAGCCACTGCTCGGTAGTGCGCTCTTTGAGACGCTTGGCGATAATCTGCTTGATCTCGTCGCGCCGGCGAAAGCCGTCGGCCGGATCTGAAATCTCCTGCAGGGCTGGCAAATCGAGCAACTTGCCGAGGGTGGGAAGATGCGTCATGGCCAAAGCCAGATAGCCGTTGGCCGTATCGTAGACTCCGTAAGGCGCGGCCAGGTAGGAATGCGCATTGCGAAATGCGCTCCTCCGCGGCGGACGCCGCCCGTCGTTTAGATGCGTGGTCAGCACTTCGAATTGGAAATCCAGCAACGCCTCGATCAGACTGGTCTCCACCAATCCACCTCGACCCGTCACGCCGCGCCGCACCAGACAGCCCAGGATGCCCTCGCAAAGATTGTGTCCCGCCAGCATGTCGGCGATGGCCAAAGCCATCGGCGTCGGCGGATCTCCTTCATTGCCGCTCAGCCACATGATCCCGGAACGCGCCTGCGCCAACAAATCCTGTCCCGGCCGGTCCCGCCACGCTTCGGCGTTTCCGTATCCCGACACAATTCCATAGACCAGGCGAGGATTGATCTGCGACACCTGGTCGTAGCCGAATCCCAGCCGTTCCATCACTCCCGGTCGGAAGTTCTGTACCATCACATCTGCCCGGGCAATCAACTTCCGCAGTCGGTCTAAGTCAGCGGAGTTCTTCAGATCCGCCGCGTAGCTCTCTTTGTTGCGATTGATGGCGTGAAACAGGGTGTTCTCGCCGTGCACATCAGTGTCGCTCAAATAGATGGAGCGGCCCAGGTCTCCGACGCCGGGTCGCTCGATCTTGATGACGCGGGCGCCCATATCCGCCAGCCGAAGCGTCGCCAGCGAGCCGGAAAGAAACTGGCTGAAATCCAGTACCAGAATGCCGTGAAGAGGCCGTTCCGGCTTGTCATCGTTGCGAAGTGTGGAAGCGGTCACGTTGCTCCTGATTACAGCGAATGCCTGCTCGCTCGAGGATTTGTCCAGAGATTGTTGTCATCCCGAGCGATAGCGAGGGATCTGCAGTTCTTGCCAGTTCCGGGTAACAACAGATTGCATCGTCGCTCGCTCCTCGGAATGATAGCGTTTTCCATTCTACCCATAAAATAATATTTTCATTAGGAAAAGTTTATAGTACGCTAAGGTGCGTTTAGCATCATGAACACGCGGCGTGCACTCTCGATTCGGCGGCGAGTAACTTCGCGGAGATTCCGCTACGCCGCTCCTGCCCTGGAAAAAGGCCTCGACATCATGGAACTCCTGGCTGCGGCCTCACAAGCCCTGACCCACAGCGAGATTGCCAACAGTCTCGGCCGGACCATCCATGAAGTGTTTCGCATGTTGGTGTGTCTCGAGGAACGGGGCTACATCTCCCGCACCGGCCCGGACGAACGTTACCAACTGACGCTGAAGCTGTTTGAAATTGTCCACCACCATCATCCCCTGCAACGACTGGTCACGCAGGCACGCCCGTTGGTGCAGCGGGTGGCCAGCGAAACCGGTCAGTCTTGCCATCTGGCCATGCTCAACAATGCGGAGGTGGTCGTGGTAGCGCAGTTTGACGCGCCGGGAAATATGGGTTTCGCGGTTCGCCTGGGAGCAAATGTCGATCTGTTGAACACAGCCTCCGGGCACGTGATTCTGGCTTTTCAGAGCGAGGAAATTCGTGCCCAGGCGCTGGGGGTTTGGCGGCTTCGCTCCAGAAAGCCGATGCCACCCGGCCTTTATCGTCATCTGAACAAGATTCGCCGCCGCGGCTACGAGGAACTGGCCAGCTATGAGGTCCGCGGAGTCGTTAACATCAGTTACCCGGTTTTGAATCAGCACGGGGAAGCGATTGCGGCGATGACAGTGCCTTTTCTGGCGCGCATCGGAGACAGCATGGGTCCGCAGCAGGTCAAGGAGGCGCTGAGCGTGGCTGCGCGCGCGCTTTCTCTGGCCATTGGCGGCAAAAGGCTGGAACTCGCTTCCGGCGGGGTGAAGCCATGACGCGAACTGAGTACTTTGAGGACTACGTGATCGGCGCCCAGCGCATCACCTCCGGCCGGACCATTACCGAGACGGATGTTGTGATTCACGCCGGGCACACCGGAGATTACTTTCCGCATCATGTGGACGCGGAATTTGCCCGTCAGACCTCCTTCGGCCAGCGCATCGCCCACGGCACCATGACCTTCGCTATCGGCATCGGCCTCACTGCCAGCCAAATCAATCCCGTGGCCTTTACCTACGGGTACGACAAACTGCGCTTTCCCAAGCCGGTTTTCATCGGAGACACCCTGCGGAGCCGCGTCACCGTCAAGGAAAAGCAAGAGGACCCCAAGCGGAAAGGCCTGGGTCGCGTCGTGGAAGCGTGCGAAGTGCTGAACCAGCGCGATGAAGTTGTCTTATATTGCGAGCACATTTTGTTGGCGGAGAAGCGGCCGGCCGCTTGATCCGGCTCGATTCTTCCGCAGCACGGAGGGAATGTGGGAATCACTCTTAAGGGACTTACCTGGGATCATCCCCGTGGCTATGCGCCCTTGATGGGAGGAGCTCCCGAGTACGAAAAGCAAAATCCCCAGGTCAAGATTCATTGGGATCGGCGGAGCTTGCGGGAGTTTGGCGAGGCTCCGATCGAGCGCTATCTGGATCGTTACGATCTCCTCATTGTGGATCACCCCTTCGTGGGATTCGCTGCGGCTCACGGGGCATTGGTGGACCTCGCGCCCTCCATCAGCCAGGCTGAGAAGCTTCGTTTTGCTGCCGATTCCGTGGGCCCCTCCTGGGAATCCTACTGGTACAGCGGCGGCCTTTGGGCTTTCCCTATTGATGCTGCTACTCAAGTCGCGTCCTATCGCCCGGATTTGCTACTCGCGTTATCGTCTGTCGTTCCTGACAGCTTCGATGAAGTCCTGGAACTGGGCCGGAAAGCGCGCCAGGCTGAGACCTTCATCGTGGCGCCGGCATGTCCCACCGATGCCATTAGTCTTTTCTTCACCATGAGCGCGAATCTCGGGTATCCCATCCCGGAAGAACGTGAACTCTTTGTAGAAGACTCCGTTGCAGCTGAGGTTCTCGATCACTTGCACGCGCTCATCGCGCTTGCCCATCCTAAGTCGGTGGAGTGGAATCCCATTGAGGTTTACGATTTCATGATCGGCGGGTCCGACGCGGTCTACTGTCCCTACGGTTTCGGCTACTCGAACTACTCTCGGGTGGGTAATCCAGTGCGATTGAAGTTCACTAATGCTCCAGCGGCGGGCCGGCACGGATGTGCCGGGACCATGCTGGGAGGAACGGGGGTTGCAGTCAGCAAGCGCAGCGCGCATCCGTCGGAAGCTGTCGCTTATGCCAAATGGCTAGTCAGCCCCGAACACCAGAGAGGCACGTATTTCCGCGAAGGCGGCCAGCCTGCGAGCCTGGCGGCGTGGACGTGCTCGTCGGTAAACGCCGCGGCTGACTGTTTCTTTTCTAACACGCTGCAAACCTTGCAAACTGCCTATCTGCGGCCCCGGTTCGACGGATTTGTCCGTTTCTTCGAGGCTGCAGGCATCGAGATCAATCGCTGTTTAAGGGGAGAAGTTAAGGATGCGGCCTTGGTCCGATGGCTCAACGACCGCTACACCATGCAGCGAGCGGCTGCCCGCCAGTTCGCATGATGACTAGAGAGGAACCCGGTGAAGAATCCAAATCCTGATCCCGCCAAGCACAAGGAAATCGCTATCTGGAACGCCGAGGACTGGCTTTACGAGGACTTTGAAGTTGGTAAGCGCGCCCGTTCGATTCGCCGCACCATCTCCGAAGGCGAAAGCATGGCGTTCAATGCCATGGTTCTCGACATGCATCCCTACGTGGCCGACGAGGTTTTTGCCAGGGAAGAAGGAATCTTCGGCAGGCGCCTGGTGGCCGGTGCCATGGTATTCAGCGTGGGACTGGGGCTGATGGCGCATAACAACATTCACACGTTCAGCTACGGATACGACAAGTTGCGTTTCATCAAACCGGTTTTCATCGGAGACACGCTCTACACTATCCGCACGCAGCTTGAGAAATGGCCGCGTTATCCCGAGATGGGGATGGTAAGAGTCTCATATGAAATTTTTAAGATGCCGGGAGACCTGGTTCTCTATTGCGAGCACTTGCAGACCGTGCAGTATCGTGACCCGGCGAAATTCAAAGACCAGTTACAGCGAAAAGCGGACTCGCAATGACTCCAACCGCCACCCTCACCGACCGGTTGCGAGCCTGTTACTCCGGGGCGGTCTATGACGTGCTTCGAGCCAAGGGATACCTTCACCAGACGCTGCCGCAATACATTCGGCCGCTGAACCTGCAACACAAACTCGCTGGTCCGGTTTTTACCATCCAGGGCAAGCGTGACGATTCTCTGGATGGTCATCAGAGCCTGCTCAAGTGGTGCGAGCTTTTGTCGAAAGCGCCCGCCAACGCCGTCCTCGTTTGCCAGCCCAATGACCACACCCTGGCCCACATGGGAGAGTTGTCTTCGGAAACGCTGGTTTACAAGAAAGTGCTAGGCTATATCGTAGATGGCGGTTGCCGCGACTCAGCCTTCATCGAAAACCTGGGCTTCCCGGTGTTCTGCAAGTATTTCACTCCAGTGGATATTGTCGCCAAGTGGGCAGCCACTGCTTTTGCAGAGCCAGTCCAGATCGGCGAAGTGACCATTCATACGGGCGATTACGTGCTTGCAGATCGTGACGGAATCGTAGTCATCCCCGGCGCGTTGGCCGAGGAAGTTGTGGAACACACCGAAGAAGTTCTACGTACGGAGAATCTGGTGCGCAAGGCGATTCTGCAGGGGATTGACCCGGTCGACGCGTACTTGCGATACGGAAAGTTCTGATGCAAGCCGAGGGGAAATCTCGAAAGCTGTTGCGCATCCACCGCGATGACAACGTGCTCATCGTGGTGAATCCGATTAAGCCCGGAGACTTTGACCTGATTGATAGTCAGGAAGTTACCTTCACGCAAAATATTGCTATTGGTCACAAAGTCGCCGCGCGCCCGATCAAGCCAGGTGAAAAAGTGTACAAGTGTGGGGTACCCATTGGGTCGGCGAAAGAGGCCATCCCGGCGGGAGGCCACATTCATCTGCACAATTTGAAAAGCGACTACATCGCCACCTATACCCTGGATAAAAATAATGTCTTCGTCAAATGATTCACCCGGGTTGCAGGGCTTTCTCCGCAACGACGGCAGAAAAGGCATCCGCAACTGCATCGTTGTGGCCTATCTCGTCGAATGCGCCCACCACGTAGCCCGCGAAATTGTGGACGCTTTCAAAGGCCAGCCGGTTCATCTGATTGGCTTCGGAGGCTGTTATCCCAATGCCTATGCCGACCGCATGATGAATGCGTTGTGCACCCATCCCAACGTGGGGGGAGCGCTTCTGCTGTCGCTGGGATGCGAAAGCTTCAATCGTCATCGCCTCGCCGAAAACATCGAAAAGAGCGGGCGGCCGGTGGCGACGGTCGTCATCCAGCAAACCGGCGGCACCCGGAAATCCATCGAGAGCGGCAAAGCGTTTGTGGAACAAGCTCTGAAGCAGATCGAAGCCGTGCCCAGAGTTCCACTGCGCTTGAACGAATTGGTAGTTGGAACGGTATGCGGCGGCTCTGATGCCACCAGTGGAGTGACCGCCAATCCGGCTGTGGGACGGGCCTTCGACCTGTTGGTGGAACAAGGCGCGGCCACCATCTTCGAAGAAACCGGGGAAATGATCGGGCTCGAAGGAGTCATGTCTTCGCGCGCCGTAACTCCGGAGCTGGGGCAGGAACTGAAGCGATCGGTCGAGAAGGCCGCTCGCTACTACAAGGTCATGGGCCACGCCAGCTTCGCCCCGGGGAATGCCGAGGGCGGGCTGACCACGATCGAAGAGAAATCCATCGGTGCGTATTGCAAGAGCGGAGATTCCGCCATCTCGGGCTTGATCAAGCCGGGCGACGTTCCCCGCAAGGGCGGTTTATATCTGCTGGATGTGGTGCCGGACGGGGAAGTCCGCTTCGGCTTCCCCAACATCAACGATAACGCCGAGATCGCGGAGTTGATCGCCTGTGGCTCCCACTTGATTCTTTTCACTACCGGCCGCGGCTCCGTCGTCGGCTCGGCGATTTCGCCGGTCATTAAAGTTTGCGCCAATCCCGAAACCTATGACCGCATGAGCGATGACATGGACGTCAACGCCGGAAGAATTCTGCGTCTCGAAGCCAGCGTGGACGAGGTTGGCAAAGAGATTTATGGCAAGGTATTAGAAGTCGCTTCCGGCGCCCAAAGCTGCTCCGAGAGCCTCGGCCACCAGGAATTTGTCCTGACCTACAAGACGTTTGAGCCTATCGGACCGTCTTGTCTGCCGGCGTAATGATGCGCCTCCTTCGCGACCTGGACTGCACTCACTGCAGCTCAGGTTCCGGAGGAGCGGCATAGTGTAGCCCGGCACGTCAGTGCCGGGTGAGTCGCGAATTTCGATCACGCGCCCATCGGGCGCAACTACCACAAGCCATGAAATTTCCCGCCTTCGCACGAAAATCGCCACCCAAAGCAAAACCGGCTTGCATGGGCCACCCCGCCCGAAGCGCGGGCACGTGATTGCGCCCGAGGAGGCTAAGCGCATCGACTTTGAGCGAATGGAGCGTCCGGAGTGCGGGGAGAGATTTGTGCCGGGCAGCAAACTCTCAGCCCCTACTTTATCGTCCTCCGGCCGCCATGATCGCTTGTTGTAGTTCCTCTTCTGCCATCCGCAGATGGCTTTTTGCCTTCTCGGCATGTCCGCCCATTCTGAAGTTGTTGGCTGCCTGGATATCTTCCAACTCGTGAATCGCTTCATTGACGTGTTTACGGACCTTTTCAATGTCGTGCCAGTCCCGAACCCCTTGGGCAACCGCGATTCCGCCCACAAACGAAAGGCACGCAGAAAGAACGGCGACAGCAATGGTTTTCCTCATGATTTTCCTCTCCTTATTGCGCAACGTCCGCGAAAAATATAGGGCTCCCTCCCCAATGAAAACAAGTGCATTCGGTGAATCCCCCCTGCCGGAAGTAACCAAACTCACTGACAAGATTCTGGCGAGGATTGCTCGCGGCCCGCGTGGACTCCGGGGTACGGATTAAAGGGCTTGCCGATCATTGGGATTGTGTCACTTAGCGTGATCGTCTTCTGCGATGGGAACCGCCCGGAATGGGGACTGACGAAGCCGAGGATTCTCTACCCGCCGTTAACAAATCGCGGATGTGCGGTGGATCACAGTTTCCTGACTCGGGCCGAAGTACAATTCCCGCCAGGTCAGCCTGATCGCAAGGCTGATCTGCAGGGGAGGCCCTTTGTCAGATCCACTCTTCCAAGCCATGCGCCAAAGCATCGTTGATGGCGCGTCTGATACGGCCATGGAATTGGCGCAGCGGGCGTTGGCCAACGGGGTCGATCCGCTCCAGGCAGTGAACCAGGGATTTGCCGCGGGAATCACCTTCGCCGGCGATCAGTTCGGCTGCGGCCAAATGTTTCTGCCCGATCTGCTCGCCTCGGCCGAGGCCATGAAAGCCGCTCTCAACATTCTTGAACCGGAGATGCTGAAGCGTGGCTCGCAGCGTGAGTCTCTGGGCAAGATCGTCCTCGGCACTGCCCGGGGCGATATTCACGACATCGGCAAGAATCTCGTCGCCACCATCCTTTCCGCAAGCGGATTCCAGATCTTTGATCTGGGCACGAGTGTGACTCCCGAGCGGTTCGTCGCCAAGGCCAAGGAAGTCGACGCCGACATCGTTGGCATCTCTGCCTTGCTGACAACGACCATGGCCGGGCAGAAAGCCGTGATCGAAGCGCTCGATCGAAACGGTTTGCGGCCGCGAGTCAAAGCGATCATTGGCGGCGCCGCAGTCACCCAGAAGTGGGCGGCTGAAATCGGCGCCGACGGCTACTCCCGCAATGCCATCGATGCCCTCGAGCTGGCCAGGAATCTCATGAGCAAAGTGCTGGACAAAGGAACGGCCCGGGCGTGAGACCCAAACTTCAACTGCTGGCTCCGCAGCTTATCGGGCGCATTCTGAGCGAAGCGTTCGAACTGCTCATGAGCCCTGGAGTTCGCGTGGGCTCGGCACCCGTGGTCGAGCTATTGCGGTCGGCGGGAGTTGAGGTCAACGACGGCGTGGCGCGTATCCCGGAGACGCTGGTGCGAAATTGCCTGGCATCAGTCCCGCGGGACTTCTACCTGTACAACCGCCAGGGAGAGAAAGCCGTTCATTATGGCGGCGACGACGTGCATTTCGATCCGGGCTCTTGCTGTGTGCAGATGCTCGACCCCGACACGCTGGAAGCGCGGCCGTCCGAGACTCGCGACCTGGTGCGCCTCATCCAGGTCACGGAAACCTTGCCGCAGTTCGCGGCCCAGTCGACTGCCGTCGTGTGCAACGATGCGCCCAGCGCGATCGGCGACCTCTACCGCTTGCTTGTAGTTCTGCAGCATTCTCACAAGCCGGTGGTGACGGGATCGTTTTCTGCGGCCGGATTGCAAGGCATGATCGACTTGCTGGTGGCCGACAGCGGCAGTCGAGACAACTTGCGCAACAAACCGCGCGCGGTTTTTGATGTCTGTCCCTCCCCGCCCTTGAACTGGTCGGAATTCGGGTCGCACAACCTGCTCGACCTGGCCCGCGCCGGCGTGCCCGCGGAAATCGTCTCTATGCCGTTGGCCGGCGGTACCGCTCCCGTAACCCTGGCAGGTTCGGCAACCCAGCACGCGGCCGAAGTGCTCGCCGGCATCACCCTGCACCAACTCGCGGGACCGCATTCCCCCGTAGTCTGGGGCGGCGCTCCGGCCATCTTTGACATGCGCACCGGAGGCGCGCCGATGGGCGCAGTGGAAACTGCCATGCTGAACCTGGCGTGCGCGGAAGTTGGCAAGCATCTGGGCCTGCCGACCCACGGTTATCTGGTCGCGACCGATTCGAAGCTTGTCGATGCCCAGGCCGGTGCGGAGAGTGCCCGCTCGGCGATGCTGGGAGCGCTCGCTGGAATCAACATGATTTCGGGTGCCGGTATGCTTGAATCCCTTGCCTGCCACAGCGTCGAAAAGCTGGTCATGGATGCCGAGTCGATTGCCTCGGCGTTCCGCTTGCTGCGAGGCGTTGAAATGCGCGGAGACACCCTGGCCACCGCCATGTTCGCGCAAACCGGCCTCTCCGGAGAATTTCTCAAGCTGAAGGAAACGCGAGCCCTTTTTCGGCAGGAGCAGCATCTTCCTTCTCCTGTCATCGATCGCAGCGCGCGCGGCTCGGAGCCACCCAGCGACGCCTTCACCCGGGCCCGCGCCCGAGTCGACGAATTGGTGAGCACGTATCAGAAACCAGCTCTTTCCCAAGACGTGCTGCGGAGCTTTCAGGCAATCGTCGAGCGCGAGGCAGACAGAGAAGGCCTGCCCTCAGAGCTTCCCCGAGCCTGACCTCCTCCCCCAAACGACCATTTAGACAACATTGTGACTGGAGTTGGCACAATGGTAAGATTTCGCTCAAGAACTTTACCGTTTTCCCTTTCTCGACGAGGACAATCTAGAAGGACGCGTCCACGCGAATTACGCCGACCCGAAGCTGTGCTCAACGCGCTTAGACGACTACAGATCCCTTCTACGAGATACCGGAGTAATGTGGCTGTGGGCGCACGGCAAATCAAAGCCATTTGAACTGATCGTCGCCGGCACTGGATTCCTCGCTCAAGGCGACTACAAAGGTTATCTATACGATCGGACACAGCCGAACCCGCCTGCGTCCTCACTGGACGATAGCTGTTTCGAGACAGCGCGAATCCCCGAGACACCGCGGTTTTGCGGCGCTGTGCGAAATCCTAGTAGCGGCTGGTGGCTGATCAGATACGAATATCGTTAATAGTTGGCCTAACATCGCCCCAGCGCTCATTGTGGTTTTGAACGCTGGCCTGTCAGCGCCACGCCTTCATTGCAACTGCTCGACAGTGAAAAAAATGTCGTAAGAAAAAGGAGGGAAACTGATTGCCCCAGCGACCTCATAGCTAAGCGGCGACCCTTTTGTATCTAGCACCGTATAGCTCCACGTGGTGGGACTATTGCTTGTGCAATTAGAGACAGCACCGAGGGTGCCGAGGTTCGCATTCCCTGTCGGATCGGTCCAACTAAGCTTAAATTCCGCCACGTTCAGGGTATCCCCTGAACAATCCATATATCCGGAAACTCGATACAGTCCAGTCGCTTGGGGAGTCAGAAGAGTAGTCAGGGGAATGTTAGCAGTCTGCTTCTTCAACGCAACTTGAGCCACGATGTTTGGAGAAGCAGATATTGCGAGGTAGCTAAACGTTGATGCCGTGCCCGACATAACCACGAGCCGATAAGAACCTGGGACGGGGATGGACTTCAATGTCGCCACGATCTGGGTTGCTGTGTTGCTGACGACCGGAATCTCCTTTCCGTTGAAGGTCACCGTCAACGGTGTTCCAGAGAACCCTGTTCCAGTAATTGTGAGTTTCTTGCCAGAAAGGGTGGTGCCGTTGATGGTGGAAGCCGAGACGGTTGCCGCAGTCAGCAGCAAGATCGTCAGCGCGATTGCACTGGTGCGCATTGTCATAGACTCTCCTCCGCGATTGATTTGTTGTGGAGCCGACTTTTGGACAGCGGGGGAAAGGAACCTAACTTAGCCGAGAAGTATTGACCCAATTTGTGCCGGTGTCAATCGCTTACCTTCGCTTGGAGTTCCCGGATTCTGGCGCAGGTGCCTGCTACGGTCTTGAGTTCCAGGCGGGTGGGGATTTCCCGGAAGTCCGGGCGGCCCCTTACGCGAAAATAGAAAGGATGGTGCGCCCTGAGAGATTCGAACTCCCGACCTTCTGGTTCGTAGGGGAAAGGCGGGAAACCTAAGTGCCTTATCGACCGTTGCTTAGGGGCGGCCAATTCTGAAATCTACCCTTAATTGGGCTAAGAAGGGCTACACCCCAACAGGCGTTGCGGGAGCTGCCTTAAATGTCAGCCCGTGGACAATCATTTTCCCTCCTACGAAGTCGGCTGCGCGAACCTCAACGAGTATGCTGCTGCCATCCAGAAGTTCGATTTGCCACGAAAGGTCAAACGGAACGTAGCTATCGTGCCTTGCCCGGCCTTTCGTGAAGATTACTTCTCGTATCCGTTTCAATGGCAGGTTCTTGCCATCGCAGGAAAGGGACCCATCCTCAATGATTCCGGCATAGTGAGTAATGAATTCGTGCCAGCGACTGTCCTCATCACAGATTGCCGTTGGCAGGCCGTAGGCGGCCAGAAACGCCTTGAGCTGGGCGCGGAACGTATCAAGGAACACGAATTCGCGAAAAATGCGGTGTTCCAAAACAATATCCGCATCCTTCCGCGCAAGCACACTGGCAACGAATTCGTCCACGCGCGTAAGGAAAGGCAGCGTCGTTTTGGGACGGTCTAGGTCGATGTGTAGCGCCCAGTTACAGTACAGGGATAGAGCGAATGGCGGTTCATCTGGTGGATACTTTTCTAGCAGCTTGCGAGATTCCGAAAGGATGTACGAAACTTTGCACTCACTGTCTATTCTGCCGTTCAGAACGGCGCGCAGCTTTTTAACGATGGAATCCTTCATCTCATAATTTTACTACCACTACCGGCCAGCGCTGTTCTACGCTTCACTTTCCCGCTTTCACGAGCTACGGCTTTTGTGGGCGGGTGGCCCACCCAAGCGCCTTTCGCTTGGGTGGGGATTTCCGGAAGTCCGGGCTGTCCCTAACGCGAAAAATGTGCGTTGATTCCAGAAGAAATGGACGCCCCCACCTTTGCAAAAAGCGCAAAGGTGGGCCACCCGCCTCCACCCTTGGTCGCACGAAAAAGATAATTTCTTCACAGCTTCCTGTCCCCGGGTTCCCACGTGATGTTTTCTCCGGCTACTCGACTCTCAGGGCTCAGCACTCGAAGCCGAGCGGGCCGGAGAAATGAGTTAGGGCGTGATCTCAAACACTGTCCCGAAAGTCGTCGTGCCGTCGCCCGCGGTTGTCCCATACAGATTCCCCGCCGCGTCGAGGATCAGGTCGGCATAGGGATTGGCTCCCGGTATGTCCGCGAAGCAGTGCAGCACGTGCTCCCTCCACTTACCGTCTGTGCCGAGCGTCAGCTTGAAGACGACGCCACAGCCTTGAGCACCACAGGCACTGAGGTTTCCGCCCTGGTATGTCGTGCCGTAGAGATTTCCTGACTGGTCGAACACGAGGCCGGCGAGAGGAGAGCCTCCATCCCAGCCACCCGTGAAAGCGTGGAGCGTTTTCTCTGTCCAGCTTCCGTCCGACGACAGCCTATAAACCGTACCGTGTCCGTAAGTACCGCCCGCCGACGTGGTTCCATAGAGATGGCCAGCAGCATCGAAGATCACCCGACTACGGGGAGTTGCTCCGTCGTTAACGCCTGTGAAGTGATAGATGGGATCCGCCCAGCCACCGTTGGGGTTTACGGTTATCCCGAAGACCACGCCTGCGTTGTAATTGCCACCGTATGTTACAGTGGTGTAAAGAACACCATCACGCAAGGTCAAGTCAGCCCCAGGATTGCCAAAAAATCCGCCGACTGGTTCTTCGAAGCTATAACGCACAAGATATGTCCAAGTTCCGTCGCCGTCGGGCGTCAGTTCGAATATCGCGCCGCCTCCATACGCGGTGCCACTGAACGCTGTGCCGAAGAGGTTGCCGGCAGTGTCCCAGGTGAGACCAGCCACCGGATACATCCCGTCGCGGCAGGCCAAGATGTTGCAAAAGCTATAAAGCACACTCTCTGCCCAGCTTCCATCCCCGTTTGGGGTCAGTCGAAAAACCGTGCCCCCCTGACTCCAATAACTGCCGGCGCCTCCATTCACAGTTGTGGAGTAGAGGTTCCCGACTTGGTCAAAGATGAGGTCGCCATAGGGATAGGCTCCCTCCGCACCGCCCGTGAACTGATAGAGCACCTTCTCCCTCCACTTGCCATCCTGACCGAGCGTCAACTTGAACACCACGCCATATCCGTAAGCGCCTCCGCTCACGGTCGTGCCGTAGAGATTTCCCGCTTTGTCAAAGATCAGACTGGCATGGGGTTGGCTTCCATCAGGCCACCTTTGAACTTGTATATGTTTTTGAATTTAACTTGCGCCGCAGCACCGGGCGCCAACGCCAGGGTTACAGTTATCGTTAGTGCTGCCGCTGCCAGAACTTTAAGCATTTTCATTTGTGACCTCCTTTTTCCTGCACGTCTTACTGGCGTGTGTCCTCAGGGTTGCTGCAGCAACGAACAGTGCGAACACAAGTACGATCACTGCCTTCTTTGAGATCATGTACTCCCGCCGCCTTCGCGGTGGCTTTGTAAGTCTTTCCGGTCTGGGTTTTTCCCCCGAACCCTGGGTTGGAACATCCTTACTGCGGGGCGGAAAACTCGAATCGGGAAGAGAGTTATAGATTTCCCGACTTGCTGGAATTGGTCTTACAGGGCCCGACTGCTGCTATCGGCCTTAATTTGTAATGTTTTCCGTCTACGTTACAAGGAAGGTAGTCACTGTTCCATGTGACGAGGGGAACGCCTCGAACGATCACCTCTGTTGTCTCAACTAACAAAGCCAGGCGTTAGCACTCAAAACCCCGATCACTGGGCAATGAGTGTTGAGGACGGGGGAGCGGCGGAATGACTTCAACCTGGCTACCCTCGGCCCGCGCGCGGTAAAATCAAGGTAAAATGGAGTGCATTGCCCCTAAGGCAGATTTGGCCGGTAGTGGTAAAACCCTCGTACTTACTGTGGGAAAATGGTGCGCCCTGAGAGATTCGAACTCCCGACCTTCTGGTTCGTAGCCGTTGCCGCACGAAGAACCAACAACTTGCACCGAGTGTGACGAATTGTTACGGAGTGCTACAGATGCCTTGTGCAGCAAGGCTTTCCAGCGATGCCATGCCACTCCGTCACACTCGGTAGGGTTTGGTGGTGGGCACAAAATTGGGCACAGTCGAAACGGGCCGCGCTCATCCCGCATCCGGCCCGCGCCAGCCGAGAATGAGAAAAAACGGACGCTTGAGCAATTCCTTGGCTCGACCCACGTGCTTTCCCTCCCCATGCCCTCTGGCGAAGCACGCTGCAGCCGTGCGTCGGGGGAGTGGGGATGGGACGCTCAAGCATCCGGTACGCTTTTAGTTTCCGGCATTCCCAACTTCCGTGCAGTGACCCAAGTCATCGTCTCTTGTGATGGGAGTTCCGATTACCTCGGAGGGCCGCGCTGAGTTGTCCAGGTGGGAGGCCATCCCCGAGGTGGCGGCGTACCTGCATCGGCGCCCACCCAAAAAAAAAATATTAAAAAAAAATCAAGTCGTCGGTCTCAGCCCCGGCCCGCATAACATCCCGATATCACAATTTGACATCGCGGAGGGGTGAACAGACGGCGCACACTTGCGCTAACGCCTGGTTTCGTCATTTGAGCAACGGTCCGGCTGCTCAAGCCCGGGTTCGCTATACCATCACATCCAATCGTGATCGCTGTCATTGGAGGCGTAGCCTAACCGGGATAGCTTTATTCTGAGGTTCCTGAGTCCTTCCTCGTACGTCGGCCCCGCAAGACCAAATCAAGGCAACTCGGAAATATCGGGTTTTGCCGACCTGGAGTCCTGCACTCGTTATTGCTCTCCGAGCCGCAGCGAAACCTAGACAGTTAAGAAGCCTGACGAGCCACTGTGATGTGGCGGGAGGACAAAGTGAAATTGAAATCATTTCGTGCCAGCGCAGCATTCATACCCACAACGCTCATGCTTGTGGTCGCGGTGGCCACCACAGTGGCAAGCGCGCAAACGTACACCGACCTGTACAACTTCGATCTCACTCATGGCAGTAACCCCTGGGGCATTCTCGCCCAGGGGCGAGACGGCAACTTGTACGGGACAACGTTCACTGGCGGGGCCAACTTGTGCCCCACCACACCTGGCTGTGGGACAGTTATTAAGATCACCCCAAGTGGTACGTTGAAGGTGCTATACGATTTCGATGGTGTCGACGGTTCGGAACCGTACGGTGGATTGACGCTCGGGACCGACGGGAACTTTTACGGTACGACTTCGAGTCGCGGCGCCAACAATTACGGGACAATCTTCAAGATTACGAAGAGCGGAAGCCTGACCACCCTCTACAACTTCACGGGCGGCGCAGACGGGGGTCTTCCCTGGGCACCGCCAATCCAGGGTACCGATGGGAATTTCTATGGCACAACGCAAGCTTATGGGACTGCCTATAAAATCACACCCTCGGGAACCTTTACCCTGCTCGCTTCACTTCCCGGAGGAAGCCACGCGCCACTGCTCCTGGGAACAGATGGGAACTTCTATGGCACGACTAATGGGGGTGGCACCTATGCATACGGCACGGTGTTTAAGATGACGCCTAAGGGCACCGTGACGATTGTCTATAACTTCGACTTCACGCACGGGTCAGCTCCAGAGGGCCCCTTGATTCAGGGCAATGACGGCAATTTCTACGGGACCGCCTACTCGGGCGGCATGGGGGGCACGGGTTGCAGCTATGGGTGCGGAACAGCGTTCAAATTAACGCCGCACGGTGACATCACGGTACTGCACAAGTTTAAAGCCTATGGCACCGGCGGGTATCAACCTACTGGGCTTGTCCAAGCCACCGATGGCAACTTCTACGGTGTTACTCTTAAGGGTGGGACTGCGGCTTGGGGAGTGATTTTCCGGATCACCCCGGCCCGAACCTACTCTGTCCTCTACAACTTCGATAGTGCCGATGGCGCATCCCCATTCTCTACTCCCATGCAACATACCAACAGCAAGATTTACGGGCTGGCGGAATTGGGGGGAGCCTCGGGCTATGGTGTTTTTTACAGCCTTGACGTCGGCCTGGGGCCGTTTGTCAGTCTCGTATCCACCTTAGGCGAGGTCGGGAAAACCGTCGAGGTTCTCGGGCAGGGATTCACTGGCACAAGTGCTGTCTCCTTCAACGGAACCGCCGCAGCCTTCACGGTGGTTTCGGACACATACTTGACTGCCACGGTTCCGAGCGGGGCGACCACCGGTTCTGTCACTGTGACGACACCCGGAGGCACGCTGACGAGCAGCAAGCCGTTCCGCGTCAAGCCCTAGTGCCGCGAACGCGGCACGAATACCAAGCCGTTTCTTTGGAAACGGCTTTCTCGTTGCGTTGTTGACGTAACATCCCCATTACACTCATCATCGCCTCGCTCCAAGAGGATGCTCATGGGCGAACCTCAGTAGATGACTTCAGACACGGTCGAATAGTTTAGGCAGGCTCGTCCTCAGCCCTTTGGCGACCCTCTCAATATTCACTAGCGACACATTCCGAATCCCGCGCTCGATCCCGCTGTAGTACGTCCGGTGCAGCCCGCACCGTTCCGCAGCCTCTTCCTGATTGATCTTTTGCTCCTCGCGGATGCGGCGGATGGCACGGCCAAACCTGATGCGGATGTCGAGCGGCATTGCAGGCCATCTTCGAGCCATGCAGCCGATGCGTACACAGCCGAATGGGTCACATTGTTACCCGCACGGAAAGACGGCAGCTGCGCGGCGAGCACTGCCGATGACTCCCCGAGTCAGAGGAATACTGCAGCAGAGATGGGAGGCCGCCGGAAAGCCGCTAGAAGGCTGGGTATGGCCAGCGCCGACTAACAGTGGCCACTTGGAGCCCAGCAGCCTGAAGAAGCAACACGCGAAGGCGCTGAAGGACTCAAAGGTCCGCGCGTTTGTCCTATACAGCCTCCGGCACACGTTTCTCACGCGCCTGGGCGCTTCAGGTTGCGACGTTTGGACGCTTGCCCGGATCGCTGGCCATAGCTCGGTAGGGATCTCCGCTCGCTACGTCCATCCGTCCGAGGATAGCGTCCTTGCAGCCGTGGAGAAGCTGGGTGGGCACAAAACTGGGCACAGTGAGGAAAACGTTCAGGGCTCGCAAGCAGCGGCGAAGTTGCTAACTGCTTAAGAGAAAGGAAGTAAAATGGTGCGCCCTGAGAGATTCGAACTCCCGACCTTCTGGTTCGTAGCCAGACGCTCTATCCAACTGAGCTAAGGGCGCGATGCGGCGGAGAACTTCTGCGGCGAATTCGATTATAGCGAAATCTTCTTCTCGGCCAAAATGCCAGAGCCACTTCCTATCCGACGCCGGGGACGCAGGCAGTTCCGGACACCTCCGGGTTTTCAACAAGCCCTTCGGCAACCTGCGTGCTCCTCGACCGCTGCTGGTAAAAGTTGCCATCCTTCTGGCAATTCCTACCACGTGCAGATGCCGTGTGGGGCGCGTGTTTTCATGGCTTTAGCTTTGGCACGCCGGATGCTACGATACTCCCCAGACGAAGTGGCGCGCAACGGGGCGTTCTTGAGAATAAACTTCGGCCAGAGGTTTTCTTGAACGCCCCTTGCATTTTTTCTTCATGGCCGAAGTCAGCCCTCCCCGCACCAAATAAGCGATAGATTTCGAGTGGTCTACACGGGCGAGGACGCCCGCGCCCACACTACGCCAGCACCAGTCTTTCCTCGACATCCAATCCTGCCCCACGGAGCAGTCCTGCAATCACCGGCTCCTTGAATCGGGACGCGTCAAACTCCACGCGCACAATCCGTTCTTTCGAATCGAACCTGATCCGCCGCACCCCATAGACTTCGCGCACGTTGTCCAGGGCGCGCATGGCGGCTTCTCGCGGAGGCGTTCCGTAACGGTAGGCGACTTCCATTTGCGTCATTGGGCTTGTCTCTCCCTCCGCTGTCAAAGATACAACAATCCAAGCGCTTGCCGATGCAATCTAATAGACTGTTCAAATCATGGGAGACACTGCCACCAAGGTCTTGGATCCCGTCTGCGGAATGAGTGTGGACCCGGCGACCACTCGTCACCGGGTGGAGCGCGCGGGCAAGACTTACTATTTCTGCTGCGCCGGCTGCGCGGAGAAATTCAGAGCCGCGCCGGAAAAGTATCTGCAGCCCCCCGCCCGGCCGGCAGCGTCTGGCCTGGTTACGCTTGCCCAGCCCGCCCTTGGCAAGCCGAAACCGCCGCAAGTTCAGGTGAAAGATCCGGTATGTGGCATGAACGTTGCCCCGGAGACGGCGAAGCGGCGGGTCGATCACCGCGGAAAAACCTATTACTTCTGCAGTGCCCAATGCCTGGAAAAGTTCACCGCTCATCCGCAGACCTATCTTGATCCGCGCCCCGCGTCTGCGGGGAAGGGAATTGCGCGCAAAGCTGCCGCCCCGGCGAAGTCTGCGCCCGAGCCGCAAGGCGCCTATGTCTGCCCCATGTGTCCTGAGGTACGAAAGAGCGCCCCCGGACCCTGCCCGAGCTGCGGCATGTCGCTCGAGCCCGAAATGCCCGTGGTGGCCGCGCGGACCGAATACACCTGCCCCATGCACCCGCAGATCGTGCGTCCCGGGCCGGGTTCGTGCCCCATCTGTGGTATGGCACTCGAGCCCCGGACCGTTACCGCTCACGACGAAGACAATCCTGAACTGCGCTCCATGACGCGCCGGTTCTGGGCCAGCCTTGCCCTGACCTCGCCGCTGTTGGTGATCGCGATGCTGGGCATGCTGCCAGGCAGGGGGACGCATCCCACCTCATCTACCGGATGGTTGCCTTGGCTGGAGCTGGCCCTGGCGTCTCCAGTCGTGCTGTGGGGTGGATGGCCATTTTTTCAGCGGGGATGGACGTCGGTAGTAAACCGCTCCACCAACATGTTCACTCTCATCGCCATGGGCACGGGAGTGGCCTATGTGTACAGTTTGACCGCGACGCTGTTTCCGGGAATTTTCCCCGCGTCCTTCCGCGAGATGAGCGGCACTCCGCCCGTCTACTTTGAGGCTGCGGCTGCCATCGTGACCCTTGTGCTTCTGGGCCAGGTTCTCGAGCTGCGCGCCCGCAGCCGCACCGGCGCGGCCATCCGGGCTTTGCTCGATCTTTCTCCCAAGACCGCGCGCATCGTACGAGACGGCGGGGAAGCAGATATCCCGCTCGACCAGGTGAAACCCGGCGACCGGCTGCGGGTGCGTCCCGGCGAGAAGATTCCGGTGGATGGCGTCGTGCTCGAGGGCAGCAGCGCGGTCGATGAATCCATGATTACCGGCGAATCCCTGCCGCTGGAGAAGTCGGCTGGTAGCCGAGTGATTGGCGCGACCGTAAACGCTACCGGATCATTCGTGATGCGAGCCGAACGCGTGGGGAGCGAAACCTTGCTGGCGCGGATCGTGCAAATGGTCGCCCAGGCGCAGCGCAGCCGCGCTCCCATTCAGCGTTTGGCGGATCGCGTTGCCGGCTGGTTTGTTCCGGCGGTGGTCGGGATCGCGGTGCTGACCTTCCTGGTATGGAGTCTCGTCGGCCCTCAGCCGCGGCTGGCGCATGCCCTGATCAACGCCGTGGCGGTGCTGATCATCGCCTGCCCCTGCGCTCTCGGATTAGCCACGCCCATCGCCATTATGGTGGGCACTGGACGGGGAGCTCACGCCGGGGTGCTGATTCGCAACGCCGAGGCCCTGGAGATTCTGGAGAAAGTCGACACGCTGGTGGTCGATAAGACAGGCACCCTCACCGAAGGCAAGCCCAGCGTCGAATCCGTGGTTGCGGTCTCCGGAGATGAATCGGAACTCGTCCACCTGGTCGCCAGCTTGGAGCAGGGAAGCGAACATCCTTTGGGAGCAGCCGTAGTCGCAGCGGCCAAAGCAAACCATATCGCGGTGGGGAGTGTTTCGGAGTTCCAATCGCGTACCGGCCTCGGTGTGATGGGTAAGGTGGACGGCAAGATGGTGGCCGCCGGAAACGAGAAGTTTCTGACCGAACTCCGAGCTGACGGCCAGGCGATGGCTCGGCAAGCCGACGACCTTCGCCGCGCCGGCCAGACCCTTATCTTCGTCGTGGTCGACGGCCGCGTGGCGGGGCTGATAGGGATCGCCGATCCCGTCAAGCCATCCACCCCGGCGGCGCTTCGCGCGCTGCGAGCCGCGGGCTTGCGCATCGTCATGCTCACCGGAGACAGCCGCAGCACCGCCGAAGCCGTAGCCCGCAGCCTGGGGATCGAAGAATTCGAAGCCGAAGTTCTTCCTGACAAGAAAGCCGACGCCGTGAAGAAGCTGCAGAAAGAAGGTCGAACCGTGGCCATGGCTGGGGATGGCATCAACGACGCACCGGCGCTGGCGCAGGCCGATGTTGGCATCGCCATGGGCACCGGCACCGACGTAGCCATGGAAAGCGGAGGCATTACCCTGGTGAAGGGCGACCTCGCCGGAATCGTGCGGGCACGAAAACTCAGCCAGGCCACCATGCGTAACATCCGGCAGAATCTGTTTTTTGCGTTTATTTATAACTCAGTCGGAGTGCCGATTGCGGCGGGAGTTCTTTACCCCTTCTTCGGATTGCTTCTAAGCCCCATTCTCGCCGCCGCCGCCATGAGTTTCAGCTCAGTTTCGGTGATTGCGAACTCGCTGCGCTTGAGGAAAGTGGAGTTGTAGCAGGCCGAGGATCTCACCGCAGCTTCCCCAGATTATGACGGTCGCGTTCGTTGCGGACCTTGAAGATCGTCTTTCGCACGACATCTGCGTCCATCGGTACGCCGGAATTGAAGACCCAGACGCCCTGCTTCTGATAGATACGTGCTTTCCGCCGCGCCGGCCGCAAAATGACGCTGCCTTCCGAACTCTCCAGCACCAAGGCATCGCCGGGGCGCAAGTGCAACTTAGCCAGCACCGGCTTGGGCAACACGACCCTTCCCGCTTTGTCGATCGTAATGGTCGTGGCCACCTTGACATTATAGTTGCGAACCCACTGAACCGAGGACGGTGGAGCTCTTCGAGTGGCAAACAGTCAGCCTGAGCGACAAATTGCCCGTTCCTCCCCCCGCAATTGACACTTTCCTCCCCGCTGCACAACAATAGGTCATCAAATTCCATCACCCTGGAGAGCGCCTATGTCTGACGAAGAGCAAGTGATCGTGGAACAATCCGGATCAACTGCCGGCAGGTGGGTCCTGATCTTGCTTGCGGTGATCTACGTAGCGGGTTCGCTCTTTTTTCTCTTTACGTTGCGCAGCCGCGTCGATGACCTGGGCAAGACCCAGACGGCGAGCAACGCCCAGATCGCCGAACTCGGCAAACGCATGCAATCCGCCGAGGCTGACTCCGAAGCCCTCGCCACCCAGTTGGGGATGACCAAGAAAGAGCTCGCCGAGCGCTCTGCTGAACTGCAACGTCAACAAGCCGCGCAACGCGCCGCGGAGCAAAAGATTGCCGACGTGCAAAAGCAGGCCAGCACCCAGATCACTGCGGTCAGTGGCGACGTGGCCAATGTGAAGCATGACCTCGGAGGCGCTAAAACCGATATCGCCTCCACCAAGGCCGACCTGGCTGCGACCCAGGCCAAGCTGCAGAGTGCTATTGGCGATCTCGGAGTGCAGAGCGGTCTGATCGCTCACACCCGTGACGATCTCGAAGTCCTGAAGCACAAAGGCGACCGCAACTATTATGAGTTCACTCTGATCAAAGGTGCGCAGCCCCAGGCTTTTTCCACCGTATCTTTGCAGTTGAAGAAAACCGATCCCAAGAAGGGGAAGTTCACCCTGAACGTCACCGCCGATGACAAGACGATCGAGAAAAAAGACCGCAACATAGCCGAGCCCATCCAGTTCTATACCGGACGCGACCACATGCTCTACGAGCTGGTGGTCTGGTCGATCGACAAGAAGCAGGCAACCGGCTATCTCAGCACACCCAAGAACGCGCCGGTGCCGGTAACTCCGGGCCAGTAGCCGACAGGCAAAGATGTTTCCCGGCGCACACGTCCTGCTGGAAATAGCTTTGCGGACGGCGGCGGTCTACGTCGTCGTCCTGGCAGGAGTGCGCCTGAGTGGCAAGCGCGAAGTTGGCCAGATGACGCCCTTCGATCTGACCCTCTTGCTGCTCATCAGCAACGCCGTGCAGAACGCCATGACCGGCTCCGACTCGTCGCTGCCTGGGGGAGTGGTGGCGGCGGCCACGCTGCTGGTACTGAATTACCTCATTGCCGAAATTTCCGGCGGTAACCGCCGTTTCCGAAAATTCGTCCAGGGCCAGCCCAGCTTGCTGGTGCATGACGGGGAGGTCATCTCCTCGCATATGGCCAAGGAGCATGTCAGCATGGACGAACTGAACCGGTCCCTGCGCGAGCATGGAATTTCGACGGTTAAAGACGTTGCGCTGGCGGTCCTCGAAGTCGATGGCTCGATCAGCTGCCTGAAGTACGACGAGATCAAGCCCGACGCCAGCACCCACCTCGCCCGCAGAAAATTCCTACAGAAGAAGCAATAGATGTCTGTGCTCAGGGAGCCTCGAAGTCCAGCGCGTAGACTTCCTGGGAACCTACATCTCGCATCAGTAGCGGAGAGCCGTCGGGCGTGAGGCCGCTCCAGGATATCCATGGCGTAATCACGCGCCGGAAGCCCGCGAAACTGGCGATGTGCTCCAGTTTTCGGTCGGCGAGGCGCAGGCGGGAAATGGTTGGCTCCGCGCTGTAACCGCTGTCGAAATACACATACTTGCTATCGGCGGACCATTGTGGATACCCGATGCTGGCCTCTGCCAACTGCGACCACTTCTGTGTGTCCATTTCGAATAGCATCAACTTCTGGCCGTCCTGCGACGCGGCCACGACATGGCGCCCATCCGGGGAGAGGACCGGCCAGAGCAGGCGTTCGGACTGGGGAAGCGTCGAGACTTTGAGAGTGTTTACGTCGACCGAGCGGATGGAACTGACTGGCGAACCAGCAAAATCGGCAAACAGGATGGAATTGCCGTCCGGAGCCCAACTCACTCGAAAAGCATCGAATTGAGCTACCGCCAGCTCACGATCGCCACCGCCATTCACCGAGATCAGGTGGATTTGCTGATGCTTCCCGGGCTCGACCGAAACAAATGCAATCTGGCTGCTATCGGGCGACCAGTCGGGCAACGTGGCGAAAGCCGGGGCTGAGGTGAGTTGCAGTCTCTCGCTGCCATCGGTGCGGCTGCGCCACAGGTTACCTTCCGGAAGCGACGTGTACGCGACCCATTTGCCGTCGCGGGAGAAGCCCACACCGCTGGCGGAAATCCCTCCAAGGTACGGTACGAACTGTCGGGAGTTGGCGTCGTAGCGAACCAATTCGGCCCGCCTCTGCTCCCCAACGACGAATATCCTCTTGCCGTCGGCGCTGGGCTGCGGAGAATAGTAAGACATGGGACCGGCGGTCAACTGCACCGGCTCATGGTTAGGTTTGTGGAATAAGTCATCCTTCTCGCGGGTGGCCCAAATGTCGGTTCGACCGTTGCGCACGGCCTGAAACAGATAATAATTTCCCTCCGGGGTCCAATTACCATCCGCTGCGTCGTGCGCACCGTTCCAACCAACCATACACTGGTGCATGTGGCTGCCATCAACCGAGGATTCCCAAAGATTGCTGCTGGTCTGGCCGCTTACCGTAAACCGGAAAATGCGGCCGTCGGGCGAGAAGCGAAACCAATAAGGCGCTCCATTCATGTCGGCAAATTCGCCAAACTTCCTTGCAGACCCGCCGCCGCTTACGATCATGACCTGAGTGCCATGGGCGATGAGCAGATCCCGGTTGGGCATCCAGGCCGCATCCTCCGCCGTCGTTTCTCCCAGCCGCCGTGGAGAACCTCCCAAGGTCGGAACCGCCCACAACGGCTGGTCCAGTTCGTAGCCGGTAAAGCTGCCGACGATCAGCTCCGACTTGTCCGGCGAGATACTGTCCAGATTTACGTTTGGAAGTGGTAACGCCAGGGGAACAGTTTCCCCTCCCGAGGTCGAGACTTGACTGACCACAAAGCGGTTATCGATATTCTCCTCGACATAAAGCCGCGGGCCGTCCGTCAACACCGTGGGTGTCACTTGCCCGTAGAAATTCTTTTGGTGACCATCATGCGTGAGCTGGGTAAAGCCAGTAATTCTCGGTGCAGGCAGCGCGGGACGAAGCAGATAAGCCACGACGGCCACACCCACCAGAGCGGCGGCAAAGATCGCGATCCATTTAGGCCGGAAGCCTGATCGGGCAGGTGCTGTCGCCCGCGAAGTTGCCGTGCCAGAAACCGAAACTGCTCCGGTACGTCCGGATTCAATCTCCCTGCGCAGGCGCTTCAGGTCCACGCCCATGTCTCCCGCGCTCTGGTAGCGCAGCTTGCGGTCTTTCTCCAGCGCCTTGTCGATGAATCGCTCCAGCTCCGCCGGCAGCCGTGGATTCAGACGCACCGGCGAAGTCGGTGCCTGATGCAGGATGGAGTCAAATACCAGCGCCGACGTGTTGCCCGAGAATGCCGGAAGCCCGGTCGCCATCTCATAAAGCACAGCTCCGAACGAAAACAAGTCAGTTCGCGGATCAAGTTCCTCGCCCGACGCCTGTTCCGGCGACATATAAGCGATGGTGCCGACCGCCACCCCCGGGCTGGTTAGCTGGGCTGCGTTCTGGGTCAGAGTTGGACTTCCAGAACTTGCCTGTTGAGATTCCGGCGCCAGCTTGGCCAAGCCGAAGTCGAGGATCTTGGCGTGGCCGTGGGCGGTAACGAAGATATTGGCGGGCTTTATGTCGCGGTGGATGATGTTCTTGCGGTGCGCGGCATCCAGACCTTCGGCGATTTCAACCGCCAGCTCCAGGAGTTGTTCCACCCGCATGGGACTGCCGATAATGCAATCGCGCAGGGTCTTGCCCTCCAGCAGTTCCATCACAATGAAGTACTGTCCGTCCTGCTGCCCGATTTCGTGAATGGTACAGATATTGGGATGGTTCAGGGACGAGGCCGCTCGCGCCTCGCGTTGAAAGCGCTCCAGCGCCGCCGGGTCCGCGCTCAGTTCCGGAGGCAGGAATTTCAAAGCAACGCGCCGTCCCAGCGTTACGTCCTCCGCCTCATACACCACACCCATCCCGCCGCCTCCCAGCTTCTGCAGAATGCGGTAGTGCGAGATGGTTTGTCCGATCATGAGAAGCGGCTGAACACGAGATCGATTGGAAGAGAATACTATGCTGCGACGGAAATCGAGTCAACGCATCGCGCAGGCGGTGGTTCAGTTTGACGATGAATAAGAAAAGTCATCCACCACAAAGGACACAAGCGTACGCGAAGGCATGGTTTCAGGCTTTCCTTCGTGCACCTTTGTGTCCTTTGTGGTTGGCCCGCGGCAAATTGAGCCACTAACAACCCGCAGCCTTCGCGTCGGGGTTTCCTTCGTGCACCTTTGTGTCCTTTGTGGTTGCGCTACTTCGTAAGCACCAACGGCACCGGCTGGTCGTAAGGCTGGATGGTGACCTTCAACAATTTGCGGCTGGCGAATGCTTCCGGCGTTACCGGAAAGCTCACGATGATCGTTCCTGCGATCTGTCCTCCGGGGTCGATCTTGGCTTCGCGTTGCAAGGGCGCAATCGCATATTGCTTCAGCGCCGGAAAGGCCTGGTAGTAGCGGTCGAAGTCTACGGCCGAGGCGGCGTCATCGGTGTAGCTGTTTGTACCGGTTTGTAACTCGGCTTGAATGCTGCGAATCCAGAATGGTTTTTCGCCGCCGTTGCGGAAGGAAACGTTCACTGCGGCCATCACTGCGCCCTGATTCGGAATCTCAACCGACACAATTTGATCGATGGAACCGGCCGCTGCCGTCCTGGGCCGTTGCCAGAACGCCATGATCGCAACCACCACCAGGATGACCCCCACTCCAATCAGAATGATCTTCATCGGAGGCAGGTTCTTCTCCGCCGTGCCAAATTCTTCTCCAATGCGGAAGGCTGTTCCAGGTTGGGTTGGATTCGCCGGCGCTGTACTCGGTGGGGGCGTGGGGGGAGTATCTTCTGGCATGGCTCGCTGATGATTGTAACTACTTTTACGGGAAAAATCCGAGGACTCGATCAACCTCGAAGAACGACATGATGTAATCTGGGACGGAACTAAATTGGCGAAAACCTAAGATGCATATCCGAACGCTCATACCCTTCCTGTCTCTGTTTATGGCGGCGGGCTTCTGCGCGGCGACGAACCCCACCCAGGCCAGTTCCGCGTCGGCCAATTCCGCACAATCGAACGCCGTGCCATCCGATTTCTCGCAGCCCTTTCCGCCGCACCGCATGATCGGCAACATCTACTACGTCGGCAGCCGGGGGCTGGCCGCCTACCTGATTGCGACCCCGGCGGGGCATATTCTGATCAACAGTGATCTGAAAACCTCGGTCCCACTCATTCGCGAGGACATCGAAAAACTTGGGTTTCGTTTTGCCGATGTCAAAATCTTGCTGATCAGTCATGGCCACTTCGACCACGATGGAGGCAGCGCCGAGGTGAAGAAACTGACTGGTGCCAATTATATGGTCATGGACGGAGACGTTGGCGTTGTTGAGTCCGGAGGCAAGAGCGACTTCCAATACGGCAACGATCCCAACCTGCTATATCCCGCGGCCAAAGTGGAGCGGGTACTCCATGATGGTGATGAGGTAGCGCTGGGCGATACTGTACTGACCGCTCACAAGACGGCAGGACATACGCGGGGCTGCACCACCTGGAGTCTGAAGGTCCACGAAACAGACAAGACTTACGATGTTGTCATCGTGGGCAGCCCCAACGTCAACCCCGGATACAAACTGGTGAATAACTCGAGCTATCCTGAGATTGCCGTTGATTACGCGCGCGGCTTTCGCCTGCTCAAGTCGCTTCCCTGCGACGTCTTCCTGGGCGCCCACGGCAGCTACTACGGAATGGAAGCCAAATACGCTCAGATATCCACCCGCTTGAAAGCCGGTGAGGCCAACCCCTACATTGATCCCGAAGGTTACAAGAGCTACGTGGCCGAACGGGAACAAGCATTCCTCTCAGAATTGCAGAAGCAAACCGCATCCGCAAGAAACCGCTAAAGCTTGAGTCTCAAACTATGAATAGGATGCTGGGGGAGATCGTCCGGCATGGTTCGCAGGATACGAGGACGTGATAGCAGCGGACGGAGGTTCGGGGCACGCCTTTGAAAGCTGGCGGCTGACCGCTGACCGCTTCATCCCCACCCATGCTTCATGGCTTTCGCGAACTGCGCAACCGGCAGCGTGTTGAGCACATCCTCTCTGGTCAGCCAGGCCCGCCGCGCCTGCAGGACTCCAAAGCGAATCTTGTCGAGATGCGAAGTATGATGCGAATCTGTGTTGATCACAATCTTCACCCCATGCTGTTTCGCCAGCCGAAGATGCCGGTCGCAGAGGTCCAGGCGGTCGGGATAGGAATTCAACTCCATCGCCACCTTGCGCTGGGCCGCCGCCTTGAGCACCGCATCCACATCGAACTGGTAGGCGTCACGGCGGAGCAATAGCCGCCCGGTGGGATGGCCAATGAGCGAAGTATTGGGATTCGACACCGCCTTGAGCAAGCGATCCGTCATCTCCGCCGGACTCTGATTGAAATGCGAATGCACGCTGGCGATCACCAGATCCATTTGCTCCAGCACCGAGTCTGAGAGGTCAAGGGTCCCATCGGCAAGGATGTCGACTTCGACTCCGGCGAAAATACGGATCCCCTCCATTTTGCCGTTGACGGCATGGATACGCCGGATATGCTCCACCGCCCGCTTGTCGTCCAGCCCGTTGGCAAAGGCGAGGTTCTTGGAGTGGTCGGTGATGGCCATGTACTTGTAGCCATGAGCGCGGGCCGCCTCGGCCATTTCCTCGATAGTGTTTCGGCCATCGGTCTCGACCGTGTGCATGTGCACGTCGCCCTGCAGGTCAGCTTGCGCGATCAGTTGTGGCAGCGCGTGTTCCTCGGCCGCGTCAATCTCACCCAGATTCTCCCGCAGCTCCGGCGGAATGTAGTCGAGTTTCAGCTTGGCGTAAATCTCCTCTTCGCTCTTGCCCGCAACCGGCTTTTCGTTGTCCAGCCAGGCCAGGCTGTATTCGCTCAGCGTGTACCCCATTTTCAGCGCCCGCTGCCGCAACGCTACGTTGTGCGCCTTGCTGCCGGTGAAGTATTGCATGGCCGCGCCAAACGACTCCGGCGCCAGAAAACGCACGTCTACCTGCATACCTCCCCGCAGGCGGAAGCTGACTTTGTTCTCGCCGCGAGCGATGATCTCCATCAGCCCAGGCAGCTTGATGATGTGATCAATGAGCCGCTGCCGCTCCTGGTCGTCGCAACACGCCTTGCCTGTGACCAGAATGTCGAGATCACCCACCGTCTCGCGTCCGCGGCGCAGCGACCCGGCCGGAGTGATTCTCTCCACGCCCGGATAGCCCCGCAAGTGCTCGGCGATTTTTTCCGCTTGAGTCTCTGCGGCATCGAGCAGAAACCGTCCCGCAATGCGACGATAATCTTCAATCGCCTTGAGCAGCTTGGTCTCCTGCTTCTCGCCCATGCGCGGCAACTCGCGAATCTTGCCCTCGCGCGCCAGCTTCTCCACGCCCTCCACGTCACAAACCTGATACGCGCTCCAGATCAGCGCAATGGTTTTCGGGCCGAGCCCCTGGATCTTCAGCAGGTCCAGCATGGAAGGCTTGTATTTCTTGAGCATTTCGGCGTGCAGGGAGAGACGTCCTTCTTTGAACATCTCCTGCAAGTTCGCCAGCATCCCTTTGCCGATGCCGGGAATCTCCAACACTTTTTTCGGCTCGCTAATTAAATCTGCAATCTGCTGGGGCAGCGCTTCGATGGCCTGGGCTGCATTCCGGTAGGACCGTATGCGAAAGGAATCCTGACCGTCGATTTCCAGCAGATCGGCAGTCTCGTAGAGCACACCGGCTATGGCTTTGTTGTCCATCTGCCATGAAGCATAACCAAGATTTGAAGAGAGAGAAAGGCGGGAGACTTCAAGCAGAGGCGGCAGCCGCTAGCGGGTGCTCCGCGACCGCGCACACCAGCTGCACACTTGCGGGACTTTGGGGGAGATGTAGATTGTTGTGCAGCTTAAGAATTAACTTGAAGAAGCCTTCGTAACATTCATAGCCTGTGGCCCCTTAGGGCCCTGGCTGATTTCAAACTCTACGGCATCGCCCTCTTGCAGGCTCTTATAGCCTTCCGAGGTAATCCCGCTGTAGTGGACGAAAACATCAGGACCGCCTTCGCGTCCAATAAAGCCGTACCCCTTGGCATTGTTAAACCACTTTACCGTACCTTTCAAACGTTCCACGTACGCCCCCTTAGGCAGATGTTTTGAACTCAACCATGTGCCCAACCCGAATTGATGCAATTCTCCGGCCATGGCAGTTCGGCTGTCAAGGGTAGATCGTGCAGGGTAATTCGCGTTCTGTTTATGACTTTCGGCTTTGTTCACGCAGCCACAAGACGCCGCAGATAGTCTTGGCGTCCTTGATGACCCCGCTCATGACCATGCGCACGGCCGCGCTGAGAGGGAAGAGCCTGACCTCGATATCCTCATCATCTTCCGGCTGCGCCTTTCCCTCGCGCAGCTCTCGCGCCAGGTAAATCGCCATGGTTTCCGCTACGAAACCGGGGCTTGCGTAAAAGCGCAGGATGCGCTTCCAGCTCTTGGCCGAGTAGCCGGTCTCTTCCAGGAGTTCGCGCTTGGCCGCCGTCAGCTCGCTCTCGCCCTTATCAATCCGCCCCGCGCACAGCTCCCATAGATATTGCTTCGCGGTGTAACGGTACTGACGGACCATAACGACTCGGGGCTCGGATGAGATCTCATCCACCGGCATGACCACTACCGACCCGCTGTGCTGCACAATGTCCCGGCGGACCCGCACTCCGGAAGGCTCCAATACATGATCGGTGACCACGGTGAATACGGGCCCGCGATAAGCCACACGGGAAGACAGAACCCGCGCTTTGCTTTTCTTGGAAGATGATTTTGGCATGAAAACAATATACGAGATGACCAAGCCGGAAAGCAGCCTGGCACCGCGGTCGCGGCGCATTTTGCTGACTAGCTGAGTACCCTGCTATGCTGCCCGCCATGGCCGTCAAGCCGACCATTGCGATCGTTGGACCAGGCAGGATAGGGACCGCGCTGGCAGTGGCCCTCACTCGCGCCGGCTACACGGTCGCGGAGATAATTTCGCGGGAGCAGCCTGCATCCCGCAAAAAAGCGCGGACCCTCGCCCGGCTCGTCCACGCCCGCCCAACCACGGTCGGCAATCCGCAGCTTGACGCCGGACTAGTCTGGTTCTGCGTTCCCGACCGTGAGATTGCCTTGGTGGCTCGCGGTCTCTCGGGCTCCATCCCATGGCGAAAAAGGATCGCATTCCATTCCAGCGGCGCACTCTCCAGCGATGAACTTGACGTGCTCCGGCAACGCGGAGCTGCAGTCGCTTCCGTCCACCCCATGATGACGTTTGTCAGCGGATCGTTGCCGTCACTGGCAGGTGTGCCTTTCGCTCTCGAGGGAGACCGCGCCGCGACGCGTCTGGCGCGGCAGATCGCGCGCTCTCTGCAAGCGTCGGCGTTTACCATCCGCAAGCAGGACAAGCCCGCCTACCACGCGTGGGGAGCCTTCACTTCTCCTTTGCTGGTCGCAGCCTTGCTCACCATGGAGAAGGTCGCGCAGGCCGCTGGGTTAACACCCGCGGATGCGCGCAGGAAGATGTTGCCAATCGTAAAACAAACAATAAGAAACTACGACCAGCTCGGACCGGCCGGAGCCTTCAGCGGCCCCCTGGTGCGCGGCGACGTCGAAACCGTGCGCCAGCATCTCCGGGTTCTGGAAACTATCCCCGGGGCAAGAGACACATACTGTGCGTTGGCCCGCGCAGCTCTGCTCTATCTACCAGTCGGACAGCGCGATGCTTTACGACGGATTCTCAAGTTCTAGCCAGTCCGATAGCTCTTTGTTGTCCTCCCGAGGAGCGAGAGCGACCAGGGATCTGGAGTTTTTCGTGCGACTCGGGGTGACCACAACGCCGTACTCTCAACTCACCATCACCCGCTTGATCTCCCGCGCCCGGCCGGTGGCTTGATCGCAATCCACCACCACCGCACACAGACGCGCATCCCCGCTGGCCGCTTCAAAGCGAGTCGGCATATTGCTTAGAAACTTGCCGATGATCAATTCCTTTTTCACCCCAATCACGCCGTCGTAGGGCCCGGTCATTCCCACATCCGTGATGTAAGCAGTGCCTCCCGGCAACACGCGCTCATCCGCGGTTGGAACATGGGTGTGCGTCCCCACCACTAGCGTGACCCGGCCATCGAGATACCAGCCCATGGCCATCTTTTCCGAGGTAGCTTCGGCATGAATATCCACCACCACGACCTTTGCCTCGATCTCCTTGATCAACTGGTCAGCGACCCGGAACGGATCGTCATTGGCCGCCATGAACACGCGTCCTTGCAGATTGAGAACCGCATAAGGCATATCGCCTTTGCGGCCTTGATACACACCCCATCCCGGCATGCCGGGCGGGTAATTCGCCGGCCGCAGCAGACGTCGCGCCGGACTGTGCGAGTCTCCGTTCGCCGCCACGAAGTAATCCACGATCTCGCGCTTGTCCCAAATGTGATTGCCGGTGGTCAGGACGTCGATATCTAGCTCGAACAATTCTTCCGCCAGCGGCGGGGTGATACCGAAACCAGCGGCGGCGTTCTCGCCATTGGCGATCACCAGATCAATCGAATGATCCTTGACCAGCCCCGGCAGCCGTTCTTTGACGATAATTCGCCCCGGTCTTCCGAAGATATCGCCGATAAAAAGAATGCGCATGATGGGGGGAACCAGTGTCGATGGTACCATGCAGGATTTTACTCATCGAGGACGGTCCGTCGTCGCTGGTCGTTTACCAGGCCGCGTAGCGATACCGGCGCGGCCGCTCCGGCAGAAGCTTGATCAGCAAAATGCCGGAGACAAATCCTCCCACATGCGCCCAAACCGCCACCCCGCCGGTAGTCTGATTCGATTCGGCGATCGCAGTCGAGGCGCCACTCAGGAACTGCACCAGGAACCAGTATCCCAGTACCAGCCAGGCCGGCAGATAGAAGAAAAATATCGGAGGAAACCAGGTCATAACGCGGGCCTTGGGATACAGCACAAAATAGCCGCCCATGACTCCGGCGATCGCCCCACTGGCGCCCACCGCAGGAACGTTGGACCCCGCATTGAGAAGGATATGAGTGAACATGGCCGCAAATCCGCTGACAAAATAGAACACGAGATACGAAAAGTGGCCCAGATAATCTTCGATATTGTCGCCAAAGATCCACAGCACCCACATGTTGCCGATAATATGGAGCCAGGAGGCGTGCAGGAACATCGAGGTCAGAATCGTCAGCGAGAGCCCCGGAAACGAGAACCGCGACGACCCCGCCAAAGCCTGCTCAAAGTGCAAAGGAACGACACCAAACTGGTACATCAGCCCATTCAGGGCGCGATGACTCCCTGCTCCTACTGACAATTCAAACAGGAACACCACCGTATTCAGCGCGATAATGAAATAGTTGACGTACGGCGTACTGTAGCGGGGCGTGTCATCGCGCAGCGGAATCATGAGAGATTAGAGAGAGAGAGTTGGTGATTTGATAATCGGGTACTTTCGCGATCTCGAGAATCCGATCCGCTCTATCCTAAATTACCAAATTAGCCGCTTTCCCGATTACAGAATCCATGAACGGCGTCCTTATCATCGACAAACCCGCAGGCTTGACCTCCCATGACGTGGTCAACCGTGTGCGCCGCATTCTGCATGAACGCTCCGTCGGCCACCTGGGGACGCTCGACCCGCTGGCCACGGGCGTGCTTCCCCTGGTCATCGGTTCTTTCACCCGATTAGCGCAATTCTATGCCGCGTCCGAGAAGACCTACGAGGGTGTGATCCGCTTCGGCTTCTCCACCGACACCTACGACTCCGACGGCGAACCCACCGGCCCGGCGCAAGCCGTCAGCTTGCGTTCCGAAGAAGTGGAATCGCTCGCCGCCCGTTTTCGTGGTGTGATTGAGCAGACCCCACCGCCATTCTCCGCCAAAAAAATACAGGGCGTCCCTGCCTATAAGCTGGCTCGCAAAAAGAAGGAAGTCGCACTCGCGCCCGTGCAAGTCGAAGTGAAGGAATTCGAGATCCTGGCCACGGACACCGACCGGGTTACTTTCCGTGCCCGCGTTACGTCCGGAACCTACATGCGCTCCGTCGCCCACGACATGGGCCAGCAGCTGGGCTGTGGCGCCCATTTACACTCCCTGCGCCGCACCGCCGTCGCCGAATTTGTCCTCGCCGACGCTCACACTCTCGAGGACCTGGACGGAGCCACGCTCAAAGAGGACATGCTGGTTCATCCCCGAACCATCCTGCCCCAGCTCCCCAGCGTAACCGCCACCGAAGACATGGCTGCCCGCATCCGTAGCGGCCGCACCGTCAACCTGCCGGATTTCTCCAAGGCCCGCCAAGTGAAGGTTTTCTGCGGTCAACGAGACCTGATCGCCATCGCCACCCGCGTCGCTGGCACCCTCTTCCACGCCAAACTCGTCCTCGTTTCCGACCCCGCAACCGCCCCCCGACCCGTGTAGCCGGGTTACTGGACCTACCTCCTGGCCACACCCATGATGGGGAGGAATTTTTTTCAAAACGATGAGCCGATTTGCCTCCGGTTCCCGTTTGTATTTATAGGAGCAAAATTCAGTCCTCGCCACTTCGCGGAGGGGGCCGAAAGGCTCTCTCGGTTCACGCCATAGGCGTGGGATATTCCAGTTTCTTAATCCTGTTTTCCTCGGGGGCCCCTGACGATGAAGACCTACGCAACGCTTGCGATTCTTGTGGCGATGTTGACCGCGGCGCAGATTGCCCGGGCACAGGCCTGCACTTCGCCCATCACCTCCTGGCGCGGGGATTACAGCATAACTGCAAACGGGCAGGTTTCCTGCGATGCGGGCAGCTGTACGGTCGACGAGGCGGCGGCAGCCGATGTGAACGCCAACTCTGGCTCGATAGGTTGTGGTCTTGCCAGCTGGAGCAGCACCGATACCCCTACCACCGCCACGCTGAATGACAAGGCGGTCGATGATTGTGGCCCCGACGGCGGACAAACCATCGAGACCATCGTCAACACCCCTGGGGAAAACTTTACCTCTCTGGTGCTGATCTTCCCCCAGCAAAAAACTTATCAATTCTTCCCCGCTCCATTCGTAAATTGGCACCAGGAAATCGACAGTTGTGGCGGAGGTACGATCACACAGGATGGAGCGAACGCTTTCTTGTGGCCTCCCACGATGTTCCCGCTTACTTTCCCCCTCCCGGATACTGTGCAAGAGCTTCAAGGCAATCCGCCCCCGGTTCAAGACGTAACTGTCATCGAGGATGCCATGGTGCCTTACGTCTTTTCTTTCGACCTCAAGCCGGTCGTCGAGGACGACGATAGCTGCCTGGTAACATTCGGGTCCAGCATCGGCTGCCAGAATCAGAGCCTGGGCGAGGATGTGGCGATCGTGGGGACGGGATTCCATCTTCACTATGATGGAAGCCGTTCTTCTGGCGCGGGCGGCAACGGCGTCGCCAACACTGACGCCCTCATGATCGGCGGCTGGACCCTGAGCGTCCACCACGCTTACGATCCCGGCTCCGACACGCTTTTTCTAGGCGACGGCACCCAGCGCAACGGCTATCAGTTGGGGACTCCAGTCAGCTTTGGCGGCAATACCCTCATCACCTCGGACGACGGCAGCGAAGTTTACGTTTTTTCGCCTTCCGGACCGCATTTACAGACGCTGCGACCCCTGACCGGCGCGGTCGAATATCAGTTCGGCTATGACGTGGCCGGCAATCTGGTCACCGTCACTGATGGCAGCGGCAATGTGACAACCATCAAACGCGACGCTGCTGAGCATGCAACCTCCATCGTTTCGCCCTTTGGCCAGACAACCAAGTTAAGCCGCGACAGCCATGGCTTCTTGAGCAAGGTCACCGATCCGCTGGGAAAATCTCAAAGCTTTACTAACACCAACCTGGGCTTGATCACTTCCCGCACGGACGCCAACGGGAATATCTACAACTACACATATGATGCCGACGGCAGGGTAATCAAGGATGCTGATCCAGTCGGCGGCTTCATCGGCCTTACCCGCACCGACGCCACTTCAGGCGCCGGGCAGACTGTAGGCCAAACCACCGCCATGGGCCGGACCACCAGTTTTCAGGCTGCCTTCCAGGTGCCCTGGGTGCAGGACGGCACTTCGCCCTTCTCCGAACAGAGGACCAACATCTGGCCCGACGGCCTGCAGGCAACCGCTACTAAGGGACAACAAGGCAATCAGCGCACCGAGGCCTACACCTTGCCCGACGGCACGTCCTACAGCGAGACCCTGGGACCGGATCCAATTTGGGGAATCCAGGTACCCATCGCCTCCAGCGAGACCCTGACCAAAGGCAATCTCACCATGAACGTGACCACCAGCCGCGCGACCACTCTAGGTACACTCGGCAACCCTTTCACCGTGGCCACGCAGACGGATACGGAGACGATCAACGGCCGCACCTATACCTTCAGCTTCAACGGCTCCAATCGCACCTACGTAAATACCAGCCCGGTGGGCCGAACCCAGACGTTCGGGCTTGATGCCCTGGAGCGCGTCGCCAGCACGCAGTGGGGCACGCTGACGCCTACAAATCTGGTTTACGACAGCCTGGGCCGCCTGGCCTCGGCAACCCAGGGCACTCGCAAGACCGCATTCAGCTATAACTCGAAGGGTTTCATGGCCAGCGTTACCGACCCACTCAAACAGAAGACCAGTTTCACCTACGATGCCGATGGTCGTGTCTCGACCACAACCCTTCCCGATGGCCGCACCATCAACTATGCCTACGACGCTAACGGAAATCTCACGGCGACAACACCTCCGGGCAAATCTCAACATGACTTGGCGTACACCGCCGTGGACCTGCTGGAGTCTTATACGCCCCCCGGCGTCCTGGGAACCGGGCCCACCACCTACGCTTACGATCTGGACCGCAACCTCACCGCGGTGACGCGCCCCGACGACCAGGCCATTAATTATGGGTACGACACTGCGGGGCGATTGATTTCCATCACCACTCCCTCCGCGACGAACAGCTACACCTACGACACCCTCACCGGCAATCCCGCTACTGCAGGGAGGTCTAGCGAACACATCACCTACAGCTACAACGGTCCCTTGCCTACGAAAACAACCTGGAAGGGAACTGTGGCGGGCAGTGTGGGCCGAGGCTACGACAACAACTTCTGGGTTAAGTCCCAGAACGTCGGCGGTGGATTGACCATCTCCGTTCAACGCGACCACGACGGCCTGGTGACCAAAGCCGGTGCACTAACCATCAAGCGCAGTTCAAGCAATGGGTTGATTAGCAGCACCACACTGGGCGTAGCCACCGACACCCGCACCTACAACAGCTTCGGTGAACTCACCGGATACACGGCGGCGGTCAACGGCAGCACGATTTACAAAGTCACCTCCACCCTCGACGCCGATGGACGAGTTTCGGCGAAAACCGAAATCCTCGGCGCCACCACCAACACCTATTCCTATTCCTATGACCTCGCGGGCCGCCTGACCGCCGCAACCAAGAACATAGTCACTGACACCTACGCCTATGACACCAATTCCAACCGCCTGAGCGCCACCACCTCTGCCGGAACCGCCAACGGAACCTATGACGCCCAGGACCGGCTGCTCACCTACGGCAATACATCGTTCACCTACAGCGCCAACGGCGAACTCGCCAGCCAGAAAGTGGGCAGCCAGAAAACCTCGTACAAATATGACGCGCTGGGCAACCTCACCTCGGTTACGCTACCCAACGGAACCAAGATCGCTTATGTGATCGACGCCCACAACCGCCGCGTAGGAAAAAACGTGAATGGTGTTCTCACCACCGGTTTCCTCTACGACGCCAACCGGATCGTAGCCCAGTTGAATGGCAGCAACCAGCTGGTCAGCCAATTCGTTTACGCCACAGGCTCGGCCGCGCCGGATTACATGATCAGTGGGGGTGTAACCTATCGCATCTTTGCCGACCAACTGGGCAGCCCGGTGTTGGTCGTGAACACCGTCACTGGCGCCATCGCCGAGCAAATTGCCCACGACGAATTCGGCAACGTGCTCAGCGACAGCAATCCCGGATTCCAACCCTTCGGTTTCGCCGCCGGTTTGGACGATCAGGACACAAAGTGGCTGCGCTTTGGCGCCCGCGACTACAACCCCAGCGTCGGCCGCTGGACCGCCAAGGATCCCATCCTGTTCACCGCCGGCGATCCCAATCTCTACGGCTACGTGCTCGGCGATCCCGTGAACCTCACAGATTCGACGGGCTTGCAACCCGACTGCCCCTGCGATACGCCGAAGAAGTGGATCCTAACGCCTCGAGAGAAGGAAGGCCCCCAGGTCCCCGACCTGAAGAGCCAGCCTGCCCCGGATGACGACCCCTCACCCTACAGTAAGATCACGAAAAGCCAGTCCGAATCGAAATTTACTCCTCCGACAAAATCGCTGGGAGTGGGCGGAGCCACGGCGGGTGTGGGGGCAGCCACTGCGAATGTGACAGTGCCATTCCCCAGCCAGGGAGGAACCAAAGGAGAAGTGAAGATTGAAGTTAACGTCAAAGATAAGTCAGTAACCTGCAGCGGCACATTCTAGGCCAGGTGCTTTGTGTGAAGTCGGGTGCCCCATGTCTCGCCGGCTTTTGGCGAGACGTGGGAAAGCGCGCGGGAAGCGTCCGCGCCAATTCTTGTCAAGCCCCCAAAACCTGCAATTCGCCCGCAACCCCCACATTCTGCACCGGAAATAAACTTGGAAACCCTGTCTCACTAGCTATACTAGGTATGCTATAATTTACTTGTAGATAATCAGAGGCGCGGCCAACGGCTGCGCCTTTTTTCATATAAATTGTCCGACTCTGAGGGGGCATGGCGCAAGCCATGGCTCCCCTTTCTTCTTTGCCGGATGCGCGGGAAGACATGTCCGTCTCACGTTTCGGAATGCGAAACGTGTGGCACCGACCGGTGTGTGAGTGACTACGGAAGGACGTCTGTGCTTACCGCTTCCCGCGCAAACCGATCGCGCTCGGGAGGGAAACGTGGCGGGTGGCTCAACCCAAACCCGCTTCTGAGTGGGATGGCCATTTATGATGCCCACGGATTGACCACACTCTTCACCCCCACGAAATCGTCCACGTTGCGGGTGACCAGCGTCAGCCGATGAACTTCCGCCGTCGCTGCCAGGAACGCGTCCATCACTCCCATCGGCCTGCCCGCCGCCTGGCTGCGGGATACGGTCCGGCCCCAGGCATCGGCCACCTCGGTATCCACCGGCAAAACTCTGCCTTCGAAGCGCAGCGGCAACTCGTGCCCCAGCCATTCTTCCAGACGCCGCCGGCGCTTTCCCGCCGGCAGACGTTCCACGCCATAACGCAACTCTGCCAAGGAGATCACACTGAGGAAGATACGATCCTCATCGGCCGCCTCCATCCAGCGAATCAGCCCGGCGTCGGGCCGCGGCTTTACCCACTCCGAAACCGCATTGGTATCGAGCAGAAAACTCATAGATTGATCTTGCGCGGACGTTCTTTCGCCCGGCGAAGCTTCAGCCCCGACCCGCGCAGCGGGGAAGCGGCGAAAAACTCCGCCAGATTGCCGGCTCGATGTGTCTTGCGCTCCCATTCCTCCGCCGCGACAATCACGGCTGCCGTGCGCCCTTTGCGCGTGATGGTCTGCGGCCCCTCGGAACGGGCCCGCTCCAGCACTTCGCTGAACTTCGCTTTGGCCTCAGCCACCGTCCAATTCTGTGTTCCCATGTCAGATAGTCCTGATAGTCATTATAGTCATGTCAACAATTTGAAGCAAAGTTACTGCCGAAATACATAGGTCCTTCGCGATGCTCAGGATGACAAGAGCCTAGGGTCTGTGCCAGCTACTGTGTTCACTCGTCACATACAAACCGCTCCCACCTTGTCATCCTCAGCATCGCGAAGGACCTATGCATTCTGCCCGCCAGAGCTCATTCTTCGTCTACATCATGAGCAATCGCTCGAAGACTTTGTACGCAGGAGTTACCAACAACCTCCTGTGCCGCGTCTGGGAGCATAAGCAGGGAGTGGGGTCGGAATTCTGCGCGCATTACAAGCTGGACCGGTTGGTCTACTGTGAGGAGTTCCAATATGTAGGCAACGCGATCGCCAGGGAGAAACAAATCAAAGGCTGGTTGCGGATCAAGAAGATGGCACTGATTGTCGCGCAAAATCCTACCTGGACCGATCTGAGCGCCGACTGGTACTTGGATGGTACACAAAAAGGTGCATAGGTCCTTCGCGTCGCTCAGGATGACAATGGTCTTCACACTAAGCCACCATTTGCTTGCCCTTTACACACAAACCCCCACCACCTTGTCATCCTGAGCAACGCGAAGGACCTATGCATTCCCGCCTGCGTTATACTTGAGCCAAGATGGCGGGTGATTCCACAAAGACGTTCTACCTGGAAACCTTTGGTTGCCAGATGAATGTGCATGACTCGGAAAAGGTGGTCGGCACACTCGTAGCGGAGGGATACCGGCGGGTTCCCACCGTCGAGGAAGCCGGGCTGATTCTCTACAACACCTGCTCCATCCGCGACAAAGCTGAGCAGAGGGTCTTTCATCGTCTCGCCGACTACAAAAAACTGCAGGCCCAAGGCAAGCGCTTCGGCGTGCTGGGGTGCGTGGCCCAGCAGGAAGGCGAGAAGATTTTCGAGCGCGCGCCGCACGTTTCCATGGTGTGCGGATCGGCCTCTTACCGCAATCTGCCGGCGATGCTGATTCAGATTGAGGCAGGGAAGCGGGTCACCGGTCTCGACGACCGCGAAACCGACGAATGCTTTGAGACCGAGTTCACCGCCCGGACCAACCCGCACCGCGGCTACATCACCATCATTGAGGGCTGCGACAAATTTTGCGCCTACTGCGTAGTTCCGTTCACGCGCGGCAAGGAGCGCAGCCGGACGTCGGATTCAGTCCTGGGCGAAGCCCGCCAGATGGCCGACCTCGGCTACAGGGAGATTCAGCTGCTCGGCCAGAACGTCAACTCTTATAAAGATCCGGCAGGGAAGCGGACGTTCGCCGAACTGCTGGCGGCAGTGGGCGATGTTCCGGGAATCAAGCGGGTTCGCTTCACTACTTCCCATCCTCGCGATTTCGGCCGCGACATCATCGCGGCCATCGACGCCGTGCCTACGCTCTGCGACCACGTACATCTGCCGGTGCAGAGCGGCTCGACCCGCGTGCTCGACGCCATGCAGCGCCTCTACACCCGCGACCAGTACCTGGAACGCATCTCCTGGATCAAGGCCGCGCGCCGTGAGATCAGCATCACGAGCGACGTTATTGTCGGCTTCCCCGGAGAGACCGAATCCGAGTTCGAAGAGACGCTGTCGTTACTTGACCAAGTGGGCTATGACAGCATCTTCGGCTTCAAATATTCCCCTCGCCCCAACACCCCGTCCCTCGCCTTGGACGACGCCATCCCCGACACGGAAAAAATCCGCCGCCTGTCGGTGCTAAACGAAAAACAGCGCGAGATCCAGAGAAAACGGAACCAGAATCAGGTCGGCAGAACCCTTGAAGTAATGGTTGAAGGGAAGAACGAAGCCCGCGGCCAGTGGATGGGCCGCACCTCCCAGAACAAGACCCTGAATTTCACCGCCGAGACCGTTGTGCCCGTCGTCGGCAGTTACGTAAACGTGGTTACCACCGGATGCTTTCCCAACAGCCTTTTAGGACAAATGGTGGTATAAGAGTCCGGGAGTCAATGCATGGAAGTAGAAATGAAAATCCGCGGTCTAATGATGGACCCAGTCACGAATATGCCGATTGTGATTTTGAAGGACTCGGGAAGCGACACGGTGTTGCCCATCTGGGTGGGGATTTACGAGGCGAACGCGATTGCGCTGGAGATTGAAAAAGTCAGTACGCCGCGGCCGATGACTCACGATCTTATCAAGAATGTGCTGACCGGGCTGGACACGCTGGTTCACAAGGTGGTGGTCACCGAACTGCGGGAAGATACGTTTTACGCGGTGATTTGGCTGGAACGCGAGGGGCAAATCATCAGCATCGATTCGCGGCCTTCGGATGCGCTGGCGCTGGCCCTGCGCGTGGATTGTCCGATTTTTGTGGAAGATGAAGTGTTGAAGAATTCCAAGCAGGCGGCCAACGGCTCGGATCGCGTCACCAACGAGGAACTGCGCAAGTTGCTGGAAGGGCTGAATGACGAGGATCTGGGACGATATAAGATGTGAAGCAAGTCAGAAGTTAGAAATAAGAAGTATGAAGTAAGCGCTGGTTCCAGCTTCTGCATTCTGAATTCTTACTTCTGCATTTGTCTATGGCTGATCCCGCCTCCCAACTGCAGCAAATCTACCTGGCGGGATTCGAACTGAAAACATTCGACCGCTTTCCCAAGTGCGTAGGCGTGGTGCGCAACCACTGCATCGCGCTGCTGGTGCCATCGCCCAATGGCTTGCAGATGCTCGGAACCCCGGGTTGGGAAATCGGGGAAGTCATGGGAGTGTTGACCGAGGTGGAAGGCCGCCAGGTCTTTCAGGCCAAGCAGCAGATGGTCGAAGCCACACCGGAAAGGTTGGAGGAGCTGCGGCGGTTCCGGGAGGAGCTTAGGAGTCTCCTCCAAACATCACATTAGGCCAGTAGCATCATTCCTAAGCAATGATGTTAAATACTAGGCATTGACATCATAGTGTCATGATGGCATCATAGTGGCGTGAGAACAACCCTCAGCCTAGATGATGATGTCTTTCAACTCGCTCGCCGTTATGCGGAAAGCCGCTCTCTGGCTCTGGGAAAAGCCGTTTCTGAGTTGGTGCGGAAGGGCTTGAGGGCCCCGCTCCCGACTCGCATGGAAAACGGATTTCTAGTGTTCGATGTACCCCCGGATACTCCGCCCATTACCTCGGAGCGGGTCAAAGAACTAGAATCTGAACTGGAATGAGTGCCTTTCTGCTCGACGTCAACGTCTTGATCGCCCTCGGATGGGGTGGTCACCCGGACCACGACCGCGTGTCACAGTGGTTCACAGGCTACGGCGCACGGGGGTGGGCGACCTGTCCGATTACCCAGGCCGCATTCGTGAGGATCGTTTCCAATCCCGCATTCTCAGCGCACGCAGCCTCGCCCCGCGAGGCTTTACGGCTGTTGACGACGAATCTCCGCCATCCCAAACACCAATTCTGGCCCGACGATGTTTCGCTAGGGGAGTCGGTGAGCCGGTTCGAAGACCGTCTGGTCGGCCACCAGCAGATCACCGACGCATACCTGCTCGGATTGAGCGTCCATAAGAACGGAAAGCTGGCTACGCTCGATCGGGGAATCATGGACTTGCTGCCCGCGGGGAGTCCTTACCGCGCAAGCGTGGAGTTGATCTCACGCGATTCTGGCTGTTAGGCGAGTTGTGCTTCTCTCAGACTCGTTACTTAACATAATACCTGTTATCGGACATTCCATATTATGCACTCGTGATGCCCTCGCCTGCCCAACATCCTCCGCAAGCCGCAGTGAGCTTTGGGCGGTCGCCCGGACGAACACGCCTGGGTCTACTTGGTTACTTAATCAGGCATAGGACTCTTTTGGGGCCGCAGGGGCGAGGACGCCCGCGCCTACATTATTCGCCGGGGCGGGTGGCTTGGGCGGTCTGGGTGGGAGACGGTTCGTGGACCCGGGCCTCGTCGTCCCATACTTTGATGACGAAGTTTACCGTGATGCGGGCCTGGGTTTCGACAGCCTTCCCGTTCTCCAGATAGGGTTTGAAGCGCCACTGCATGGCAGCTTCGCGGGCGGCCGACGACAGGATGGCGGGGCCGCTGATCACCCGCACTTCCTGAATCACGCCTTCAGCGCTGATGAGCGCCTGCAGCAGCACCGAGCCCTGCACTTTCATCTGTCCGGCCAGCGAGGGGTAGGACGGCTCGGCCAACTGCGTCTTTGTGGCATCGATTTGCGTCCGCTGCACGGCGTCCGTTACCGGCGGCAGTTCCCTGGCCGGCGCGCCGGACTGCATATCGACTTTCACTGCGCTGGCGTCCGGACGAACCGTGTGGCGCGTCTTGCCGTTCACCACTTCGACTTCGAGTGGCGCCAGCACGCCGCGCTCGGTGGCGACGACGGAGGCTCCTTCGACCGAAGGCTGAGATTGGTGCTTGCTGTCTTGCTGTTTCTTTACGGTGGTGGCGGGGGCGACGGTTGAGGACGCGGCCGGAGCCGTCTCGTTCGATACCGACGAGACCGAGGCCGCCATGGTGATGGGCGTCTCGTCCGACGCCGCCATTTCCTCTCCGCCAAACCAGAACGAGCGATCCTTCACCAGCATGACCACCAGCGCGGTCAGCAGGATCATGAGTGCCAGCAGCATGCGGCGGCGATATTGTGCCCCACTTGCCTGGGCTGCTGCGCGTTGTGATGTCGGTTCCGGCATGGTTTTGTTTCTGCTGGTTTTCGGTGCGCTAACAAGATGAGGCGTCTCGCCTGTCCAGACAATGGCCCAGTGGTGGATGGAGGTGGCACGGGCGGGCCATACGGCGGTTAAAGTCTGCCGGCAGCATGCGAAAAAAGATTTGCCAGGATGATCCATCTGAGTTTTTTTGCTCAGGGGGAGTTTCAGGAGAAGTCGATTGTGGGGAGCTCTAACTCAGTCCATCTTCACAACGGTGCGAGCACGTACTGCGTCTTGCATCGGCGGTGTTAAAGTAATGCTTTAAGTAGTCAACGTCTTACTAGCGGGCCCCGAAGCCTGCACACGCTAAATTTGGAGCCCGGGGTGGACGTCGTCTTCAAGTCTTGCCGGGGTTGGCGCCATGGGACATCCCGGCGGAATGCAGAGGTCCTTCGCGTTGCTCAGGATGACAAACCAAGAGGGAAAACCGTCTGTAACGGATGAGCTGCACTCCCTATCATCCTGATTGCAGCGAAGGACCTGTGCTCCCCTGGTCCAAGCTAGGGTGATGTACCACGACGACTCGGCTATGGCTTGGAGATGGGCGAGCGCGTGTCGACGGTCTCGCCCCTCTCTACAAACGCCTGCATCCAACCCAGGACGCGGATCCAGCCTTGGCCGTGATCCGCAGCGGCCTTGGTGGCGGGATCGAATCCGTCGTGACGGATTCTTACCAAGGTCCCGGTGCCAAGCTTCTGCGGTCCGCTATGCTGCAACCCGTGAACCGGACGCGGTTCGAGCTCCCAGCGAACCACCGTCCGGGCGAGGCCGCACCAGCTGGCGTTCCAGGTATGGACCAGCAGGCGAGGCGGATCCACCTCCAGGTACTCACCTTCTACCTGAAAAGTGGTGCCATCGGCCGAGACTCCTGTGCTCTGCCATTTGCCCCCGGTGCGAAGTTCGCCCTTCCAGCCGGTGATGCGGTAGAGGCCGGGCTGTCCCCACCAGCGCGAGGCCTGCTGGGGATCGGTGATGGCTTGGAAGACGCGCTCCGGGGGCGCAGCGATGAAGATTTCGGCGACGATCGCATCTTGAGCGGGCATCACGGTTGCGGTTGCCATATTTCTTCCTCTCTAGTTCTCGATGAACTTCTTGAGCTGCGCCATGACTCCCACCCAGCCGCCGCTGTAGTCTTTGCGTGCAGCCGGCATCTTGGACAGGCCGCTGTGAGTCACTTTCACCTTGGTTCCACCGGCGGTCGGCGCCAGTTCCCAGCGCACCACGGTGCGCTCGGCGGGATTGTCGTGCCAGTTGGCGATCCAGGTGTAGGCGAGCACGCGGGGAGGATCAAACTCCAGAACTTCGCCGTCGCAATAGAATTTGCTGACCCCGTTGAAAGTCCGCTTGCTCTGCTTAGTGTTGTAGCTCCAGCGGCCGCCGGGCCGGGCATCCATGGCGAAGGATTCGATCTGGCATTCCCCGCCGGTCCACCATTGCATGACCTGCTGGGGATCGATGAGCGCCTGAAAGACGCGCGCGGGCGGCGCGGCGACTTCGATTTCGGATACAACGGCATCCTGGTTGGGAGTGATTATCGCGGCCATTTGTTCCTCGCTTCTGGAAAAGTCTTCATCTCCGAGTATGCGGATAAACTCCGCAAGGGTTGCTGATATCTGCGTGGTCATTTTGTGCGTTGCAGGTCGAAGATTGCGTGGTGATGCGTGCTTCCGTCTTTCGACAGGAAATCCCAGTCTTCGGTGTGGTGGTTATCGTCCAGCATGGTAACCGTGAGGCGCTGCATGTGTCCGGGCTGAGTCTCGAGCACATTGGTGGCATCTAGAAAATTGAACGTGATGGTCTTGCCATCAGGAGAAATCGTTCCGATCATCCGCGGCTGGTTGCCGACGGCGCAGTAGTGGGTCATGAGCAGCCGGTCTCCGTCAAGGTAGAACGCGGAAATCATGTCCTCTTGGCCGTGGATTTCGCTCATGAGTACCGAGCCACGGGAGATGAGACGGTTCGAGACTTGCACCGGACTACCCTCGGAACTCTTGCCGGCCCAGGAACCCTGGAGTGCTTTGAGCTTCTCGAAGGAGGTTTGATTGTCATTGGCCGCGAAGGCGGCGGTGGTGAAGAGTACGAGCACAGTCGAGAGAGCGAGGCGAAGTGTTTTCATCGGTCATTTCTCCTGGTTTTTTTGTGCACTTCGTTGGTGGTTGGAATCGCCGTTTCTTTGGCGTATTCGGTTTCGACAAAAGCCTTCAAGCTGGCCAGGTTGCTGCTCCAGAAGGCGCGATATTGTTCCAGCCAGGAATCGACGGCTTTCAGGGGGAGGGGATTCAACTGGTAGACGCGATGGCGTCCGCGACGGTGCTCCTGCACCAGGTGAGCGCGGCGCAGCAGCCGGAGATGTTTGGAAATGGCCGGGCGGGATACGGGGAACGCCTCGGCGATGCGGCCGGCGGGCTGGCTTCCCTGGCGCAACAGGTCGAGCACGGCGCGGCGGGTCGGATCAGCCAGGGCGCTGAAGGTGGACTCGGCCGAATCTGTAACCGAACGGTGACGCATAATCCGTAACTATACGGTTACGCGTAATGCCTGTCAAGCACAAATTATGCCTTACTTGTGATATTATGTAAGCCATGGTACGTCAGATTACTACCGTAAGCACAAAAGGGCAGTTCGTGATTCCTTCCGAGATGCGGGCTTCCCTGGGGATTCGGCCCGGGACACGCATCTCCGTCACCCAGGAGGGTACGCGGATCGTTCTGCAACCGGTATCGGAGGATCTCGTAGACCAGACACGCGGACTTTTTTCCGGCAAACCCTCTCTTTCCGGGGAACTCAGACGTGAACGAGAGCGACGGCGGAAGGACAAATGGTAACCTACGTCCTCGATTCGAGCGCCATCCTGCGCTATCTGGATGACGAGGCTGGTGGGGCACGGGTTGCAGAGATCATCAAGGCGCATTTGGCGGGCGGATGCGAAGTGGCCATCTCAGCGCTGCATTGGGGCGAGGTCGCCGGTATCACGTCCAAGCTTCATGGCAGGCAAGCGATGGATCTGGTGCTTGACCGCCTGACTGCGTTCGCCTTTCAAGTGGTTCCGGCCGATGGCGAGCGGGCGGTCCGAGCGTCGTTGATCAAGCTCAAGAGAGATATTCCTTACATAGATGCTTTCGGAATAGAAGCGGCGGAAGGAAAAGATCGTGTCTTTGTGACCGCGGATTTTGACTTCAAGCCTGCCAGCCGCGACGTGGCGATCGAGTTTCTGGCGACGAAATAGGATGGATCGAGATATTCACGTTCGTGTGTGGTTGCGCCGTTGGGGTGGGTGAGTTAAGTTGCAGGCCTACCCCGCACTTGCGTGCGGGGCTAAAATATGCCGCTCCTTCGGAGCTTCATTAGAGCAATTTCCCTCTAAGTTCCCTCACCACTCCTCTGAAGCCAGGACGCCAGGTCCGGAATACCGAGACCAAAGCGCTTGGCGATCCAGCCGCCGATGCTATAGGAGATTCCCACATATGCGGGCACGGTGAACTGCATCTGATCGAGCCCACGGGTCATATCGGCACTCCAACTCTCAAACATTTGCTTATAACTGTGAAACTCGGGAATCACGAAGCCTCCCCCGAAATAATGATGAAAGGCAATCGCAGAATGGCTCTCGAACACGGTGGAGGGGAAAGTCACGAACCTGTAGGCGAGGACTAGGCTGGGAACAATCCAGACCAACAGAGCTTCTCGGTGACTGTACCTCGAGGTGACGATGCCAGCCACGAGACCGCAGAATACACTGACGAACATCGCATGATTGAACAGAAATTCGAAGCTGCTCTCGCGAGTTGGCGCCTGAAGTAGCGGCAGAAGAGACCGATACATTTGACCAGCGATCCAGGCAACGCAAAAATGTGCGACTAGGTATACAGCCGACAGATGGAGCAGAAAGCGAAATGCGCTCCACGCAAGGGCAACGTAACCGCCCATAACTCCGCCTGCTTTCTCGAGAGGCGCCGCGGAATCCATCGTGTCGCAACTTATCCCCCCAGAGCTTTCAAGTCAACCATCCGTTTTGTTCACTTGCTCACCAAGTCGAGAAATGCCTGGTGGACACGCGCGTCGGAGGAGAGTTCGGGATGGAAGGTTGCGGCCATGACTCTTCCCTGCCGCACTGCGACGGGATCGCCACCTTCGGTGGCAATCACTTCAACCTGGGGGCCGACGCGCTCGATCTTGGGGGCGCGGATGAAGACCATCTCGATCGGTGCCCCGTTCAATTTGCCTTGGCGGATGGAGCTGTCGAGTTGGCGTCCGTAGGCGTTGCGGCGGATGCGAATGTCGAGGACGCCAAGGCCGGCTTGCGTGGGGTTCTCGACTTCTTTGGCCAGCAGGATGGCGCCGGCGCAGGTGCCAAAGGTCGGCTTTACGCGGACAAACTGCTTCAGCTTTCCGAAGCCTTTTTCGCCAAGCAGCTTTAGAAAAGTAGAAGATTCGCCGCCGGGAATGACCAGGCCGTCGATTGCGTCGAGTTGCTCGGGCTTGCGGACGAGCACAACCTTGGCGCCGAGTTCTTCCAGGCGTTTGCGGTGCGCGTCGAAGTCGCCTTGGAGGGCTAGTACGCCGATGGTCATGGCACCGCCAACCTGTGCGCTATAATGTGTTCATGGAGAACACACGGAGTACGACCCTGAGCATCCGCCTGAAGCCGGAGATCAAGAAGCGCCTGGCGCAGCTGGCGAAGACTTCCGGCCGCAGCTCGAATTTCCTGATTTCCGATGCGGTCGAATCCTATGTGGCCGACCAGGAGCGGATGCTGGCGGAAGTCCGGCAGGCCGACCGGCAGGTGAAATCGGGCCACTACGTCCGGAACGAGGACATGAAGGCCTGGCTGCTTTCCTGGGGCACCGACCACGAACTTCCCCCGCCGAAGTGCGCCTGCGGCAAAAGCCATGACGGCGACGAACTGTGCCGGTAGAAATTGTCTGGTCGATGCTGGCCCCCTCCCGGCTGCAAGAAATTCGGGCATTCGTAGCCCGGGACAAACCCGAGGCCGCCGCTCGCTTAGCCATACGCATTGTCGCGGTCGTCGAGAATCTGCGCGAACATCCCTACATCGGTCGAGCCGGCGCGGAGCCGGGAATTCGCGAGTTGGTGATTGGTGGCACGCCATATGTTGTTCTTTACCGAGTACAAGCTGGCCGCGTGGTCATTAGCACGATCTGGCACGGAACCCAGCGAAAGTAAAACGGCGTCCGTCGTTGCCGCTCGCTGTGCGCAAGGTCCCGCCCTAGTCCCCAAGTACGCTCGGCGAGGCATGGGGCACCAGTGCGCGGCTTCTATGATGCACTCAGTAATAATCGCCGTAATAGTCGTCTGCGTAGGAAGCCATCTCGGACTCGTAGTCGTGCTTCATGTCTTCAATCGCACCCATGCCCACATCGATGCCCCATAGATATCGGGCTAACCGATCCATAAGCTCACCAAAGTATCGGAGATTGATGTGTGTCAAGCCCTCGGGCAAGGAGGGAGCCCCTTCTTTCGAGTGGGCATACCTCAGACTGTACGAGTGCGGGTCGATCTCCGAGATTTGGCCAATGTAATCGTTGATTCCATCAATATCCTCGATGGGAAGTTCGCTCCAGCCGGCTACCTTAGTGATCGCTGCGGACAGCGGTTTGAAATCGTTCCACAAGAGATCGAGGCGGTGACCTTCAAGATGTTTTTTTTCCGCTACCGTGAGCTCGCGATCAATCAGATTCGGTGTGCTCCTAATGATTTCTTTGAGCAGTAGCTCGACGTAGTGTCGATACAGGAAAACAATTGGATAGACAAGGAAATCCTGATCCCGTTCTTTTTCTCCAACCGCCTGAACCAGGATTTGTGCACCGCGCAGATATCCCTCTCGGCACGCGTAGTCGTCACCTTGGCGCAGGCATGCGTTGTTCTTCCAATCGCGCAAGTCCCCGCGAAACAACCGTTCGCCTTTGCGGGGTGGCAACTCTCTTGAGTTATCGCCGGTTGTCATTGGCTTGTCACCAACCCCTGGTTTGCAGCATGTGGGCTTCGTCCAGCCCGGATATTGCCAGTCCCTTCATCGCGCCAGTCAGGTTTTCACTGACTTCAAGTAACACTTTAGGGTCTTGGTAGTGAGTTGCGGCTTGGACGATGGCGCGGGCGCGCTTCTCGGCTTCTTCGGGGTCGGCGAAGGTGGTCGAGTCTTTCATGAAGATGCCTGATCCGACGAATACCGCTTCGGCCCCAAGTTGCATCACTAGAGACGCGTCGGCGGGAGTGGCGATACCTCCGGCAGAGAAATTCGGCACCGGCAGCTTCCCTTCCTTCGCGACCATCTTTATTAGTTCATACGGAGCCTGGTGCTCTTTGGCTTTGGCGTAGAGTTCTTCTTCGCCGAGCACGGTGAGGATCTTCATCTCCTGCACGATCTGGCGGATGTGCTTCACGGCGTGGACAACGTCGCCGGTGCCGGCTTCGCCTTTGGTGCGGATCATGGCGGCACCTTCGGCGATGCGGCGCAGGGCTTCGCCCAGGTTGCGGGCGCCGCAGACGAAGGGGACGGTGAAGGCGTGCTTGTCGACGTGATGGGCTTCGTCGGCGGGAGTAAGGACTTCGGATTCGTCGATGTAGTCGACGCCGAGTTCCTGAAGAATTTGCGCCTCGGCAAAATGACCAATGCGGCACTTGGCCATCACCGGGATAGAGACGGCGGCCATGATTTCGCGAATCTTTTTGGGCGAAGCCATGCGGGCAACGCCGCCCTCGGTGCGAATCTGGGCGGGAACGCGCTCCAGCGCCATTACGGAAACGGCCCCGGCTCTCTCGGCAATGACCGCCTGCTCGGCGTTGGTCACGTCCATAATGACGCCGCCTTTGAGCATTTCGGCGAGCCCGGTCTTCAGACGAAGGCTAGTGGAATTGCCATTGTGTTGTGACATAAGTCCTCTCTTCTGCTTAGCCGCCCTCTTTAGATTGTCGTTCCGAGGAGCGTCAGCGACGAGGAATCTGCAGTCTTCGCGTCAGCACAGTGCAGATTCCTGGCTACCCTCGGGATGACAATTCTGCGGGGGTCATTCCGTATCGTAATCGGATAATGGATAGTTAGACATATCCATTTTCATGTATTCTACGCATACCGCTTTTAAGTTGACTGCGAGAGAGCGATCACCACAAAGGGCACGAAGGTACGCAAAGGGATGGCGAAGAAGTCGAGCACGCTGCCACTGAGCCTGGGTGAGCCGAGGCCGGGCATTCCCCTCTATCGCTGGCTGTATGACGAAGTGCGCGGGGCGATCTTAGCCGGGCATTTGCGGCCGGGGGCGCGGCTTCCGGCGACGCGCGATCTGGCGGCGCAGTATGGATTGTCGCGGCCGACCATTGTCACGGCGTTCGAGCAGTTGCAATCCGAAGGATATGTGGAAGGCAAGACCGGGTCGGGCACTTACGTCAGTCAGACTCTTCCGGACGAACTGCTGCAAGCGCCACGGGCGCAGGCGCTGGCGTCCACCCGGCGGCGCAGAATTCCGCTTTCGCATTATGCCCGACGGCTGCGGCCGTTTCCGGGGGCGGAGTCTCGTCCGGCTCGCGCCTTCCGCGCTACGCAGCCGGCGCTGGACGCCTTTCCGACCGACAAGTGGGCGCAGGTGGCGGCGCGACGGTTGCGGCGGGTCTCGGCGAACTTGCTGAGCGGAGGCGAAGCGCTGGGCTACCGGCCTTTGCGCGAGGCGGTGGCAGAGTATCTGAACACTTCACGGGGGGTGAATTGCTCGGCGGAGCAGGTGGTGATCAACTCGGGGGTGCAGGAGGCGCTGGATCGCACGGCGCATTTGCTGCTGAATCCGGGCGAGCCAGTGTGGATGGAAGAGCCGGGATATCCGGGGGCGGCGGCGACGTTCCGCGCGGTAGGAGCAAACATCTGTCCGGTGCCGGTGGATTCGGAGGGATTGGATCTGGAAGCTGGGAAGCAGCGGTGGCCGATCCCGCGATTGGTTTATGTCACGCCGGCTCACCAATTTCCTCTGGGAATGACCATGAGTTTGCGGCGAAGGTTGTCGCTGCTGGAGTGGGCACGGCGTTCGCGGACGGTGGTCTTCGAGGATGACTACGACAGCGAGTATCGGTATTCAGGGCGGCCGATTCCGGCGCTGCAAGGGCTGGACCGGGCAGGAGTGGTGATTTTTGCGGGAAGTTTCACGGATGTGCTCTTCCCCGCCCTGCGGCTGGGATACCTGGTGCTGCCGCCCGATATGGTAGATATCTTTGCGGCGGCGGAGTCGGTGAGTACGCATCATCCGCCGCTGATTGAGCAGGCGATTCTGTGCGACTTCATTCGCCAGGGACACTTTGCCCGGCACGTGCGGCGGATGCGGCAGCTGTACGCGGAGCGGTTGGCAGTACTGGTGGAGTCGACGCGGCAGCGGCTGGCTGGGTTGCTGGAACTTTCCTCAGTAGAAGCGGGATTGAGAACTGTGGGGTGGCTAAAAGGGGGAGTCTCAGCCGAATGGGCGGCGCGAGCGGCCGCGAAGCGCGACGTGGAGGCTGTCCCGCTGAGCCAGTGTGCCTATGGGAGGTCACCGAGAAACGCGCTTTTACTGGGCTTCGCTGCCGTGGATGGTAAAGAGTTGAAGCGCGGGGTGGAAGAGTTGGCGCGGGTGCTGGAAGGGCGCAGGAGGAGCTGAAGGAGATCTACGCTCTTGTCCGCCGGCTTGAACTGATCACTGCAGAAACATGGTGGAAGCCGGTGCGAAGTTTGTTCAGAGCCTGAGATGCTACGTCACTGAGGGATTTTTCCTCGTCATCGGCATCGCTGAAGCCTTCACTCTGCATCTGCGCGGCGGCGGCGGCGAATCGCCGGGAACTTACCTCGTCCATATCAAGAAATTGGAATGCTTGAGCCAGAGGTATCCCTTCGGCTCTGGTTTGCAGGAATTGAATCTGCGCCGTCACCTTCCCAAACACCGTATTCAAACCCATTTCGCCGAGCGTTCCTGGGGGAACCGGGCCCTTGGAGAGGATTACCGAACCTCCCGTAAGAGACAGGCGTTGCACCACCCCCACCAGCTTTTGAGCGTCTACGACGAATAATGCCCGTTCGTTGTTGGGGACGCGGATGCGCGGCGCACGCTTAATCTTGTGAGATTTCCCCATCTTCTCGCGCATAGTAACCAGCATGGCAATTAGACAGGGGCGGGTCAACGTTACTTAGGTGTTCGGTAGGACGCCAAGGCAAAGGCACCCCTTAGTCGGTCCTTGCCTCGACGTCGTGAATACGGGACGACCTGGGTCGCTCGTGCCTACAGGAACGCTCACGGGCAATTACCGGTCGACATACTTGGCGAACATTTTGTGGGGATCGATGGCGATGAAGAGTCCCTTGCTGCGGGCCAAGACCTCTCCCTTTTGATTGAGGATCTCCGCGGCGTGGGTGTGGTAGCGTCCCCGCACCCGCAATTCCCGCGACTCCACCCGCAGGGGCTTATTGAGCGGAACGGGTTTCAGGTAGTTCACTGTCATGCTGGAGGTGAGGGCCACGACCTGCCGCAACTTGTTCACCTTGCCCATGGCTTCGTCGAGGATGGTGGCGATGATTCCGCCGTGGCAGTGCCCCGGCGGGCCGGTGTAGCGCTTGCTGAGGCGGAAGCGGCAGACGAAGCCGTTGAGTTCCTCGTCGTAGGTAAACTTTAAGCGCATGCCGTCGGGGTTGTTCTTGCCGCAGGCGAAGCAGTGGTTTTTCTGCATGCGGACCCAGCGGGTGCTGTGGCCGTGGGCTTGAGGCTTCTTGCGCATCTAGTTCACGATTTTACCTTAGAGCCTTGGGACCACAGGTGCGCGGAAGAAAAGTCAAAGGCTTGAACCACGAAGGACACGAAGGGACACAAAGAAAAAAGAACGAATTGGATCGGAGACGGATCACAATGAGTGCTTGCGTTCGTCACATCCTCCTGTGATAGACTTCGGGGCCATCGACAGCTTTCTGTTTTTCGAACGAGGGACGGAAATGCGCAACGCACAACCCTGGGAGGTCTGGTAGATGGGCCTCGCTCTTCTCGTCATTATCTGGCTGATCACATTCTTCAGCACCTACTTCTTCGTCGCCCAAACCTGGTGGTTGCCGCATGGGGTCTCGACGGCTGCCCCGTGGATTGACCATCAGTTTGCTTTGACCTATGTGCTGATGGGAATTGTGTTTGTGGCGGCGCAGGGTGGGCTGGGCTGGCTGGTGTGGAAATATCGCGATGGCGCCTCGACCGACCCGGTGGACTACTCCCACGGCAACACCAAGCTGGAGTTGATCTGGACCACGCTGACGGCAGTCCTCTTTATTGGGTTGAACCTGATGGGGAGCAGTGTGTGGGCAAGAGAACGCTTTGAACCGGCGCAAGCAGGTTCGGTGCCGGTGGAAGTTACCGGCATGCAGTTTGCCTGGTATTTCCGCTATCCCGGCGGGGACGGGAAATTCGGGCGAACCGATCCGAAACTCATGGACCCCTCTGCTGGCAACGAAGCGGCGGTGGGGCTGGACACGACCGACGCTGCGTCGAAGGACGATGTCGTGACCGGCACGATGTATTTGCCGGTGAACCGGGAAGTCGATCTCACCTTGCGCGCGGTCGACGTAATTCACAGCTTTTTTGTTCCCTCGTTCCGCTTCAAGCAGGATGCGGTGCCTGGCCTTGCGATCCACATGCATTTCACTCCCACCGAGACCGGGGAATATGAAATTGCCTGCGCCGAACTATGCGGGCTGGGACACTACAAGATGCACGGCATGGTCCACGTTGTGAGCCAGGATGACTTTGATAAATGGCTGGCAGCACGGGAGGCAGAGAAACAATAATGGCGACCTCGGCACCGGTACACGCGCACGCCGCTCCTCAGGGCTTCATTCGCAAATATATTTTCAGTCTGGATCACAAAGTCATCGGGCTGCAGTACTACTTTCTGGCGCTGGTGGCGGTGTTTGTCGGCATGTTTCTGTCGCTGCTGATGCGCCTGCACATGATCTGGCCGACGGCGGTTCTGCCGCTGGTGGGCGAGATCAGGCCCGAGACTTACCTCAGCCTGCTCACCATGCACGGCACCATCATGGTGTTTTTTGTGCTGACCACGGCGCCGCAGGGCGGGTTCGGAAACTACTTTTTGCCCATCCAGATCGGGGCCCCGGACATGGCGTTTCCGGTGCTCAATATGCTTTCCTTCTGGACAACCTTCGTGGCTTTCGTGGTGTTGCTTTGTGCGTTCTTCGTAACCGGCGGGCCTCCGCTGCATGGCTGGACGGGATATGCGCCGCTTAGTGCGCTCACCAACTCGGGACCGGGCGAGCAATTGGGTGCGGATTTGTGGATCACCAGTATCGCCATCTTCTGTATTGCGTCGCTGATGGGGGCGTTGAACTTTATCACTACGACGCTCGACCTGCGCGCCAAAGGCATGACCATGTTTCGCATGCCGCTGACGGTGTGGGCGTGGTTCATCACGGCGATTCTCGGGCTACTGGCATTCGGAGTACTGCTTTCGGCGGGCATTCTGCTGCTTCTGGATCGCAACCTCGGCACCAGTTTTTATGTTCCGCTGGTGGTTGTAAATGGCCAGATGATGGCGCACCGAGGCGGATCGCCGCTATTGTGGCAACATCTGTTCTGGTTCTTCGGACATCCTGAGGTGTACATTGCGATTCTGCCCGGCATGGGAGTAGCTTCGCAGCTACTTTCTACCTTCGCGCGCAAACCGATTTTCGGCTATAAGGCGATGGTGTACGCCATTATGGCGATCGGTGTTCTCGGCTTCGTGGTGTGGGGACACCACATGTTCATGAGCGGCCTGAGCCCGTACTCGGCGTTCGCTTTTTCCATCATGACGATGGCCATCGGAGTACCGTCGGCGATCAAGACATTCAACTGGCTGGGGACGCTTTACAAGGCCAAGATTCGTTTCCAGACGCCGATGCTGTATGCCATCGGCTTCGTTTCGTTGTTTGTTTCGGGCGGACTGAGCGGACCATTCCTGGCGCAGCCGGTGCTGGATATTCCGCTGCACGACACGGCGTTCGTGGTGGCTCATTTCCACTTGATCATGGGCGTGGCGGCCATCTTCGGTATGTTTGCCGGAACTTACTACTGGTTCCCCAAGATGTTTGGCCGGATGATGAATGAAACCTGGGGCCGGGTCCACTTTGTGATCACGTTAATCGGCACCTATTCCGTCTTTATGCCGATGCACTATCTGGGGATGGCGGGTCAGCCGCGGCGCTATTCGCAGTTCACCGAACTCGCCTATCTGCAGCATCTCTTGCCGCTCAATCGTTTCATCACCTATGCGGCGGTCATCACTATCTCCGCACAGTTCATCTTTGTCATCAACTTGTTCTGGAGCATGTTCAAGGGACCGAAGGCGAGCGACAACCCCTGGGAGGCGACCACGCTGGAGTGGACAACGGCGACTCCGCCTCCGCATGACAATTTTGGCGGGCATACGCCGGTCGTGTACCACGGACCGTATGAGTACAGCGTGCCGGGAGCGCCTAAGGATTACGTGATGCAGACCGATCCGGCGCAGGTGGGGGCGCATTAGCGAGCCGTCCGGATCGGCAGTCGAAACGAGGAAGAGCTTTAGCGGACAAGAGTGTCCGCCCCACACAGGTTTTTATGGCGACGTTCAGTCCTACAGTTCCGGCGCAGGCGGGAGGAAGCGGAGGCGCGCCTCCACCGGTCTATCGTGGTGGTGATGACGGAGGACGGGGCGACGGCTATCCGGACTATGGACAGCGTTTGCGGCGGGCGCGGCTGGGACTGGCGGTGGCGCTGGCGCCGATCTTCATGTTCTTTGTGTCGATCGTGAGCGCCTACATCGTACGGCAGGGGCTGCCGACTTTTGACGACCGCACCAGCACTTACATCCGTGATTGGATTCCGGTGCAGCTGCCGTTGGCCCTTTTGCTGATGAATACCGGATTGCTGGCGGCGAGCAGCCTCACGGCGGAACTGGCCCGGCGCCAAATTACGCGGCAGGCGGCGCTGGCTCCGGTGCGCTCGATACCCGGTGTTTCCCTGGGCCGGGAGAGCGGGTTTCCGTGGCTGGCGGTGACGGCATTGCTGGGCACTGGCTTTCTTACCGGGCAGTGGCTGGCGTGGCGGGAACTGGCGGATCGCGGATTTTATGTAGCCACCAGCGCCAGCAGTTCGTTCGTCTACCTGCTGACGGCGGCTCACGGGGTGCATTTGGCGGGCGGCGTACTGGTGCTCCTGTATGCGGTTACGGTTTCGCTGTTGCACAAGCCGGTGGAGGCGCGCCGCATCGTGGTCGATGTCACCGCGTGGTATTGGCACTTTATGTTTCTGTTGTGGGTGGGAATTTTCTCGCTGCTCTGGTTTATGCGGTAGGAAGAACGCGGGCGAGGGCGCCCGCGCCACACGGGAATCTCAGGAGACGGAAAGCATGTCTGATATGGCGGTGCAGCACGGGGTGGCGGACGCTTATGAGCCGTCGCTGTTCGGCACCTACTCGAAGAAGATCGGGATGTGGCTGTTCCTGCTGTCCGATACGCTCACTTTCGGAGCGCTGCTGTTTGCCTACAGTTACAACCGGATTTCCAATCCGGACTGGCCGACGCCGTTCCACAAAGAGAGCATCATCAATGCAACCATCATGACGGCTTGCCTGCTCTCCAGCTCGCTGACCATGGTTTTGGCGGTGCTGGCGGCCAGGCGGGGCGACCGCAGCTGGACACGTAACTGGATCCTCTTCACCATGTTGTTCGGCTCGGCTTTCATCGTGCTGCATGGCATGGAGTGGACGAAGCTGCTGGGGGAAGGCATGATGCCCTGGAAAAATCCATGGGCAGCCACCGTCCCGCAATTTGGCGGAACCTTTTTCACCCTCACCGGCATGCACATGCTGCACGTCACCATTGGCGTGATCTATTTGGGCGTGGTTGCTTTGCGCAAGGCGTTTCTGCCAATTCTGCTGGTGATCTGGGGCGTCGCCTGGTACCTCATCCCGGCGGACAGTTTTTTTCACTATGCCGTCCATGTGCTGCTGGTTGGGCTGGTGGTGGCGACGGTGATCCTGGTGCTGAAACCCAAGGTTTATGACGCGCATGATGTCGAGATTGCCGGCCTGTACTGGCACTTTGTGGACCTGGTGTGGATGTTTATTTTCCCGCTGGTGTACCTGATGTCGACACGGGTAGCCGGGTAACGAGGAGAGGACTTTACGATGCATACGGTTGCCGCCGAGCACGACGAGGATAAGTCGCAATACTTCTGGGTCTGGGGTGTGCTGCTACTGCTGACCGCCGTGGAAGTGGTGCTGGCCTACCGGCAGGTGTTCCAGCCCGTGCGGATGCTGGAGGCGCTAATGGTACTCTCGATCATCAAGTCGGCGCTGATCATCGGCTGGTTCATGCACTTGAAGTATGAGATCGCAGCAATGAAGTGGGTGATGATGATCGCGGTATGCGCCTGCTTGTGCCTGATGTGCATATTTTTTGCGGATGCCGAGCGCATCCTCAAGCTCGGAGTGCGATGAAACTGCGATTCGGTCTACTCTTTTTCGGGCTTATGCTTTGGGCTGCTCCCGCCTTCGCCCAGGGCTGCGCGATGTGTTACAGCAATGCGACGGGCACGAGTAAGGATGGACAGCGTGCCATCAGTCGAGGAATTCTGGTCCTGCTGGTGCCTCCGGTCGGGTTCATGACGCTGGGCATGGGTCTGGCCATCCGCTATGGCTACAAGCGGGATGAAGAGCGAGTGGACTAGTAATGGTTCGGCCTTCCGCAAAGAGAAATCTTTGGATCCCTCGTCTTCAACTCCGGCCCCGCTGACGCCAACTCTTCTTGCTGCTCCCACCCACAACCTGAAGCGTATCGGCCTGCTTCCCTTCGTGGCGGTGCTGTTTGCGTACTGCACCGGCGGACCTTTCGGATTCGAATCCATGTTTTCGACGTCGGGCCCGGGCCTGGCCTTCATTTTCCTGCTGGTCGTGCCTCTGCTATTTTCCATCCCCATCGCGCTGGCGACCGCAGAGATGACTACGGTCATGCCGATGGAAGGCGGGTTTTATCGCTGGAGCCGCGCGGCCCTGGGAGACTTCTGGGGATTTCAATCCGGGTGGTGGAACTGGACCGGCAGCTTCCTGATGAGCGCTTCGTACGGAGTAGCCATGGCGGATTATCTCGACGCCTGGATACCGTTGCATTCCCGCCTGGAGCATTGGGCGGTGGCGGTTTTGTTCCTTGCAGTGGTGGCTGGCATCAACATGCTTGGTGTCAGGCTGGTGGGCAACCTCACGCTGGGGCTGCTGTTGCTCATGTTCGTTCCGGTGGTTGTCTTCATTTTCCTCGGATACCACCACGCCCATTTCAATCCCTTCCAGCCGATTCTTCCCGCCGGGAGACCGTGGCGGGAGGCCTATGGAGTGGGTCTGGCGCTGGCTCTGTGGTCGTACGCGGGATACGAGCAGTTATCGACGGTGATTGAAGAGGTGGAAAAGCCAGAGCGCAATTTTCCGCTGGGGCTGGGCATCGTAGTACCGCTGACCATCGCAGTCTACGTGTTGACCCCGGCGGCGGGATTGGCTGCCTTGGGAAACTGGCACGAGTGGCAGACCGGATACATGGTGACCGCGGCACGGCTGATTGGAGGCGCATGGTTGGGCACGGCGATGTTTGCGGCGTCGGCCATCGCAAACTTTATTTTGCTCGAGAGCACGGTGCTGTCGGTTACGCGGGTGCCACTGACCATGGCCGAGGACGGATACCTGCACCCCATGCTGGCGAAGGTCAGCCCTCGCTTCGGCACTCCGGTACGGTCGATCGCTCTGTTCACGGCACTCTGTGCGGGCCTGGCGGTCTTCAGCGTGACCCAGTTAATTGCCGTATATGCCTGGTCGCGCATCGCCACTTCCACCTTGACCCTGATTTCGTTTTGGCAAATGCGCCGGAAATATCCCGAAGTACCGCGAAGTTTTCGGGTGGCGGGCGGGAAGCTGGGTGCGTTGGGCATCGTGATCGTTCCCCTACTGCTATTCGTGTGGGCCATGGTCAATAGTGATCCCACGGCACGGGTGTGGGGGATGGTGAATCTGCTTTCGGGGCCGGTGGCGTTTGCGTTTGTGTGGCTGCGGCGGAGGAAACGGATCAGCCGGACTTCAGCCGTGCGGTAAGCCTTGGGACAAGTTGTGGGGCGGACACTCTTGTCCGCCGCTTTTGACTTTGCCTTCAAGCCAACAAAGGAACTGTTCCAAATTCGCGTTATTGATAAGAGAAAGATCAACATCAACGGCGGCGGACAAGAGTATCCGCCCCACACGAGTTTCTTGCTCAATGAGTTCTGGTCATCTCGGACGCCCGCGTGGCAACATAAAGGGAATGGCTGAACTGAAGGCAATCTTCTTCGACGTGGGCAATACGCTTCTCTTCCCTGACCGGAATATCATTCTGCGCTCTCTTTATGAGCGAAAAGTGGCGCCAAGTCTGGAACAGTGGCATGCCATTGAGCGGGAGATCAAGAGCAAGTTCGATGACCTGGTGCAACACGACGGGCCGATGGATCATAGCTTCTGGCGGATGTTTTATACGCGGTTGCTGGAAGAACTGGGCAGCGAGGATGAGGCTTTGTGTGACTCGCTGGTCGAAGCTACCCGGCATTCCGCCAACTGGCGCCAGATTCGGCCGGGAACCCGTGAGATTCTCGAGCGGCTGGGAAAGCAATATGCGCTGGCGGTGATTTCGAATGCCGATGGCAAAATTGCGGCGGTGCTGGAACGCTGCGGAATCGCCGGGTGTTTCCGGTCGATTACGGATTCCGGGCTGGTGGGATATGAGAAGCCGCATCCCGTCATCTTTCAGGAAGGCCTGCGGACGCTGGGAGTGGAGCCGCAGCACAGCCTTTATGTGGGGGACGTCTACTCCGTCGATTACCTGGGCGCGACCCGGGCAGGGATGCAAGCCATGCTCTTCGATGTGGCGGGAGCTTACCGCGGGATGGAATGGCCTCGGGTGGAGTCTCTGGAGGAGCTGGAGGAGAAGCTGGTGGTGTGAGTAAGGACTTCCCGGATAGCACTGCACGGGCGAGGACGCCCGCGCCTACATTGTTTCTAGAGTGTGATTATCTGGTGGTCCTGGCAATCGGGGTTGATGGTGTCGTATAAGCCGCGCAGAAGTTCCGTTCCCTGGCGTGCGAGAAAGTAGATACCGGGGATTTCGCGTTCCTGCAGAGTCTTGTTGGGATAGAGGGCAGAACTCAGCAGTTCGGCGTGGCGGGTAAGGACTTCGGTCTGGCGCAGTTCGGCGCGGGCAGCGCGAGCGCGCAGGCTTTCCAACTGGTGTTGCATCTTGGCGGCGGCGTTGTCGGTGGCGTCCGCCAGGGTTTTGTCCAGACGTTCCAAGGCACCGCGAATCTTACCCAGTGATTGTCGCAGCGAGGCTTCAGCACCTTCAAAGGCTGATTGCAGTTCGGTGGGAAGGGCGTGGGCGGCCAGGAGTTCCCGCAACGATTCGGAACCGTGGAAAAGGTTGATGAGACTCAGCCCGTAGCGCTCGAGCAAGCTCGCGGGCTTGGACTCTACGATCGTAGCGGAGAAGCGCGGAATCACCGGAGTGATTCTCTCTAAGAGCGCCTCGTACACCACTGCGGCCTGCGCGAAGTAGGCGACCTCGGCCGCGCCGCCAGTGTAGGCCAGCGTAGGAAGCAGATAGTCCTGCACCACCGGCCGCAGCAGAACGTTGGCGCTGAAGTCCTGGGGTGCGGCCGCTATGCGCCTGAGCAGTTCCGCCTGGGAAACCTTTTCGTCCCGGATGACAAACTCACTGTCGCCAGCTTCTCCATTCGGTCGACGGTGTACCGGAATCCGAGCGCCATCCTGCAGAGCAAAGAGTAGCGCTGACGAAGGCGTGACTTTTACCTGTTGATGATAGCCAGCCGCTTCGAGAGCCTGGCCACGGGCGAGGAGAGACTTGTCGAGCTCAGCCGAGCGCTCGATGGCTTCGCGATAGACGGGCTGCGAAATATGGTGCAGCTCGGGATCTGACGCGTCGAGCAGAATTACTCCGAAATCGGCAAACAGACGGGCAAAGAGACGCGCAAACGCGCTGCCATAGGTCTCACCGGGCCGGTAACAACGGCGGAGTGTATCTACGATTTCGGAGTCACCCAGAGACTCGGCGGCGCTATTCACCAGGAGATCCATCTCGTCGCCGAAGGTTACGGTGCCTACGGGCGCGTCGGCCCGCGCAGGGGCCGTCGCGGCCAAGTGGCGGAATGAACCGTCGCTTCCGGGCAGCGAGACATGATTGACTTCAGCCAGATCGTGGTCTTCGGTGGCCAGCCAGAACACCGGAACGCAGTCGACGCCGTTTTGAGTCGCGAAGTCCGCGAGCTTCACCGCCGTAAGGGCCTTGTAGATGGAAAACATTGGGCCGCCAAAGAGTCCCACCTGCTGTCCGGTAACCAGGGCGGAAGCACCTGCGCGCAGGCGGGCGATGTTTTCGAGTGTCCTGGCGGAAGCTTCCCAGGACTCATTCTGCCGCTGCAGAATGGCCGAAACGCGTTCCCTCCGGGCGGAGTCGTAACGGATAGCGGAGGCCTCGTCTTTAAACCATTCCTTGAAGAAAGGCGGCCGGGGATAAAACTGCTGAAGCTGGACTGGGTTGGAGAGAAAATCGGCGAAAAGCTGCGTGGTGTGCGGAATCTGGCGGAATGGCAGACACTCCGACTTCATAGGCCGTTCTCCCGACAACATTGGACGGAAGTTTGCATAGAAGGTCAACGCCTTGCAAAGGCGCGCCTTAAATCAGATGTTTGAAACCGCGGCGGGATGCAGAAGATCGTGGCTGGGCAGGCAACTATTGGCTGCTATGGCGGGAATTGATGCGAATGCCCAGAAATGAGATGGGGATGGCGCCGAACATACCCAGGCCGATTCCGGCAAATGCGCCCCAGCCTAAATCTACGGTGCGGAGGCAAACTGCCAGGGTCCAGACCGCAGCCGCGGCTTGCAGGGAGTAAGACATTATGTGTCGTGTCACAGGCTGATCCTCAGGCCACTTTCACTACTCGGCTGATGGTAGCGCGAGTGGCCGTATTCACGAATGCACTGAGGGTCATGCACCTCCGTTGCGCTGTAAATTTGGGCGCAGAAAGAGGCACACAGGTGACGTCGGTTTCGATCCGTGGTTACTTATTTCATCACGCGAAGATCATGGCCGGTCATTTCTTTGGGTTCGTCGAGACCTAGCATTCCCAGGATCGTGGGCGAGATGTCGCGCAGTGAGCCGTCGGGTTTCAGGGTGAATTGGCTGCTGTTTTCGGCGATGACGATAAAGGGCACAGGGTTGGTGGTATGGGCGGTGTGCGGACCTCCGGTGACGGGATCGATCATCATTTCGGCGTTGCCATGATCGGCAGTGATCAGCAGGGCGCCGCCTTTGGCTCGCACGGCCGGCTCGATGCGGCCCAGGCAGGCGTCGACGGTTTCGACGGCTTTAATGGTGGGTTCGATTTTGCCGGAGTGGCCGACCATGTCGGCGTTGGCGAAGTTCACGATGATGACATCGAAAGTGCCGTCATTGACGGCTTTGAGGACCGCATCGGCGATGCCTGCGGCGGACATTTCCGGCTTGAGATCGTAAGTGGCGACTTTGGGGGAAGGCACGAGCACCCGGTCTTCTCCTGGAAAAGGCTGCTCGACTCCGCCGTTGAAGAAATAAGTTACGTGCGCGTACTTCTCGGTTTCTGCCACGCGCAGATTGCGCAGGTTGGTCTGGCCCATGACATTGGCCAAAATGTTGGCCATCGATTCCGGCGGAATGACAACCGGCAGGCTGAAATTCTTGTCGTATTGCGTCATGCAGACGTAGTGCAGGTTCTTGGGAACGCGGTCGCGAGGGATCGTGGCGTCGAGGTCGTCAGCTCCGGGAAGGTCGCGCCCGCCTTTATCGTTGAGGCCACTGTTGCGGGTTAAGGCGCGGGTGATCTGGCGGACGCGGTCGGCGCGGAAGTTGAAGCAGATACAGGAATCTTCGTCGCGAATGCTCGCCAGCGGTTCGCCCCGGTTGTCGATGCACACGTAGGGGATGACAAATTCGTCGGTCACGTTCTTGTTGTAAGACTCCTTCATACCTTGAACCGGGTCGACGTACTTTCCGCCTTCACCGTCGCCGTTGACCATGGCGTTGAAGGCTTTGGCGATGCGCTCCCAGCGGCGGTCGCGGTCCATGGCGTAGTAACGTCCGTTGACGCTGGCGATTTTGCCTGAGTTGTATTCGCGCATCTTCTGCTGCAACTGTTCGAGGTAGCCAGCGCCGTTGGTAGGCAGGGTGTCACGGCCATCCATGAAAGCGTGGACGAAAACACGGTCGACTCCCTGCTGCTTGGCCATCTTGAGCAGGGCGTAAAGATGAGTCTGGTAGGAGTGCACCCCGCCGTCGGAGACCAATCCAAAAAGATGAAGCTTGCGGCCGCCGGAGCGTGCGTTCTTCATGGCTGCGACCAGGACGGGATGAGAGTAAAACTCGCCGTTCTGGATCATCAGCTCGATGCGCGTGCTATCCATGTGGACGATGCGGCCGGCGCCTATGTTTAGGTGTCCGACCTCACTGTTCCCCATCTGACCATCGGGCAGACCGACAAAGTGGCCGCTGGTGTGGATGAGCGTGTTGGGATATTCGCGCAGCAAGCGGTCGTAGGAGGGCTTGCGAGCCAGCGCGATGGCGTTGGCCTTGGTTTCGGCGCGAAAGCCCCAGCCGTCGAGGATGATGAGAACGAGAGGTTTGGGACGCAAGGGCAGCTCCTGGCTTTTGGCTCTTGGCTTCTAGCTTTCAGCTATCAGAAAAGTTGGGTCTGGGCTCCTAACGCGAATCATGGATTTTAGCAGCTTGATGGCGGTTGGAGTTGTGGGTTAGGTCCGGAACAGCAGATTCCTTGTCGCTGCGCTTCTCGGAATGACAACTCAAGGCGTTTTTGAGAAATAAGTGGCGCCGTTATACTCGACTCCAGGAGGACTCATGTCGATTAGCGAACTTTTGTTGCCGGAATTCGATGAAGAGATGAAGGTGACGCGGATGACCCTGGAGCGGGTTCCATTCGACCAGAAAGATTTTGCGCCTCACGCCAAGTCGATGCCGCTGGGCAAGCTGGCGCCGCATGTGGCCGAGCTGGCCGGTCTTGGAGCGACGATTTTAACGACGCCGGAGCTGGATTTTTCCAACGCTCCCGCCCGCCCGCGGCCACCCTTTGAGTTGGCCGGACTGCTGAAATCATTCGACGAGCACGTGGCCAGGGCACGGGCCGCCTTGCAGAACACCAAAGACGATGCCTGGCAGCAGAGCTGGAAGATGAGCTTTCAGGGCAAATCCATCTTCAGCGGGCGTCGATTTCTGGCCTACCGGCAGATGTTTCTGAACCATCTGGTGCATCATCGAGCGCAGCTGGGAGTGTATCTGCGATTGAATGACAAGCCGCTGCCGGCGACCTATGGGCCTTCGGCGGATGACCGGATGGGGCTTTGAGAACCGAGACGCCTGTCATCCTCAGCGAAGGGACTACTTCGCAACGCGAAGCAGTCCTGCAGTCGAAGGATCCCTTGCCTGCGTGAGCTTAAGAGGGGCGCATCAAGGCATTCGTACCGGACTTTGAGTGGGTGTGCGAAGAACTCCCTGAAAGGCCGCTGCCGGGTTTGAAGCATGCGGGGTCCCTCGACTGCGCAGTCGTCCGTTTCACGGACGACTACTTCGCTCGGGATGACATTTCATTTCAGGGCGGCGCTCAGTTTGGTTTCGAGGGAGGAGCGGGCGCGGGAGCGCTTTGCTGCTTTTGTTCTTCTTCCTTCATCATGGCGTCGACGCGCTCCATCGCGGCTGCCATATGTTTTTGCATGCGCACGTTGGAGGCTTGCAGGGCTTCCTGCATCATCTGGGGCATATCCTGCATGAGCTTCTTGCCGGTGGGCGACGAGTAGAAGGCGATCATGGCATCGACGTCGGTCTGCGTAAGATATTTCTGGTAGACGGGGATCATGTCATCGAGCATGGCGTCGACCGGAAAGGCTTTCATACTCTCTTCCGAAATTCTCTGGACTCGTTCCAATTGTGCCGGCGTGATTCGCGGGTAGCGCGCCTTGAGAGCCTCCGTGGTGGTAGCTTGCGTTTGCCTCTCCATCGAGACCATTGCCAGGCGGGTTTGCTTGCTAATGTCCATCACGGTGAAGAGTTTCTGGATTTGCTCTTTGCTGGCAGGGGCGTCGGAGGGTGGAGCCACCTGAGCGACAGCGGGAAGGCTGAGGCAAATCGCGAGCAAGAGAGTGAGAGTTTTCATAGTGTCGTTATCGCCCTTTCGACAGCTGAGGCCCAACGGCTGTTGAGTTTTGGCGAAGCGTGGCAATCCCGAGCCCAAGCATAGGTATTACCCGCCCGAAGCCAAGCCAAGCACGATCCAATGTCTTGACCTCGAAATTGAAATCTAACTTGTTATTTCACGCTCCCCTTGTAGTTGAGCGCCCTCAAGCCCAAAAAGCGAGCGGCACCACCCAGCTCTTCTTCAATCCTGAGCAACTGGTTGTACTTGGAGATGCGGTCGGTCCGAGACGCCGACCCGGTCTTGATCTGGCCCGCCCCGGTGGCGACAGCGAGGTCGGCGATGAAGGTGTCTTCGGTCTCCCCGGAGCGGTGGGAGATGACGCTGGTGTATCCGTTGCGGCGGGCGAGGTCGATGGCGTCGAGAGTTTCGCTGACGGTGCCGATCTGGTTGACTTTGATCAGGATCGAGTTGGCGACGTGCTTATCGATTCCCTCTTGCAGGAACTCAATGTTGGTGACGAAGATGTCGTCGCCGACGAGCTGGATTTTTCCGCCGAGTTCTTTGGTCAGGTTCTGCCAGCCCTCCCAATCGCCTTCAGCCAGGCCGTCTTCGAGCGAAACGATGGGATAGTCGTTGACCCACTTGGCGTAGAAGCGGACCATGTCGTCGGAACTCTTCGCCGACTTGTCGGATTTCTTGAAGACGTATTTGCCATCCTGATAGAACTCGCTGGAAGCCGGGTCGAGCGCGATGGCGATCTCCTCGCCGGGTTTGTAGCCAGCCTGCTGAATGGATTCGAGGACGACCTCGATGGCCTCGACGTTCGATTTGAGCGAGGGCGCGAAACCACCTTCGTCGCCAACCGACGTGTTGTAGCCGCGCTTCTTCAGCACGCCTTTCAAAGTGTGGAAGACCTCGACACCCCAGCGCAGAGCCTCAGAAAACGACGGCGCGCCGACTGGCATCACCATGAATTCCTGGAAGTCGACGTTGTTGTCGGCGTGGGCGCCGCCGTTGAGGATGTTCATCATGGGGACGGGCAGTGTGTTAGCGCCCGCGCCGCCCAAATAGCGGTACAGTGGCAGGCCGTAACCGTTGGCCGCCGCGCGGGCCGTGGCCATGGAGACGGCCAGAATGGCGTTGGCCCCAAGCCGCCCCTTGGTCGCGGTGCCATCAAGCTCAATCATCCTCTGATCGAGGGCGCGCTGGTCGGCGGCGTCGAAGTTGGCTAGGGCTTCGGCGATTTCACCGTTTACGTTTTCCACGGCTTTGAGCACTCCTTTGCCGAGAAAGCGCTGGTTGTCCCCGTCGCGAAGTTCCACGGCTTCGTGTTCCCCGGTGGAGGCTCCGCTGGGAACGATGGCGCGGCCATGGGTCCCGTCGGCCAGCACAACCTGGGCTTCGACAGTCGGATTGCCGCGGGAGTCTAAAACTTCGCGGGCACGGATTTCAGCGATATTCATTACGGGCATGATGGCGTCCTTATGGTAGGGATCTGTTTATGTATAGAAACCGAGCATTATAAATCACCGCCGCGGTGAAGACTGTGATGGGCGACCCCGGGGGTCGTGGGTCAGTTTGATTTCCGCAGGTGATGCGCCGCGCTCTGCCGCAAACCGGATTGACAGTGGGCTTATTCTGGAAACACTCGGAGAGCTGGCTGGATGGTGAAGAAACTCACGATGCAGGAGATTCAGGTTGCCCTTTTCTTTCTTTGGGGAATCCTGCTACTTCCATGGCTCGCGTTTTGCCCTCTGTCGGGGATGGCATTCGATCCTGGACCAAGCTTTGAAGCGTATCTCCTTGTCATAAGTATCTGCACATACCCGCTGCCTGTGATAATTGCGGCTATTTACCGAAAGAGAGCACCCCTGCTTGTGCTGCTCCCATTCTTGAACCTTGGAATTCTGACCATCGCTGTCCTTATAGCCCGGCTGTAGAAATCAAACTGACCCACTACCGAACCGCGCTGCCGAGCTCTGCTCGGCCTGGACCCTTCGACTTCGCTCAGGGCAAGCTGACGAGGGCGCCCGTCCCCACACGGCTTATCTACGCTGGTTCGCGGGGTGCTTCTGCTCTTGTTCTGGTTCCGCGAGTGCCTTACAGTCGGCTAAAGATGCAGAACATTACGGAAACTCTGGGGATCGGTTCACGCGCGCCTGAATTCAAGCTTTCGGCGGCGAACCGGGAGGGTACATTTGTGCTTTCCAGCTTGCGGGAGCAAGGGCCCGTGATTGTCGAGTTTCTGCGTGGCACCTGGTGACCGAACTGCCGCAAGCGCATGGCTCAGTTTGAGCTGATAAAGAGCGATATCGACCGGACGGGAGCGCAACTGGTTTACATTGCGGCTGAGAAGCGCGACGGCATGTTCAAACCGGAGAAATACATGAGCGAACATCCGGCGTCGTTTCCTTTTTTGCTGGATGAGGACCGCACGGTGACCAAGGCCTACGGACTGTATCACTGGCTGGGGACCGATGCCATCAACATCGCGCACCCGGCGACGCTGGTAGTGGATCGCCACGGGATGGTCAGGTTTATCTATCGCGGGGAGAGTCAGACGGACCGAATCCCGATCCCAGCCGTGTTAGAGGTTTTGAAGAAGTTACCCGATTAAGACACAGATTTCCAGAAAGATTGAGGAGGACCCATGAAGAAGCTACTGGTATTGATTTCGGCAGGCTTACTGTGTGCCGGTGCGCTGGCACAAAACAACCTCTCGTTGCCGGCGGGAACATCATTGAAAGTCAGGTTGGAGAATGCTCTCAGTACGACCTCCAGCAAGAGCGGTGATACTTTTTCCGGCCGCGTTACGGAAGCGGTTCTGCTCGACGGCAAGCCGGTGATTCCCGTCGGCGCCACCGTGCAGGGTCGCGTAACCCAGGTGAGTGAACCGCGGCGGATCGCGGGCAAGCCGACGATCAGCATGTTTCCAGAAACATTGATCTTGCCGAGCGGCGACCGATTCATGGTCAACGCCACGCTGGTAGATACCAGTCTGCGCAACGGCAGTGACGTCAACGACGAGGGCCAATTCAAGGGCAAGGGGCACGACGGCACGGATTTGACGCAGATAGGGATCGGCACCGGCGGCGGGATGCTGGTGGGCGGTTTGATCGGCGGCGCGAAGGGCATGCTGATTGGCGGAGCGGTGGGCGCGACCGTGACCGTGGCACACTGGCTGGGCAAGAGGAATTCGGCCACGCTGCCCGCCGGGACGGAACTGGTGATGGAGTTAAGCCACCCGCTGGAGATGGCTCCGGCGACGACCGTTCCTGCGGCAACCAGCGGGCAGTAGAACAACCGGCGATTCGTTGCCGGTTCCGGTCTTTCAGCCCATGGAGGCCAAATCTTCTTCGCTCAGGACTTGCAGTTCGATCCAGCCCTCGAGTGGAAGGGCGTCCACGGGGAGATGGTTCTGCCACAGGCTGAAGCGCAAGCGCAGCTTGATTGCGGGCGGAACCAGCAGCAACGACAACGGCAGCTTGAATTCGAAGTTGCGCGCAAAGGCGACCTTCACACCGTCGGCGGGATGCTCCGAGCTGGCGAGCAGATTTTCCTGATTGGGTTCGCGAACCTGCCAGGACTGCATCTTCCCGTCTGCGATCTGCGCCTCCAGTCGTAAAGCGCGGCGCTGGGCGTCGGCGGCCCAGGACTCAAGATTCGCCACCAGGTCGAAGGGCCCGTCTGGCGCTTTACCGGCAAAATCAAGGCGGCCGTAAACGTGGCTCTGGTCAATGCCGGCGTATATGGAGTCGACCAAGAAGCGCTTGCCATGCATGGCGCCCGCGCGGTGATCGGCGGTGTATACCGCGGCTCCCATCCACTCGAAATAACGCACCATATCTCCCGCAATACGGGGATGGATATACGAAGACTGCGGCGTGAACTGCGGCCGCAAAGCACTCGCGGTGATGGGTTGGGCCAGGTAGTCTGGCGGGGTTGCACCCAGCGCCTGGTAAACGTTGGAGAGATGCTTGCGGTAAAGTTCGTCGAATTCGCGATCATTGGCAGAATGGTGCTCCGGGCCGTACCACCAGTTCCAGTCACTGCCTTCGGCGATGAGCAACTCTTCAAAGGCAAGTTTGCGCTGCGCTTCGGTGGTCCGGGCTGCCTCCTGAGCGTAGAAGTTACGGGCGTGGTACAGGTAATCCCACGATTTATTGTCTTCCGGGGCGCCAATCCACACGTTGAAGTTGGCATTGATCCAGGAGCCTGGAACCAGAGTCGTGAGTTTGCGGAAGTCTTTGTGGCGGGCGATGGCTTCCGAAACGGTGAGCGCCTCAAGTCCCGGCTCCTTCTGCAACGCATCGTAAAAGCGCCGAAGAAATTCGCGCCCTGACTGGGGATAGTATTCCCAGGCGTTTTCGCCGTCGAGGATAACCGGAACCACCGCATCTCGTCCTTGATTAAGAATTGGTTGCGCCGCTTGTTTAATGTTTTCGATGAGGTTGGTGGCAGCCTCAAGCGCGGGCATTCCCGAGTAGACAAAGCCAACCAGGTCGGAGATGGTGTGGTCGCGGAAAATAAGATGCATTCTTGTAGGACCGTTCTCGAAGCGATGGATGGTGTACAGCTCGTCGGCGGTCTGGTCGGACAAGCGACCATTGCCGTCGCGCGAGAAATTGATACCAAGCGATCGTCCGAGAACGCCTTCGTCCGTTGCCATCCAGTTCACCCCCAGGCTCTGGGCGATGGCCAAAACTTCCTCTGAAACGCTGCCCTCCGAGGGCCACACCCCGACTGGACGAACCCCGAAAACCTGTTGGTGCAAATCCAGGCCGCGGAGGAGTTGCTCACGGGCATCCTCCGGGTGACGAAAGCGGTTTTGCGGCAGAGGCAGTCCCGGCGATGAAACCGCGCCTTGATTGGTGTCGCAAATCAGCGGCAGAATCGGATGGTAGAAGGGCGAGGTCGAGACTTCGATTCTTCCCTGCTGGGCGGCGGTCGCGTGCGCCGGCAGAACCTTGCCCAGGAATTCGCGCTCCTGCGCGATGAGGAAACTCTGGTCATCGAGGGAGTATCCCCGTTCTTTCTTGACCAGCGCGGCGATGTTTGGATCCTCAAGGAAGAATTCATCCAACCATGCGATCTGCGAGAGCACCTGCAGATCGGTGAGGTCCTGCGGCTGAAAATACTTTTCGGCGCGCTCGGGGGAGTCGCCGGCGCCTCGAAAACGCTCCCACAATTCGCGGTAGCGCGGATAGCGTCCAATCATGTTTGCAGGATTGGCCTGAAACAGATATTGCAAGGCGAAGCGACGTTCGCCGGGAGTGAGGTCGCGTGCCGGTTTGGCGGCTACTTGCAGGAACGGGTCATGCGCCGCGCCGGCGACGTAGTCCTGGATTTGGGTGATCAGGGACGGAACCAGGTTGAAGGTCTGATGGACATTGGGGAACTCATCCAGCAGCTTGACCATTCCGTAATAGTCTTTGAGCGCATGCAACCGAACCCAGGGCAGACGGTACTCAGCGGTGACCAGGTCTTTGTAGAAAGGCTGATGCTGGTGCCACAGAATGATGACGCGCAAGGCAGGCATGAAAGTGAGGCTGAGAACTCAGTCTAGCATGTGGCGCCGCGCGGCCGGCCGAGTGGGAAGGTTGAAGGCAGGGCTTGTTACGATTTCCATACAACCTCGCGATCATGGTTCATATTCCGGAGACATTGTCTTATTTTAGAGCGAGCGTGGTGGGATAGTTCCGAACCGGGTTGGGCAGTACTGTCTCATTCCCATCTTGCCAATTTGCTTCCGAAGGAGGAAAGGCCATGACCGCCCAGAGATACGACCACCTTTTACGAACCACCCCGATACCGCCCCATTCCTCGCCCGTCTCGGCTGTTCCCCACAAGCCCTTCGGGAAAAGCACTCGCCCGCCCGGCGATCCGGTGGCGGCGCCGAAGCCCTACCCACGGTTTGTGGCACCGCCCTCCACCGACCTAAAAAACTTCAATCTAGCGCTCGACCTGGTGCTGCCGGACGAGGCCAAGGCGGCTGAGGACGCAGGCGTGCTGGTCTTTCACTCGGTGGGGGACACGGGAGGCGTCCACGGAGACGACGTCGAGAAGGCGATCTCCGACGCGATGGATGCGCAAAAGTCCGCCGCCACGGAAGAGAACCCTGCTGCCGCGTTCTATTACAACCTCGGAGATGTTGTGTACTTCAATGGGGAGAGCAATCTCTATCCCAGTCAGTTCTACGAACCTTATCAGGACTACCATGGGGCGATCTTTGCCATTGCGGGCAACCACGACGGCGATACTTCAACCCGGAAAGGCGATCCGGTCGATACCGAGCCGTCGCTCTTTGGTTTCATGCGCAACTTTTGCGATAGCGCGAGTCATCACGATAGTCCCTACCGCTCGACGATGACGCAGCCTTATGTTTACTGGACGCTCGAAACGCCCTTTGCAACAATTGTGGGGCTTTACTCGAATGTGGACGGCACGCTAGACGCCAGGGGCACAAGCGAACAGCAGCAGTGGTTTCAAAACCAGGTCACCGGTGCCGCCAAAGAGAAGGCGCTGATCGTCGCGGTCCACCATCCTCCTTACTCGCTCGACACCACCCACGGCGGCTATCCGGACATTGAAATCGCGCTCGACCGGGTCATCCAAGCCACGGGGCGCATCCCAACCGCGGTGTTGTCCGGCCACGTACACTGCTACCAGCGCTTCCAGCGGACCCTGGGCGACAAGAAGGTGCCCTACATCGTCGCCGGCGCCGGAGGGTACGCGAACAAAGCCAGCCTGCTGCATAAGATTGAAAAAGATTCCAAGGGAAAACCCCTGCCTCGGGGTTTCCAAACTACCCGTCAGGACGTGAAACTCATGTCATACAACGACCATGATCCTGGCTTTTTGCGGGTAACAGTGGACGGCAAGAAGCAAGCGGTAACCTTCGACTATTTCCTGGTTCCCTTTCCGCCAGGGGCGCCTCCGGCGAAAGCGGCGGATTCAGTGACGGTTCGGTGGTGACGGCTGTACTGCTGCGACCTGCGGCTTGGGTCAAGGAAACGTGGAGAATAGGTCCTTCAAATCCGGCTGATTCGCGGCATCGCCAAGATACGGTGTGACGTCAAAGATTTCCTCCAAGCTGCGCAGCAAGGCTCCATGGTCGTAGTGAATCGAGTTGCTGTAACCGCCGCCTTTGGCCAGGGGTGAGAGAACGATCATCCCGATCGGCCCGTCGGCGCGCTCAGCTTCGTCCCAGGTGAGAAACACAGCTCCGCCGTCACGGTATGCCGGAGAGTTCAGGATGTCCGGCAGGTTGCGGGCAAGCCAGGTATCCCCCTGTAGAATTTTGTTGCGGAGCGGGCTGCAACTGTCGTGCATATCATTGCAGAGATTGGGGGTGATGAAGTTGTAGCGCGCCACCGAATTATTCGCGAGATCCTTGGCGAGTTCTCCGAAGGGGCGGACGTGCTCGATACAGTAGGCCGAATCAGGGCTCTTTCGATTGGTAACGTCATCGAAGTACACAAACGGATTGTGTTTTACCGCATAAGGATACGCAAAAGAAAGAGGACAATCTTTTCCCGAAATATTCTCCTGATAGGCGCGCCATGTCACTCCGCCCCCGGGCGCGTTCTTCAAGAGGGTCACCAGGTGTTGGGTGGTGGATTGACCGTCAACTAGCGGAGAACGATCATCCGCAATTCCGAAACTCGTACCCGCCTCCATCCACAAGTAATTAGGCAAGCTGGGATGAACACGGGGAGGATTAAAGTACTGCTCCGTGTGCGAAGCCTGCGGCAGGAGCGTGTCGTTGATGTAGGGAGCCGACTTGCTGCCTTTGATGGAGGCCCAATCCTGGTTCTCCATCACAATGACCCACACGGTTTTGATGTGGCCGGTGGGCGGGACTGGGTCTTTCTCGGCGGCGTTGAGGACGCTGATACTGACAGCAAGAAGTCCCAGCAGAATCAGGGAACGCGACGATCGTGACAGTGCCATCCCTCTATTGTGCCACCATTCGGTGTCCCACCTTTCACCCTTCGGCAAAGAACGCGGAAAGGGTGGGGCACCTCGCCTGTGGTTCCGGTACACTAGCCTAGGCAAGAGCTATGGCGGATACACAAGCACCGACGATGGGGTCGCGCTCGGATGTAAGCCTGCTCAGCGAGCAGGATCTCCATCTTTTTAACGAGGGACGGCACTTCCGCGCCTACAACAAGCTGGGCGCGCATTTTACCAGCGCGGAAGATGAGACGGGCGTGTGCTTCAGCGTGTGGGCGCCGAATGCCCGCCAGGTCAGCGTGATTGGGAGCTTCAATCGCTGGGATCCGACGACGCATCTTTTGTATCCTCGCGGAAGTTCGGGAATCTGGGAAGGATTTATCCCCGGACTGGAGCGGGGAGCACTGTACAAATTTCACATCCAGTCGCAGCATCACGGACACATTGCGGACAAGGCCGATCCCTTCGGAATATTGCACGAGAAACCGCCGCGCACCGCCTCGGTGGTGTGGGACCTGGATTATCAATGGTCGGATGACGAATGGATGCGACAGCGCCAAGGCAGGAACTCCCTGCACGCGCCGATGTCCATTTACGAAGTCCACCTGGGCTCGTGGATGCGGGTTCCGGAGGAGCACAACCGTCCGCTCACCTATCGTGAGACCGCGCCACGCCTGGCCGACTACGTGCAGCGCATGGGTTTCACCCATGTTGAATTCCTGCCGGTGATGGAACATCCGTTTTATGGCTCGTGGGGATACCAGACGACCGGGTATTTCGCGCCTACGTCACGCTATGGGACGCCACAGGATTTCATGTATCTGGTGGACTACCTGCATCAGCGGGGAATCGCGGTGATCCTCGACTGGGTGCCTTCGCACTTCCCCTCCGATGCGCACGGCTTGGCATACTTCGATGGGACGCATCTGTTCGAGCACGCCGATTCGCGCAAGGGGTTTCATCCCGACTGGAAGACTCACATCTTCAACTACGGGCGCACCGAGGTTCGCAGTTTTCTGCTCTCGAGCGCCATGTTCTGGCTGGAGAAATATCATGCCGACGGGCTGCGGGTGGATGCCGTGGCTTCCATGCTGTATCTCGATTACTCGCGAAACGAGGGGGAGTGGCTGGCCAACCAATATGGCGGGCGGGAGAACCTCGAGGCGATCGATTTCCTGCGCCAATTCAATCAAGAGGCGTATGGCCAATATCCCGGGATACAGACTTTCGCCGAGGAATCGACGGCGTGGCCGATGGTTTCCCGTCCGATCTATGTCGGCGGACTGGGGTTTGGCTTGAAGTGGGACATGGGGTGGATGCACGACACGCTCGAATATTTTTCGCGTGATCCAATCCATCGCAAGTATCACCACAACAAACTCACCTTCCGCATGTTGTACGGCTTTACCGAGAATTTCGTATTGCCGCTCTCGCATGACGAGGTGGTGCATGGCAAAGGGTCGCTAATCGGGAAGATGCCGGGCGATGAGTGGCAGCGCTTCGCGAACCTGCGGTTGTTGTTCGGTTACATGTATGCGCAGCCCGGCAAGAAACTGCTGTTCATGGGCGACGAGTTCGGACAGGTGCGGGAGTGGGGGCATGACACCAGCCTGGAATGGCATGTGTTGCAATATCTGGTACACAGCGGCCTGCAGAACTGGGTGGAGCACTTGAACCGGCTTTACCGCCAGCATCCGGCGCTGCACGAATTCGACAACGAGCCAAGCGGCTTTGAATGGATCGACTGCAATGACAGCAATGCCAGCACGATTTCGCTCTTGCGGAAGGGAAAGTCGGCCAAGGACCGGATAGTCGTAGTATGCAACTTCACGCCGGTGCCGCGGATGGATTACCGTCTGGGGGTGCCTTCGCTGGGCTTCTGGAGGGAGTTGCTCAACAGCGATGCCCGGGAATACGGCGGGAGCGGGATGGGAAATCTGGGCGGAGTACATGCGGAAGAAAAGCCGGAGCATGGAAGGCCGTATTCAGTCAGCTTGACCTTGCCGCCGCTGGGCCTGTTGTTCCTGAAGGTTGAATAGGCGGACCCGTGTAGGGCGGACACTCTTGTCCGCCGCCGTTGACTTTGGTTTAGAGTTATCGGTCCAGTAACCGCGCCACATCCGCATTGTCGGTCAACCAGATCAACGGCAACAGCGGCGGACAAGAGTGTCGGCCCTACACGAGCCTTTCTATCTTGTCCTGGTTACCAAATGGCGAGTGACCGCCGGGGCGTTTTCCAGCAGAAACAAGATCGGCACTCTCACGGCGCGCGGCAGGAGCAGCATGCGGCGGATTCGCGCCGATGTCTGAAACACCGTTCCCAGTTGCCGCTTGTAGCTCTCGGCATAGCACCGCGCAGCTTCCCGCACGTTGCCGGTTCCACCGAAGAATGGAGTGAGGCACTGTGCGGCCAGAGCGCCGCTGCGCAGGGCCAGCGAAATTCCGTCGCCGACGAAAGGATCGACGAAGGCCGTGGCGTCCCCAACCCGCAGCATTCCGTCCGCCTCCGGGCACGGTTCTTGAAAGAGCAATGGGCCTACACTTACCGGATCGCTGAGCGGCCGCCAGCGGTCGGCCCGTTCCTGCAAGGCTGGATGCAGCGCCAGCATCTCCGGCATAGTGCTGGCCACGTCGGCGCGCACCATGGCGCAAGCGTTCACGCGCTGCTGGTCTGCGCCGCCCCCTAGAGTTACCGGCTGAATGCCGCAATATCCGCCGTCGAAGAAGTAAAGGTCCACCGATGCGGGCGATGCTACTTCCGCGAAGTGTGCCTTAAGGCCGATCCACTTTGTCGCTGCCTTGCCGTTGCGCCGCGACCCGGCATTCAGGTTCGACCATCGTCCGGTGGCGTTCACCACCGCCCGGCCAGCCTGCTCTCCGAGGGAACTGGAAACCACGAACGGTCCCGTTCCCACTACCCGCTGCACCGTAACCTGCTGCCGGGCTTCGACGCCGGCACGCTCCGCCGATTTCCAGAGCGCGGCATCCAGATCCAGGCGCGCAATGCTGGCCGCGGCGGGCTCGATTGGTGTCTGGAGCACGCGGCCGTCCAGAAACATCCGAGCCTGTGGGATCCGGGTTGCTGCTCGCAAGAGATCTCCGTCCTGTTGATCGAGCAGCTCTGCCAGCAAACCCAGGGACTCGGCGGAGACAAACTCGCCGCACACTTTGTGACGCGGAAAGCGCCCACGCTCGAGCAGCAGGACGCGCGCGCCATGGCGAGCACACAGGATCGCCGTCGCTGTGCCCCCTGGCCCGCCGCCTATGACGATGAGATCGTACATAGGTTTCACTTCCACACCACCACGCCCATACGAAACAGGAAACGCCTCTGCATGTCGATTCGGGTGGCCTCCGTATGCTGCAACAGTTCCCGAATCTCCGCGGGTGTATAGGACTGGCGCACCGAGGCCGGGGCATCGTGACGGGTAAGGCGGCTGCGATATAGCGGCCATCCGGCGTAAACCAACGCCAGATGCAGGGGATGGCGCACGAGATCGTTGATCAGTACGGCTCGGCGGCACACCCGCAGTCCTTCGTTCACAAACTGTATCAAGTCCTGGGGCGCGAGATGATGGGCGAAAAGGCAGCAGCTGACAACATCAAAACTTGCATCCATGAACGGAAGTGCCAGCGCATCGCCGGCGACTGCCCAGGTTTCTTTGCGTGAACAATTTCCCAGGTGGGAGGGTGCGCGATCGAGCAAAGTCACGTCCAGGCGGATCCCACTCCGTTGTAACGCAGCACGCGCTTCTTCCGGCACCGCTCCGGCTCCGGCGGCAACTTCAAGCAGACTGAGCGACTGTATTTTGACGCCTTGGATCACACTTTCGACCAGCGACTGCGTTGTCGCATTTCCGCCGAAACGGCGATTGATGCGACGCAAATCGGAGAGCGAGTCGGCAATCTCGGCCGGAGTTCCGGAGTCGGTATCGAACCACTCAGGGATGGCAAGGCGCTTCATCGAGGGGTATTCGGCCAGAAGATTATCGCAATTATCCAGCCCGAAATTGTCAACGGAAATTGACAACCGGCAGCAGGCTCATCGCAACCAAATGCAAGCTTAGCCGCACGCTACTAGACGGGCGGGGATGCCGTCCTCCATAGTGAGCTTTTCCAAGCCCGCTAGACTTCCGCCAGCTCCTCTTCGAGCAACTGTTTGTTGTAGAGGTCGGTGTAATAGCCATTCCGCGTGAGTAACTCGTCGTGTGTGCCTAATTCTACGATCCGACCGCCGTATAGAACCGCGATCTTATCCGCATTGCGGACTGTCGAGACCCGATGAGAAATGAAAATAGTGGTCCGGCCGCGCATGATTTCGCGCAGATGGTTCAGTATCTTGTCTTCCGTATTGGTGTCCACGCTGGAGAGGGCGTCGTCCAGAATCAGAATGCGGGGGTTGCGGATGACTGCCCGGGCGATCGCGGTACGTTGCTTCTGCCCGCCGGAGAGAGTGATCCCACGTTCGCCCACCAGAGTCTGATACTGCTCTGGAAAGCCCTCAATGTCCTCCGCGATGTCGGCAGCCTGCGCGGCGGCACGGATCTCGGAATCTGTTGCGCTGGTTACCCCAAACGCGATGTTCTCGCGTACGGTCTCGCTGAACAGGAAAGTCTCCTGGGGCACGAACCCGATATGGCTGCGCAAAGCAGCCAGAGGAAACTCGCGAATCGGCCGGCCGTCGATCAGCACGCTTCCCGGCGGAGCGTCGTAAATTCGGGGAATCAGATCCACGAGCGTAGTTTTGCCCGATCCCGTGGGCCCGACGATGGCAAGGCTGGTGCCGGCCGGGATTCGCAGATTGATGTCGTGCAGCACCGGCTTGCCGTTGTAGGCAAAGGTCAGATCACGAAACTCAATCTCCCCTACGAGCGAGGCGGAAAGGACATTGAGGTCAGCAGTTTTGTCATCCGCGATTTCTGGCTTCTCCACCAGAATCTCATTGATGCGTCCCATGGAGGCCGTGCCCCGCTGGAAAATGTTGATGACCCAGCCGAGCGCAATCACCGGCCAGGTGAGCTGCACCATATACGTATTGAAGGCTACGAATTCACCCACGCTGATGCGATGTTGCAGAACCTCCCGCCCTCCCAGCCACAACACCAACACAATGGCCAGTCCGAGCATAGTCTCGAGGGTTGGCCAGAGCATGCCCATCAGACGCACCAGCTTCAGGCTGCGCGCGATGTATTCTCGATTGGAGGTCTCGAAACCAGCGATCTCCGCCTCCTCCTGCACGTAGGCGCGAATCAAGCGGGCGCCGGAGAAATTCTCTTGCGCGCGAGCCGAAATCTCCGAAAACATCGCCTGGATTCTTTCGAAGCGCTCGTGAATCTTTTTCCCGAAGTGTTGGATTGTAATGCTCACCAACGGCAGGGGTAAGAACGCATAGAGCGTGAGTTTGGGGCTGATGGAGAGCATGAAGGCCAGCGCTCCAGCGGTAAACACCGCCGTGTTGGCCGAGTACATGATGGCCGGGCCCAGCAGCATGCGCACCGCGTTCAGGTCGTTGGTGGCACGGGCCATAATGTCGCCGGTGCGCGTCCGCTGATAGTAGGAATAGGAAAGACCTTCCAGGTGGCGGAAAAGGTCGTTGCGAAGGTCAAATTCAATCTCGCGGGAAACCCCAATCACAATCCAGCGCGTGAGGAACTGAAAGACCCCCTTAGTACCCGCAACCGCAAGCAGGAGCAGGGAGTAGGTAAGCAGCTTTTGACGTGTGACTCCAAAATGGAGGTCGTCGACAGCCCGCCGGATAATTTGCGGGAATAGAATCCAGATGCCGTTGTTCAGGAAAACACACAGCGTCCCTACCACATAGCTCATGCGGTACTTCTTCAGGTAGGGAAAGAGGGGACGCAGGCTCTTGGGAAGCATGTGCTTCTAGTAGATGAAATTCTACCAGCCCAGGCTTCTCTTTCGCACGGGTCGAGCCGCGGGACCGGTTCCGGTCTAGTTCTTCGCCAAGTCCTGGCGGAAGGCGACCAGAGAAGCCGCTACCAGCATGATGACCCAGCTCCCCAGAAAGAACCAGGTGGAATCTATCAAGTAGGCGTACAGCGAATCAAAATTCATAGCGCGTTTGCACCGAAGATGCCAGTTCTTGCCGGCCAGCCAGCACCGCTTTACCGGTTAGTTGCTTGTATTTCCCAATGACTTCATGGACGGCATTCAAGCGGCCCAGGGAGGTCAGCCGGACGTCGCTGAGTGCCTGTTCGATCTGCAACATCCAACATTCCACTGCCCGCTCCACTCCGTCTGCCATCTCTTTGGCTATCACGTTCACCAGGTCCGTGGGGATCGCTACGCTGCTCAAGATTGTTTACCGCCTTTCTGTGTGCTTGGGGCTAGATTCCGCTGGGTTAAGCAGCCGGGGGAGGCCCCCGATTTCTCCTCCCCCGGGCCCCCTCACCCCTCATTACTAATTTGGTGCCTGTTCTGGCGCGGCGGAAGGCGGTTGCTCCTGCATGTGTTTCTCGAAGCGTTGTTCACGCTTGGCCAGGAAATCGTTCAGCTTGGTTCTCTGGTCCGGCGTCAAAACCTGATAGGCCTGCGACGCCAATAACGCGTGCTGTACCTCGATCTGGGCATGGATTTGAGATTCCTGCGCAGCGATGGTCTGGGCTTTCGCCTGATCGAAATTGCCACTGGCGACAAGCTGCATCATGGCCTGACGGCTTTGCCTTTCCTGCTGCATAAGCGGTTGCATCGTCGGCTTGGCGTTGGCGAAAATCTGTTTGATCTGCGCGTGCTGTTCGTCGGTCAGATCCAGATACTGCGAGAAAAATGGGAACACTCCGCCATCGAACATGCCTTCGCCCGCCATGCCATGCATGCGGTGCGGCGGCGGCGCTGTCTGTGCTCCTGCCACGGTTGCCAACATCAAAATCAACACGGCGGACAAACTTCCTACTCTTCCAAGATTCATGACTTCTCCTGACCTTCTCGGGAACGCTTGAAATCGGTTCCACGTATAAGAACACTTCCCGCGCGATTTAGTGGTAAAGAGTCGGTCAACCGGAGTAAAGTTTTGTAAAAGACGCTAAGCGCTGTTTTGACAATTCTTTACGCCTTGCGGGAGTCAGCTGTTATAGAACAGACATGAGCAGTGTACCCAAAGTGGATCGCATTCTAGTCATCGACGATGACGTTGAGCTCTGCGCTCTGGTATCCGAATACCTCGAGCCCGAGGGCTTTCAAGTCGAGGCGGTGTACGACGGAAACCGCGGACTGGAACGAGCTTTGAGCAACGATCACTTGCTGATCGTGCTGGACGTAATGTTGCCCGGAATGAACGGATTTGATCTTCTGCGGCAACTCCGCGCCACATCCAAGGCTCCGGTGTTGCTCCTCACCGCCCGGGGCGAAGATGTGGATCGCATTGTCGGCCTGGAGATTGGTGCCGACGACTATCTCCCCAAACCCTTTAATCCCCGTGAACTGGTGGCCCGTATTCGCGCCATTCTCCGGCGAACCCAAAGTGGGGAACGAGGGAGCGGCGCGCAAATCCCGGATGCACTGAGCGTCGGCGACGTCCAACTCGATCCCGCCACACGCACGGTTCTCCACAAAGGCCAGCCGGTAGAGTTGACCTCGGTCGAATTCAATCTGTTGCATGTGCTGCTGCGGGAAGCCGGCCACGTGGTCACCCGTGAACATCTGGTGGACGCGGTGCTGAGCCGCAAGTTCTCTCCTTTTGACCGCAGCATCGACATGCACGTGAGCAAGGTCCGCAAGAAGCTGGGCGATTCTGAGAACGGCAGCGATCACATCAAGACGGTTCGCGGTGTGGGATATATTTTTGTTCATCCTCGCAACGAAGTCAGGAGCGAAGGATGAGAAGCCTGTTCGTCAGAATATTTCTTTCCTACTGGATCGCTCAGGCCTTGTTCCTTGCCTTGGCCCTTCTGGTTGCTTCGGCCCTGCGGCCTTCCCGGGAAATCTCCAACCTGCAAACCCAGCAATCGAAGTTCTTGACTGAGGCCCTTGAAGCCCGCCAGACGGGCGGAGAAGCGGCGACCTGGCGATACTTGCGGACCGTCCACGAGACCCACCATGTGCGGCTCTATATTTTTGACGAACAGGGGAAGGACATACTCTCGCGCCGGCTGCCGCCATGGATAGACCGCGCGCAGCGCGGGGAGATGCACACTGCCGACACCTTTTGGGGACGCTTCCGCCCGGTACAGTTTCTGCGCGCCTCCGCGACTGGCCCAGATGGACATCGTTACATTCTGATTACGGAGCTTCCGCCGGAAGAGAATGTTGTGTTTGGCCCTCGCGGCGTACCCGGCCTGGGAATCCTGATCGGGATCATCTCTTCCGGCCTGGTCTGTTACATTCTGGCGCGATATCTTACCGCGCCCGTACGCCAGCTGCGCGCCGCCACCCAGAAATTGGCCAACGGGGATCTGTCAGCGCGCGCCGGTGTGCCTCAATCCCGGCGGCACGACGAAATGGCGGAGCTGATGCGGGACTTTGACCGCATGGCTGACCGTCTGCAAAAACTGGTCAACGCCCAGCGCCGCCTGTTGACCGATATCTCCCACGAATTGCGTTCGCCGCTGGCCCGTTTGAATGTGGCCCTGGAGCTGGCTCGCCAACGCAGTGGACCCGACGCCGGCAGCGCGCTGGAACGCATCGACCGCGAGGCCGGCCGCCTTAACGAAATGATTACGAGGCTGCTGACCATTGCGCGTCTCGAAGGTGGCGACGAATCGATTCAAGCCTCCCCAGTGCCGCTCGAACAACTCATCCAGGAGATTGCCCGTGATGCCGCCTTCGAGGCCCAGAGCCGCCATTGCGAGGTCGAGGTCATCATCGTCGATCATTGCGTGGTTAGCGGCAGCGTGAGCCTGCTGCATAGCGCCATCGAGAACGTGATTCGCAACGCCATCCGGTACACCCAGCCCGCTACCAGTGTGCAGGTCCGGCTGGAAACCGGGCACGGCCCCAAAGGTCCGGAAGCGGTAGTGCGGGTCACGGATTCGGGACCGGGAGTGCCGGAGGATGCTTTGGAGAAGCTTTTCCGGCCGTTTTACCGGATCGATGATGCTCGCGGCCGCGAAACCGGCGGCGTCGGTTTAGGGTTGGCCATCACGGAAAGAGCCGTCTCCCTCCACGGTGGCGGCATACGGGCCGCCAACCGGCCTCAGGGCGGCCTGATGGTCGAAATTCGGCTGCCCCTGGCGGCCGTTGAACTCGCTGATCAGGACGTAGCCTCCTTACCTTCAGAGGTTTCCAGTGGCGAACGCGCCTAGCCACCTGACCGGTAGGGCGGGCAACTTCTCACCGCAGCCCCGGTTCTTACTGACTGCCAAGTTGCTCTTTCCCCCGCATTCCTGATACACAATGTGGGGGTAACTCTGGGTCTCCTTCGGCGGTGATCACAGATCTCAAACCCTAACCGGGAGAACAATTACGGATGAAGTGCCGCTTCCTTGTGTGTCTGTTGGGTCTATCACTGTGCGGTCTGCTGGCATGTAGTAGTCGCAGTACGACGACGACAGGGACTGGAACCGGCGCCCTCTGGTATGCGACCCAGGGCGACAGCTCACTTTGGGCCTACACGGTTACACTCAGTTCAGGAGGCCTCTCCCAGATCGGGTCTCCGCTACAGACCGGGGGGGCGCCGTTCACCATCGCGCTGACGCCCGCTCTCGACACTCTCTTTGTCGATAACAGCGCCTCTGACACCATCTCGGTGTATTCCGTCGGTTCCGGAGGCGGGCTCACCGCAGGCAGCGCCACCGCAAAGACCGGAGCCGTGCCCATGGGCATGGCGGTGGATCCGGCGGGCAAGTTCTTGTTCGTAGCCAATCAGGGATCGTTCAATCTGACAAAGGCCGGAGCACAACCCGGCAGTATCTCGGTATTCTCCATCAGCGGAACCACTCTCGCGCCAGTCAAGGGCTCGCCCTTTAAGACCGAGTTGCCGGGTGACGCGAACGGCACCGGTCCGGTTGCGGTGGTGGTTAGTGCCTCCGGAAAATTCCTGTACGTCAGCAATACCTTTACCGGCACCGTCTCGGGCTTCAAGATCGGTTCGTCGGGTGCGCTGACTCCCTTCCCGACACCCCCCTACATTGTTGGTATTGCACCGGCCGGAATGGCCATTACTCCCGGCGGCGCTTTCCTCTATGTCGCCAATTCCTCTCCAATTTCCAATAATGTTTCCGCGTTTATGATTTGCGATGCGGTGGTCAATTCCTGCGCCAATCCCAATAAACCCGATGGAACGCTGACGCCGGTAGCCGGCTCACCGTTTGGCGCGGGACTGGGCCCGGTGGCCATCGCCGTCGATCCCTCGTTCCATTTTCTTTATGTGATCAATAAGCAATCGAACGAGATTTCGGAATATAGCTATGGCACCGGCACCGGTGTGCTGAGTCAGCTCTCCACACCGACCGTCTCCACCGGTCATACGCCGACTTCTTTAGTGATCATCTCGGGGACGATTGGGAGCAACGTCGGGAATACACTCACTAATCCCACGGACTTCGTTTATGTAACCAACCTCGGGGATTCGACACTCTCCGCTTATACCCTGAACACGACCACGGGAGTGCTCGACGTACTGGGCCAGGCGATTACAACCACGGTGAACCCTTCGGCGATTGCAGCCAACTAGGCCACAATGTAGGCGCGAGCGTCCTCGCTCGTGGCTCCCACTCCAGCACGATCCAGCACGGGCGAGGACGCCCGCGCCTACATGTCTTGAGGCCTACCGACGAAACTCTTACGTCGGAACCTTCAAAATCATGTATCCACCCAGTAGCGCGAAGATCAAATCCGGCGCCCATGCGGCCAGGAAAGGCGGCAACTGGCTGATATTTCCCATCGCCTCAAACAGGCCCGACACCGTCCAGTACACCACCGCAATCCCCACCGCGGTCGCGATCCCGGTCACCGTGCCTCGCCGCCCGGCAGCCAGGGAGAACGGAATGGCAAGCACTGCCATCACCAGAGTGATCATGGGGAAAGCAAACTTCTTTTCGAGTTGCACCCTGAGCCGCACCACGTCGAAGCCACTTTGCTGCAAATCGCGGATATAGCGCCGCAACTCCTGGTAATTCATTTCGGAAGACTGTTTCACTTCCTTCTTGAAGTAAGACGGCGGTTCGCTCACTCCCGGAAACGTGGCCACGTCAAAAGTGCGATAGTCGGCGATCGCCGCTCCGCGCAAATCGCGCTGCCAACCCTGGGTACACACCCAGCGGCGCAGCGGCTCTTCCCAGTGCGCACGTTCCGCATAAATCCGACGTGTCAACTGAAAGGTGCCGGGGCTGAACTCGAAAACGGAGAGCCGTCCAAACTGGTCCCGCTCGGTATCGAACAGCTGGTAGTAGTAGATATCGGAGTGTTCCCCGAAAATCCACCTGCGGTCGGGATTCAGGTAGGTCTGCGCCGGCTTGCCCTTGATCATGTTACGCAGCGCGTCCTGGCGCTTGTTGGCGTGCGGCAGGTAAAGCTGATCGGAGAAAAACAAGGCGACGGCCAGGATTGCGCATGCCAGCAAGACCGGGGTCACAATCCGGTAAATGCTGATCCCGGTGGCCTTGATGGCGGTGATTTCGTTGGTGCGCTGCATCAGCCCCAGGGTGATGAGTACCGCCAGCAGAATGCTCAAGGGCGCAATGTTGTAGAGAAAATAGGGGGAAACATTCAGCAGGTACTCGCCCACGATCAAGGGTGAGATCTGGTTGCGTAAGATGTCGCCTAGCAATTCGAAGAGGGTAAAAATCAGCAGGAGCAGCAGAAAGCTGGCCAACACCAGACCCAGATTCGTCCCAAAATCGCGCAACACATAGTCATCGAGAATCATGGGGAAGCGGGCGCTGAAAACACGCCGCCGGGTGGAGGCCCTCTGGAATGCATCGTCTGCCCGGACGAAGAACGACCGGATTCCGCCATCCCGCAATTCTCCCTTGAACGGGTTCAACACTTCCCGCACCCGGGAAAAATCAATCGGCCGGCGCTCCGCCCGCCATAGTAGAAAGGCGCCTCCCAGGAAGAAAACGAGGTTGGCCAGCCACACCCCGAATCCTGGCGACAGTCTTCCCTGCCGGGCCAGCGAAATGCCCACCAGAGAAACCGAGTAATACGCGAACACCAGCAGGATGGTGAGGACGAAGCCGCTCGATTTGCCGCCTTTCTTGGACGACAATCCAAGAGGAATTCCGACCAGCGCCAACACCAGGCATGAGGTCGGCAGGGCTAAGCGACGGTGGAACTCGATCAGTTCCCACCGGGCCTGTGGGTTTTTGGGATCGTTCGCTTGCCTCCACAATTCGCCCGTGCTCAGCTGAGACACCGGCGCGTTCTCCTGCTCTTTGTTCTCCGCCTGAGGCACCGGAATGGGAAGATCGGTCTGCTCGAAGGTTGAAATCTGGTAGTGATCGGGATCTTTGGCGTCTGTCTCGTGGGTCGAGCCGTTGGTCAAGTGGAGATGCAGCGTGCTCGGCCCCTCGCTCACCAGAATTCCCTGCTCGGCCAGGGTAATCCGGGGAGCCGAGGGAGCGGTGGTGTCGGCGATGAACACCCCCTTCCAGATCGCGGCGCCCTGGGCGGCCTTGACGTTCTGTACATAGAGCACCATCCTCGGAAAACCTTCGTAAAAGACGCGTGGTTGAACCTCGAAAGACACCTGGGAAGATTTCAGCCGATCCTGCAGCCGGGACATCGCCGCCTGCGATTGCGGAGCCAGATAGACGCCGTTGATCAATGCCAGTAGCCAGGCCCCGACCACGAAAATGGAGAGCACCCGCAGAAACGTCCAGACCCCGATCCCGCTGGCCCGCATGGCGGTTATTTCGCTGTCGGCCGCCAGCCGGCTTAACCCGATCAGAATGCCCACCAGCACCCCGGCTGGAATGCTGATGGTAAAAGCGATCGGCAGAACGTAGAAGAATACTTCTGCCACGCTGGGCAAGGGAGCGCTGTTGCGCACCACCAGTTCGAGGATTTGTCCCAGATCGCGGGTGAACAGGACGAAAGTAAACACCGTCACGCCGATTAAAGCGTGATCGGTCACTTCACGAAGGATGTAGCGGGTGAGAATCCGCATCGGTTCCCGGTTGAGGGAAGTCTAGCACGCGCTGGAGGTATGGCATCTTGAATGCCATAAATTCCAGCAGATTCTCGCCATACCGTCGGGCGAGAACGGCAAAAGGACGGATTCTTCGTGAAATCTGCCACCGTATTGTGCGTGGACGACGCGGAAGTGATTCTCCACTTCTATCAGGAACTCCTCGGTCGCAACGGATACTCGGTGATCGGGGTAACCACTGGCCATCAAGCTCTTCAAGTGTTTCATTCGAACGTTCAGGACATTGACCTCGCCATTGTTGACTACGAGATGCCCGGCATGAACGGTCTGGAGCTCGCCAAATTGCTGAAAAGGCACGCTCCGACCCTACCCATCGTCATGATTTCGGGGGAGTTTCCTGAGGGGGACGATGTGCCTCCCTTTGTCGATGCAGCTTTCCTCAAAGGCATGCCTAACCAGCAAATCATCGACGGCCTTCGGCTCGTGCTGGACAGTCGACAATACGCTCCGGCCGATCAGCCCCTCGAAAGCCAATCAGCAGACAGCAGCCTGTAGTGTTCCGGGACTTTCTTCCCAAAGTGGAACCAAACCGCAGAACGGTGCCGGTCTGTGGGCACGCATGCCAGCCATTCGTCTCTTAGAAACAACACGGCAGCGCGGGGTATTCAAAGGGAGTCGAGTTACTCGAAAGCCCTAGCGCACGACCAGAACTTCGCGGACGTTGTCGCGGGTAAGGAAGAACTTGATGGAAGTGAAATCGCGAAAGAGGGTTTCGATGTGGCGGTTGTTGAATACCCTCTGCAGGCGAAACCCGGATTTGGCAGGATTATGCCCGGCTCGTGCAGGACCTTTGCGCTGATCCCGCCGGGCTTCAATGTGCTGCATCTCCAGAGTATCGCCGCTGACCATATGGTAGCGATAACAGGGTGCGTCGGGACCGGCTTCATGGGTATGAAAAAACGCCAGCAGCATGCCGCCGGGCTTGAGCGTCGTCCAGAGGCGGGCGACCACGGGTTTAACCAGGCTTTCGTCCATGTAGTCGGCCAGGTTCCAACACAGCACCATATCGAACTGGGCGGCGGAGAAAACCAGGTTCTCGGCCAGGAAACGCTTGCTGTCAAGAATCGGTTGACCACGCTCATCGCTGGTAACCAGCGCCGGATCAGTCGAAGCCTCCAAGAGGTCTTCGCTATAGACTTTGTGTCCCCGCTCGGTCAGATAACGGATGTTGGAGGCAGAGGTGTAGCCGATATCGAGGATGCACAGCGGTTCTCCCGACGTGAAGGCGCGGGAAAGCTCAGCCAGGCCACTGGAGCGGCGCGTGAGCCGCTGACTGGAATGGGCGGTCTTAACGTTGTCGGCGGAGTCCGTCGATGAACCACGAAAGAGTTTCATGAAGCTGTGCGTTCCAGAGGCCATGCTAATGTCTCGGCCCGGTTCTACAAACTGCCTCAGCTTAGATCATAGCGCGGCGTGTAAGTTAGAAGCAGGCAAAAAAGTTTAATTACTTGGTTACGACCGTGCTTGAAGCCAACGGCGGCGCAATTCCGGAGCCTCCTACTGCGCTGGACGCCGTGGTCACCGGTGGGGTGGTGCTCTTCCCTTCTGGGGCGGACTCCGCTTTCGCGGGTGAGGTCGCAGCCGTCTTGGCCGCCTCCCTCTGGATATCCACCTTACCTTTGAAGTACGCGCCCTCCTCGATTGCGATTCGTTGGGTGAAGATGTCGCCCAGTACGACCGCCGACTTACGCAGCTCGGTTCGCTCGCTGGCGCGGATGTTTCCCTCAAGCTTCCCCTGTACGGCCACACCCTTGGCGTGGACGCTCGCCCGTACTTGACCGTTGGGGCCGATCACCAGATTATTGTTCTGCATCTGGATGGTACCTTCGACCACGCCGTCGACATATAAATCCTCGCTTCCGGACAATTCTCCCTTGATGATGACGGATTTACCGATATGGGCGAACTCGGTCTTCTGCGTTTCCATAACCCCGACCTCCTTAGATGCATCCTCCGGCGGATGCGTGGGAGGATACCGGATTCTAAACCATTTGACCAGTTGAGGGCGCGATGAGGAACAGGAATTTTCGGAATGCGCTTAAAATCGACATTGAGGATGGCGGCGGGCCACGAAATCCAGGCAATCTCAGGGACTGCGTCTTGAGGGATTCGCGCATCGAAGGAACGGTTCGGAGATCCGGAAGACTGCCCCCGACGATAGGAAGGTGCGCAATGCAAGCTGGCGCTAGCGTAGTCTATTAGACCAGTCGGTTGAGTGGGAAACGGCAACCTGATGAGGCTCCTCGCAATAAGAGTGAAACTGGCGCTGGCTCTGATCGCGGTGTTGGCGATCACGAGCGGAAGTGCCGCTTTCACCCCACAGACTTTGTCCGGGTCGCCTGCCGAACTGGTTCGACGGACGATGGAGAATGAAGTCAAGTCCAACGGTGGAAGCGCCCGGTCCATGTTTCGGGACCATCAGGAGAATCTCTACGGTTCGCGCATTAAGCTGGTTGTCGAAACCCGCGAGGGTACGGCTGGCATGCTGGTTGAGATCGACGGGAAGCCGCTGGACGCACAGCAGCGGGAAGCGGAGACGGAGCGCCTTGCCGGGTTGGTAAATAATCCGCAAGAGCTGAAGCGAAAACAAAAAAACGAGAGAGACGACACGGAACGGACGGCGCGAATGGTGAGGGCGTTCCCCTACGCGTTCCAGTACGAATTCGACGGAACTGAAATGGGAAAGCCAGGATTGGGGAAAGCGGGGAGCGAGTTAGTGCGCCTCAAGTTTCGCCCTGACCCGAATTACGATCCTCCTACCCACACCGAGCAGGTGCTCACCGGGATGCAAGGCTATTTGCTGATCGATGCAAACCAGCACCGGATTGCCAAGATCGACGGCACACTTTTCAAGGATGTGGGGTTCGGTTGGGGCATTCTAGGCCATCTCGACAAGGGCGGCCGCTTCGTGGTGGCGCAAGGCGATGTGGGCAACGGCGATTGGGAAGTCACACGCATGGACCTGGCATTTACCGGCCGAGTTCTTTGGTTCAAGAAAATCAACATCAAGTCAATCGAGGTTTTTTCCGATTTTCGGCCAGCCCCTCCTGACCTGAGCTTCGCCCAGGGCGTCGAGCTTCTCAAAAAACAAGCGGAAGAACTGGCCGAGAACCGTCAACAGGATGGCGGCCTGCGATGATGATCTGTGTCGCAATTATTCTTTCGCTCCTCCCCAGCCTGCTCCTCTTCTGCCTTCGTCCCCGGCTTGCGGGGCTGCGGGGAAAACTCGTACATCGGCGTATAGAGCCTTGAAAGGGTGCGGCTTCAGCCGGGCCGTCACCATCTCTAAACAACTTTACGGCACGGCTCGAAGCCGAAAACCTCAGCGCCACTAAGCTGCCTGCAGGATTTCTTTCCGGACGGTGAGCTTTTCAATCAAGTCTTCCTTCACCTGATAGCCGGTGCCGGGTTCGTCGCGGACAACAATCGTCCCTTGCGAGGTGACGCTGACCTCGGGATCGATGATGTCTTCCTTCCAGTATCGCTTCGAGGCCGAAACGTCTCCGGGGAGGCGAAAGTTGGGCAGCGTCGAGAGGGCAATATTGTGAGCCCGGCCGATGCCGGATTCCAGCATGCCTCCGCACCAGACCGGAATGTTCTGCGAGACACAGAGATCGTGAACCTTCCTGGCCTCCGAAAATCCACCAACCCGGCCCACCTTGATGTTGATAATGCGGCAAGCACCCATCTCGATGGCTTGAGCAGCGTCGCGCACGTGACGAATGGATTCGTCGAGACAGATGGCGGTACGCAGCTTCTGCTGCAGGCGGGAGTGGTTATAAATGTCGTCGTCCCAGAGCGGCTGTTCGATCATCAGCAGATTGAACTGATCGAACTTGCGCAGGTGTTCCAGCTCGTCGAGCTTGTAGGCGGAGTTGGCATCACAACTCAGCAGGATATCGGGCCAGCGTGAGCGGACGCGCTCCATTACGGCGACATCCCAGCCCGGTTTCACTTTGATCTTAATGCGGCGATAGCCTGCCGCCAGTTCGGTTTCGATTTTCTCGAGCAATTGCTCGACCGAGTCCTGGATGCCGATGGAGACACCACAGGCTATTTCCTGTTGCTTGCCGCCGAGCAGCTTCCACAGCGGTTGCTGTTTCTGCCGCGCTTCGGCATCCCAGAGTGCGTTTTCGATGCCGGCCTTGGCCATGCGGTGGCCGCGCACTCTCTCCATCAGGGGCGCGCCGTCGCGGGCGCTGGCCAGGGTTTGGCCCAGCACCGCGGGAGCGAGGTAATGCTTGATGGTGGGCCAGGCGGTCTCCAGCCATTCCGAGCTGTAATACGGGTCTTCCGCGGCAACGGATTCTGCCCAGCCGTTGACTCCGTCGCACTGGACGGTGATCAGCAGGATGCGGCGGCTATAGATACGGCCAAAACTGGTTTCGAAAAAGTGAACCAGAGGCATCTGAATTTCGCGGAGCGTAATCGCTTCGATTTTCATAGTATGACCGGCTACTCCCAGCTACGCCTGCGCCTACACTTTCAGGGCCTAGGCACCGATTCCGCAGTCTTTCCACTTTCCCAGAAGAAAACGTCCGTTTCCCGCCGGGTCGCGCTCATAACCGAGGACCGCCAGGCCAGCGGCGAATGCCTCGCGAAATTGCACGCGATTCTGATCCTGGATGTCCTGCGCACGGTGGCGAGTTTCGGGATTGGATTTCCACTCGTAGATCTGGGCGGGGACGGAAATTGTCTTCACTATTTCAACATTCGGCCTGGCTCCGGTTTGCAGCAACGCGTTTACCCGTTCAGATCTCAGCCACCATTCGGCAACCAGTCGATCGGTGGGCAGCCCGCCTTGCAGCGGCGACGAGGTAACTCCGTACTGGTTCTCGTTGTAACGGCGGGCGATGGCGCCCAGTTTTTCCAGGTTGAGGTAGGCGTTCTTGATTTCCAGTGGATCGAAGGTCCACTCCATCAAATCAAAACCGCGCGCCAACGCGTCCTCACGCTGAAAGAGTTTGAGGCGGCGGCCCAGCCCGGCATTGCGATATTGCTTTCTCACCGCCAGCATATGGGAGTACAAGTAGCTATGACGGGCGCGAACACCAGGGAGCGCGAAGGCAAAACCGACGAGTTCGCTGGTGTCAAAAGCGCCGATCACCTGGCCACCGATTTTCTGTGCAACTACGAAAATGCGCAACGGAACCAGCTCGATGTCACTAAAGCCCCAGACCTCTTTTTGTAAAGCCACACAGGCGTGCAATTCTTCCAGACTGTCGCACTTCCGCAGCAGGATCGACTCGCTCACCGTGCGTTCGACTCCTGTTTCTTGGCTTGCTGCCACAAGGATTCCAGCTCGTCCATGGAAGCCTGGTCAGGGGTGCGTTGCGACTCGCGCAGCCTTTCCTCCATCCATTGAAACCGCCGCCTGAATTTGCGGTTGGTCTTCTTTAAAGCCGCCTCCGAATCGAGCGCAAGGTAGCGCGCAATGTTGACCAGTACAAACAAAAGATCGCCGACCTCGCCTTCCAATCGCTGCCGCAGATCGTCGTCGATCTGTGCTCTGCCGGAGCCGGCAACGCCTCGTCCCTGCGGCTGCGGTCCGGGCTCGGGAAACTCCTCGAGTTGCTCCTGCAGTTCGCGGGTTTCCTCGTGCAGCTTGTCCAGCAAGCCCGCCATGTCCGGCCAGTCGAAACCGATGCGCGCCGCTCGCGAACTGAGCTTGTGGGCTTCCAGCAGGGCGGGCATGGCTGGGGAAACACCGGCCAAGACGGACTCGGGGACCGGGTTGGTCTGTGCCGCTTTGTCTCCGGTGGCTTGCAGACGTTTCTTCTTCTCCTCGGTTTTGAGAGCTTCCCAGTTGCCCAGGACTTCAGATGAGGTTTCAGCTTTCACGTCTCCGAAAACGTGCGGATGACGGTCGACCAGTTTGTTCGCAAGCCGGTCGAGCACGTCGTCGATGGAAAATGTTCCCTCCTCTTTGGCCATCTGCGAGTAGAACAGCACCTGGAGCAGCAGGTCGCCGAGTTCGCCGGTCAGTTCGTGCCAGTCGCGATTGTCAATGGCTTCCAGGACTTCGTAAGCTTCTTCGACGGTATAAGGTTTGATGGAATCGAAGGTTTGCTCCCGGTCCCACGGGCATCCGCCGGGCGCCCGCAGCCGCGCCATAATGGAGACCGCACGTTCGAAACGCTCTCCGGTGGTTGGCATCGAAGCCATCAATGTAAATCACGCTAGCGTATGGCGGCAATGAGGTGCGTTGCGGAGCGGCGGGAAACTTACGTTATCGTTGCGACATCGATGGGGTCGGGCATTCCGAGTCTATATGCGAGCTCGGTCGTCCCCGCGGGACTGGTTCTCACACAGACTCGCCCGCCCGGGGCTAAAATATGGCGCACCTCTGGAGCTGGATTGCTGGCGAAATATGACTTTGCGATCATCCCTCGACGGCGAGCGTTTCGACGTGCTGGTGATCGGCGGCGGAATTAACGGAGTCGCCATTGCCCGCGAGTGCGCGCGCGCCGGCCGCCGCACGCTGCTGGTCGAGCAGCTCGATTTTGCCGCGGGAACTACCAGCCGATCCACGAGGATTATCCACGGCGGTTTGCGATACCTGGAGCACGGCGACCTGGCGCAGGTGCGCGAGTCCCTGCGGGAGCGGCAGCGGCTGGTGCGGGAACGTCCACAGCTGGTTCGACCATTAGAGTTCCTGCTTGCCCTCGACGGGCACAGCCGCCGCAGTGCGCTCGCTGTGCACGCGGGGCTGTGGTTTTATCGGAAACTGGGCGGGGCTGTGCGCGGAGGCTCCCCACAAAGCCAGCAAAATGCGCTCGAGCGATTACTGGACGCTGGCCGGCATTTTTCCGTGTTCAGCTTTCAGGACGCGCAGTGTGAGTTTCCCGAACGGCTGGTGGCGGAATGGCTCACGGAAATGATTGCTGCCGGCGGAACGGCCCGCAATCACACTAAGGTTCTCGCCGTCGAACTTCGTGACGGACGAGCTGTCGCCGTCAGGTTGCGGGATTCCATGAGCGGAGCAGAAGAGCGTGTGGAGGCCACCTGGACGATTAACGCTACAGGGCCGTGGGCGGACCAGATTTGCCAGAGCTCTGGAATTTCCACTGGGCATCCCATGGTCGGCGGGGTTCGCGGCTCGCACATCGTGTTGCCCAAGTTCGCGGGCGCCCCCGAAGCCGCCGTGTACACCGAAGCCGTGGACGGACGCCCCATCTTCATAATCCCCTGGAATGATCAGATTTTGGTGGGCACGACCGAGGTTCCGGATACCAATGATCCCGCGCAGGTTCGGCCGTCCGATGATGAACTCGAGTACTTGTGGCGTTCGTTCCAACAGCTTTTCCCCGGAATACGGATCGCCAGGAATGAGGTGCATTACGCCTTTGCCGGGGTGCGTCCGCTTCCCTACTCACCCCAGGCACAACCCCTGGCCATAAGCCGCAGGCATTACTTCCATGATCACGCCGCGGACGGGGCACAGGGGATGATTTCGGTGATCGGGGGGAAGCTCACGACCGCGGCCAGCCTGGCGCGGGAGTGTGTGGCGAAGATCGGAACTGCGGTGTCAGAGCCGGTAACGCTGGCGATGGTTTCGGGGGACGAGGTGCGCACAGCTTTTGAGCGGGCCATCTCAGAGGTAGCGCAGCGGGGCGAGATTAGCCGCAAGGCAGCGCACGCCATGGTGGAGTGGCATGGAGAGAAAGCACTGGCAATCGCAGCCATGGCGCGCGGGCGAGCTGAGTTTCAGGCCCCACTCTGTCCGCATACCGACCACATCGTGGCAGAGGCGGTACACGCTGTTGACCATGAGTGCGCGGTCACCTTGGCAGACGTGTTGCTCCGCAGGGTGCCGGTAGCTCTGGGGGCTTGTTGGTCACAGGAGTGCAGCCGCCAGGCGGCGCACAGAATCGCTTCCGCCACGGGTTGGGATGAGAATCGTGTGGGACAGGAACTCGAAGGCCTCGATCTGGAGCGCGAATCTTTCCTGCAAAGGCCGAGGTAACTCCGAAACTCCGCCGCCTCAGGCTCGCGCCCGACGGCCGTCTTCGGCACCGAAGGCTCGCGTAAGCAGTTCGGTGTGATCGGAGATAATGCCATTGACTCCCCACTCCGCCAGGCGCAACATCGTCGGCTGATCATTGACCGTCCATGCGATCAGCTGTTTACCAGCATCCTGCATTTCTTTGACCAGGTCGTGCGTGATCAGCGAACAGTGGGGGATCACGTAGTCGACCGGCAACTCACGCCAACGGTCCAGCTGCTTGGGCCGCTCGCAAACCAAACCCAAAGTGACTGCTCCACTTCGTAAGCGAAGATTGGTCAACACCTCGGTGAGAAAAGAGGAAACGACGTAACCCCGTTGCGGCGGGTGTTCCTGCAATGCCAGCAACAGTTGGGAATCGAGGCCTGCCACTTTGACTTCAATGTCCAGGAACGCATTCTTGGCGTAGCGTGCCAGAACATCAGGCAGAACCGGAAGGTTTAGCAGTTGGTTGCGCTCTGCCTGGGCGATTTTGATGCCATCGACCTCTGGATCGTGACAGACGAGAGCGCGTCCGCAAGCAGTGAGACGCACATCAAACTCGAATCCGTCGCAGTGGTGTTGGAGAGCGAGATCGAACGACGCCACGGAATTTTCGGTCACGGAGGCGGATGAGCGCGCTCCCCGGTGCCCAAGGAGCAAAGGGCGATGGAACATTTAGCGTGATTGTACGCTCGGATTGCCCAGTCTGATGGCCTAAAAAATCCACAGACTGTGACAGGATCTTTACAGAGAATCGCGCGTGAGTAAGCGGCGTCTTTGCAACCATCGGAAATCGCGCAGTCAACTAGCGCCGGTAGTTAATCGAGATCGAAATCGCGGATAGGTTTGCCGGTATCGGGGCTTTCTTTGGCTTTCCTGACCGCTTCCTGAAACTTCTTCTCCAGCAAATCGGAGGCGTGCTTCTGGTTCTCCACCGATTGGCGGAAAATGGAGTCCCGGCGGCTGTCCTGTTCTTTCATGGCGCGAGCAGCGTCTTCGATGTCATTGAACATCCTGGGTTTCACTGCCGCGGTGTGAGCGATGACCGCCCTGGCGCCGGGGTCTACCTTGAGTACGGCGCTGCAACAGGGGCAGGTCACATCGAAAGCCGGAGACTGGTCGGCCATGCACTAGCATGATACCGCAAAATCCTGACTCAACGAGGATTCAGCTTGATGGGGAAAATGTGGAACAGGTTGAGCAGCTCCAGCGCGAGGAGAAAAACGGAGAGGAACACAACGACAATGGCCAGGATTTCGCCGAAGTTCAGGCCGCTGCGCCGCGGCTCAAAACGCCGTAGCACTAAACCCAGAATATTGAGCGTGGCAAAACCGAACACCAGAACCCACAGGATATTGTAAACGTTGCCTTTTTTCTGGTTGTAGAGATCGGAAAACTCGGGCAGTTGCAGCACGAGAACCATGGTGGATTGGAATCCCATAACCGCCGGAGTGGAGCGGAAGCGGGAGAATGCAGTGGTCAGCGTGGTCAGGGACAGAGCCATGAATTTGGTGTGCTGGAAAGCTAGGATATTACCTTTTTCGACGAGGTAAGTCAGTTTGAAAGTTGGATTCCGTCCGAAGCGCCTTTTCTCCAGTGCTTTATAATGGGAGATTGTGCTTCCCTCCGGGAACCCTCCGGCAGCATGGCTGTGCAAGCGTTCCCCAGGAGTTGCGAAAGACTCTCGCTGCGATGGAGCTTTGAAAGGACACAGCTCTAAGCCGTGTCGAAAGTCCTCTAAGGATGTTGGCGGCGCTGCTGAAGCCGCACCCTTTCAAGGCTCTAACCGCCGATCCATGGAGTCTCTTCACGACCTCCTGAGAGACGTCCCCGGAAGGCGGCTGGTGCACTAACGGATGACGTCAACTACCACAATGGATTTTGGCATGTTAGGACGAATCGCCAAAGAACTCTCCCTGACACTTCTGTCAATTGTGGTCGTTCCAATGCTCGCTGGTGGACAAGATTCCTCGCTGAACCACACAACGTACCAGGCAAGATCGCAAACCGGGAGCGACGCAAAAACCGTGTTCAGAGGTACCGTGAATATCGTTCTCGGAAACACCAACGGCATTGTCGCCCTCACCGACAGCCAACAAACAGGGCTTGACGTTGATGGAACGCCAAGCCGCAGCGACACACCATCACAGAAGTTGTTTCGTATCGATGATCAAACCGTGTGCACGATTGCAGGCTTCGCCTCGGTTCCACTTCCAGGTTTTCCCGACTTCATCAACAGCGCCGCAGGGATTATGGACCGCTACATCTCTGAGCTTCATGACCATCCTGGACCCCATTCGTTTCAAGAAAAATTGACGAGCCTTGCCTTTCTCTTGGAGTATTTCTTCGAGGGTATTGAGAACCTGCAAACTCTTAAGCCGCAACAAGCTAACCGTTATGAATTCGACCTGATACTTGCGGGTTATGACCTCGACGGTACACCCAAGATCAATAAACTAACTCTAACAAGCGATGTCTCATCGTCTGGGTATGCCAAAGTCAATGTCTCGATACTTCCTCCGAAGATCGTTCGACACGACCTTGAGCATGAAACAGCGGGGATAGGCGGTGACGTGGCGGAGAATATTTTGAAGGAGCCTCAACAGTTTAAGGAAGAAAAAGCGATCAGCAGATACGCTGTCTCGCTGACCGACCGGAGTTCTTTAACCGCCTCGGAGATGCGGGCTCTGGCAAGTTCGCTTGCGCGGCATGCTTCCAATGTGTATCGAATCCCTGACGCCCAGGGTCATTTCATTCCTCTAGTGGGAGGTAGTGATCAAGTGGCTATCTTGAACAAGGGACAAATAGAGGATATTGACCAACCTGATTTTTTCAAACCGCGTCCTGAGAACATTTATGAATTTGGATTCATAATGGGACTGAATGAGGACGGCGGCGGCATACCGGGTATCGCTTTGAATCGAACGACTAAGGGGGAAATCGGACTCTACTTGAGAATGACCTTCGCCAATGGTTTGGTTAATCTAGATAGAGGCTATTTTTACGGCGACAAGTTCGTCAATACCTCTCTCTTCTATCGCGGCGGAGATGTGCTTGGGTTTCAGAACAACGATGTCAATGGCTGTACCCTGATTTTAGGACCGCTTGTAGACCATAGCTTGCCTGCTGTTCAGGAATTGCTGACGAAGTACCATTGGAAAGATGTCCAAGATATGAACCGGGCCAACCCACCGCAATGAGTACGGAAACCATTGTTGTGCGCGGGGCTCGGGTTCACAACCTCAAAAACATTGATTTTGAGATTCCGCATAACTCGTTGACGGTAGTCACCGGGGTGTCGGGTTCGGGCAAGTCCTCGCTGGCCTTCGACACGATCTATGCGGAGGGGCAGCGCCGCTATGTCGAGTCGTTGTCGGCCTATGCCCGGCAATTTCTGGAGAGGATCGAAAAGCCCGATGTGGACGTGATTGACGGCATTGCCCCTGCGGTCGCCATACGGCAGAAGAACAGCACCCGCAATCCGCGATCGACGGTAGGAACCGCGACCGAGATCTACGACTACCTGCGGCTGCTCTTCGCGCGGGTGGGGCGGACCTATTGCATCCAGTGCGGGCAGGAGGTCAAGAAGGATACGGTGGATGAAGTGGCCGGGACGGTGCTGGCCATGGAGCCGGGCACGCGGCTGCAAGTGTTGTTTGCGCTGCAAGTGGTGGCGGCTGCTCCGCTGGAAGCCAAGCCCATGAAGAAGACTCCTTCGCGCACCGGGCGGACTCGAAGTAAACAGCCTGCTGGCTCTATTTCCGATCAGCTGAAAACGCGGCTGCTGGACTTGCGAACGCGAGGGTTCAACCGGCTTTATCAGAATGGACAGATTTTCGAGTTCTCCACTCCAGAATCACTGCTGGAGGTTAATTTCGCCGAGCCGGTGTTCGTTCTGGTTGACCGCCTGGTGGTGACAGCAGACGGCCGCGCACGCCTCGTCGATGCCATCGAGATTGCCTACCGCGAGGCCGGCGAAGTCATCTTTGAAATCGCACCAGGCGAAGGCCGGAATGCGGAACAACTGCGATTCTCTCAGCGCTTCGAGTGCAAGCGCTGCCGCATCCGTTATGAGGAGCCTGAGCCCCGGCTGTTTTCGTTCAACAATCCTTACGGAGCATGTCCGCGCTGCCAGGGGTTTGGCAACACCATTGATTTTGATTTGGACCTGGTCATCCCCGATAAGTCAAAGACGCTGAACGACGGGGCTATTGAGCCCTGGACCAAGCCCAAATACAAGACCCTGACCGTGGAATTGAAGCGCTTCGCGCGCCAGGCGGGAATTCCGCTCGATGTCCCCTGGTCAGACCTGGAGCCGGAGCAGCGGCGGCTGGTGGTGGAGGGTGATGGGCGCTTCTTTGGCGTCCGCGGCTTCTTCAATCATCTGGAGCGCAAGAAGTATAAGCTGCACGTCCGGGTTTTTCTGAGCCGCTATCGAGGCTACTCACTTTGCTCGGCGTGCAACGGGGCCCGGCTGCGGATGGAAGCGCAGCAGGTGAGAATCGATGGCAAGAACATCTGCGATGTTTGCCACATGACGGTGGAAGAGGCGTCACAGTTTTTCACCGCGGTTCAGCTCAGGGGACAAGAAGCTGGAATCGCGGACAAGCTGCTGCAGGAAATTCAGGAGCGGTTGCGGTTCTTGAACGAAGTCGGGCTGGAATACTTGACGCTCGACCGGCTCTCCTCCACGCTCTCCGGCGGCGAAGCGCAGCGTATTCAGCTGGCGACTTCGCTGGGATCACGGCTGGTGGGAACGCTCTACGTCCTGGACGAGCCTTCGATTGGCCTGCATAGCCGCGACACTCACCGCCTGATCAAGATTCTGCACGACCTGCGCGATCTGGGGAATACCATTCTCGTGGTCGAGCACGACCCGGATGTCATGCGAGCTGCCGATACCATCCTCGATTTAGGTCCGGGAGCGGGAGAAAACGGCGGCAAGCTGATTGCGGCGGGAACCTTCGACCAGATCACGAAGATGCCGGCGTCTCTCACCGGGCGTTATCTGTCCGAGGATATCCGCATCCAGATTCCGACGGCGCGCCGCAAGCCGGGAGCGCAACAGATCAAGATCTTTGGAGCGCGTGCCCATAACCTGAAGGATTTCGATCTGGTCGTTCCGCTGCGAATGTTGGTGGCGATCACGGGTGTGTCGGGATCGGGAAAATCGACACTGCTGCATGACGTGCTGTATCAGGCTCTGGCGGCGGCCAAGAGACAAGCCTTTGGATCGCCGCCGGCCGCCGGCTCCTGGAAGGAAGTAGAGGGAGCGGAGCTTATCGACGAAGTCGTGCTGGTGGATCAGTCTCCCATTGGCCGGACGCCGCGCTCGAACCCGGTGACCTACATCAAGGCGTTCGACGGCATCCGTGATCTGTTTACCTCTTTGCCCGAAGCGAAGAAACGTGGCCTTACGGCGGGGCACTTTTCTTTCAACATTCCAGGCGGCCGCTGCGAAGTCTGTCAGGGTGACGGCACGGTAACGGTGGAAATGCAATTTCTGGCGGACGTGGAACTCATCTGCGAGGAGTGCAAGGGAGCGCGCTACAAGCCTCAGGTCCTCGACGTGCGTTACCGCGGAAAAAATATCCACCAGGTGCTGAATTTGACGGTGCAGGAGGCCCTGCGCTTTTTCGCCGGGGTTCCCAAGATCACCGAAAAGCTGCGGGTGCTGGAGGAGGTAGGCCTGGGATACCTGCGGCTGGGGCAATCGGCGACGACGCTCTCCGGCGGCGAAGCCCAGCGCATGAAACTGGCGGCCCATTTGCAGCCGGCAGCCCGGGACGCCGGGCGTCCAAAGAATTCTGCAGCGCGGCTGCGCCGGCACGTTTTGTACATCTTTGACGAGCCCACGACCGGCTTGCATTTTGACGACATCAGCAAACTACTGTCGGCTTTCCGCCGTCTAATCGAGGCAGGGGGATCAATCCTGGTGATCGAGCACAACCTGGAAGTGATCAAGACGGCGGACTGGGTCATCGACCTTGGTCCGGAGGGTGGAGAGCGCGGCGGCTACGTCGTAGGGACCGGGACTCCGGAAACCATCGCCAAGCTGCCGGGGTCGTACACGGGGAAGTTTCTGGCGCGAGTGCTGAACGGGAACGGGGCTTCGCGGAGAAACGGGGACGGGTAAACAAACGTGTCGAGGCGCGACCAACCCAGACGAGGAACGCGCGGTCTGCGTGGCTTTGTTCTGTTGGCGTGTGTTTCCCCCGCTGCCTGGTTCGCTCCATCCGCGTGCGCTCAATCTACCGGTCAGACGATTCGCCATCACAAGATTGCGGTAGAGGATTCCTCCTTCCCGCCCGAACTCACCGCGGCGGAAAACGCCATCGAGAAAAAGGACTATGCCACGGCCGAGCCACTGCTCAAAAAGGTCGTGGCCGCCGACCCGGCGAATTTTCAGGCCTGGTTTGATCTCGGATTTGTGTACAACAGATTGGGAAACACCCCGGAGGCGATCGCTGCGTATCGCAAATCCGTGGCCGCGAAGGCGGACGTATTCGAGTCCAATCTGAACCTCGGGCTGATGCTGGCAAAGACCGGTCAGCCCGATGCCGAGCAGTTTCTGCGGGCTGCGACCCTTCTGAAACCCACGGCGAATCCCGATGTGGGTCATGCCCGGGCCTGGTTGTCACTGGCCGAGGTGCTGGCGAACAGCAAGCCTGATGAAGCGGTGGATGCCTACAAGCAAGCGGCGGCGCTGGAGCCAAAGGATCCTGAACCTCATCTGGCGGCCGGCCTGCTGCTCGAGCGGGGAAACCACTTTGCCGATGCCGAGCAGGAATACAAACTTGCGCTGGCGATCGCTCCCAATTCCGACGACGCTCTCACCGGGCTCGCCAACATTTACATGCGGGGACATCGCTTTAGCGACGCCGGAGAGGTCTTGCAAAAGCTGGTGGCTCTCCACCCCAACGACACGGCTGCGCATTTACAACTTGGCCGGGTGTTGGCGGCGGAGGGAAAGAACGAGGACGCCATCGCCGAACTGGAAACGACCGCAAAACTGGCGCCCACCGACCCATCTTTGCAGCAGGATCTGGCGACGCTCTACACCACCGTCAAGAAATACCCGCAGGCGGAGACGCAATATCGATCGCTGCTGTCGGTCCATCCCAATGACGCAGAGGCACATCATGGGCTGGGCGTGGCCTTGCTCAATCAGAGAAAATATGCGGACGCGCAGCAGGAATTCCTCGTAGCCGTCAAACTGAAGCCGGACTTCGGCGCAGCCTACGGCGACCTGGCGGTGGCGGCCAGCGAGAACAAGAATTACGAACTGGCGATCAAGGCTGCGGATGCCCGAGCCAGGTTTCTGCCGGAAATTCCCGTGAGTTATTTTCTTCGGGCCAGCGCTTATGATCACTTGCGCGATTACAAGCAGGCAGCGCAAAATTACCACAAGTTTCTTGAGGTGGCGAATGGGCAATATCCGGATCAGGAATGGCAGGCTCGCCACCGTCTGATCGCCATTGAGCCAAAAAAGTGAAAGTCATGCGCCGTTGCTTCCCTATTTTCTTGGCGGTTCTGGCGGTGTCAATTGGCGCCGCTGCGTCCGAGGAGACGCCACTGGCGGAGCTTCTGAAACGGGCGGAATCCGCGCCTATGGGGGAGCGCCCGGCTTTGTACATCGATATTGCTGAGCGCCAACTCAAGGCCGCGGATGACTTGTACAACACCGGCAAGGTGGACGATGCCGGTAAGGCCGTCAAGGACGTTGTGACTTACTCGGAAAAGGCGCGCGATGCGGCGGTGCAATCGGGAAAGAGACTGAAGCCGACGGAGATCGCTGTGCGCAGGATGTCGCTGAAGCTGCGCGATATCAGGCGCACCTTGAATTTTGACGACCAGCCGCCGGTGCAGGCAGCAGCCGAACGGCTGCAGAGTTTAGCGGATGACTTGCTGTCGCATATGTTTGGCAAGGGCAAATGACACGCGCTTGGCAAGGATTTGCGCTGGGGTTGGTAACGTGGCTCGGGCTGGCGTTGCCCGGCGCTGGCTGGGTGCAACACCAGCGTGAGCCGCTCAACCAGGTGGAAATCGACCAATTGCGCGACGCCGCTCAAGAGCCTGCGCCTCGCATCAAGCTGTTCATTCAGTTTGCCCGCGCCCGCTTGGTGTCGCTCGAACAGTTGCGTGCCGATCCCAAGTTGACCGATCTGGGTCAGCGAACCCATGACAAGCTGCAGGAGTTCCTGGATATCTACGATGAACTGAACGATAACCTTGATACCTTTGTGCAACGCCGGGCCGACTTACGCAAGCCTCTGAAGGAGGTAATCGAAGCGGACACGGAATTCCAGGCGAAGCTTCGTGCTCTGAAAGACTCCGCCGACGCCAGCCAGGCGGAAGCTTCCCAATATCAGTTTCTGATGGATAACGCGGTCGAGGCGGTGGACGGGGGAGCACAGGACCATCAGCAGTTGCTGGCTGAGCAGGAAGCGGCGGCAAAGCGAAAGAAGAAGAAGTGAAGAACGAACCACGAAGGGCACGAAGGAATACCAAGGGATCTCGTGCTAAGCTAGCGGCGACGTGAGCAGCGGGCTTCTCAGCATTTTTCAGGAAACCTATCGGGAATTAGGTCCACGGGCGCCTATGCCGGAGGTGACCGCCGAATTCTTCGCCTTCGCCAATATCAACAACACTATCCGCATGCGGCAGGGAAAGCTCTACGTGCGGGTGTCCGATTTATTGGAAGGGGCTCCGGAGACGGTGTTGCGGGCCATCGCGCACATTCTGCTGGCCAAGATGTACCGCAAGCCGATCGCGCGCGAGCACTCCATGCGCTACCGGCGGTACGTTTCAAGCCATGACATTACCAGCAAGGCTCACCTGGTACGGCAGATGCGTGGCCGGAAACGAATTGCCAGCGCCCAGGGGAGAACTTACGACCTGGAGGCAATCTTTGATGATCTCAACCTCCGATTTTTTCATGGCCTGCTGGCCCGGCCACGGATGACCTGGAGCCGCGACCATGCCCGCAACAGTCTTGGCCATTACGATCCGGCGCACAATGCCATCGTGGTCAGCCGCGTGTTTGACGATCCGAGGGTGCCCCGCTATGGCGTGGAGTACATCGTGTATCACGAGATGCTGCATTTGAAGCATCCCGTAAAGTTGCGCGGCAGCCGGCGCTGTGTGCATTCGGTGGAGTTCCGGGCGGAGGAGAAACTGTTCCCGCAACTGGGACAAGCCAAGCAGTTCTTGAAGCAGCTGTGATGCGGAAGTCTGACCGCTTAACGCAAGCATTCCCCGTGTGATGCAAATCACCCGCTTTCGTGATCTCCCGCGTTGACCTGCCGCACACCCGGAGACTATCCTATAAATTGAAATTGAAATTCATTTTCAAAATCAAAACGGTATAAGCGAGGCTTCTTTATAAATGTTGCAGGCATTCATCATTACCTTACGTGAGGGCGTGGAAGCCGCTCTAATTGTTGGGATTACGCTCGCCTATCTGGCCAAGATCGGCCGTCCGGAGCTGCGAAAAACGGTCTACGCAGCACTGCTCTCGGCCTTCCTGGGTAGTATTGCCGGAGCTGTGCTCCTCTCTCGCATGAAATGGAACCAGGATATTTTCGAAGGCTGGATCATGCTGGCGGCAGCTTTCTTTGTCGTCACCATGATCGTTTTCATGATGAAGACGGGCCGCAAGCTGAAGGGCGAAATCGAAGGCAAGGTAGGATTGCTGGCCGGCGGTGACGCCTGGTTTGGGCTGTTTCTCTTTGTTTTCCTCATGGTGCTGCGCGAAGGGGCAGAGACCGTCTTGGCTCTGGCGGCAGTTTCGCTGGATTCGACGGCCCTGCTCAGCTTTCTGGGGACCGTGCTGGGAATTGCCGCGGCCATCCTGTTTGGGGTGATGTTCGTCAAGGGCAGCGTGCGCATCAACCTGCAGAAGTTCTTTCGCGTCACCACGGTCATTCTGTTCTTTGTAGCGGCCCAGTTGATCGTCTCCGGGCTGCACGAGCTTTCCGAAAATGGGGTACTTCCCTCTTCCCGCCGCGAGATGGCGATCGTCGGGCCGATCGTGCGCAATGACCTCTTTTTCTTTGTCACTATTCTGGCGCTGGCTGCGCTGATGGTGTTGTTTGAAGTGAAGCGGCGCGAGCCGGTGCCGACGGCAGCCTCCCCGGCGCAACGGCGGAAGGCCGCCTGGAGCGCCCGGCGCGAACGTTTCTGGATGGCATCGGTCTATGCCAGTTCGTTCGTATTCATCGTGCTGGTCACGGCGGAATTCATCTATGCCAAGAGTGTGAGCGCGTTGTCGCCGGCTACGGAAGTGACCTTTGTGAACGGACAAGTGAGCATTCCGCTGCAGCAAATCTACGATGGCGATCTGCATCGCTACCAGGCCAAAGAAAATGGCACGGAAGTGCGCTTCTGGCTTTATCAGAAGCCTGACGGCAAAATTGCCAGTGTGCTGGATGCGTGCGAAATCTGCGGTGCGGCAGGCTTCTATAAAAAGGGAAACACTGTCATCTGCAAGAACTGCGCGGCGCCGATCAATCCCCAATCGGTTGGAATGAAAGGCGGGTGCAACCCGATCCCGCTGCAAGCCGAGGTGACGTCAGACGCGGTGATCATCCGGGAGGTGGACATCGCGGCCCGCAGCCGCCTGTTCCAGCAATAGTCTATGTTCTTCCGTCTGGTCTACGAATCGTTCCGGCGGCAAAAGCGGCGGAAGCTCTTGGCGGGCATTGCCATCACCTTGGGCGTGGCCGTGGCCACGGCCATGATCGCGGTAGCGACTGACATTGGCGACAAGATCAGCCGCGAACTGCGCACCTACGGAGCGAATCTGCTGGTGACGCCGCAGGAGGATACTCTCGACCTGCAAATCGGCGGCGTGGACCTGAAGCCGCCCAGCGACGGCGCTTACCTGAACGAGGCCGACCTGCCCAAGATCCGGGGCACCTTCTGGCATCACAACATCGTGGGCTTTTCCCCCATGCTGCCGGTGCATGTCGCGGTGCAGGCCAGCGGCGCCGCCACGAATCTCACCCTCTTGGGAACCTACTTCGCGAAGCAACTTGCTTTTGGGAAAGAAAACTTTGTTACCGGGGTGAAGATCACGCATCCCTGGTGGAAGGTGCAGGGCGCGTGGCCTGACGACGGCTCGGAGGATGTTCTGCTGGGAGAGAGCCTGGCGCGCAAACTGGACCTCCAGGCGGGACAGCAGATCGAGATTGCCGGCCAGGCTCACCGGATCAGCGGGATTCTTTCAACGGGGGGAGCCGAGGACGCGCAAATTGTTGCGCCTCTGACGATGGCCCAACAGATTCTCGGCAAGCCTGGCGCGGTGCGCCGCCTCTATGTCAGCGCAATGACGAAGCCCGAAGATGCGCTGGCGCGCCGCGATCCGAAGACCATGAATGGGGAATTCTTCGACCGCTGGTACTGCTCTCCTTACGTGCAGTCGATTGCCTATCAGTTGCAGGAAGCGATCCCGCACTCGCACGCCGAGCAAATCCGGCAGGTGGCACAGAACGAGGGCACGGTGCTGTCGCGTATCAAGGGGCTCATGCTGCTGGTGACGCTGGCCGCGCTGTTGGCCTCGGCTCTGGCGGTTTCGGCGGCGATGGCAACGGCGATCTTCGAGCGGCGCAACGAGGTTGGACTGATGAAGGCGCTGGGCGCGGGGGGAGCATCGATCGCGGCTCTTTTCTTCGTGGAAGCCGCATTGCTGGCCCTGATGGGAGGCGTCATCGGCTTTGCCGGCGGAGCGCTGCTGGCGCGAGCAATCGGCGAGTCCATTTTCAACTCACGAATCACCATTGATCCGGTTCTGTTCCCTTTTATTCTGGCGATCGCGGTTTTGGTAACCTTTGCCGGCAGCGCCCTGGCGATTCGGCGCGCGGTCAAGCTTGATCCGGTCTATGCCTTGCGAGGTGAAGCATGAGTCCGCGTCCAGCATCGGACATGGCCGGGCGCCGAGTGGGTAAGCCGCATACCTCGATGTTCTTGCGGATGCTGGTGCGGGCTGCTGTGCTGCGTCGAGGAAGGGCGGCTTCTGCCCTGCTGGCCATGGTTGTGGCTGCCGCGGTAGCCACTGCCGTGCTCAACCTATACGTGGATGTGCAGGTAAAACTCCGTAAAGAGTTCCGTAACTACGGGGCGAATGTCGTGGTCGTGGCCAAAGAGGGACAGACCCTTCCTGCTAACGTCATGTCAAGTGTCGAGTCCGTTCTTGCCGGACGGGGACTGGCGGTTCCTTTTGCGTACGTGGTCGCCCGCACCACCGATGGACGCTCGGTCGTCGTCTCTGGGACAGACTTTGGACAAGTTCGTACGCTGGATCGCTGGTGGTCGGTCACGGCATGGCCCGGCGGGCACCAGGATGCGCTCGTAGGAATGCGGGCTGCGGAGGTAGTCAGTCCACAAGGGAAGTCGTTCGATCTCAGCTTCCAGGGGCGGACCATTCATCTGAATTCAACGGGAGTTTTGCGTACGGGTGCGTCTGAAGACAGCCGAGTGTATATTTCACTGCGGGATTTCGAGAGCTGGACTGGCGTGCAGCCTTCGACCATTGAGATCGCGGCCTCGGGAACGCCCGAAGAAGTGAGCGGGGTGGTCCAGAAGCTTGGGCAGTTGTTGCCTTCGGCTCAAGTCCAGCCGGTGCGCCAGATCATGGAGGGGGAGGCGCGGGTGCTGGGGAGAACTCGCGCAACCCTGCTGGCAGCCTCTACCCTGATTATCCTGACCTCCGCTTTGTGCGTGCTGTCCACTCTGATGGGATGGGTCTTTGATCGCCGCCGTGACTTCGCCATCATGAAGGCGCTGGGCGCCTCCGAGCGGCTGATCAGCGGCTTCTTCGCCGCAGAGGCGGCAGGGTTAGGAGTTGTCGGCGCGGTACTGGGTTTCGCCGTCGGCGTAGGGGTTGCCGCATGGATTGGCCGGGTGAACTTTCATGCGCCCGTAATACCGCGGTTCGACGTGTTGCCTTTTATACTTGTGGGAAGCGTCGCAGTCGCCCTGATCTCGGCGGCTCTTCCGATGTGGGTGCTGCAGCGGGTGCAACCCGCGGTGATTCTGAGGGGAGAATAAGATGATCAAGCTCAAAGCTGTGAGCCGGCTCTATCCCGCCAAGGAAGAAGCCGATGGCAGCGGAGCCATCCGGGCGCTGGATGACTTCTCCTTGAGTGTGGATCCCGGAGAGTGGATCGCCATCATGGGCCCTTCGGGGTCGGGGAAATCGACGCTGGTGAACTTGATTGGGTGCCTGGACCGGCCAACTTCGGGCGAGATCTGGCTGGATGGAGAAGATGTCGCAACTATCTCCTCCGCCGAATTGAACCGGGTACGCGCCGAGAAAGTCGGTTTCATCTTCCAGCAATTCCACCTCATTCCCTATCTCACGGCATTGGAAAACGTCATGCTGGCGCAGTACATCCACAGCATGACCGATGAGCAGGAGGCTCTTGACGCGCTCGCGCGCGTGGGATTAAAGGAGCGCGCGCATCACGTTCCCTCGCAACTTTCCGGCGGAGAACAACAGCGGGTGTGCATCGCACGAGCTCTGATCAACGATCCCAGGATCGTGCTGGCCGACGAGCCCACGGGAAATCTGGACGCGGTCAATGAAGAAATCGTGCTGCGCCTGTTGCGCGAACTGCATCAGCAGGGACGCACCATTGTGATGGTCACACATGATCCGGTGGTGGCGCGGCTGGCGGATCGGCGGATAGAGCTGCATCACGGGAAAATCGCGGCGCAAGAAGTATTCTCCATGGCCGACGAGGAGCAGTTCGACGAGGTGCTCGAAGAGCTCTGGGCGATCGGCGAACACGGCGAAATCGCAGAAGTTGGCCGCATGGAAGTCCACGGCGCCTTGCCGGTCAGTTTGGCGGTGGAGAAGATGTCGGCCTTGGGCCTGGTCACTGCGACGCCCCATCCCCCGGAGCGGCACGATCACAAGCCGTTCGTGAATCCCTGCCATGACGCCCTGAAACCGGACAGCGTTTCCGTCGGCGACGGCAGCATGATCGTGGAATTCACTCCCCGTGGGCGCCAGAGGGCGGCCGACATCATTCGCCGTCATCGGCTGGCAGAGCGGCTTTTCACCGATAGCCTGGCCATGGATAGCGAGACCGAGATCGAGCAGCAGGCTTGCAAGTTCGAGCACATCCTCTCGCCCGAGGCTACTGTCAAGATCTGCACTTTTCTGGGGCATCCCCGGACATGCCCGCACGGGGCGCCGATTCCGCCGGGAGCGTGCTGCGGACGCCCGCTCGTGACGGATATGTCGGAGCCGACTGGCGCCACAGTTCGCGGTGCGCGGTAGACAAACAGCGTTTAACCGGACCTCATCCGGGCCCAATCCGCGCACTTCCTTCGGACTTCGATGGTGCTGATCCATTTCCTCAACTTACCCCGAAACCAACTCCGGTATGATCGAGTCATTGCATGATGACCAGAAGAACTACCATCGGAGTCTTCGATTCCGGCTTTGGCGGATTGACTGTCTTGCGGGCCTTGCTGGAAATTCTGCCGGGGGCGGACTATCTGTACTTCGGCGATACTGCCCGTCTGCCCTACGGGTCAAAGTCGGTGGAGACGGTCGCCAAGTATGCGGTGGAGGCGGCACATTACCTGGAGCGGCACGGCGCGGAGATGCTGGTGATCGCCTGCAATACGGCGACGGCCCTGGCCCTCGACAGGATCACCCAGGCAGCCACCGTTCCAGTGGTGGGAGTAGTAGAACCAGGCGCGGACCGGGCAGCTGCTGAGAGCAAGAACCGGAAAGTCGTGGTGATCGGCACCGAGGCTACGGTCAATAGCCATGCTTATCGGAAGGCTCTGGAAGCGCGAGGAGTACAGGCCAGGGAGAAAGCTTGCCCGCTCCTGGTACCGCTGGTGGAAGAAGGCTGGACGGAACATGCCGTTACCGAGCAGGTAGCGCGCATTTATCTCGGGGAAGGGTTCGCTGACGGATTCCAGTCCGCCGATGTGCTGTTGTTGGGCTGTACCCACTACCCGTTGCTGAAGCCCTTGCTTCGCCGGGCAGCGCCGGCACACGTGGGTATTGTGGACTCGGCTGAATCCACGGCAGCGGCAGTGGTGAAGCTGTTGCGGTCAGATCCCCTGACCGATCCCGACCAGGACGAGCCGCGTCCCATGCCTCGCTTGAAGTTCTTCGCCACCGACTCGGTGGAGAAATTTCGTCGCCTGGGGGCGCGCTTCCTGGGGCACCCGGTCGAGGATGTGGAACACGTGGATCTGAAGGAGTGAGTTTATTGATGGATCCGCGTCCAGGTCCCCCGCAATTGGAACGCAAGAGTCGGATAGACCTCTTACCTCAGACCCGCTTATGCTATCGATCTCATGCATTCCCTCGACAATGTAATTTGGCGCGCCCTGACCACGCGACAAGGTCATCTCGGTGACAGGCACAAATCCGCCAGCAAATTCAAGAAAGAAGTGAGCTTGTTGGGAGGGTTTGAGGAACCTAGCCCAGACGGTTACAGGTCCATGGCAAATTTGCTAGCCGCGGGCGAGCGCGTCGGTATGCTTCTTGAAGAAGCGGTGGCGGCTCCGGAACTGGAGATCGTAAGTTCGGTTCCACTGTTGCAAATGGTACGCGAGCAGGGCAACGTTCCTGCGACTGTGGGCAACGGGCCGCCGGAATTCGTGGCGCTGACAGAGTCAGACGTGCCCGCGATGCTGGCGCTGACAGAACTGACTAAACCTGGCCCTTTCAACCGGCGCACCCGCGAAATGGGAGATTATTTTGGCATTCGCGAGGATGAAAAACTGGTCGCCATGGCCGGGGAACGCATGCGGGTTCCGGGATACACGGAGATCAGTGCGGTGTGCACACATCCGGATCATCTGGGACTAGGCTACGCTCGAGCCCTCATTACCCTGCTCATAGGAAGGATTCTGGATCGTGTTGAACGCCCGTTTTTGCATGTGCGTCCGGAGAACGTCCGGGCCGTGGCCTTGTACGAAAGATTGGGATTCGAGAAACGATGGATGGGCCAGTACGTCATTTTGCAAAAACAGGGGTAGAAACTAGTCGCTGCCGCGGAGATCGACTTCGCCGGTCATCACGTGAGCGTGCAGGCGGTACTTGCCTGGACCCTGGCGTTCAAACGAGCGGAAGAGGCCGCCCTTGGAGAGATCAAACGCCGAGGCTTCCAGGCTGCCCGCAAGCACAGAAGCGTCGCAATGGCCGTACTGTTCAGGGTGCGGTATATCGACCTGCATGTGGCCGGCGCGAAGCTCGAGGTCCTTGTCGCCTTCCACGCTTTCGACAATCAGCTCCCCGGCGCTCAACCTTACCCAGAGATTGGACTGGCGGGGAACCTCGATGATGGCGGTGAAATTGTTGTTGGGCGTGTCGGCCACGACAATGTCGGCATTCGAACCGCCGGGCCTGATCGCGACCTTGACTTGTTTGAGGCTCGACTCGGAGTGGGTGCGATAGGTCACGACGATGTTATCGGCATCGACGGGGGAAATGGTGTAGCCGCCAGCTTCCAGATGGAGGCGGATCGTCCCACCGGAGACAAATTTTTGCTGTACGGAAGCCTCCGGGTTGTGGGTTTGGGCGTGAACCAGACCGGCCAGCAACACCGTCAGCAACATCGGAGCAATACGTTTCACAGACACCTCCCCGCAAACGGTGATACGCAATCTGGCGCCATGAAGTTCCAGGAGATGCATCTCAGAAAGTTCCTCGACAACCGGGAAGTTTGCTTTGAGCCTTCAACCAGTTGCCTTTTTGAGGTAGCATGAGTGCGCCTTCTCAAGGAGGTCTCCCTTGCAACAGAACACTCCGGTCGACGTCGTACGTCAGGCTTCGAAGTTATCCATTGTGTGGGGCGTTTTGCTGATCGTCTTCGGCATGGTGGCGGTTGGTTCGCCATTTCTTGCCGCTGTGGCGGTCAACGTGGCCATTGCCTGGCTCATCACCCTTGCGGGCGTAGTCCACACTATGCTCGCCTTCCGGGCTCATGGTGCCAGCAGCATGATCTGGAAGCTTCTGGTTGGGCTCGCGTATCTGATCTTCGGTGTATACCTGATCCTGCATCCCGTACTGGGGGTGGTATCGCTTACGTTGGTCCTGGCATCGCTCTTCCTGATTGAAGGCGTCCTGGACATCATTCTGTTTTTCAGGATGCGCCCGGTGGGAGGATCGAGCTGGGTGCTGATAGACGGGATCGTTACCCTCTTATTGGGGCTGATGATTTACATGCAATGGCCATCGAGCTCCGCCTGGGCGATCGGCACCCTGGTCGGCGTAAGCATGATCGTCAGCGGGGTTACGCGGGTGATGATGTCGTTCGCGGTACGCAAGGCAACGACCACGATCACGCGGTTAGCTGCCTAGTGGGCTGGAAGCTCTGACTTAGAACTGGCCCGGCGAGCGCGGAGGGGGTTCGACGCTTGCGGAAAAGTGTGCCCCGTGAAGCGCGTGTTTGCCGAGACGGGTGGAGGACAAAATGGGCGGAATGATTCCGTTAGGGGACGCCTCCCGGGGCCCTACCCGCATTCCCGTGGTCACCATCCTCATCATCGTGGCGAATGTCCTGGTTTTTGTGCGGGAGTTGATCGGCGGCGACTCATTTGTGACCCAGTGGGCAGCGGTTCCCGCCCAAATTTTTTCCGGCCATCACTGGATCACGATTCTGACGGCGATGTTCATGCATGCCAGCTGGTCGCACATCATCGGCAACATGATCTTCCTGTGGGCCTTTGCCCCTGAGATTGAAGACGCCATGGGTCCAGGGCGCTATTTTGTTTTCTACATGGTTGGGGGGCTGGTGGCCATGCTGGCTCAGGCCGGAGCCGACCCCCACTCCACCGTCCCGAACCTGGGTGCAAGCGGGGCGATCGCTGCAGTGATGGGCGCGTTCATGATCACGTATCCGCGCGATCGGATTCGCACGATTCTTCTGATCTTCGTATTTGTAAGGATCACATTCATCCCCGCCGCTCTGTTAATCGGCTTTTGGTTCCTCACTCAACTCTTTAATGCCGGTCAAGTGGCGCATGCCCAGACGGGCGGAGTCGCGTACCTGGCGCACATCGGCGGCTTCATCTTCGGCGCTGTCACGGCGCGTTTGTTTGAAGATCCGCGACGAATGGCATTGCAAGGAAGCACGGGATGATTTCCAGGACCGACGAAATCGATGCAACTCGGGAGTTGGTTTGAATGTTGGGGCTGGCTCTTTAGTAGAGGCGGAAGCTGACCTCTACATTGATCTGAACGGCGACCGGTTTGCCATCTTTCATCGCCGGCTCGAACTTCCATTGTTTCACGGCTTCAATGGCCTTTTCATCCAAGCCCAAACCCAAGGTTCGGGAAACTTTGATGTCTCGCGGCTTACCGTCGGGTCCGACCACCAGCCATAGCACGCAGGTGCCTTGGTACTTTGCCTTGCGGGCTTCTTCCGAGTACTCGGGATCAGGGGCGTAAATTGCCTTGGGGGCAGAAACTCCTCCACCCACACGGAAGGCGCCGCCGCCAATGCCGCCACCGTGCCCGGGGCCAACGCCCGGTCCTTCACCGGAGCCCACACCACCGCCGTTGCCCGATCCGATACCGCCGCCAGAACCGGTGCCATTCGACGGCGGACCGGAAGGCAAGTGCGACATGGGATCACCAAGAGTGGGCAGACTATTCATCGCCAACTGAATCTGCGGAGGCACAACCACCGTGGGTTCCGCCGTCAGCTTGGGATTATCGTTTCGCACCACTACCATGGGCGGCACGATCTGTTGCATGGAAAGCTTGGGAAGCTTGCCCTTGGGGGCCTGGAACTTGTCGCGGTCGCCGCCACCGCCACCGCCACCCGCCTGCGTCTTCGAGGGTTGCATAGGTGGGATATCGTCCGGAGCAATCAGAGTCACGGTCTCCTGCGGCTTCCTGATCTCCTGCACCATCCGCCGCCCAAGGATCGTCAAGCCGATGATCGCCGCCAAGGCCAGAACGTGTACCGCCGTCGAGTACAGAACGCCGTTTTTCTTATAGTCGTAAAAGCCCCAAATGTCCTTGACCGGTATCGGCTTTGAGGTCAATACCAGCGGCGCCTGCTTTTTGGGAAAGAAATAGTCGTCCAGATTCTGGAAGAGCGACTTCCACAGCGGCTCCGCCAGGCTGGATTTCGTCAGCAGCAGATTCAGCTCAGGTTCGCTGTCCGGACGGGGCGTAATATTCTCTGTGGCCATATTCGACGCGGTTCATTCCCTCGCGAGAAGAAAACTCATTCCTGACATCAGGCTTGATGAGCCTTACCCAGCACCAAGTTGCATCCTAATCAGAGTAGTTACGCAAAACCCTCATTCCACTGAAGCGGTGCAAGACAACCTGGAACTCATAGTTAGATGCTGAGTCTCGGAAAACGTAACTGTAGGAAAATTGTACACTTAATTCGAGGATTTTCCACGCGGTTTTCCGCTCCTCAGGTGATTACTTTTGGCCTTCCGTGAACCTTCCTCGGCACCAAGCTATAATGAAAAAAATCAACCATTTGGGGGAAATAAGCCTGGTGCCGCTCGAATTGAAATCAACGATTAACCTGCCTAAAACCGATTTCCCCATGAAGGCGAACCTGCCGCAGAATGAGCCCAAGATGTTGGCGCGCTGGCAGGAAATGGGGATTTACGAGCGCATCCGCGAGGCTCGGGCCGGCCAACCCATCTACGCCCTGCACGATGGGCCGCCGTACACCAGCGGGCCCATCCATTTGGGCACGGCGTTGAATAAATGCCTCAAGGATTTCATCGTCAAGTCCAAGAACATGTCCGGCTTGGACGCGCCTTACGTACCCGGGTTCGACTGCCATGGCCTGCCCATCGAGATTAAGGTTGACCAGCAACTGGGGGGCAAGAAGCTGCAGTTGAAGGCCTCGGATGTCCGGCTGGTGTGCCGCAAGTATGCCCAGAAGTTTCTCGATCTGCAGACCCAGCAATTCACCCGTATCGGCGTGTTCGGGCGCTGGGACCGGCCGTATGCGACGATGAACCCGCAGTATGAGTCGGTGGTAGTGAGGACGCTCTACACCTTCATGGAGCGCGAGTTTGTTTACAAGGGTCTGCGGTCGGTGTACTGGTGCATCCACGATCAAACCGCGCTCGCCGAGGCCGAGGTGGAGTACGAGAACCACACCAGCCCCACGGTCTGGGTGAAGTATGCGCTGCAGGATGATCCCAGCGAAGTTGATGCTGCCCTCAAAGGCAAGAAAGTCTTCACCGTAATTTGGACCACGACTCCATGGACGCTGCCGGCTTCCATGGCAGTGGCGTTCCATCCGCACGAGGACTACGTCGCCCTGGAAGCAAACGGTGAGGTGTATATCGTCGCCGCCAAACTGGCGGAGGAGTTTGCCGGCAAAGTCGGGTTGAGCTCCAGGCGGGAGATCGCCCGCTTTCCCGGCGAGAAGCTCGAATACAAGAAGTTTTCCCATCCGTTTCTGGACCGCACTGTTCTCGGCGTTCTGGCGCATTACGTCACCATGGACACCGGAACGGGCGTGGTGCACACCGCGCCCTCGCACGGGGCCGACGATTTCAATACCGGCGTCAAGTACAAGCTCGACCTCACCACCAACGTGGATGAAGCCGGGATCATGCGTAACGGATTGCCGGAGTACAACGGCCTGCAGGTTTTCAAAGCCAATGCGCCGATCGTAGAGCTGCTGAAGAAACGCGGCGTGCTCATGCACCAGGAGAAGATCGAACATTCCTATCCTCATTGCTGGCGCTGCCATAACCCGATTATTTTCCGGGCAACCGAGCAGTGGTTTATCTCGATGGAGACTCCGATGGCGGGCGGTACGCTGCGCACTCGGGCATTGGAAGAGATCAAGAAAGTGAAGTGGGACCCGGCGTGGGGAGAAGAGCGCATCTCGAACATGATCGCCACCCGGCCGGATTGGTGCATCTCAAGGCAGCGGGTTTGGGGTGTGCCGATTGCGGTGTTTTTGTGCGAAGGATGCGGCAAACCGCTGCTCGATCCGGCAATCCATCGCAAGGTGGTGGAGTTGTTCGCCAGAGCTGGCGCCGATGCCTGGTACACCTCCGAGACGGATGGCATTGTCCCTGCGGCCACAAAATGTCAGAAGTGCGGCGGGACAGCGTTCAAGAAAGAAATGGACATTCTCGATGTGTGGTTCGAATCGGGATGCAGTTATCTGGCGCTGCGCGATGCTGAACCAGGCTATCCTGCGGCCTCCGATCTATATCTCGAAGGCGGAGACCAGCACCGCGGGTGGTTCCACTCCTCCCTGCTCTGTTCGGTGGGCACGCAGGGACATGCACCCTACAAAGGCGTGGCGACGGTGGGATGGACGCTCGACGAGCATGGGCAGGCCCTTTCGAAGTCACGAGGGAACGATGTAGATCCGGTGGATATCGCCAACCGGCTGGGCGGGGAGATCGTGCGGCTGTGGGTGGCGTCGGTCGACTTTCGCGAGGATGTGGTGGGCTCCGAGTTGTTGATGCAGCGCATCGCAGAGAACTATCGCAAGATCCGTAACACTTTCCGCTATGTTTTGGGGAATCTGCACGGATTTGATCCGCAGAGGGATGCGGTTCCGTTCGAGCAGATGGATGCGCTCGATCAATACATGCTGCGGCAGACGGCGGCTATGGCGGCGGATGTGACGCGGTCATACGGTGAGTTTGCTTTCCACAAGATATATCAGCGGGTCATCAATTTCTGCGTGGTGGAGCTGAGCGCGTTCTACTTCGATGTGCTCAAGGACCGCCTGTATACCTATGCTCCCAATTCGCCTGCCCGGCGGGCGGCGCAGACTGCGATTTGGCGGATCGGCGAGGCCCTGGTGCGGTTGCTGGCGCCGGTCATGAGCTTCACCTGCGATGAAGTCTGGCAGTATCTGCCGGCTACTGGTGCGAGAGAACAAACGGTGCACGTAGCGACGTTCCCCAGCGCGGAGGACATTCTGGGCGCCGGCGTTGCTGTGGACCTGAGCAAAGAGCTTGAGGAGTGGGCCACTCTGCGCGCCGTCCGGGAAGAAGTCTTGAAGGCGCTGGAAGAGGCGCGCAACAGCAAGATGATCGGCGGGGGGCTGGAAGCCCAGGTCACGGTTACGGCTCCGGATCCGGTTTATGCGGCACTGGCGCGGCACCGCGACCAGCTTCGCTATCTGTTTATCGTATCGGCCGCCAAACTGGAGCAGGCGCCCGCGGGCAACGGCAGCAGCGGGGTTAAGGTGCAGGTGGAGAAGGCCCCCGGCCAGAAGTGCGAGCGCTGCTGGAACTATTCGACGCACGTGGGGGAAGATTCTGTCTATCCCACGGTGTGCGAACGCTGCAGTGCGGTGTTGAAAGAGATCGAAGCGTCCAGGACGGCGGCTGAGTCTAAATAACCATGAGTGAAGTTCACGTCATGCGCAGGTTTCATTTTCTGATTGCGCTGCTGGTCGTGCTATTGGATCGAGCCACCAAGTGGATCGTAGCCAGGAATATTTCGCTGCACGATGGCATTCAGGTGATTCCGGGACTCTTTCGGATTACCCACGTGGAGAATCGCGGGGCGGCGTTTGGGCTTTTCGCTGATTCCCCGGCGCAATGGAAGATCGCCATGCTGGTGCTGTTTTCGACGGTGGCTCTGGTGGTGGTTTCGGCGTTGCTGTGGCGGAATAGCCATGCCATGACATCCACCGGGATTGGGCTGGCGCTCATTCTCGGCGGGGCTGTGGGGAATCTCTGGGACCGGCTGCTGAATGGCCGGGTGGTTGATTTTCTTCTCTTCTACATAGGGCAATATCAGTGGCCGGCTTTCAATGTCGCGGACAGCGCGATTGTTTGCGGGGCGGGGCTGCTGGTGATTGAGATTCTTTTCGCCAAGGCTCCGGCGCAGGAGAAGTCCGCGTAAGCACTTCGCCGTACAATTTGAAACCAGCAGCTAAGGAGTCGTTCATGAAACGAGAGTGGAAACATGTCGTCTGCCTGGGGCTTCTCAATCTTATTTTGGTGTCATGGCCGTCATCTCTTTTGCAGGCCCAAAATAAGCCCCAGAACAAGGTAGAGAAAGAAGCTCCGCCCATGCAGCTGAAAGTGGGCGACACCGCTCCGGATTTCACCCTGCTTAGCTTCGATGGTAAGGAGCTGAAGAAAGTGTCCCTGCAGGATTACCGGGGAAAAAAGAACGTCGTCCTGGCATTCTTCGTCTTCGCTTTCACTGGTGGTTGAACCCGCGAAATGAAGGCTCTCCAGCAGAATCTCACCAAGCTGGAGGGCTCCGACACCCAGGTTCTGGGTGTAAGCATGGACAGCCCCTTCTCAAACTTCGCCTTCGCCCAACAAAACGGAGTCAGCTTCCCCATCCTCGGCGACTGGGGAGGCGCGGTGACCAGGCACTATGGATTGACTCAGAAATTTGACATCCAGGGAGTTCCCATGGAAACCGCGAGGCGTGCCACTTTCCTGATCGACAAATCAGGGAAAATCATCAACGAACAAGTTGACGATGCCGCCGTCGATCCGACGAAAACCGTCGAGGCCTGCGAGCGGACGAAACTAAAGAACTGAGGAAAGCCGCCGCCCGGAGAGCGGCTGTTCGGTCGACGCTAGTTACACTCGGGACCTTGGTCAATGAGTGTAATGGCGATTTATCGCCAACTATCGTGCCGAGAACCAACATCCCCACCTTCATTGACTTGCCCCACCCCTAGTCCTAAGATTTTAGCCCAATGATCGGCCAGACGATCTCGCACTACCGCATCGTAGAGAAGCTGGGCGGGGGATGGGTGTGGTCTACGGGGGCGGAGAACCCTCACCTGGCCGCTTTGTCGCGTTCAAGTCCCTGCCCGACGACGTAGCTGCGCGGCAGTTTAACCCAGGAGGCGAATACGAATCGGATGAGGTGCACTGCCAAAAGAAGAGGGATTTCGTTTCGCGAGACCACCATCAGAGGACCGCGAGGTCCGGCATTCTGGCTGCTTACTGTCATCTTGTTCTCGGTTTCAGTGACGAGTGTCGGCCAGACAACTTTTCTCACGAAGCCTCGGCGCGTTACGGTCGGCGACTCGATTGGAATGTCTGTTGTCAGTAGTGCGCAAGGCGAGCTGGCGCACTTTTCTCCTGAGCGAACTCAGTTTGTGGTTGTAACGCACAAGGGTAATCTCACAAATAACACCACTGAATATTGCCTCATCCTATTTAAGAGTAAAGAAGTTTTCCAATCGCCGAAACCCGAGAACATCCTCACACTTGCTTCGTCGTCGAGCCTGCCTGCGATCGGTGATCTCCGCTGGCTGGACGACGAGACAATCATGTTCATAGGGACAGAAGGAGCCAGCCAAACGTCACAGATTTTCTCCTTCAACCTTCGAACGCGGAAAGCAACCCGCGTTTCTAAGTCGGAAGCATCTGTCGTTGCTTTTGATACGGCGGGACACTCAACTGTCGCTTTCCTTGCCAGCCCTCCGCCAGGAAGCTTTCTTGGTGGACAGGCTGCAGAACGGGGATTGGTAGTCTCCACTCAACAGGTGGCGGACCTCCTCTCGGATCGAAATCAGGGTTCTAATAAGCTCTTTGTACAGGGCGAAGGAGGTGATTTAAAGCAAGTCTCGCTTAATGAAACCGACCTTTTACCCAGTGTGTCGCTTTCGCCGGAGGGTCATCATTTGATTGTTGAGGAACAGATCCCGGCGGACTCGAATCTATGGAATAAATACGGTATTGCGCCAGAGATACGGTTACTACACTACCTCGTCGTCGACCCCAATAGCGGCCTCGTATCTCCACTCATCGAAGCACCGGCACTACCAAGCCAGAGGCCGGATGTTGCGTGGTCACTTGATGGGATCTCTGTCGTTGTAACCGCGACTTATCTTCCGCTGGGCGGTGTGGGTGTTCCTGTGGGGAGAAATGACAGACCAGACCTGTTCACGGTGGAAGTGAATTTGAAAACCAGAAAAATCCGCACGATCTACGAAGGACTGGCTGATCTTGTCCAGTGGAATCCACAGACCAGCACGATTGTGCTCCAGGCGCGCTCGATTTTCGGAGAGAACAAGGACGGTGCCATGGCGTTTCAAAAAAGGGGTGATACTTGGGCACCTACAATTGTCCCACACTCAGCGACTGAAGCACCCGGCAGAACTTTCAGTGTCGAAGAAAAACAGGACATGAACACACCTCCGCGGCTAGTCGTGATTGACGAGGCAACAAAGCAGGAAACCATGCTCCTAGATCCGAACCCTCAGTTCCATAATCTGGAGTTTGGCAGAGTCGAGGAAATAAGTTGGAAGGGAACAGACGGTCGTGATTCCAAAGGGGGTCTGTACTTACCACCAAGTTACGTGGCCGGGAGGAGATACCCGTTCGTGGTTCAACTTGAGGGATGGGACTCTCACAAGTTCTGGATGGATGGTCCTTCCACGGCGGGCTATGCCGCTCAAGAGTTAGCTGCCAGGGACATTGTTGTTGCACAGGTTGGCCTTCCGTCTCGAGAAAGTCTGACGACAACCACTGAAGGACCTGCGGCCATGTCGTCAATAGAAGGGCTTATTGATTTCTTGGACCGGCTGGGACTTATCGATCGTAGGCTGATTGGCCTGCTGGGATGGGGTCGCACGGGGTATCACGTTAGATACACATTAGCTTTCTCAAAGTATCCAATTGCCGCCGCTGTGATACCAGACGGAATGGACGCGTCATACGTACAGTACATGTCTTGGCTGAACACTGACGTGAATGCAGGATACACCTACGAACGGATCAATGGGGGACGGCCATTTGGAAGTGGGCTGGGATTGTGGCTCCAACACGCAACCGGCTTTAGTCTCGAGAGAGTGCACACGCCCGTGTGGCTCTTGGGTTTCAGGAGATACTCGCTGTTGAACAACTGGGAATGGTTTTCCGGGCTACGCCGCCTCGGAAAGCCCGTTGAACTGACGTGGCTCCCTGACGCAGAGCATTCGCCAGTCAAACCGGCTGAACGACTGACCGCCCAAGGGGGTACGGTAGACTGGTTTGTGTTTTGGCTTAAAGGCGAAGAAGACTCTGATCCCGCAAAAGCTGAGCAGTATGCACGCTGGCGGAATCTGCGCGAACTGCACGAACGGGATATCCAAGCAAAGCGAGAGCAAGAAACTCGTCGCTCGACAGAGAAGTGACCTGACAGTTGACGTTATCAGGCGTTTACACTCACGATCACGGTCAATGAGTGCAATAGAGACATTAAGTCAACATTCCAACGGCAAGCGGCTAGCTATGTGCAGCTTTGACGTGCGAATCCGGATAGCTCGCTTCCGGAGGGCCGATTCTGCTCTCTAGCGTCGCGTAGAACGCGATAATCGGATTGGAGCTTCGCGCCAGTTCGCTCAGTATCCAGGCTTTGTCCTTCGCATCATCGGAGAAGCGGGCAGTGTAAAGCATGTGGCGGAACATCGTGAACCAGAGGTTCGGATTCTGTATCGAAGGATAGAACGTTTCCAGGAAGTCCCGATACTCTTCCATGGCCTTATCGCGGATTGGGCCAGGTGGCGGAAATACCGCCAAGCGGTTGAGAGCGTCTGCTTTCATGCAAAAAAACCCTTCCGGGGACTTCTCATCGGTCTCCTTCAAGTCGTGGATAAGTCTGGCTGCATCGTCGTAGTGCTCCAGCCAAACCTCGCTGGAGCGTTGTTTCAGAGTCCAGTGGACGACTTGACTGCCAGGAGCGCTCTCGTCGTGATCCAGCCATCTCAGTGCTTCTGTGACGGCCTGCGAATTTGGGGACTGTCCGATCAGGTTTTCTTCATGCGTGGCGTTATCTTCTGTAGGCTTCGCTTCCTCAGCTGAGATGTGTTTGTAGCTGGACTCCGTAGGGTCGAGCTTGGCGACCAAACTGTTGAACTCCTCGGCCGAGTTCGCCATCCCTCCCGCCCTAGGCATGTTGTCCGCACAGCGACGGGCGCTGACGTGTCTCACAATGTAGGAACTCAGGGCGGGCAAAAGCACCGCAGCCTCGGCTTGTCCCAGGGGGGCGGACGCTACGGCTGATACCAACTCCGTTTCGGCGGCACCGTACTCACGGTCAGAGCGGGAGATTTCCTGAAGCCTTGCGGCTAACTCGGATAAAAGACTGCGCCGTTGGTCAAGGGCTAGTTTCACCGCGAACACCATCTCCAGAGCGGGTGGCACTTGTGCGGGTGCCTCGGCGGAATTAATTAACTGCCGTATCAAAGCGAAGTCGTCTCCATTGGTTCGCTGCTTGGCCGTGAATGCACCCTCGAAGAGAAGCACTCCCGTCTGATAGTAAGTCGTAACATCGGGAGTCGACGCGATGGAGCAATTTAGCTTCGGCAAAGTTACGGGCTGCATTTCCTCGAACAAGCGCAGCGCTTTCCCCGGATTGAGCGGCAGCATTTCCTGGACCGCTTTGGTTTGTAAGGTCAGGACCTCAAGTCCGTTTGCCTTTACCGCATTCGCTGTGACCCAGTCTGACCGTCCGTTAGCGTGTTGCAGATATGGAAGGAAAGCGTGGGAACCAGACCAATATGCCTCTTCGATCAGTTCTTGCTTCCACGATTTATCTGATATCAACGAAGAATTGGCAAGCCGCAGGAGGGTGTCAGCGCGAAACTCCGGAGGCAACGCCCGCGCTTGGTCCACCAGTGCCAAAGCTTTCGGTGGCCGCGAGGATAACTCGCCGCCCTGGGAAGAGAACGCTCGCGCCAAGATCAGCAGCAGCGGCAGCCATGGTCTCGCACTCATGTAGAGAGCTTATCTTCCCCATAACCAGCTTAGAAGGGCTTCTTGCTATCCAGCGATTTCACTACCTACTCCCTACCGGGTCACTCTCGAATTCAGGGCGGAACGGAAACCACAAAGGACCCGTACGAAACACGGACGTGCATCCATCGTGTTTCTTCGTGCCCTTTGTGGTTCAGTTCCTCACCGAGCTAGGCTGTTTTCTTTTGGGCTTGCGCCATTTGGGTGTAGAAGTCTTTTGCGGCTTCTTCGATTTCCTCTTCGGTCATGTCCTGGGTATGAGTGCTCAAGCCCCAGGTGTGGCCATAGGGATCGACAAAGCTTCCGAAGCGGTCGCCCCAGAACATATCGGCTACCGGCATGGTGGCCTTGCCGCCGGCATCCACGGCGCGTTCGAATGCCTTGTCCACATCCTCGACGTACAGATAGAGGCTGCCGCTGCTGCCCCCTAGCGTCTGCGGTGATTTGTTACCGAAAGCGGGGTTCTCGTCGGTCAAAAAAATAATGGAATCGCCGATCTTCAACTCGGCGTGGCTGATCTTGCCGTCGGGTCCGGCCATGCGCATGCGCTCCTCGGCGCCCAGCGCCTTCTTGTAGAACTCGATTGCCTGTGCGCCATTGCGAACCGTCAGAGCGGCAGTCACTGTGTGAAATCCCGGGGGAACAGCTTGCGTAGAAGGTTTCATCACGTACTCCTTGGTGAGGGAATTTACGGCCAGAGCGGAATCGTACCAGGCAATTTTACTCGGGCGGGCCGTCGATGGATCGTTAAAAATTGTAAAAAAAGCGCGTGTTTCCTAGCCAGCCGGAACGGCAGGCTGCCGGGTGGGGACGCTGCAGATTCCTCGCCGCTTGCGCTTCTCGGAACGACCACCAAGGAGGGTATGCTCACTCAGCAGCAGAGACCGACTACGGGGCGCCGTAGAGCTGCCGGTAGACGTTGGCGTTGCGGAGGATGTTCTGCACGTACTCGCGGGTTTCAGTAAAGGGGATAGATTCCACAAATTCCTGGGGATCGCGGTACTGGCCTTGGCCCAGCCAATCCTGCACCCGGTCGGAACCGGCGTTGTAGGCAGCCAGGGCATACTCAAAGCTGCCGAACTTATCGACCATGGTGCGGAAATAACGCGTGCCCAGTTGCAGATTGATCCCAGGCAAAAATAGCTCGGAGGGGTTAAAGCGCCGGAGCTTCTCCTGCCGGGCTACGCCCTTGCCAACCTTTGGCAGCAGTTGCATCAAGCCAACTGCATTGGCTCGAGACACAGCATTGGGGTTGAAAGCAGACTCCTGCCGTATGAGGGAAGCCACCAGATACGGATCAAGAGCGTTGCTGGAGGAGTATCGCTTGGTGTCGATCCAATAGGGCTTGGGAAAGAGTCCTTCCCAATAGGAACGCGGCAGACTGGACAGGTCCAGCGCAAAGTAATTGGGAACGGCACGCTTCAAGACTTCGATGCTCATGTCATAGCGGCCCAAATCCTGATACAGACGGGCGGTCTCGGCCGGCAGCCAGTTCCCTTTATCCTCTTCAGCGGCGGCGCGCAGTTCGCGGACGGCAAAATCGAGCAGCGCTCCGTTGGCCAGAAGTTCTGCCTTCTGCACCCGCAGGTTATCGCTAGGGATGGGGCTACCGATGATCTTGTCATTGGCGTTGATCGGTGGAATCCGGTCTAGCACGGCATAGTGGGCAGGATCGGCCTCTTTTTTGATCTTGCCGAGGCGCTGGCGCGCTAGTTCGCCGTAATAATAATTGCGGTAGCGCTGTGAAAGCGCCAGGTAATAGGCGCGAGCTATGGCTGCATCGTTATCCTCTTCGGCCAATCGCGCCCGCCAGTAGAGCGCGGCAGGAACTTCCGACGAAGTGGGGTATAAGGCAATCTGATTTTCGAAATCCTGTTTGGCTTCGGCATTTCTCCCCTGTCGCAGGCTCAACCATGCAGCTTTCCAGTGGGCGTAGGAAGCCCGTCCGCCGTTGGGAAATCGTTCTTGCAATTCCCGATAAGAATCGATGGCTTTGTCGTAGTCGCGCCGAAGCAGGTAAATGTTGCCTGCCGAAAGTAACGCCTGCTCCAGCCACGAGCTGGTGGGATAGGACTGGCGCAACTGCTCGACGGTCCGCAGGAAGCCATCGTCGTCGTTGGTACTGCGCGCGATTTCTCCGAGGTTGAAAAGGCGCGCCGCGTTGACATCCGCCGAGGAGGCAGGCATCGATTCCAAAAGCTTCTTCGCTTCCCGGTTCTGGCCGCTACGGCGTAGCGCCTCGGCTAACGCGATCTCGACCGTGGGGCGGTCGCTGCCACTGACCTCGTCCAGCAGGTCTCGATATTCATTCGCCGCCTGGCTGAACTGCTTGCCTCTGGCGAGCAGATCGGCCCGAGTGCGATGGGCTTCTGGACCTGGCGGAGGAAGCTTGGTGGAGTCCGCCAATTTGCGCAAATCCCCCTGCACCTGGGTCGATTCCCAGCTTAGCGGCATGGTGAAGTAAAGATTGCGAAAGATGGTCAGCGCCTTGGCTGGTTGATTGTCGGCTTCGTAAGCGCGGCCTAGCGCCAGTTCAAGATCAGCTCGCACCGGCTGGCGATCCTTTTCCAGCAACTCGGCAGCCTCCGCGGCCCGGCCATCCGCCACCAGGGCATTGGCGAAAACCACGTGGGCGTCGCGGATCAAAAGCGAGTCCGGATAGGCTTTATCGAAGGCGCTAAAGGTGGCGATGGCTTCGGCCTGCCGTCCGCTCTGCTGGTAGGCCGTTCCCAGGTAGTAGCTGACATAATCGCCCAGGTCGCCGGCGTGAGGTTTGGCCCGGTTGAGGGGATCGATGGCCTGGGTGTAGTTGTGATCGAGAATGCGGGCGTATCCGATGACCAGCCAGGCTAAGGCGCCGGCATCCTCTTTAGCGTGGCGAACGGCATAGGACTGCACCCCGGCGTAGGCGGCCGGCGAACGATCCTGGATGAGCTGCCGGGCCATCGGCTTCAAAGTGGCGGACGCAACGAATGCTTGGCGCATGCGGCGAAGCCGAGGCGATGGTCGCTTTGGTGGCTTCGCGGAGGAGGTTGCTCTTTTCCTGGGAGCGGTTCGCGCAGGGGATTGAATCGGGGGCGAAGCAAGTACACAGCTGCTCACGGCCGCCGAAGCCAGAATGAGGATGAATTTCCTAAGGACTACCACTGTCTTAATTATCTTCCATTTTTGGCGGAAGTGGATGGCAAGAGTTGTTTTCGTTTTGGGTTCGGGGGAGCCACAGATTTGAAGTTAGCGGTGGAAATTCGGGCCCAGCAGGGAGACGTCGTCTTCTGCCAGGCTGCGGATTAGTTCGGTGTTGATGTAATCGGCGGTGGCGGCGACAGTGTTACCGTAACGCTTCATATAGGTCGACCGGCTTTTCTCGATATCTTCCCGCAGGCGATCGTAGAGATCTTTGTTCTTGCGGCCCTCCGCCACTTTGGCTTGATTGTAGAGCTTGACCTCATCCATGAGCAGGCGGGCAAAGCGCTGCGCCTTGCGATGGACTTCGGCATCTTCCACCGACATTTGGGCAAAGGCATCGGCAGCAGGGGCAGCGGCAGCAGCCGCGCTGGTAGCGCCGGAAATAATGGGTGCGGGCTCGGCGCTGGCTACAGCCATCGCTGGTTCTTCAACCTCTACTGGAGCGGGCGAGACATGTTTGGGCGCATGGGCCGCAAAGGGATCCGAAAAAGATGAAACGGTCTGCACCGGCACGGGAGCGCTCTCCGCGCTGGGTTCAGCGGTTCCCTCTTTCGCGGCTTGCTTACGCAAAGACGCGACTTCGAGCCAGGCGCTGGTGGCGGCCACCAGAACTTCCAGTGCCGCCGTGTCCATCGTTCCGCTGGAATCCGTGCCAGCATCGGCGTATACGAGGGCGGCGATTTTTTCCTTCAATCTCAGTGGAAGCAGGAGCAGCCGGTCCTGCGCCGGAGATCCAAATTGCGAGACGAATTTCGGGTCCATCTCGGATACGGGGATGGTCACCGCAGCGCGGGTTTCCATAACCTGAGCGGGCCCGGGGCTGCTCAGGTCGAGGGCAAAATCTTTGATATCGTCCTTGTTGTCGAAGGCATGTCCCTGCCACCCGGAGGCGGAACCTGACTTGACAACAAACAGCGCCGCCCGCCCGCTATAGTGTCCGGTACTTTCAAGCAGCGCGCGCAAAATTTCCTTCTGCGTGCTGCCCGCATGAATAGCGGAGATCGCCTTCAATAATTCAGCAGCTCCACTTTCGCCCGAGCCGGCGGGCTTTTCCAGACAAGGTTGCACCGCGCTCAGGACCTGACGCACCAGTTGTTCTTGCAGGTTCGGCAGTTGGTCCGCCAGGGCCGCACTCACCGCTCTTTCGACGATTTGTCCAATTTCGCTTGTGTCTGCCATTTCCGTCTTAGCTCGGGCCGCAGGGCGCGGTTATGCTATACCCTCTGCAAAGTTCTGATTATAGGGCCATTTGCCCAGACTTCGGTGTGACCTTAGTACCTGTTCCACTGAGGCGCTCTCCGCAATGTGGAATTTCCCGCATATCCAGCCGGGCAGAGACGCGTCAAAACAGTTACGCGTCAGAACGAATTACCAAGTAAAATAAACGTTTTCCTTTGGCCGGAACGCGAAAATTGTTGCATCGGATGCAGAATGAGTACCATCCAACCCAAAGTAGGTGAGCCAGTTAGTGATGAGCTGGCTCTGGTTCAGGCCGCCAAGGGCGGCGATGTTCCATCCTTTGAAGAGCTGGTGCGACGTTACGATCGGAATGTCTTTCGGATCGCGCAGCACATCACGCAAAACCGCGAAGACGCGGAAGACGTGGTGCAGGACGCGTTCCTGAAGGCCTACGGGAATCTGAATCAGTTCCAGGGCCAGTCGAAGTTTTATACCTGGCTGGTGCGAATCGCGGTCAACGAGGCGCTGATGAAGTTGCGCCGTCGCCGGCCGGAGCGCACAGTTTCGCTGGACGAAGAAGTCAAGACCGAAGATGACTCCTTGCCGCGAGAAGTGGCGGACTGGAGTCCAAACCCTGAGCAGCAGTACAATCAGGCGGAATTGCGGGACATTTTGACCCGCACGATTCAGGGCTTGCCGGCGAGTTTTCGCACGGTCTTCGTTTTGCGCGACGTGGAAGGGCTCTCGACCGAGGAAACTGCGGAGGCGCTGGAACTGAGCATTCCGGCAGTGAAGTCGAGGCTGCTGCGCGCGCGTTTGCAGCTGCGGGAGCGGCTGAGCCGTTATTTTCGGAGACGCGAAGCTCCGGATGGGAACTCGAGACATGACAGTGGAGATGGGAACCAGTGAAGTGCTCTGAATTTTTGCAGGAGCTGACCAACTATCTGGACGGCGTCATTGACGACCGCACCAAGGCAGAATTGGAGGATCATCTGGCTTGGTGCCACAACTGCTACGTGGTTTGCGATACCACCAAGAAGACCATCGAAATCTACCGCGACTCTCAACTTTACGAACTTCCTGAAGATCTTCGAAGCCGGCTACGGTCTGCCATCGTCTCCAAGTGCCACGCCAAGAAGAAGGCGGGACCCGAGAGGGCATAGGCTGTTTTTCCTGGTGGTAGCCCCTTTTTAACCCAAAAGAGCTTTAGCTGTGGATTGGTTGTTCGCGCACCGAAGCGACGCGACGAACCCTTTTGTCCCGTCTTGAATCTAACTAGAAGAGACAGCGTGTGTTGTGGGAGGTGGAGGGATGATTAACAAAGTGTTCGATGCTTTCTTCGGTTGCTGGCACAGCCATTATAGCTTTCCGATGAGTGTCCGCTCCGGTTCTAAGCGGAACCAGGCTGCTTCCCTTACCGGGACATATGTTGTCTGCCTGGACTGCGGCAAGGAGCTTCCGTACGACTGGAATGAAATGAAAGTGATCGGTACTTCTTCGGAAGCGCGCCACTATGGGCAGTCTCTGGCCGCCAAGGAAGCCGCATAATCAATTTCTAAATTAGCTTGGTGAGGCCGCGACGCCAGTCGCGGCCTTTGTGTTTCTAGCCGGAAGGATGTAATGCCAGGCAAAGCTTCAACAGGCTGCAAACCTTTGCATCTTGACGGGAAGGCCGGGCAGAGGCAAAATCAGGCGCTGTCGAACACACCGTCTCGCCCGTTCTTCGGCCAGTTCAGCCTGGATGCTCTCTCTTGTCTGCGGGTTTGATGACGCACCTTGAGAGCGCAGGTTCCACTCCGAATCCACCGGTTTTGACTGCCGGGAATTTTTGATTGAGCACAGAATTGGGAGGAGGCCACCCATGTTTTCCGGAATGATCCGTATCGCTTCCCTGCTTTTTGCCACCACGATTGCGCTCGGCACGGTTGCGTCTGCAACTTGTTCGAATTCGAGCGTGAGCGGAACCTACGGGTTTGTGGCTTCCGGCACTACTAGAAAGAATCAACCAACCGCCACGGTCGGACAACTTACGGTAATTCCTGGTACGCCGGACGGGACCTTGTCCGGAACCGAAACCCTCGACGTCAATGGCATCGTTACTACATCGCCCATCACTGGAACCTACAGCATTGCTGCGAGCTGCGCCGGCACCGCCACCATAAATGCGCCGGGCATTACCACGGCGCACTTTCGCTTCGAGGTGGTCTCAGGGGGGCACCGGATTGAAACCGTGCAAACCGATAAGGGAGCAATTGTGTTTGGCTACGCCATGGCGCAGGGCAACGCGACTTGCACGAACCAGGGCATCGGCACGAAGTACGGGTTTCAGAACAGTGGACCTGTCGTTGGATTTGGCCCTATCGCCTTCGTTGGCAGACTGCGTTTCGACGGCTCCGGTGGCGTCAGGGGGGACGAATCGGGGAGCCAGGCTGGCAGCATTGTTAAAGGCGTGCCCTTGTCCGGTAGCTACGCCGTCAACTCGGACTGCACAGGCTCGGCCGTGCTCACACCCGAAGGTACGGCAGCGACAAATTTCAATTTTGTAGTTGTGGACAACGGGAATACCCTGCTGGCCATCGAGACTGATCCCATGACGGTCGTCACGGGTGTGCTAAGACACTGATGGTCATAGTTTGAGGCAAGAAGAAAGGCCGCGAGCGATCGCGGCTTTTTTCTTGCCGCTGAATGCCGCGAGACCAGCGAAGTTGCAAGGTCTTGCATCTTGACGCGCTTGCAGACCCGGAACAGAATCACACGTTGTTTTATTAATCGACAACCGAATCAGGAGGACGGTGAAATGCTGGCCAGAGTGATTTGTGCAGTCAGTGTGTTTCTTGCCGCAGCGGTGATGCCACTCCCAGTTGCGGCTTCGTGTTCGAACTCGAGCGTAAGTGGAACCTATGGGTTTGAGGCATCCGGGGTGGACGGAAAGGGACTACCGACCGCCGCGGTTGGACAGTTTCAAGCCACCGCCGGTACGCCGACCGGGTCCATGGTGGGAGTGGAAACCGTCAGCAGCGACGGCACGATTGCTAGCTTCTCTCTTACCGGAACCTATAGTATCTCTTCGAACTGCACCGGCAGCTTTACGGTGCATGAGGCGGGCGGCGTATCGCACTATCGCGCGGTGCTGGTCGAAGGCAACAGCACGATCGAGTTCGTAGAAACGGATGCAGGAGTACGCAATGCAGGTAACGCCGTGCAACAGGGTGCGGCGACGTGTACGAAAAAGGCGCTGGGAACCAAGTACGGGTTTCAGAACGGCGGCCTGGAGATTGGTATTGGAGGGGTCATCTTTCTGGACAGATTATCCCTGGACGGAAAAGGCGGGATAACCGGCACCGAATCCGGGACCACCGCCGGGGTGCCGGAAAAGGGGGTACCGGTGTCCGGCACTTACTCGGTCAACTCTAATTGCATCGGATCAGCAGAGCTGACGCCGCAGGGCGGATCGACAAGAAACTTCAATTTCGTGGTAGTCGGCGGGGGCGCGACCCTTTTTGCTATCGAGAGCGATCCCATGACAGTGATTACGGGTGCGCTAAAACAGTAAGCAGTAAACCTGAGCAATGAAAGGGCCGCTTACGCGGCCCTTTGCACAAGCCAGGACGGTCGCGCCGACATCCTAATTGTCGTCGCGGCGCTTGAGCGTCGGATGCCCGTCGTCCGTGCTGCCCGCGTCCTTGCCGGTCTGGTCGGCCGTCGAGGTTCGTCGCAGAGTGGGCTTGTTGACGTCCTTCTGGTCCACCATTTTGCGCCGGTTTTCAATGGATGCCAGGCGGGCCTTGACTTCATCGAACTCCGAAGTGCTGACCGTGTACTCCGCCCGAGCGGGCAAAATGGTGGCGATCTCTTTCTGCGAGGCTTCAATGCGGTCAGGCGTCTGCGGATGGCTGGCAAAGGTCTTGTCGATGAAGCCGGGCTTCTTCTTTTCCTGCGCCTGAATTTTCTCGAAGAAGCTGATGTAGGCTTGCGGGTCGTAGCCCGTCTTGTAGTCATACTGCAGGCCCAGGTAATCGGCTTCCGCTTCAAAACCGCGCTGGAAGCTCATGAAGGCCACCGGCAAGCCGAGGCCCATGGCTTCATAGGCGGCATAGCCGATTCCACCACCCACGAAGATGAGCGGGATAGTGGCAAAGTTGGCATATTGGGAGCGGGTCAGCTGACGCGTGGCGTGGCGGGCGCAAACGTGGGCAATCTCGTGGGCCATCACCCCGGCCAGTTCTGCTTCTTCGTCTGCCGCCAGGATGGTACCGGAGTTGACGTACACGAAGCCGCCGGGAAGCGAGAAGGCGTTAATCACGTCGGAGTCAATGACCTTGAAGGTGAACGGGACCTGGGCGTCGGAGTTCCGCACCAGGTTTTGTCCGAGGCGGTTCACATATTCGGTCACGATCGGGTCGCTGATCATCTTTGAGGAAGAGTCCACCATCTGGGCATACTGCTTGCCCATCTTGATGTCGCTCTCGATCGAGTACCAGTTACCCAGACCGCGGCCTCCCATCTTGCGATTCCCGACCGCATCCACATCGTCTTTGCCGCCGTCATGCTTTACCTTGCTGGGATCTGCCGGCTGGACCGCGGGAGCCGGAGCGGGTTGTCCGCTCTGCGGATTCGCGCTGTCCGACTGACTGCCGCTTTGGGGCGCACCGGGGGTAATGCCGGGATCACCGGTCGGAACCGTCTGGCCGGGGCCGGTTTGCCTTGGACTGGCCTGGCGGGGATCAGGTGCCGTGGGGTCGGTCGTCCCGGAGGGAGCCTGTGCCAAGGTGAATGGGGCAAGAGCAAACATCAGCAATACAACCGTTGAAATCGACAATCTAAACTTCATAATGGCAACTCCCCTACTGCTTCGCTCGGCTCTACCAGGATTATACCCCGTCATGGAAACACCTTTGCCCGGGATTTCCCTGTAGGTGAGACGCAAACCGAGGGCGGAAGGTTATCCACCTCCTGCACCCGTGATCGACTTCAAGGAGGCCTGCAAGCGCAAGGATGTACATGACTTGCCATCACCTGGACGGGGTCGTAATATGGCGCGTCCCTGCTTTCAGCCACGCCAGACTACCGCGGAGGTGCGCTTGCTCAATCGCCGCCAGTTTCTTGCTTCTACCACTTCCGGCCTTACCGCCACCCTTGCCCTTCCGCCGGGCCTGTTCGCTCAGCTGGTAAAAGCGCCTTCGTCGCTCCCCGGCTCGGCGGAATACAACAGCAATCCCGAGGCTTACTGGGCGGAGCTGCGCAAGCAGTTCCTGATTCCGCTCGAAGAGGTCTATCTCAATAACGGCACTGTCGGTTCCAGTCCAGTGCCAGTTCTGCGGGCGATCTTCGACGGATACACCAGCACAGAAAGAATGGACCAGCAGGATCCGGAGGACTATCCCATTTGGGGTTATGCGGCGTGGAACCAGTTCCGCGACCCGCTGGCGGAGTTTATTGGTTGCACGCGCGACGAGCTGGCGCTGGTGCGGAACGCCACCGAGGCAAACAGCTACATCGCCAACGGAATTGATATGAAGGCTGGGGATGAAGTGCTGATGACCGACCAGGAACATCCCGGCGGCGAAGGGCCCTGGCAGCTGCGGGCGAAACGCTACGGGGTTGTGGTTAAGAAGATAAGCCTGCCCAAGCCGGTGAAGGATGCCGCCCAAGTCCTGAATCTGTTCAGCGACGCCATCACCCCCAGGACGCGGGTGATGTTCTTCAGCCACATCACTACGGCTACCGGCGTGGTCTTACCGGCGAAAGAGCTGTGCGGTCTGGCCCGGTCGAAAGGCATCTTATCGGCGGTGGACGGTGCGCACGTCACCGGAATGATGCGGCTGAACGTGCATGATCTGGGCTGCGATTTGTATTCGTCGAGCCCCCACAAGTGGCTGCAGGCGCCGAAGGGTTCGGGATTTCTGTACGTGCGCGATGAAGTAATTGACCGGGTATGGAGCACTATCGCGACCGAAGGCTGGGATGAGCCTCAGATTCGCGCCGAGCGTTTTCAGCGCATTGGATCGTCGAATGTGCCGGCGCTGTTGGGATTTCAGGCTGCGATCAAGATGGCCAACGATATCGGCATGGAGCGGATCGAGCGGCGCCATCGGGAGCTATGCGACTACATTCTGGCAGCAATGATTAAGCGGGGAGCGGATTCCTGGACGTCGCCTGATTCTGCGTTACGCTGCGCCATCACCACCGTAAATGTTCCTTCTCTGCAGAGAATGGAATTTGAGAAGTGGATGTGGACGAATCACAAGATTCGTATCCGCGGCGGAGAGCCGGCCAAGCTGCGGCTTTCGACGCCATATTACTTGTCGAAGGCCGACATTGACCGGTTTCTGGAGAAGTTCGACGAGTATAAGCGGGAGAGACGATTGTCGTAGCGCCGTTTTAGAAGCTGTGATGTGGCCCGTAGGATTGTTCTGGATAGCGCAAAATAGGAGCAGCTTCCCGCACCCTCGACCCCTCGAGCGCGGTCCTCGATAGGCGCTGTCTTTGACAACTTAATCTAAACGCGAGCATACTATGTCCGATTACGTACTAGTATGTCTACCAGAGATCACTTCGCTGCGGCGGATATGACGCCGCTTTCACCTGCTGTCTTCCACATCCTTCTATCCCTCGGCGAGGGCGAACGCCACGGCTATGCCATCAAGCGCGAAATCGCGGCGCGCACTAAAGGCAAATTGAAGCTGGGCCCCGGAGTGCTGTACGGATCGATCAACAAGATGTTGGAGCTGGGGCTGATCGAAGAGTCTACCGACCGGCCCGACCCGCACCTTGACGACGAGCGCCGTCGTTATTACCGGATCACACCCTACGGACGCAAGGTGGCGCAGGCGGAAGCGGCTCGTATGCGCGAGTTGGTGCTGCTAGCCGGGGCAAGGTTTGGAGTGCCTAGGCATGCCTGACCAATCCTTCTCGTTGCGGTTGTACCGCTGGCTGCTCAGGCTCTATCCCGCTGGATTTCGTGAAAGCTATGCAGCGCCCATGGAAACGGAATTTCGCGATGAATTGGCCGAATCCGGCGGGGGCTGGGCTCTTGTAGGACTCTGGATTCGCCTTCTCGCCGATTTGGCTGTATCCATTCCAGTAGAGGTTTCGCACGAAGTCTTTCAGGATTTCAAGTACACCCTTCGGCTTTGGGCTAGCCGTCCGTGGCACGCGGGTTTCGCCATCGCCGCCCTGGCCATCGGCATTGGCGCAAACACGGGTGTCTTTAGCGTAGTCAACGCTTTGCTCCTACGCTCACTTCCGTTTGATGAACCGGACCGCCTGGCCCTGCTGCATGAGTTTATTCCGCCCCACGATAGCGCGAAGCAGTTTCACGATTGGCGGCAGCAGAGTGGGTATCTCGCCGATGCCGCGCTCTTTGAGGAATTCGATGTGAACCTTGGCGGAATGCGCGTCGGGAGCAGGGCGCATGCCGCCCAGACATCCGGGAACTTCTTCTCGGTGCTGGGCACGCAGCCAGTGCTCGGAACTGGATTCACCCCGGAGGATGATATGGACGGGACGGGGTGGGGATTGCCCGGACGCAACGCCGTGGCGGTGATCGGTTACGGACTCTGGCAACAGCTTTTCGGAGGCGACCCGAAAATCCTCGGCGCCACGATCCGAATCGACGGAAACCCTCTTACCGTTGTTGGCGTTGCGCCGCCGGGGTTTGATTACCCAGGCAAGGCGGTTCTTTGGAAGCCGGCAGCCTTCAGCCCCGGCAATAACGGATGGGGAACCATCGCGCGGCTGAAGCCGGGCATCACCTGGCCGCAGGCGCGTGCCGCGCTGGCCGTGGAGGTGGAGCGCCTGTCGCCAGAACCGGGAGGAATCGACAATTCCAGCCTGCGCCCGAGCATGACATCGTTGCAGGACGGACTTGCCGGCCCGGTGAAGAACGCCTCTTTGATGTTCATGGCCGCCGTGGTTCTGGTCTTGCTGATTGCCTGTACGAATGTGGCGAATCTCCTGACAGCCCGCACCGCCGATCGCACGACCGAGCTGGCCATACGTTCCGCGTTGGGAGCAAGTCGCGCCCGGCTGCGCGACAATTGCTCACCGAGTGCCTGTTTCTCTCGTTCGTTGCCACTCTGGCTGGATTGACGATCGCATATTGGACGACCTCGCTCGCGGCGAAGATTGAGCCCCCACCTCTCGGCGCGCAGTCTTATTCAATCCTGGATGGACGGGTACTGGCCTTCACCTTGATGCTGTCCATCATTACCACCTTGGCGTTGGGCGTCTTACCATCGCTGTATGTAGGCCGCATCCACGCTATCCCTTCAAGGAGCTACAGTTCGACCCGCGGCTCCCGACTCCTTCGCGAAAGCCTGGCCTGCGCACAAGTGATGCTAACCGTGATTCTGCTCGCGGGGTCGGTATCGCTGGGGCGCGCGTTCGTCCACCTGATGAGAATCGACCGCGGCTACGATGTGAAGGGCATCGTAACCGTAGGCGTCTCCTTGGACGGTACGACCCGCCAGCTAAACAATCGACAGCTCCCATATTTTGAGGAAGTGCTCGATCGCATCCGCAGCCTCCCCGGAGTTCGCACCGCAAGTGCCACCGAATTCCTTCCCCTGTACGCCTCGGCGTTTGTCGGGGGACCGCTCGGATTGGACGGGCGCCCGGCTAAACGTAGTTCCACGCTGATCCCGGTTTTGTCGGGATATTTCCACACCATGGGCGGACGGATTTTGTACGGCCGGGAATTCACCGAAGCCGAGGTCCGCTCTGGCGCCAACGTTGCCGTCGTCAATGAGAGATTTGCAGCCGGATTTGGCGCTCCTCAGGACGCCGTGGGTCATCAGCTCACAAACGAGGATGACACGCGGATAATTGTTGGCGTCGTGAGAGGAATGGAGTACGAGACCGATCCGACAACTGCGCAGGGGAATGAGGTCTTCATTCCGTCGGAGACTCCCGGCAGCTTCTTCTCGACCTTCGTCGTGCGCGTGGATGGCCGGGCGGAAGATCACCTCGCGGCGATCCGCGACGCGATCCAGTCGGTGGACCCGCAAGTTCCCGTCTTCGGTGTAAAAACCATGCAGCAGCGACTGGATGAGGTCTTCGCCGCCCCGAAGTTCTACCGGACCGCGGTTTGGATTTTTGCGGGATTCGCACTGCTGCTGGCGGTGATTGGCATCTACGGCATCGTTTCCTATGCCGTCGTCCAGAGGACCCAGGAAATGGGTGTGCGAATGGCCCTCGGCACAACACCGGGTCGACTTCGGAGCCTGCTCTTGCGGCACGGCTTGCTGATGGTCATGGCTGGAGCCATTCCCGGAATAGCCGGAGCGCGATTTGCCGGGCGTTTTCTCGAAAACCTGATCGAGGGAGCGAAGTCTGTGGACGGGCTAACCTCCGCCGGCTTGATTTTGTTCCTCGCTCTGGTGGCCTCGACGAGCATCTGGTCCGCCACGCGCCGCATCGCCAAGCTCGACATCATTGCCCTCCTGCGCTGCGAATAGCTCATGGTGTCCCTTGCCGTAGGGATACCCGAATAGGGGCCGTTCCCATAGTCATGCGAGTGGAGTATAGTGCTTTCCCTAGACATTCGAGGGAACCTGAACCATGACTTGTCACGAGACGGCGGCGGGCGACATTCTGCAGGGGACGCTCGACATGCTCATCCTGCGCACGCTGGTGATGGGACGGGCCCATGGGCACACCATCGCGCAGGTGATCGAGCGCACCTCGGAGAATGCGCTCGATGTGGAGCAGGGGTCGCTTTATCCCGCGCTCCACCGCCTCCAAGACCGCGGGCTGCTTTCCTCCGAGTGGGGCGTCAGCGAAAACAATCGCAGGGCAAAGTTCTACCGGCTTACCGCGAAGGGCCGGAAACAACTGGCTGACGCGACCGGCCGTTGGCGGCGCATGACGCGCGCCATCGGCCTGATTCTCGGAGAGCCCGCCGAATAGACGGGAGGGCCAGCGTGATGAATCTTCGTCGCTTTACCCAACGCGCAAAGAAAGACGCCGACCTCGCCCAGGAAATCGAGTCCCACCTGGCGCACGAACAGGACGCTAACACCGCACGCGGCTTGTCTCCGGAAGAAGCCCGCCGTCAGGCTTATCTGAAGTTTGGCAACCCGGGTAGGACGCGCGAGGACGTCTGGCACTATCGTTCCCTGCCCTGGATCGAAAATGCCTGGCGCGATCTTCGCTTCGGGCTGCGGTCGCTGGCCAAGACGCCCGGCTTCACGGCCGCGGCCATCATCGTGCTCGCGGTCGGCATTGGCGCGAATACGGCGATCTTTTCGGTGGTGAATACGGTTTTGCTCAAGCCGCTTAGCTATCCCGAACCACAGACCTTGGTGCAGCTGATGAACACCGAGCCCCAGGGAACATTCTCCGACGCCAGTGTTCCCAAGTTCAATATCTGGCGGCAGCAGACCAGCATCTTTAAGCATGTCGCGGCGTACGACCAGGGCGGCGCCGGACTCAACCTCACCGGTGGCGACAACCCGGAGCAGGTGCAGGGCGTTCACGTCAGCGCTGACTACTTCGCTCTCTTCGGTGCACCGATTCTTGCCGGACGCACCTTCACTACCGCCGAGGACAGCCCCAACGGAGGACGGGTGGTGGTGCTCAGCTATGGTCTGTGGAAGCGCCGTTTTGGCAGCAATCGCGATATTGTCGGTACCAACATCCAACTGGACGGCCTGCCCTACCTCGTCGTTGGAGTCATTGGACGTAACTTTGTCACCGAGGCCGGCGGAGATCTCTGGCTGCCCTACCAGTTCGATCTCACCTCGCAGGACCGGGCCAACTACTTCGTCGTCGCGGCGCGACTCAAACCGGGAACTACGCGGAACATGGCCAACGCGCAGCTGAAGCTCGCGGCCGTCCAGTACCGCAGTGCCTATCCCGGAGCACTCGGACCCGAGGACAGTTTCGGGGTGATCCCTTTGCAGGAATCCATCGTCGGCGACACCCGCTCGTCGCTTCTGGTTCTTCTGGGAGCCGTCGGTTTCGTTCTGCTGATTGCCTGCGCTAACGTCGGCAACCTTCTGCTGATTCGCGCCTCCGCACGGAAGCGCGAACTGGCTACACGTTGCGCGCTGGGCGCCGGCCGTGGCCACATCATCCGGCAATTGCTGGCGGAGAGCCTGGCTCTCTCGCTCACCAGCGGGCTTCTTGGCCTTATTCTCGGAGTGGTCGGAGTCCGTCTGCTGCTCGCCGTCAGTCCCGGCGACATTCCGCGGATCGGCGAAAACGGCTCTGCGGTCACGCTCGATATGAACGTGCTGCTCTTCACGCTTGGCGTCTCCGTGTTTACCGGAATTGTGTTCGGCCTGTTCCCCGCCATCAGTGCGTCGCGCCCCAACCTTGCCGCCACACTCAACGAGGGCAGCAACCGCTCCGGCGTGGGCTTCCGCAGCGCCACAATGCGCTCTGCGCTTGTGGTCAGTGAAATGGCACTGGCGCTCATTCTGGTGATCGGAGCGACGCTGCTCATCCGCACCTTCCGCAATCTGCAAAGCGTCAATCCCGGCTTCGACACCCACAACGTACTTACCATGGCCATGTCCCTCAGTGCGGAGCGCTTCCAGAAGACCGCTGGGGTTGCCCAGCTCATCCGCGACGGCACCGAGCGAGTCAACGCCATTCCCGGCGTCAGCAGCGCAGCGACGGCTTGCTGCCTGCCCCTGCAAGGCGGGCTTGGGCTGCCCTTTGACATCGTGGGCCGTCCCAAAGGAAATGATCCCTCCACTGGCGGGGGCGGTTACTTCCCGGTTTCATGGAGGTACTTCGACACCTTTAGGGTTCCCATCCTGCGCGGCCGCAATTTCACTGAGCATGATGACGGCTCCGCTCCCGGTGTCGTCATCATCAACGAAGCCATGGCCAAGAAATTCTGGCCCAGTGGCGATCCGCTGGCGGACCGGCTGCTCATCGGTGCCAACACCGGTCCCGTCTTTGTCGAGCCGCCTCGCCAGATAATCGGTGTGGTCGGCGATATGCGGGATGGCGGCCTTGATCAGGATCCGGCTCCCACCATGTACATTCCGATCGCGCAGATGCCCGACAAGGTCACCGCGCTCAACTCCCGCATCACGCCGCTGTGGTGGATCGTGCGCAGCCGCATGGAACCGCACACCCTCGTGAAGTCCATCTCCGTCGCTCTGCGCGAAGCCAGCGGAGGCCTGCCGGTGGCGCACGTCCGCACCATGGAGGAAATTTCTATCTCCACCATCTCCCGGCAGCGTTTCAACATGCTGTTGCTGACCATCTTCGGTTCGTCCGCATTGCTGATGGCCGCGATTGGCATTTACGGCCTCATGGCCTACTCGGTGCAGCAACGGACGCAGGAACTCGGCATCCGCATGGCACTGGGGGCGCAGGCTCCCAGCATCCGCAACATGGTGATCCGCCAGGGAATGGTCCTGGCGCTGACCGGCGTGGTGATCGGCATCGGCGGAGCCTTCTGGCTCACACGCTTCCTGGCCGATTTTCTTTTCGGTGTGAAAGCCTGGGATCCCGCCGCCTTCGTCGCCACGCCGTTGCTGCTCAGCGCAGTGGCGCTCCTCGCGGTCTCGATCCCGGCGTACCGCGCTACCCGGGTTGATCCGATGGTTGCCCTGCGCTTTGAATAAGAGTCCCGAGCAAAGTTCTTGTAGGCGCCGGCGTCCTCGCCCGCCCTGGGCCGCGCCGAAGGGAAGCACGAGCGGGGACGCTCGCGCCTACATTGCTTTTTTTCGACAATCCACCGCATTTAGGTTTTGGATCGTGGCAGACAGTTCCCGCATCCATTGCGCAACGTCGTCTTTGCAACAATACACAACAGGCAGCTACCGTTAAGGTCGCAAGATAAAAGCGCACTCCTGGCAGCTGCGGAGAAATAATGAAAATTACTTACCGGCTGGCGCTCTGGCTGGCACTGTCGTTCCCTGCTGTTGGTCAGAATACCGCTCAGAGCACCGGGAAGACGCCTCCGAAGACGGATGATCGTTTCAAGGCGGACGTCCTGCTGGTGGTGGCGCATCCCGACGACGAGACCGGAGTTTCGGCGTACCTCGCCCAGTTGCTGGATCAAGGCAAAAAAGTAGCTGCCGTTTACCTCACGCGCGGCGAGGCCGGACACAATAACATGGGGATGGAGCGGGGCACCTCGCTGGGTGCGGTGCGAGAGATGGAGTTGCGCCACGCTCTTACTGAGCTGGGCATCCAGAATGTGTGGTTCCTGGATGGACGGGACACGCCCAGCCAGGACGTGCGCCAGTCGCTGGCCAGCTGGCACCACGGCACCTGTCTCGAGGAGGTGGTGCGCATGGTTCGCCTGACGCGACCCAACGTCATCATCACCTGGCTGCCGGGGTTTTTTATGGGCGAGAATCACGGCGACCACCAGGCGGCCGGAGTACTTGCCACCGAGGCCTTTGACTCCGCCGGCGATCCATCGGTGTTCCCGGCACAGATCGCGCAACCTCGTCATGTGAATGAGACTCTGCTAGAAGGTCTGGAGCCCTGGCAACCGCAAAAATTGTATTTTTTCTCCGACGCCAGCGACGACAAACAGTTCAAAGGGAAGGGGCCGGAGTATCCCACAACGGGGATCTCCCCCAGCCGCCACATTCCCTACTGGCGGATTGCGATCGACGAATTCCGTTTTCATCGCACGCAGTATCGTTCCTACATCGAGAAACTCGATGCCATGAACGACGAGCAACTGGCCAAGCTGGCAGGTGCGGATCAGGACGGATGGGACTCTCCCGTAGGACTGATTTTCGGCAAAGCAAATGTTACGAGCAGCATTACCGGCGATGTTTTTGAAGGAGTCAGCGCGGCGCCGATCGCATTCGTCCGGCCCCCCACGGCGGCGCCGGAGGAACACTCGGGAGTATCCATTACGCTGGGAGGCCCGTGGATTTTCTACGAACGCTTTCGGCGGGCGCACAACCTGATGTCGATTCCGCAGGCCCCGGTTCCCGAGATTGCGATCAGCGCTGGCTCAACCCTCCAACTGCCAATTATCCTGCGCAACGACAGCAGCCAACCTGTCGAGCTTTCGCTTGCGTTTACTTTGCCAGAGGGATGGACACCACCGGATATGTCGCAACGCTATGAACTCGCCGCAGGAGAGGTTTTTCCGGTACAGCTTGAACTCACTGCACCGCCGAAGAAGAGCGAGCAAATCCAGGAGTTGCTGTGCCGCGCGACTTCGGCTGCTGGCACGATTGGGACTGTCTCGCTACGGGTGCATGTGAGAACGGGAGGCCTGCCGCAGTAGATCTGTCAATAAATGTAGGCGCGAGCGTCCCCGCTCGTGCTTTCGCTTTATCGCAGCCCAGCACGGGCGAGGACGCCCGCGCCTACACCGTCGAGACTCGCCCTGCGGCTCTTAAGGCAAATCAGTCGTAATACTCCAGACCCAGGTGTGTGATCAGCTCTTCGCCGCGCAGGTGACGGAGAGTATTTTTCAGCTTCATCAACTGGATGAAAAGATCGTGCTCGGGGTAGAGTCCGGGAGCGGTCATCGGGGACTTGAAGTAGAAGCTGAGCCACTCCTGGATGCCCAGCCCGCGGAGCTCCGAAGTGCGGTGCGCCAGATCCATGAGAAGCACAAGATCGAGCACGATGGGCGCGGCCAAGATCGAGTCGCGGCACAGAAAATCGACTTTAATCTGCATCGGATAGCCGAGCCACCCGAAGATGTCAATGTTATCCCAACCTTCTTTGTTATCACCACGCGGAGGGTAATAATTGATGCGAACCTTGTGGGTGAAATTACCGTATAGATCGGGATAAAGCTCGGGCTGAAGAATGTGCTCGAGAACCGAAAGCTTGGACTCTTCCTTGGTTTTGAAAGATCCCGGATCTTCCAAAACCTCGCCATCACGATTGCCCAGAATGTTGGTCGAGAACCAGCCGTTGAGGCCGAGAAGGCGAGCCTTGAATCCGGGCGCGAGAATCGTTTTCATCAGGGTTTGGCCAGTCTTGAAATCCTTGCCGCAGATGGGGGCGTCGTTCTTGCGGGAGAGTTCGTGCATGGCCGGGACGTCGACGGTCAGATTAGGCGCGCCGTTGGCGAAAGGCACACCTTCACTCAACGCCGCGTAGGCATAGATCATCGACGGGGCGATGTTCTCATCATTCTGGGTAAGGGCCTTCTCAAAGGCCTTTAGCGATTGGTGGGCCGCGGACGGCTCGATAAACGTCTCCGTCGAACCACACCAGATGGTGATCAGACGAGTAGCGCCCGAACTTCTCTTGAAGTCGCGAATGTCGTCCCGCACCTGCTCGGCAAGGTCCATTTTGTTCTTGCCCTTTTTGACGTTGGGCCCGTCGATCTTCTTGACGTAGTTGTGATCGAAAACTGCCTTGCGTGGCTTGATGGAGCTAAGAAGCGGCTTTACCTGGCCGAGCAGCTCGCGATCCAGCACTCCGGCTTTGGAAGCCGCAGCGAACATGTCGTCTTCAAAAATGTCCCAGCCGGTGAAAACCAGGTCGTCGAGCGCCGCCAGAGGAACAAATTCCTTGATCTTGGGCGAGCGGGCATCGGTGCGCTTCCCGAGCCGTATAGTGCCCATCTGGGTGAGCGATCCGATGGGTTTCGCAATTCCTTTGCGCACGGCTTCGACACCGGCAACGAAAGTGGTGGCCACTGCGCCCATGCCGGGAATCATGACCCCGAGCTTGCCTTTGGGAGTTTGAATGTCACCGCCGCTCTGCTTCCTGGGTTCGATTTTCGCGGGCTTACGCTGCGTCGCCATGGTGCGGCCACTTCCTTATGAGGATTTTGTGGTTAGGGCAAACAGATATGTTCTCGTACTTGCGCGCAGAATTGCAAACCAAGTGCCGTCAAATGTGAGGGATGACCGTCCAACGGCGTAAGGCAGACATCGTTTGGCGAATTCGAGGATCGGACCGGGATAACTTCTTATGAACCCCATAACTTTTTTTCATTGGACTCGACGAGCAGCTTCATCCACAATCAACCTAATCTCGCCCTTGCTCTGCAGCAAGCCAGCGAAACTGAATTTTGCTTGCCGCCTTGTAGCTGCACTGCAAATCTCCTGACCTCGTTGTTTTCTCCTTAACTCAGCCATACTGCCCGGGCTTGCGCCGGAAGTGTGGTCCACGCATACAAAACAGGAGATGTTATGAAAACACTTCGCAGTTTCCGGTCGATCGTTTTCTTGGCCGTCGCTGCGCTGGGTCTGCTTGCGGGCTCAAGTGCTGCCCAGACAGTAGCGCATGGCAAGTTCTCGCTGGAGCATGAAGTACATTGGCAAAATGCGCTGGTTCCACCTGGGGAGTATGAGTTTTTTGTGAACCGCACCGGCGGCGCACAATTCCTCATGCTTCAGCGCACTGGTGTAGGCTCGGCGGGGTTCTTTCTGATGATTCCCACGTCGGCGCCAGCCGATACTTCAGGCATCGATAAACTGCTCATCGTACACCGTGGAGAACAGAGATTCGTCAGCTCCATGGAACTGCCACAGTACGGCGTGAGTCTGGACTTCTCTGTCCCTTCCGAGACAGCGGATTCAGGTAAACCGGTGGCGCAATTGAGGACGGTTACATCCGGCGGGAGTGAGTAGGTCCGGATACGGGCACTGCGAGCAGACTCAGACCAGGGTCTGCTCGCGGACACTGTTGCGCCTTGCTGTCATCCCTCGTCGCTATCGCTTCTCGGAAAGACAACAACAAGCACGGGTGGTACCGCTGAAGTCGACGCCTGATACGAAACGATTAAGTCTTCAGTTCGACGCTAACCTTGGGAATTGTTCTTGACCTCGTCGCCGAGAATGATGGCTTCCGCAATCTCTCTCATCAACTTGCGCTTTTGCCGGCTTTGACGCTGCAAGGTCAGATAGGCTTGCTCTTCGCTGACGCCCAGCTCGCGTTGCAAAATGCCTTTTGCGCGTTCGACGATTTTGCGTGTTTGCAGCCGCAACGAAAGTCGGGTGTTCTCGTTTTCAAGACGCGCCAGCTCGATCTCGGCACCGACCAGAAAGCCGGCTGTGGAAATGAGCCGGATCTGGCGCCGGTTGTAGATGTGCGGGCGCCGGTGCTGCAGATTGATCACGCCCACCAGCCGGCCCCGGGAGAGTAACGGCACCGACAAAAATGCTTCGAAGCAGTCCTCCGGCAGTTCATGAAAGAAGCGGAAACGGGAATCCAGCGCCGCGTTCTCCGACACCGCAACCGGCTCTTTATGTTCCGCCACCCAGCCGGTGATTCCCTGTCCTACGCGAAGCTTGAGCCGATCGACCACCTCGGGGTGAGGGTTCTTCGAAGCCCGCAACACCAGCTCCTCCTCTTCCAAAACGTAGATCAGACAGGAATCACACTTCACCAGGGCCGATGCGAAATCCACCAAACGGGCAAGAACATCGTGCAACGGATCGGACGTGGCCAGGCGGCTACCGATCTCGTGCAAAATCTCAAAGTGCACATCCTCCAATTGCAACAAAGAATCCATGAGCCTCAGCCTATAGGGCAAGTCCGACGCTGTCTAATTCCAAATTGTGATGAGCCCGATAAAGGAATTTCGCCAAAGGTTGTAACTGCAGTGTTACAGCGCCATGAAAGGCCTGCGACTCGGCCATCGCGGGGTTGGGGTACCAAAATGGGAACGAATGGTGACACTGAAATTACTTGGCTTCGAGATCGAGTGCCTTGATGGGCAGGTCCCAGTGGGCGTCGAGAATCTCGAAACGGCGCTGCTCCTCCTTGGCGTACGTTTCCTGATCGGGGAACAACTGCTTCTTCAACGTCTCTTCGTCGAAGGGCTCATTCGCCACGCTGGCGTTCTTGAAAACGATGGTGACACGATAGTCCCACCGTCCGTCTTCCGTGGTGTGGTAGCGCGGCTGGTCCATCCAGACTTTGGATAGCCGGCCCATTTCCACTTCTTTCTTCAGCAGCGGGTAGTGGTTCTTCTTGAACAATCTCAGGAACTCGTCGGCGTGGCCCCACTTGGTCTTGTAATAGTACTCGACCACGAAGGGCTGGTGCGGAGCATCCTCCGCCAGGCTAGGCGGAACTACGATGGTTGCCAAACCGAGTGTTGCAAGCAACGTCAGGACTGCAAGCAGATTCTTCATCGGATCTCCTTACTTTTTCGGTCAAAATGAGCGGAGAGAAAACCCAGGCTTAGGGGCGAAAGTTTCCAATCATTCCCGGCTCTCAGCAGTTACTCGGTCGCACTGATTCGGTCCTGCCAGCGTGACCAGGCAAACCAGATGATCCCCAAGACCAGGAGGATAACAATGACGGAGTCGAGCTGGTGAAAATATTTCCCCAGCTGACGCCAGTTCTGGCCGAGTTTCATGCCCAGCCATGCCAGTGCAAAGCACCACGGCCAGGAGCCGAGAAAAGTATAGATATGGAAACGAGCCCGCGGCATGCGGGCAACGCCCGCGGGCAGAGCGATGAAGGTACGAACCACTGGCAAAAGACGTGCGATGAACACCGCCAGATATCCCCAGCGCACGAAAAAACGATCGGCCCATTCCAGTTCGCGACGGCTGAGCAGGATCCATCGGCCATATTTTTCTACCAGCGGACGGCCGCCGTGGCAGCCGATTTCGTAGGCAACCAGCGATCCCAGGTTGCACCCAATGGCCCCTACCGTGGCCGCCCAGAATAGATTCATGGTGCCTTCATACACCAGGTATCCGGCAAACGGCATGATCAGTTCGGAGGGCAGGGGGATGCAGGCCGACTCGATCGCCATGAGAATGGCGAGGCCTCCGTAGCCGGTGACCGCGATCACCGACTTGATGAAGACAAACAGGACTGCGAGGATTTTCTCGGTCATGCAGGATCAGCTCGCGATGGGCGGCTAAAACGAGCCTTCCTGGGTAAATGTAAAACCCGGGAGTGAGACACCGTCGGCGCTCTTGGCCACCTTTACTCGCGCCGTGGGAGCATCGGGAGCGGTAACTTCGGCCGGACGGAGCATGGCGTATTGCGTGAAAACCTCGCTGTAAACCTTGGTCACGAGGTAGTCCTTCCCATCTTCGTCTTTCCGCCAGACTTGCCCGAGTTTGATGGACTTGACCGCCACGGCAGATTGGCTCGCTGCTTTTCTGCAGCACCTCAAGACTACCTTCCGGGTAGTTCCACGTCAATTGCGGTGGAGAGATAGCCTGTTACGAAAGGAGCTACTGGCTTCTGCTAACATTGAACGTCATTTTCAAAGGAGACGAATCGATGCCACGCGGTGTTGTTCCCCGCCAACCCGCCAGGAGCGGACGACAGGAAGGAACACGAACCAGGAAGGTTTCCTCCCTTAGCCGGGCGAAGGCGCCCGTCTCCAGACCGTCTGCCAAGCGAGGCAAGCCGGGTGCGGTCCCCAAAGGCTATAACCCGGTTGCGCCCGAGCGTATCGCGGATATTCTGCAGCGGCTTGACCAGCTCTATCCTGACGTGACCTGTGCATTGACCCACAAAAGCGCCTGGGAGCTGCTGGTAGCCACAATTCTTTCAGCGCAATCCACCGATGCTAACGTGAACCGGGTGACTCCCGAGCTGTTTCGCAAGTATCCCAGCGTGCGCGATTTCGCCGCTCTGACCCCGGAGCAGTTGCAGCCCGATGTTCGTTCTACCGGGTTTTTTCGTAACAAATCGAAATCGGTGGTGGGCGCGGCAAAGAAAATTGTCGCTGAATTCAATGGCGAAGTGCCGGACAATATGGATGAATTGCTGACCTTACCAGGCGTAGCCCGCAAGACCGCCAACGTCGTTCTCGGCACCTGGTTCAAGAAGGCCGTCGGTGTGGTAGTGGATACCCACGTAACCCGCATCGCACGTCGCCTGGAGCTGACGAAGAACACCGACGCACCCAAGATCGAACAGGATCTGATGAAAGTGATTCCACGCGAGAAGTGGATTCTATTCGCCCATCAGATTATTTGGCATGGACGAAGACTGTGCATCGCGCGGCGGCCGAAATGTGTGGAATGCCCGCTGGAGACCCTCTGCCACGCCGGCGATAAGACGTGGAGCACGGTGGAGATTCATAAGAACGCGAAGTGATTTCCACTCTCCGAAGTCCTCGCACTCATAAGGGTCTTCGACTACGCGGCTAGGCGCGAATGCGATGTAGCTGCTCCGCCTAAGATCACGGGGAAGATGGGGCAAGTCTGCTAGACTTTTTGTTTCGTAGCTCATCCGACCCATATGCACCGCGCCATCCCCTTTGCTATCGTCGTACTCATGAGTGCGTTTGCCCCCGCCGACACCCTGCAGGCTCCGAAAGTCATCACTGATCCCAAACAGATCACCAGCAAGCCCAACGCCAACGTCGAACAGAACCAGCAGAGTCTCTCGATCGAGAAGCTTTATATGACGCGGCAGGTGGGTGGGGCGTCGTGGTCGCCGGACGGCAAGACCCTGGTTTTCGTCAGCAACATCAGCGGACGAAATAATCTTTGGCTGGTCCCAGCCGAAGGTGGATGGCCGACCCAGTTGACGGTCAGTGATCAAAGGCAAACCGCGCCCACCTGGTCGCCGGATGGCAAGTGGATCGCCTACATGTCGGACTACGACGGCGACGAACAATGGGACATTTTTATCGTATCGCCCAAAACCGGCGAGGTAGTGAACTTGACGCGAACGCGGGAGATCGCCGAAGAGTACCCGCTCTGGTCGCCCGATGGCCGCTATCTCGCCTACACGGTAAAGCCGAAGCATTCGTCGGTCTATGAGATTGATGTTTTCGACATGATCCTGCGCGAGGTGAAGCACATTACCTCGAACACGCCGCCGGACAAAGTGAACGATAACCCGATCTGGTCGCACGACGGGAAGTGGATCGCGTATACCCAGTCGCAGGCGAAGGGCACCGATTCGAACATTTTCGTCGCCGAGGCAGCCACAGGCCAAAGCACGCTGCTGACGCCCCACGAGGGCGAACAGCTTTACCACGCCGACGACATTTCACCCGACGGCAAGCGACTGCTGATTACCTCGAATGCCGCGAACGGATACGAAAATGTGGCACTGCTGGACATCGCCACAAAAAAGATTTCCTGGCTGACAGAAGACAAATGGGAGAGCAACGGGGCCGACTTCTCCCCCGACGGCAAGTCCGTGGCCTGGACGGTGAATCAGGATGGGAACATCAATATTCTTCTGCACAGTTTCGCGGCTGGTGTGAGCAAGCCGCTTCCCCTCCCCATCGGGGTGAACCATCCCGTCGGCCATTCCGCTTTCAGTCCCGACGGTTCTCGCTTGCTCTACAACCATAACGGGCCGAGCGCGCCGGGAGATCTGTGGATTTATCACGTCACCAGCGGACAATCCCACCAGGTTACGCATTCGCTGGTGGCCGGCACTCGGTCGGAGGATATGGTCGAGCCCTTTCTGGTGCACTACCCCAGCCGCGACGGAAAGTGGACCATCTCCGCGTTTGTCTATGTGCCGTACAACATGGTGCGCAATGGACAGAATGCCGCCATGGTTTATGTACACGGCGGACCGGCGGCGCAGACGCTCAATTCGTTCAACCGCTTCATTCAACACATGGTGAACCAGGGATACATGGTGATCGCGCCGAACTATCGCGGTTCAACCGGATATGGCAAGGAGTTCCAGCAGGCCAATCTGTTCGACATGGGCGGCGGAGATTTGCAAGACGTGGTGGCAGCGGCGGAGTTCATCAAGCAGACGGGATACCTGGATCCGAAGAAGATAACGCTGGTGGGCGGCAGCTACGGCGGTTATTTGACCATGATGGGAGTAACCAGGGCGCCCGAAGTTTGGGCAGCGGGGGTTCCCATCGTTCCGTTCGTCAACTGGTTCACCGAAATTCAGAATGAAGACCCGGTACTGCAGCAGTCAGACCTGGCGACTATGGGTGATCCGGAAAAGAACAAAGAACTGTTTCACGACCGGTCACCGATCTTCTTTGTCGACCAGGTCAAAGCGCCCTTGCTGTTGCTGGCGGGCGGACACGATCCACGCTGCCCGCACGAAGAATCGCAGCAAGTGGTGGACGCGATCAGGAAGCGCGGCGGGACGGTCGAGTTAAAAATCTACGAAAATGAAGGGCACGGTTTCGCGCGCGTGGAGAACCAGATTGACGCTTACAAGCGCGCCGCCGAGTTCCTGAAGGCGCACGTCCCCCCGGCGGATTGCGGCTGCACAGTCCCGCAATGACGGGTTCACCAATAATGTCATGTCAGCTATCCGCCAGAAGAATTCCAGGATGCGGCGGTCAAACCCGGGGAAAGAACATGGCTCGCGGTCGCAAGCCGTCGCGGCACCGGGTTCGCTGCTTCGCAGCAGGCCTGTTCTAATCGCCCTCGCCTTGGGAATTCTTGCGCTTTCCATTTACAGTCCTGCCCTGAACTGCCAGTTCGTCAACTACGACGACGACCATTATGTAACGGAGAATTTGCACGTGCAGTCCGGTCTGACTTGGAGCACGTGGCACTGGGCGTTGACTTCCACCGAGCAGGCCAACTGGCATCCGCTCACCTGGCTCTCCCATGCCCTCGACTACCAGATGTTCGGACTGAATGCGGCGGGGCATCACGCAACCAGCGTATTGCTTCACGCCGTGAACGTGGCACTGTTGTTTCTACTTCTGTTCCGTGCAACTGGGGCGGCTGGCCGCAGTGCCCTGGTGGCGGCGTTGTTCGCCACCCATCCCTTCAACGTAGAATCAGTCGCCTGGGTGGCCGAACGCAAGAACGTCTTGTGTACTCTGTTTTTCCTGCTGGCGTTGGGCTGCTACGGCTGGTTCACGCGCAAGCCGGACGCCCGCCGGTACATCGCGCGTGCGAGTTTCTTCGCCCTTGGCCTTGCCGCGAAGCCCATGGTGATCACCCTGCCATGCGTGCTCTTGCTGGTAGACTTCTGGCCGCTGCGACGGGTGCAGGGATGGAGTACTCCCGCGCCCTCCTATCCTGTGCCGCAGGCAACATGGCCTCGACTGCTGGTGGAGAAAGTTCCCTTACTTGTGCTGGCGGCGGCAAGCGCAGTCATTACCATCATGGCGCAGCGATCGGGCGGCGCCATGCCTGCGACGGAGATTCTTCCGCTTGGTACTCGGCTTTGGAACAGCGTGTACTCCTACGCAGCGTATATCTGGAAGGCGTTCTGGCCTGCGCGACTGGCGCCGTTTTATCCCGGCAGCCGGCTGGCGGTGTGGCAAATCGCCATGGCCGCAGGCTTTCTGCTGGTCATAAGCACGCTGGTCTGGCGATGGCGCCGTTCGTGTCCCTACCTCGTCACCGGGTGGCTGTGGTATTTGGGAACGATGGTTCCGGTTATTGGTCTGGTTCAGGTGGGAGGCCAGGCGATGGCCGATCGCTACACCTATATACCGTTCATCGGGATCTTTGTGGCGCTGGTTTTGGGGCGCTGCCGACCTCGCAGAGAGAATGCGAGTTCCCCTCAGAGTAAGGGCGGCGCTGGCAGGCGCCGTTCTGTTCACCCTCGCTCTTCTAACGGTACGTCAGATTTCGTATTGGGAGAACAGCCTTGATCTCTGGGCGCACACCCTGCGGGTCACCGAAAACAACCTGGTGGCCGAAGACAACCTCGGGGTAGCGCTGCTCGCGGTCGGGGACGCGCAGGCCGCCCTGCCGCATTTCCAGAATGCGGCGAGGATCAATCCTCTGGATCCACTCAGTCACATCAATATCGGCGCCGACTTCCAGGAACATGCGCGCTGGGCGGACGCTGTGGCCGAGTACACCACAGCTCTCCGCCTCACCGCCGACCCACGGCTGCTCACCGTCACCTATAAGAATCTTGGCGGTGTCTATCGCCGGATGGGAGATTTTTCCAATGCGGAAAACAGTTACGAGCAGGTGGTCAAAATCGACCCCCGTGATGAAAGCGCCTTCCTGGCCCTGGGTGTGCTCCGCCGGGAGCACCTCATCCACGATCTGACGCTGTCCCTCGGCGAACATCCGCGCGCGGATGGATATTTGCAACTGGGACAGTTGCTGCAGCAAGCAGGCCGCGCATCGGAGGCTCGTGATGCCTATCAGCGATCGGTCGTCTTGGGCGATCCATCAGGCGAAGCGCGAAAGGCTTTAGCTGGGCTGGACGTGAATGCAGGGCGGTATTGAGCTTTCCAAGAGGGCTTTTTAGTCGCTTGTGGACGCGGCGGCGATGGCCTTGATTAGCCCCGGAATCGTGTATTCCCTGGCTTCAATATCCACCCGAAGGCCGAGGTCGCGAAGCGTGGAGGAAGTAATGGGCCCAATCGAGGCAAAGCGGACGCCCGGCGTGGCACGGGCGATCTTGTCCGCGACCAACGCCAGAAAATTCCTGACAGTTGAAGAACTGGTGAATGTAATCACCTGAGGGCGGCGCTCGGGATCTTTCAAGACCGCACGCAGGCGGGCACGAGAAGAACGTGGAATGACCGTTTCGTAAACCTCGACCACGTCGACTCTTGCTCCCAGTTTCCGCAGCTCCCGCGGAATAACGTCGCGGGCGACTCTGGCGCGGGCCAGAAGGATGCGCTTCCCGGCTACTTTGTGCCGCAGGCTCTTTATCACCGATTCGGCCACGTATTCTTTAGGAATAACGTCTACCCTCAGCCCCCGTTTTTCGATTGCCTTCTTGGTTGCCGGGCCAATGGCGGCGACTTTCAGATGGTCTAAATTTTTCTTCGCGAGGTGCCGCTTAGTCAGGCGATCCCAAAGCGCGTCGACTCCGTTTACGCTGGTGAGAATGAGCCAGTCGTATGCTTGCAAATTCTTGAGAGTGGCGTCCAGCGGCTTGTAGGAACGCGGCCGCCGGATCTCGATGAAGGGGATCTCGACGACGTGGGCTCCGAGTTTTCGTAAGCCTGACGACAGGGCACTCGCCTGGTGGCGGGCCCGTCCCACCAGGATGCGCATCGAGCGGAGAGGTTTTCTACTGCCCTGCCCGCGCGGGGCTACACGGGCACTCACGGTTGTTGGGGCACGGCGATTCCCTGCCCGTAGACTGCTTCGAGGATGGCGTCGCCACCGCGGCGCAGGAGAGTATCGCCGACGGACTCGCCCAGCTGCACCGGATCGGCGCCCTCGCGCGCTTCGCGCAACACCTGGGAGCCATCGGGATGAGCAACGACGGCTTCGAGATGCAACCCGGAATCACGGACTTCGGCGAAAGCGCCGATCGGTACCTGGCATCCCCCGCCGAGCTGGTTCAGCAATGCTCTCTCGCAGGTAGTGGTCGCCCGCGCTGCCGGGTTGTCCAGGAATCCGATGTGCTGCCGCGTCACCGAATCCCCGGCGCGGATTTCAATGCCCAGCGCACCTTGCCCGGCCGCCGGACACATGACATCCGGGGAGAGAGTCTGCTTAATCCATTGAGTTTTTCCTAGCCGGTTTAATCCCGCTGCCGCCAGGATGACAGCGTCGTACTCTCCCGCTTCGAGTTTTCGCAGCCGGGTGTCAACGTTGCCGCGTAGCGGCGAAATCATGACGTCGGGCCGAAAAGCTTTCAGTTGCGCCTGGCGACGCAGACTGCTGGTTCCGACCAGCGCTCCCTGCGGAAGCTGTTCGATGCTCGCGTACTTGCTGGAACAAAACACATCCAACGCGCTCTCTCGCCGAGTAACGGCCGCGATTTCGAAACCCAGCGGAAGCTCTGTCGGCAAATCCTTCAAGCTGTGCACCGCAAGGTCAACGCGGCCTTCGGCGAGAGCTTCTTCAATTTCTTTGGTGAACATGCCTTTGGTGCCAACCTTGGCAAGAGCCACATCGGTGATTTTGTCGCCGGTGGTCTTGATGATCTCGAGTTCGACCTCATGTCCGTGTTCACGCAACAATGCGCTGATGTGGTGGGCCTGCCAGAGCGCCAGTTGTGATCCTCGGGAACCGATGCGAAGACGGGCCATCAGGCATTTCCCCCGGACTCGCCGCCGGACTTGGCGGCCTTTTTTTCTTTCTCCTGCAGATTGAACAGCCGCCGCACAACGTCCACCAACGTGGTCGCTTCCGCTTCCCGGGCCGCGGTCTTCAGAGTAGTGACCGGAGTGTGCATGATCTTGTTCACAATGCCGCGGGTCAGGGTCTCGACGGCGAGTTCCTGCTCCGGAGAAAGCTGCCCCAGGCGGCCGCGCACCCGGTCGATCTCGGCCTGCCGGATGGTTTCCAGGTGGTCCTGCAAGGAAACAATCGTGGGCACCACATCCAGTGTCTGCAGCCGGGCCTGGAAGCGTTCGACCTCAATGTTGATGATCTGGTCGGCCCGCTCGGCCTCCTTGCTGCGGTCGGCGACGTGGGAAGCCACCGCTTGCTGCAGGTCATCGATATCGTAAACAAAGATGCCGTCGACTTTGTTCATTTCTGCATCGACATCGCGAGGCACGGCGATATCGATGAAGAACATGGGACGGTTCTTGCGCCGGCTCAGGAAGAGCTCGCCGTGCTCGCGGCGGAAGATAGGGTGCGGCGAACCGGTCGAGGTGATGACAATATCGGCTCGGTCGCAAGTCTCGTACAACCGGCTGAACTCGATGGCCTGGCCATTGAACTTCTGCGCCAGCCGAATGGCGCGATCGTAGGTCCGGTTAGCCACGAAAATTGATGCGGCGCCGTGAGCCAGCAGATGACGGGCCGCCAGTTCGGTCATCTTGCCCGCTCCCACCAGGTACACCTGCTTGCCATGGAGCGATCCGAAAATCTTCTGGGCCAGATCCACTGCCACCGAAGCAACCGAGACTGCAGAGGATCCCACCGCCGTTTCTGTCCGCACCCGTTTGGCGACGGCAAAGGACCGCGTCAGTAATTGATCAAGATGGGAGTTCAATGCGCCCACGGCCCTCGCGGTGGCGTAGGCTTCCTTCACCTGTCCGAGAATCTGGGGTTCGCCGACCACCATGGAATCCAGGCTCGAAGTTACGCGGAAAAGATGCCGGACCGCGTCTTTCTCACGTAGCTCATAGAGATGGGGATCGATGGCTGCGCGGTCGATCTTGAAGAATTCGCCAAGAAATCCCCGCAGATCCGCTCCGCCGTTTTTGCTGCATGCCAGCAGCTCGACGCGATTGCAGGTGCTCAGGATCAGGCCTTCGTCAACACCAGGATGTTGGATAAAGCGCTTCAGGGCGTCGGGAAGGCGCGATTCCGGAATGGCCAGGCGCTCCCGCACCTCGACCGGCGCAGTCTTATGATTCACGCCGATGAGCTGAAAGGTCATGACCGGGCAAACCTGTGAATGGCGCTGAAATAGTTGGCTGCCCAGGCAATCAGAGCAAATGCAAAGGCACTGGCCGCCAGGTAGGCGGCGCGCCGGCCCCGCCATCCCGCTGTCCAGCGCGTGTACAACAGGACCAGATACACCGCCCACATCAAGAGTGACAACAGAATCTTGGGATCGAGCAAATCGATGCGGCCGAAGGTGGATTGCGCGACCACGGTTCCGGCAATCAAACCCAGCGTCATGAATGGAAAGCCCAGCAGCAGCGAGCGGAATCCGATTTCGTCGATTACCTCGAGTGCCGGAAGGCGCGCTAGGATTCCGCCCGGCTTCTTGGACTTCAGGGATCGCTCCTGAATCAGATAGAGCAAACTGGCGCCGAAACTCAGCACCAAGGCCGCGTAACCGGTGAAGATCAAGGTGATATGCGCGATCAGCCAGCCGGAACGCAGCCCCGGCGATGTGAGTAGAAACGGAGCCTCGCCGGTGGCGGCAACGAAGGTCAACAGGAAAACCACGGGGAACACGATAATGCCCGGGGAGGTCGTCTGGTAGACCATGTACACGAGCAGAAAGACCACCATAATGAGGAAGCCGAGCACCGATTCCGCGTTGTGTACCGAAGTCAGCGCGATCTGGCCGGAGGATATGAAGGCGTCGGTAAGTGATACAAAATGAAACACCATGCCCAAATAAGCGGCATGGAGCGCAATGCGGTTCAGCAAGTCGCTGGCGCGGGTGAGCGCGACCAGTGCGTACAACAACCCGACCGCGTAACAGCCCAGCGCGACTCGCAACCAAAGCACAGACATATGTTTATTTACGCACCCGCCTAGCGTCCCTCTCCCCAGCTCGATCGACTGATTATAGTCTGCCCGGTGTCTGGGCCGAAGGCTGTCGGGAATGTCACTGGCTTATGTGATGAAGATCACACTCGACGGGGCGCTTGGAGGGATTGAAAGACGATTCTCAGCTGCGTTCCGTTTCTCAGTTTTCCACTCCCAGGGTCGTGAGCACCCGTTCCAACGCCGCCGAGTCGACGAAGAGTTCGCGGCCGTGGGACATCAGGTCCTCGACTTCGTCGAAGGCCTGGAACAGGCGCATCTTGACAGCGCCATATTGTTCGGCGTCGGTGAGAGTCCGATGGTGAGTCTGTGCCCATGCCTGAAGCGCCTCGGCGGGAAGAAAGACGCTCACTGAGTAGGTAGTTTTTCGGTCGGAGGTCACATCGAAGATGTATTCCGAGCTGCTCCCGGCCTGGCGTTTGCCCACAAAATAGTACTGATAAACGTATCCTTGCCCACCCGTGTACGTCTTCATCCGCCGGACAGTCATGGCTCAATCTTCGCCTCGCGCAGCCGTTTGATTGCCGTCTCCGAGGTTAGAGGAGAATAGTACACTTCCTTGAAGGTGTACGACTTCGACTTCCCTGCCAGGACGGGAAGTATCTCAATGTGCCAGTGGTAGTCCTCGTCGATGGTTTTCCAATACCCCAGGCTCCCCGAGCGGTGCAGGCTGTTCGGTGAGGTATGCAGCACCAGGTGAAAATCCTCGGTGATGGTACGGATGCGCTGTAGTGTGCGCCGCAGCATCGCCCCCAGATCTTGCGTCAGGCCCGGCCGGTTAATGGCCATGCGTTCAAACGCGGCTTCGTGGGTGCGCGGTAGAATCCAGGTTTCGTAGGGCACGCGAGGTGCGTAGGGGCAAAGCGCGATAAAGTCGCCGCGGAGTTCCAACACCCGCAGCTCCTGCTTGGTTTCCTGCAAAATAATGTCACAAAAGACGCAGCGTTCTTTCTGCGCAAAATATTCACGGCTGGCCCGCAGTTCGTACAGGACACGGCGGGGCACAAAAGTGGTCGCGGTGAGCTGCGAGGTGGGGTGCTCGAACTCCTGCCCGGCGCTGCTCCCGTAATCCTTGAAGATGCTGACATACTTGAAACGTCCGTCGCGCTTGAGATCCTGAATGCGTTGCCCCGCCAACAGAAGAAATTGCTCGATTTCCGCGTCGCTGGCGTTCCACAGGTTGCGGTCATGCTTGAAATTCTCCACCAGTACTTCGTGCGCCCCCACCGGCCGCATGCGGTCGTAAATACCGTCGCCACGGCGGGAGGCCTCACCCTCGATGTGATACAGCGCGTTAGGATGCACGACGGCGCGTGCCGACCATGGCGTGCCTTGCAGCCCCTGTGTGTTGGCCACGAGTTGCGGCGATTGCGAGGAATCCGGACAGAACTGGCAGAATGGTTCCGGGCGAACCGTGGCTTCAGGAACATCGTCCCCGGTAATAACCCAGGAACGGGTGATTGGATCCTTGCGGAGTTCCATGTCCAAGGAAAACACCCGCAAGAGAGTGGCGTCAACTGCGATTTACACCGCCGGGAGAGAGAGCGCCGTTTGTTATAATCCGCCCACGAAGCTGCCTGCCATGACCGAGTCGTCCACTCCGTTGATGCGGCAATATTCCGCCATCAAGAAAGAACATCCCACCGCGTTGTTGTTCTTTCGGCTGGGTGACTTCTACGAACTTTTCTTTGACGACGCCATCCTGGCCTCGCGCGAGTTGCAAATCACTCTGACCTCCCGCAACAAGGAAAAAGGCATTGCGGTGCCCATGTGCGGAGTTCCCTATCACGCCGCCGAAGGATACATTGCCAAACTCATCCGCAAAGGCTTCAAAGTAGCAATCTGCGAGCAGATGGAGAATCCGAGCCCGGCCAAAAAACTGGTGCGCCGCGAGGTAACGCGGGTGGTTACACCCGGTACGGCGGCGGACTCCTCTCTGAGCTCGGAAGAAAATAATTTTCTCGCGGCCCTGGCGCAGTGCGGAGATCGGGTTGGCTTTGCCGCTCTGGATCTCTCCACCGGCGAGTTCCGGGCCACTGAGTTTCGCGGTGAAGATGCGGCCCAGAGAATTCAGGATGAACTCCAGCAACTGCGGCCCAAGGAAGTCTTGTATGGTTCCGCCGCGCCATTGTTTGAAAAGAGTCGTCGCCTGGGCACTAGCGTCTCTCCCATGCAGGCAACGGCTTCGAACGGCTATACCGAGACCCCCCTGGAAGACTGGATTTTTGCGCCGGACCACGCCGTGCCGCTTTTGGAGAATCATTTTGGAGTTCTTTCTCTCGAAGGCTTCGGATTAGCAGGCAAAACGGCGGCGGCTTCGGCCGCGGGAGCCATTCTCTACTATGTCCGCTCCACGCAGCGCGGAACTCTGGATCACGTCGACCGCATCGGCTTCTACGAGCGCCAGAATTGCCTGGTACTGGACACCGTGACGGTCCGAAATCTGGAACTGATCGAACCGCTGTTTGCCGGCACCGATGAAGGCGTAACGTTATTCCGCTCGATCGACGCCACCGTCACTCCCATGGGCAAGCGTTTGTTGCGTTCCTGGATGCTCCGGCCTTCGATCGAGGTGGTGGAGATTAATGCCCGCCTGGACGCGGTCGAGGTGCAGGTTAACGATCTCGTTGCCCGCGAAGAGTTGCGGCGGGCAATGGACGGGATTCTCGACCTGGAGCGACTACTGAGTCGAGTTACCCTCGAAACTGCCAATCCCCGCGATGTGCTGGCGTTGGCAGCATCGTTGGCGAGAATCCCGGGGCTGCGCGCTGCGCTGGCGAGATTCACCACCATGAAGCTCGCCAAGCTGCATGGCTTGGTGGACGAACTTAGCGACCTGCGGGTTCGCATCGATCAGACGATCGTGCCGGAACCTCCACTTTCGCTTAGCGAGGGCGGGGTCATTCAGAACGGAATGAACCCGGAACTGGATGAATTGCGCAACTTGAGCCGTAACAGCAAACAGTATCTGGCGCAGATCGAACTGCGGGAACGGCAACGTACCGGGATCGCATCGCTGAAGGTGAAGTTCAATTCGATCTTTGGCTACTATCTCGAGGTCTCAAAACCGAACCTTCACCTGGTGCCCCCGGACTATGAGCGCAAGCAGACGCTGGTCAATGCCGAGAGGTTCACAACCCCTGAGCTTAAGGAGTACGAGTCGAAGATTCTGGATGCCCAGGAGAAGATCGTTGAAATCGAGCGCCGAATGTTTGCGGAGTTAAGGACGGCCATTGCGGGAGAAGCGAGGCGCATACGGCAAACGGCGCTGGCACTGGCCGAAGTCGACGTACTGGGCGCGCTGGCGCATATTGCGGCCCTGCGTAACTATAGCCGGCCGAAGTTCGAGGAGTCCGGAGATGTCGAGATTGTGGCCGGACGGCATCCGGTAATCGAGCAACTGGATGTCACGGGAGTCGGCGATCGCTTTGTACCCAACGATCTCTATCTCAACTCGACCACTCACTGTGTGCTTGTGCTTACCGGCCCGAACATGGGCGGCAAGTCGACGTACCTTCGTCAAACCGCGCTGATCGTCATCCTGGCGCAGATGGGATCGTTTGTTCCGGCGGCCTCAGCCCGACTGGCAGTTGTGGATCGCGTATTTACACGCATCGGCGCCAGCGATAATCTGGCGCGGGGACGGTCGACCTTCATGGTCGAGATGACGGAGACGGCGGCCATTCTGCACACGGCGACTCCGCGCTCGCTCATCCTGCTCGATGAAGTGGGACGCGGCACTGCGACTTACGATGGCCTGGCCATTGCATGGGCAGCGGTGGAATATATTCATGCGCGAACCCGGGCGAAGACGCTGTTCGCCACACATTATTTTGAGCTGACGGAATTAGCTGACCGGCTTTCCGGCGTGAAGAACTATCACGTTTCGGTGAAGGAGACCGGAAGCGGGATTGTATTTCTGCGCAAGGTGGAACCCGGTGCAGCCGATCGTAGCTATGGAATTGAAGTGGCCAAGCTGGCGGGATTGCCGAATGAGGTCATTGAGCGGGCCCGCGAGGTGCTGGCCGAGCATGAGAGTGCGGAACAGCGCGTCACCGATCAGTTGGCCAGCGATGAGTTGCGGCCCCGGCCACCGGCGCAGTTGACCATTTTCACTCCGCTCTCGCAGCCCGTGCTCGAGAAGATGCGCGAAGTAGATTTGAATCGCCTGACGCCGCTGGAGGCGCTGAATTTGCTGGCGGAGTTGAAGCGACAAATTGAATAGGACCTCCCTTCTGAGCGGTCAGGAAATGTCGAAGACAGTCGCCGTTCCACAGCAAATCGGACAGTTGATTATTCTCGGTTTCGACGGCACAGAAGTGTCCCCGCGACTTCGTTCCCTGCTGAAGCGGATCCAACCGGCGGGGGTGATTCTCTTCGCCCGCAATATCGAGACTGCGGAACAAACCCATAAGCTGCTCAAAGACTGCCAGGCCTGTGTCGCCACCCGGCTATTCACTTGTGTGGACTTGGAGGGTGGCAGAGTCGACCGATTGCGCAATGTCATCGGTCCGACTCCTTCCGCAGCCGATGTCTTTGCCACAGCCGATCGCGGACTGTTCCGCAAACACGGCAGGATCATCGGGGAGTCTTGCTGGGCGTTGGGTTTCAACACTGACTTTGCTCCGGTGGTTGACTTGGCATTTGAGGCGTCGCGTCAAGTTATGAGTTCACGGGCGGTATCGGCAGATCCCAGGCAGGCCGTGGTCTATGCTCGAGAGTTCCTCGCCGGGCTGCGGGCGGCCGCGGTGCTGGGTGCGATCAAACATTTCCCTGGCCTGGGCGAGGCCAATCTCGACACCCATCACGAGTTGCCGAGTGTATCCAAGTCGTGGAAAAAGCTTTGGGAGCAGGATCTGGCGCCCTACCGCGCCTTGCGTCGCGAGGCCCCCATGGTTCTGGTGGGTCACGCTGCTTATCCGCTGGTCACACGTGATCGCACGCCGGCTTCGTTGTCCAAGAAATGGATTGGAGGTGTCCTGCGCAAGAAGATCGGCTACCGCGGACTGGTGGTTTCGGACGATCTCGAGATGGGTGGCGTGCTCAAGGCGGCTCCCATTGAGCAAGCCGCGGTAGACCACATCCGTGCTGGTGGTGATCTTTGCCTGATTTGTCACATCGAGGAACATGTCGTGGTCTCTTACGAAAAGCTGGTGCAAGAGGCTGAGCGTGATCGGCGATTCGCCCACCGATGCCAGGAATCCATCACTCACATTCTCGATTTCAAGAAGAAATCTACGCCATTGCAGCGCAGAACTCCCGCTTTCGTTTCCTCCCGAGTCGAACGACTCTCGCGACGCTTGTGGGAGTTTAGCGAGCAAGTCCGCTTGCAAAACATAAACCAGCAGAACGTTTCCTGGCAGGATCCCTCATGATCGTGGCCGGAGTGATGAGCGGAACCTCGGCGGATGGGATCAATGTTGCGCTGGTGGAGATAAGCGGCTCGGAGCGTAAACGAGCGAGGACGCCCGTCCTCCAAAGTTTTGAGCTTCTGGGGCAATCTGAATTTCCTTACCGGCCTGCCGTACGAAGCTTCATCTTGTCGACGATGAATTCCACTCGGGCAAGCGTCGCCGATTTGGCGCGCTTGAACGTCCTGTTGGGCGAGCTCTATGCCGATGCCGTACAGAAGACCGCACATCGCTTGCGGGTGAAGGTGCAGCTGGTAGGTTGCCATGGGCAGACCATCTATCATCAAGGCGAGGGCTCCGCTTTTCTGGGGACAAAACTTGCGACCACGTGGCAGACCGGCGAAGGTGCGGTGATTGCAGCGCGCGTGGGCGTGCCCGTGGTCTCCGATTTTCGCCCCGCCGATATGGCGGCCGGGGGGAAGGGGGCGCCGCTGGTTCCTTTCCTGGATTTCCTTGTCTATCGCCATCCTCGGGTAGGCCGCATTGTGCAGAACATCGGCGGCATAGCGAACCTCACGGCGATTCCCGCCGGAGCTTCTCAGAAGCAGGTCATCGCTTTCGATACTGGCCCCGGCAACATGGTGATCGACGCAGTAACTGAGCAGCTATTTGGAGAGCCATACGACCGCGACGGGCGGATCGCGGCATCGGGGACGGTACTCGACTCTGTGCTCGCGGACGTCTTGCGCGAACCTTCCTTTCAAGGCAAACCACCGAAGACTGCAGGGCGCGAAGAATTCGGGCGGGAGTTTGTGGGCACGTTCATCGCCCGATGTGGCAAGGTAAACGGACGCGATGTGGTCGCCTCGGCTACCGCACTGACGGCCAGTTCCATTGTCGACGCGCTCCGGCGCTTCGTGCTGCGACGCCAGGGAAATTATCGAGACTTTGTGGTTTCCGGCGGTGGAACCCGTAATGCGACCCTGATGGCCATGCTGGCGAACGCACTGCACCCGCTCGGCCTGCAAATACACTCTTCCGACGAGTTCGGATTACCTGCTGAGGCAAAGGAGGCGGTAGCGTTCGCCGTGCTGGCTTATGAAACCTGGCATCGCAGGCCATCGAATATTCCGTCAGCCACAGGCGCCAAGAGACCCGCGATTCTCGGGAAGATTTCGTATGCGTGAGCGAGCTGGCCGCTGCGCAGCGATTGCGCAGGTGAGGGCAGAGGCGCCGGCGTGGTCCCTGCTACTGCTCGCCGTTTCGATCGCGCTGCTGGCCGGGTGCTCCGCAAAGCCCGATCCCAATACTCTGGTCATGATCATCGAGAGCAGCCCTACCAATCTCGATCCCCGGGTTGGACTGGATGCGCAATCGGAGCGCATCGACAGCTTGCTGTTCGATGATCTGCTAACGCGCGACGATCATTTGAACGTACAACCGCAACTGGCGGAGCGCTGGGAGATACCGGATCCTCTTACGTACGTGTTTCATTTGCGCCGGGGTGCGAAGTTTCATGACGGACGGCCGCTGACTGCCCGCGATGTGAAGTGGACTTTTGACTCGCTGCTTCAGGGCAAGATCCGCAGCACCAAGGCGGCGGCTTATCACTTTGTGGACCGCGTCGACGCGCCGGACGATTCCACTGTCGTTTTTCATCTGAAAGAGCCTTTCGCCACGCTGCTGTGGAATTTGTCCGATGGCGCCATCGGCATCGTGCCTTATGGAAGTGGCGATGAGGTCTCCAGCCATCCGATCGGGTCGGGGCCGTTTCGATTCGTCAGCGCGGAACAGGACAAGGAAGTCGTCATTGAACGCAATAACGACTACTGGGGAGAAAAACCGCATTTGCAGCGGATACGGTTTGCGGTGGTCCCGGACACAACCACTCGCGCGTTGGAGCTGCGCAAAGGCAGCGCAGATGTGGAAATTTCGGCGCTCACTGGAGACCTGGTGGTGGCGCTGGCGCGCGAGACCAACCTGGAGGTGCTGCGCGGGCCGGGAACGGTTCTCTCGTATCTGGCGCTGAACATGCGCGATCCCATTCTCCAGGATGTGCGGGTGCGGCAGGCGTTGGCCTATGCGGTGGACCGGCAGCCGATCATTCACTACCTGCTGCGCGACTTCGCCCGGCCTGCTTACAGCCTGTTGCCGCCTGAGAGTTGGGCCTACGCTCCCGAAATCCCCCATCATGATTACAACCCGGAGCGCGCCCGCCAATTGCTCGACCAGGCAGGTTATCCCGCGGTCGGCGGGGTGCGATTCCACCTCACCATGAAGACTTCGACCGAGGAGAGCACGCGCTTGCTGGCGGCAGTACTGCAGCAGCAGCTCCGGGAGGTGGGCGTGGTTCTTGATATAAGAACTTTTGAGTTCGCGACCTTCTTCTCCGATGTGACGCGCGGCGCCTACCAGGTGCACTCTTTGCGCTGGGTGGGAGGCAATGAAGACCCGGACATCTTCGAGTATGTATTTCATTCCTCCAAGTTTTCTCCGCATGGCGCAAACCGTACGTTCTACGCCAATCCGCGGGTGGATGTGCTGATCGACCAGGCCCGCAGTGAACTTGACCAGAGCGCCCGTAAACTTCTCTACGGCGAAATTCAGCAGATTCTGGCGGAGGAATTGCCGTATATCGACCTGTGGTATCAGGACAACGTGATGGTGCACTCCAGGCGAGTGAAGAACCTTACGCTCAATCCTGCGGGAAATTACGACTTTCTGAAGACAGCGGAGTTGGACAGCCGCTGATCGCCAGCGGGCGAGGCCCCCGTCCTCCATCGGCTCGGTTTCACCCGTGGTAGATTCAGCAGATGCATCTCCCCACGCTGCACACTAAGCGCCTGTTGCTTCGTCCTTTTACCCGAAATGACATTCCAGAGCTGGTACCTCTCATTGGTGCGCGTGAAGTGGCGGCTACAACCCGCCGCATTCCGTATCCGTACACCGAGGCTGATGCCGAGGAGTTCGTCGCCCAAGCGCAAGTTGGAGCGGAGATCAATCTCGGGATATGGCTGCTGGCGGGCCTGAGTCTGGTCGGCGGAGGGATATTGCGGCCGGACTTGAATCATCAGCATGCCGAGTTGGGCTACTGGATTGGGGTGCCGTATTGGGGAAAAGGCTACGCTACGGAGGCGGCGCAGGAGCTGGTCCGGTATGGATTCCAGGAACTACGGCTGCACCGCATTTATGCTTCGCACACCGCGAACAATCCGGCGTCGGGTAAGGTGCTGAGCAAGGTGGGCATGCAGCGGGAAGGACGCATGCGGGGGCATTTGGTGAAATGGGGACAGTATCAGGATCTGGAGTTTTACGGGATGTTGAGGGAGGAGTGGGGAGGAGTCTGAGAATGACCTGCCATTTATACTGTCTAGGTGAGTTCTCAGTCGATCCAGCAGGTTGCGTCCGCGGACTTCCCTACCCGATGGGGTAAGTTTCGCATCTTTGGGTTTCGCGGCGAATTCGATGGAGGCCCGGAGGAAGCGGTTGCTCTGGTGATGGGCGACGTCCGGTCTGCACCACCGCTGGTGCGAATCCATTCGCAGTGCCTGACGGGAGACGTTTTCGGTTCGCTGCGCTGCGACTGCCGTCAGCAGCTGGAGATGGCCCTCGCCATGATCGCCGAGCAAGGCAGTGGTGTGCTCATCTACGAACAACAGGAAGGCCGCGGCATTGGCCTGATGGCCAAACTGCAGGCTTACGAGTTGCAGGACGAGGGCCTGGATACCGTGGAGGCGAATGAGCGGCTCGGGTTCAAAGCGGATCAGCGCGAGTTTGCCATGCCAGCGGGCATTTTGAAGGCTCTCGGGGTTTCCGAGGTGCGCCTGCTCTCGAATAACCCCGACAAAGTGGCGGCCCTCGAACGCGGAGGAATCAAGGTGGTGGAGCGGGTTCCCTGCGAAGTTTCCCCCAGCAGCTACGCGGAAGATTATCTGAAGACGAAGAAAGAAAAGCTGGGGCACTTGTTTACCTCGCGCTGAGGTCCGGCGCCTTAGGAACTCACATCAAAGTTCCCCTTCGCGCTTACTATGCGTGCCTGCAGCTGGGGAGCTGGGTTCATGGCCACGGGGACCTGGATTCCGAGCTGCAGAAAAGTCTTAGACAACTCGCCCGGATCCGGACCGGCAACGGTGAAGCGCTCGAGCCGGCAACCTTTGGGGGCGTCGGCGGAGGGATGAACCGACTTGACGTCCCACTCGATGAAAAACGGAAGCAATCCGTGATGATCATCCTCCAGAACAAGAGTCTTCCAACTGAGGACACGGCCGTCGGCTCGGGTCCGCGATCCGGGCACTGGCCCTCGTATGGCCACTCCTGATTGGCGCAGCCTCTCGCCCAAGGCTTGAATCTCGCCCGGATGCACCGCCCAGCCGATAAGGCGCGGACTGGTTAGTCGCTTCATCATCGTGACTAGCGGGACGGCCGAGGCTTGGATGTCTTTCTGCTCTGGATCGGGCGCGATCACTTCGAGATAGCAGTGTTCCCCGAGGGAAAGAAGGGCGTTGCGGGTTCCGCGGCCGGGATGGACTCCACCAAAGGCGGCGCGGACGCCGGTATTTTCCTCCACAAAGGCGATTCCTTGATCGAGGTCGTGACAGCCAAGGAGAATATGATCCAGCAAAGCAGGGACCTCATCTGCCGAGTAGGCAATCCGCGGAGCGAGAAGGGAGCACCCGGTTAACGCCAGAAACGTTCTGCGAGAGATCATTCTGCCCTCCAACTGGCCACAAGCTACTGGTCACTCAGTTCGTCGCCGCTGCCAGTACAGCCCGCTTGGTAAAGACGCGAATCATTTCCCGGCGATACTCCGGCGTCAGCGCCGAGGTGGTCAGCGGCTTGGCCGTTTTGGCGGCGAGAGCTCCCACCGCCTCAGCCAAGGCTTCATCCACTATTTTTCCGTTCAGAGCTTCGCTCGCACCTTTCACCAGCACGGGTGCCGGATTCACCGCGGTCATGGCCACGCGCGCGTCGGCTACGTGTCCGTTGGCGCGCTTCATCGCCACAGCCACGCCAGCTAATGGGTAGTCAATCGATCCGCGCACCCGCAGCTTGCGGTAAACGCCACGATAGTCGGCGGTAGCTTCGGGCAAAAATACCCGCGTGAGCAGTTCGTTGGGTTGCAGCGTGCGGTAGCTGTCGCCTAGACCGGTATAGAACTCGCCCAGAGGAATGCGGCGGGCGCCGGTGGGGCTCACGATCTCAACCTCGGCCCTGAGGCACAGAAGAGCCGGAGGCGTGTCGGCAGAGAATGCTGCCCAGCATTTGGTGCCTCCGGGCGCGACGTGGCACAGGTCTCCATCTTTCTTGATACAGAAACCGCATCCCTTGCGCCAGGTGAGCGACTGGTTGTACCAGAGACAGCGGGTGTCGAGACAAATGTTGCCGCCGATCGTGCCCATGTTGCGCAGCACGGGCGAAGCTACCGTCGCCGCTGCCTCGGTAAGGACCGGATACCGGCGGCGCAGTAGTTCCGAATGCTCGATAGTGGTCAGCGCGGTAAGAGCTCCGATTTCGACGCCACTCTCCTGCCGCTCGCGGATACCGTTCAGCTCTGCGATGTGGTGAATGTCGAGCACATACTGCGGCTCGAATAACTTCTGCCGCATGGAGGGGATAAGGTCCGTTCCTCCGGCGAGGATGCGGATCGCGCCGGCGTGCTTCACCAGGTGGGCAATGGCTTCGTCGAGCGAGCTCGGGCGTAACAGCTTGAATTCCGGGAGACTCAATCGTCGCCTCCGGCAGAAGCCGGCGCTTCCCTGCGCGACGGATCCAGCGGATGGCGGTCCGGGCCTTTGCCGCGGAACCACAGCGATCCGCCGTGCTCGCGGAAGTGCGCAGGGGCGGTCGGGTCGATGCCTTCGGTCAAGTCGAGCTTCTTCTGTAATTTCTTGGCGCGCAGGGCTGCCAGCACGCGCTCGGGCGTAAAGGGACATTCATGCAAGCGCACGCCAACCGCGTCGAAGATCGCATTCGAAATCGCCGGAATAGTTGCGGCCAGCGATCCTTCACTGCACTCTTTGGCGCCGAACGGGCCCTCGGGATCGATGCTCTCGACGATGATGGCCTCGACCTCCGGCGATTCGACGGACGACGGGCTGCGGTATTCGAGCAGGCCCGGGTTCATCAGCATGCCGTCTTTCCAGATCATTTCTTCGGTGAGCGCCTGGCCCATGCCCATCCACACTGAGCCGATGATCTGACCTTCGACCGACACCGGATTCAGGGCGCGGCCGCAATCGTGCGCGGCCCAAACTTTGTGGACGGTGACTTCTCCAGTTTCTTCGTCGACGCTGACCTCGGCGACCTGTGCCGAGTAGGAATAGGCGGGCGAAGGGCCGACGCCCCCACCTTTGTGCTTGCCCCCGCGAGCCTCTTGCGGAGGCGCATACGAGCCGCTGCCGCTGAGAGCTCCGTGGAAATCGATGGCGGCGACTACGGCTTCTTCAAAGGTCAGTTGATCTTTGGGGCCTTCGTCTTTGCGCTTTTGCTGCAGGGAGCCACGCAGGATTTGACCTTCCACGCGGCCGGAGACGGAGGCTGCTGAGTTCTGCTCGGCCTGACCGGGTCGGAGACCCGCCCCCACATGGCCATTGGCTCTGCCGACCCTATCGTTGCGGAAGATCAACTCTTCCGGTGAGCAGTTCATCTTGCGGGCGGCGGCGGAGGAGATCTGTTTCTTCACATCCTGCGCGGCGCGCAGAGTTGCGTTGCCGTTCATGAAAGTAACACGGCTGGAGTAGGAGCCAATATCGATGGGAGTCAGATCGGTGTCGGCGGCGATAACCTTCACGCGAGCGAGCGAACACCCCAGAGTTTCAGCGGCGACTTGCGCGACCATGGTGTCGGATCCCTGACCGATATCCGACGCTCCGGTGTAGACGACGACACCGCCGTCACGATCAATCTTGATGTTGACCGTCGAGTGCGGCATGTCGGAGCGAATGATCGAGTTGGCCGCGCCGCTCACATAGTGGCTGCAGGCTACGCCCAGGCCGCGGCTTCTGGGCAGTTTGCCTTTGCGCTGCTTCCAGCCGGAACGATCGACGACCTTTTCGATACACTCCGGCAGACCGTAACTTTGCACCCGCAGTCCGTTCACCGTGATGCAGGGCGGCTGCAAAAGATTGCGCTGGCGAATCTCGGCGGGATCCATGCCGATGGTGGCGGCCAGTTCGTCGAGCTGCGATTCGAAGGCGAAGCGCACGTTGACCGTGCCGTGTCCGCGCATGGCGCCGCAGACGGGTTTGTTGGTGAGCACACGGTAACCGTCGTACTGAATGTTGGGAATGTCGTAGAGCGCCCCCAGCAGCGCGCCCGAGTAAAGAATCGTGACCACGCCGTAGGAGCAGTAGGCGCCGCCATCCTGGACTACGCGGGCTTTCACGGCCGTGATGCGGCCATCTTTCTTGACCCCGGTTTTCAGGTCGATGATGGTGCGCGGGCGTCCGCGATGCGCCCAGAACACTTCTTCGCGAGTGTAGGTGACCTTGACCGGCGCCAGCGCCTTGCGGGCGGCAATGGCCGCGATGATTTCGAGGGGAATTACTTCGCTCTTGCCGCCGAATCCGCCGCCCACCAGCGGCTTGATGACGCGAATCTGCGACATCGGCATCTCGAGTACCAGCGACAGTTTGTGCTGCAGGTAGTACGGAACCTGCGTCGAGGATTGCACGGTCAGGCGGCCACGGTTGCCGGTATGCGGATCGATCTCGAACGCAGCCAGGGTGCAGTGCGGCTCCATAGCGGCATGCGTGACTTCGTTGGCGATGAAGCGGGCCTCGGCAACGGAATCGGCTTCGGCAAAACCCTTGTCGGGATCGCCAAAAACGTGGTGATAGTCTTTCTCGATGTTGTGCGGCTTGTTGTCGTGGATGAGGTTGGTTTCGGCCTGCATCGCGTCTTCGGGGTCGAAATAGGCGGGCAGGAGTTCGTATTCGACGTCGATCAACTCCAGCGCCTTCTCGGCCGTGGCTTCGTCGATGGCAGCGACGCAGGCGACGTTATCGCCGACGTAGCGCACTTTGTCGAGGGCGAGCGCGTACTCATCGTGTCCGACCGGAAGTATGCCGTAGGGATTGGGAGCGTCGATGCCGACCACCACCGCGGCCACGCCATCGAGCTTCTCGGCGCGGCTGGTCTCGATGTTCTTGATGCGGGCGTGCGGATAGGGCGAATGCAGAATCTTGCCGATCAGCATGCCGGGCAGGCAGAGATCGTCGGCGTACTTGCCGGAGCCGGTAGTCTTTCCGGCGGCATCGACCATGGCGATGGGTTTGCCGATGATGGAGTAGTCAGTCACGTTTCGTAATCCTTGTCATTCCGAGCCTCTCGCAGGCGCGCCAGCGCCGAGGAAGTGTCGAGGAATCTGCGATTGTCATTTGGCTGCCGCCATTCCCTTCTGCTCGGCTTCGATTGCCGCTTTGATCGCCTGGTACATCTGGCTGTAGCCAGTGCAGCGGCACAGGTTGCTGCTGAGGCCGCTGCGAATTTCTTCTTCCGTGGGATTTGGGTTCCGCGCCAGCAGGTGCTTCACCGTCATCATGAAGCCGGGGGTGCAATAGCCACACTGCGAGCCACCCCAATCGCCATAGGCCTTCTGGATGGCGGCCAGGCTGCCGTGTTCGCTGACGCCTTCGACCGTGGTGATCTCCTGGCCTTCGCAACTGGCCGCGAGCATGGTGCAGGAGAGCATGGGGATGCCGTCAATTTGTACTGTGCAAGCCCCACACGAAGAATCATCGCATCCGCGCTTGGACCCGGTGAGCTGCAAGTCCTGACGCAGAGCATCGAGCAGCAGTTTGCTGCGCTCGATAGCGAGCTCATGCGAGCGGCCGTTAACGCGGAGTTCGATGAGTTCTTTTTTCACGTTGCAGCTCTTAGCTTCTAGCTCTTAGCTGTTGGCTCAACCCTTGGGGTTCAAGCCCAGAGCCAACAGCTAATAGCCAAAAGCCCTTCAATACACAGCCACCTTTTGATCCACCGTACGTGACCAGGCGTCGATTCCGCCGCGCATCGATTGCACATTCTCGAATCCCTGTTGCCGCAGCCAATGGGTGACGTTTAACGACCGCACTCCGTGATGGCACATCACAACGATGTGGGCCTCAGGATCCAGTTCTTGATGAGCACGGCTGGGGATGTCTCCCATGGGGATAAGCTTGCTGCCCGCGATGCATGCGGTCTGATATTCCCAAGGCTCGCGTACATCAAGCAGGGTGATCGTGTCGCTCCCCAGCAGAGTGTTTACAGCGTCGGGTTCGATTTCGTAGTCCATCATTCCTCACTACGTGCCAGGTAAAACAAACTTAAAACATCGTCATTCCGGGGAACGATAGTGACGAGGAATCTGCACTTTTTCGTGCGCTGGAAAGAACTGCAGATCCCTCGCTTCGCTCGGGATGACAACAAAATCGAGTATCTACTGGGTCTCTCGACAAGCTCCTGGCTATCACTTCCCTTTCCACTCCGGCTGCCGCTTCTGCAGGAAGGCGTTAATTCCTTCCTGAGCATCTTCGGTCTTCATTAGATCTTCGAAATAAATTTTCTCGGCGCGGGCCAGGCCCTTGTCGAAGTGAATCGAATCCCAGGCGTAAATGGCTTTCTTGGTGATGGCCAGCGCCGCCGGGCTGAGCTGTGCAAGGTGCTGCACCGCTTCTTGCACGGCATGCTGCAAGTCAACCTCGGCGAGCACCGCATTCGCCAAGCCAATATTTGCCGCTTCTTTCCCGGTGACGCTGCGGCCAGTGAGGATCAGATCGGCAGCGTGCTTTTGTCCCACTAGCGCAGCCAGGGCCGTGGCGGCAACCGGGGGAAAACATCCCAGCTTGATCTCGGGGAATCCCCAGGTGGCGAGTTCCGAGGTGTACACCAGGTCGCAGACCATGGCCAGCTCGGCGCCGCCACCCAAGCAGTGTCCGTGGACCGTGGCAATGGTGACTTTTGTTGAAGCGACCAGGGCGCGAATGACAGCGTGGAACTTGCTCAGCATCTGTGAAACCTTGTCCGGCGTGTGGGCAGCGACGTCCACGCCCACGGAGAAGGCTTTCTGAGTGCCGGAAAAAATAATGACTGTGATCCCAGGAAGGGTTTCGATCTCTGCCAATGCAGTGGCTAGCTCGTCCATCATGGAGAGGTCGATAACGTTGAGCGGAGGATTCTGCAGGCGTACATGGGCGACGGGCGGCTGCAACTCCAAGGCGATGCGGTTTAGCGATGTTAGAGCTGCCATTTTAGTTCGCGGGCGAGGCCGCCCGCGCCACACTCGTTCTACAGATTAATCGCGGACTTTCTTACTTCGCCGATTGTCTCCAGGGGATCACGTCCGCCTTCCTTGGGAACGATCCACCTTTTCTCGTTCGCAATGATATCGAGCAGCAGCTTCTTGTCCTCTGCTGTTGGCATGTACTCTTTCACATGCTGCTCGTAAGCCTTGTCGTCCAACGGCTCGCCGGTTTGGGCGTGGAACTTCTGGCCAGCCCAGCGGCCAATGTTGCGATTAAACTTTATATCTGGAGCGTAAAGCCTTGGTTCCCCGGTTTTTAATACATTGTTAAAGCGTTCGATTAACCCCGCAACTTCCTCCCGATAGAGTTGCCGATTGTAATCGTTCAGCTCGTCTACTTTGGCTTGCTGCTCGTTCTTGGGTTCGTCGTAGCGGCCCTTGATTCCCCACACATAGGCCCAGTGGGCGGAGGAAGAATTGTCGGTGCCGAACAAGTCATAAGAACTCGAGATCCACTTATTCAGGTATCGCTGAATCAGCCACGCGGGGATCACGCCCGCCTCCACGATGCGGCGCAGGCCATCGTTGCCGGTGCCCATGTGGAAAGCTTCTTCGCGCAGCATATAGGACATCGAACGGCCAAGTGGGGCAAAAGCCGAGTACTTCAGCATCTGCAACTGGAACTTGCCGTCGCGATCCACGAAATCGGTGTAGGTGAAAAAATCCATCCAGTTGTCGACGTCGACGTTGAAGGCGCCCAGCAGGCGCTTGTTCTCAAAAGCGCGGCGCTCGAGCATTTTCTGCGCCTCCACTTTTCCGGAGTAGCCGAAGTGCGTGATCAGCAGGGCGCACATCTGCCAGCCGTGCCGCATTTCCTCGATCATGACGCGGGTGAGCGCCTTGCGGTCCCAGTCGGTGGGGGACATTTCGAAAAGATGGCGCTGCTGTTCGACGCTGGCGAACTCGGTGTCGCCTTGATAAACGATCAGGTTGATCAGCGCGTCACGCATCTGCTGCGTCGGGACCTGGCGCAGGTTCTCCCACTTCTTGTTTCCTTTGAAGGCGCCGAACTGGATTTCGTCGGTTTCGATGGCGCCGTAAAGAGTGTCGAAGTTGAAGCCGGCAATTTCTTTGTGATTGACGCCGATGTCTTTGCGCCAATCGTCGAACAAGCCGACCCAGTCGCTAAAGGTGCCGATTTTTGCTACTTTTCCTGGCATAGCTTTAAGTCCTCTTAACCACCAAGGACAAGAACGATCACGAAGGCCCCGGCCTCCGCTCTTCCTTTGTGTACCTTCGTGTCCTTTGTGGTTGATGCTTTCATTCCATCCAAACCGTTCTTGTTTCTGTGCAGTGTCGCGTTGCTATTTAGCTTTGAAGACGGCCGGGCGCTTCTCTACATAAGCGGCGAGTCCCTCTTTGGCGTCTTCACTCTGGAAGAGCAACTGCTGGTTCTCGCGCTCGACGGCCAGCGCGGACTCCATGGGAATTTCCCAGCCGGTCTGCACCGCGCGCTTGATGCGTCCCACGGCCTTGGCGGCTTTGTTGGGCGGGCAGAACTGGCGGGCGTATTCCATGATGTTGTCCATGAAGCCGTCGCGCTCGAAGATGTCGTTGATGATGCTGAGCTCTTTGGCCTCTTCGAAAGAGAAAGTATTACCGGTCACCATCAATTCGATCGCCTTGCTCTTCCCTACGAGTCGCGAGAGGCGTTGCGTGCCACCGGTTCCGGGCAGAACACCGAGATTGACTTCGGGCAATCCAATTTTGCCGGCGTCCTGGCGGGCGATGCGAATGTCGGCGGCCATGGCGATCTCCAGGCCTCCGCCCACACAGTGGCCGTTGATGGCGGCGATCACCAGCTTGGGCGTGTGCTCCAGGCGCAAAAGTGTTTCATTGGCATGCAGGCAAAAGTAATACTTGAAGGTTGGATCCACGCTGGCCAGCATCTTGATGTTGGCGCCGGCGGAGAAGAATTTGTCGCCCGAACCGGTCAGGACGATAACATAAACGTCGTTGTCCATGCGGGCCTTGAGGATGGCCTCGTCGAGCTGGCGGTTCATTTCATAGGTGTAGGTGTTCGCGGGCGGGTCACACAACTCGATCACCGCGACACCGGCGTCGGTGCGGTAGTTGATCAGTTGCCTGGTGGTTTCAGCAGCCGCGGGTTGCACTGTCGTAGCCATAGCGATCACTCCTTTTCGAGATCGATTTCTAGATAGATGATGAGTTCAGTTTAGTACCGATTTCTTCTTGCGATTCTTCTTGCTTGCTGCGGGCGCGCCTACGCCACCAAGAAAAATGTCGGCCATCTTGCCGGCGATCTCCTCGGCATCGGCATCCACGCGCGGGTTGTACCAGGTGTAAATCCAGTTCATCATGCCGAACAGGCTGAGGACGGCCAAGCGGCTGGAGAAGTCCAGCTTTCTTTGCCGTTTGAAGTCGTCCAGCAAGGCCACGCAGATGCGATAGTACTCGCGCTTGATGGCGGCGATTTCCGCGCCGAAGCCGTTCTTCAGGGCGTCGTCCTCGTGCGAAAGAACCTTCATCGCCTTACGGTTGGCCAGGAAATATTCCAGATGGTTCAGAATGAAGCTGCGGATGCGCTGCTCGGGATCGGAGACAGCGTCCAGGCGCTCGCGCAGCCGCTCAACGATGGTACTGAAGGTCTCTTTCTGAATCAGGTAAAGCAGCTTTACCTTGGATTCGAAGTAGTAATACAGCCCGGAGAGCGACATGCCGCTGGCGCGGGAGAGGTCACGCATGGAGGCGCCCTCATAGCCCTTGTCGTAAAACACCTCGGTGGCATGGACGAGAATGTGGGCCATGCGGCGCTCGAAGCGCTTCTGCGCGCGGGAAGGTTCCGCTGCGCGATCCCGGTTGGCAACTTGCGAAGCTGTGGGAAAAGACGAAGCCATAGAAGTTCGAACGTTCGTTCAAAATATTACACCAATTGTGATGCTCGTCACAAGAGGGTGTTTTCAGGAACTCACGATACTCACCGGGCAGCATCGTAAGCGCGGCTTAGCCACTCCAAAGCGTCATGCAGATCAGCGTCGCAGGTCAGCTCAAACGTGAACCAACGGGCCTTCTGCATCTCGGTGCAGCTGATGCGCGGATCTTTGCGGAGGCGAGACAACAGGCGGGAATTTGTGGACGGCAGCCTGAAGGCAACGGCGTTGGGCGATTCCATTCCCCTGGTTTTCGGCAGGAGGCCAAAGATCGTGTCTCGCCGGTAGCAAGCGCTGAATCCGAACATGGGACGCGAGCTCAATTGTGGCCAAGTCTCGAGGTCGGCCGCCAGCGCCGCCGTCCAGGCCTTCATTTGTTCGGAAACTTTGGGCAGCTGAGGACGAGCAGGCGGGGAGTTCAGCCCTTGCGCTCTCGACCTTTTCAATTGCGAATATCCCCCATCAGCCGCTCGATCTCCTGCTTCACAGCCCCCGTAACCGGGAGCAGCGGCAAACGCACGGGGCCTCCGAAGTAGCCGTTCAGATCCATGGCATACTTCAGGCCGGGAATCCCCAATTCGCCCCCGACGCGCTGCGCGGCTTGGGCAATGCGCGCCTGTTTCAGGCGGGCCAGTTCGAGGTCGCCTTCCTTCCAGGCAGCATAAATCTCATAGCAAGCCGTTGGAGCCGGATTTGCAAAGGCCAGAATGGCGCCTACCGCGCCCACTTGCAATGACGGTTCCAGCTGGTGCGCCGCGCCTACCAGTACCTGGAATCCGACTTCCTTCTGGCGAGTCTTCAACCCTCCGACTACGCTGACGGCGGAAGACGACGGGTTCGCTGCACGGGGACGCCCAGCCTCCATGGACTCGTTGGATCCCACAGCTCCGATCGAAACCAGTTCTCTGCTGCCTTCAGTGAACGCGCTAATCATGCGTGGAGTAACGGCGTCGAAGGTTTCGGTGACAGTCGCACTCCGCTTCACGTGGCGCGTGGCAGCGACCATGCGCTGGACTTTCTCCAGGTTGCCGCTCGATTCCTTGATACCCACCAGGTTGGGATGGTCGGCGAGCTCGATGACCAGATCAGCCGGCATGTCATAGCCGGTGGCTTGCGGGAAGTTGTAAATGATTACGGGGATGGGCGAGCGGTCGGCCACAAAACGATAGAACGCCAGCAGGTTGGCGGGCAGCATCTGCCGCTTGTAATAGTGGGGGGTGCGCACCATGGCAATGTCGTATCCCAGTCTAGCGGCATACTCCGTCAGCTGAAGGGTGCCGTCGGCCGATTCCACGCCGGTGCCCGCGATCAGGACTTTGTTCGGAGCGGCAGCTTCGCGAGCAGCCTGCAGAACATCTCGCCGTTCCAGGTCAGAGAGCAGGATGGCCTCGCCAGTCGAGCCCAGAACTACAATGCCAGCGACTGGAGTCTTCGAGTAGCGCTCGACGTTGTGTTCGAGCTTTTTGAAATACACGTTGCCTTCGGGGTAGAAAGGCGTGGTGACGGGAGGAAACATACCCTGTAGAAGCATTCGGAGGGACCTCGGATTCAGATTACCAGTTTCAGGCAGTCGAATGCGGAATCAGGGCTGCAGGTCGACTTTCTGAAATCCTCGACTTCTGGAGCGCGGAAGTCCTGACCTCTATCTTCTCGCCGCTTCCGCTGCTCGGACGCGCTTCAGCTGCAAGACCATCTCGGTGACGGCCAGAGGCACAACCCAGCACACCCAGGTGATGGTCAAATCCCGGTCGTTCGCGGGCTCCAGCCGCGACGTGGGGCCGTAGTCGCTCAGGATTCTGAAGAACACGAAAGCAAAGGTGACCACGTAGGCTCGTATCGCCCACTCCTTGTGCAGCGCCACTAGACCCTTGCGAATCAGGTAATACGCCATGCTGCTGGTAACCAGCCAGGCGGAAGCCAGCCCCATTAGACCCACGGCAAAACCCCAGCCGTAGGTTGTTGTGATCGACAGGCCGACTGCGCCCGTTACGCCCGTAGCGACCCCAAACAGGAAGAGCCGCCCCGTCCAACGGTGGATCGTCAGATTCCTTTGGCGCAGCCCCGTCCAGAACTGCCAGGGCCCGGTCAGCAAAGCCAGGGTCCCTCCGCTAATATGCAGAAAGAGCCACCCGCGCCGCGGCCAGTAAGGGTCAAACGAAGCGGCGTCGTAGTGCAGGTAATAATGGAAAACATATTTGAGCACGAATCCCACGGCCAAGCTGAGAATCGCCGTCCACACGAGCACTTTCAACAAGAGCGTCACTCGGCTGGACCGAACCCAGGAATTTAGCGAGACGGGCAGGCGGCATGCGCCATTCAGATATCTCCGCAGGAATGACGTCCTACACGCGGAATGCTAGCACGGGGGATGACAAAACGAAAATCGATTAACGCTGAACCCTCGCCGATCTCTCCGCGTGCAGGGCCTGTAGCGCTTGCACCCGTACTTCCCCTCGCTGTAACGCCGCAATGCCCTCGGCGGCGGCGCGGGCGGCGGAGAGCGTGGTGATGGTGGGAATGCGGGCGCCCACTGCGGCACGCCGGATGGCCTTTTCGTCGAAGAACGGATCGACACCTTCGGGAGTGTTGATGATGAGCTGCATGCGCTCGCCTTTGATCAGGTCGACCACATTGGGACGGCCCTCTTTGACCTTGTAGACCCGCTCTACTGCCATACCGGCGCGTTCCAGGACGTCGGCGGTGCCGGCAGTGGCCACCAGCTTGAAGCCCATGTCGGAGAACTTACGGGCTACTTCGGCTACGTGAAGTTTGTCACGGTCGGTGACACTGACGAACACCGTCCCCTGGGTAGGCAGTTTCTGTCCAGCCGCGGTCTGTGCCTTGGCAAAGGCTTCGCCGAAGTTATCGGCCACGCCCATCACCTCGCCGGTGGATTTCATCTCCGGACCCAGCACGGTGTCGACGCCGGGGAATTTGTTCCAGGGGAATACCGGCGACTTCACGTAGTAGCAGCGTCCGGTGTCGAGGTCAGCGCGGCGCTCGATGAATTCCGGGAGAAACTCTCGCAACTTGCGGCCGGTCATCAAGCGGGCGGCAATTTTGGCCAGAGGCACGCCGGTTGCCTTGGAAACATAAGGCACGGTTCGCGAGGCGCGCGGATTGACTTCGAGCACGTAGACGATTCCGGGACCCTTGCCATTCGTCCGCGGGATGGCGAACTGAATATTCATCAGCCCGACCACCTTGAGCGCGCGCGCCAGCTTGAAGGTGTAATCGCGCATGCGCTTGAGCTGTTCCTCGGGAATGTCGACCGCCGGCAGCACACAAGAGGAGTCGCCGGAGTGGATGCCGGCTTCTTCGATGTGCTGCATGATTCCGCCGATGACCACATCCTCGCCGTCGGACAGCGCATCGACATCCACCTCGATGGCGTCTTCAAGGAAGTGGTCGATCAGAATGGGGCGGTCGTGGGAATACTCTACCGCCTCTTTCATGTAGCGGGTGACGCTCTCTTCGTCGTACGCGATTACCATGGCGCGGCCGCCGAGCACGTACGAAGGGCGCACCAGCACGGGATACCCAACACGATTTGCGCCTTCGACAGCTTCCTCGATGGATGCTGCCATGGCGCCCGGCGCCTGGGGAATCTTCAGTTCTTCCAGAAGTTTGTTGAAGCGTTTGCGGTCTTCCGCCAAATCGATCGATTCCGGGGACGTGCCGATAATGTTCACTCCGGCGGCCTTGAGCGGCAGCGCGAGGTTCAGCGGAGTCTGCCCGCCGAATTGCACGATGACGCCTACGGGAGCGCCCACAGAAGTTTCGTGTTCCCAGATGGCAAGGACATCTTCCAGAGTGAGCGGTTCAAAGTACAGACGATCACTGGTGTCGTAGTCGGTGGAGACGGTCTCGGGATTGCAGTTGATCATGATCGTCTCGTACCCGTCGTCGCGCAGGGCAAACGAGGCGTGGCAGCAGCAGTAATCGAATTCAATTCCCTGCCCGATGCGGTTGGGGCCGCTGCCCAGGATAATGACTTTCTTCTTCTCGGTCGGCGCCGCCTCGTCTTCCTCCTCGTACGTGGAATAAAGATACGGTGTGAAGCTCTCGAACTCGGCCGAACAGGTGTCCACGCGTTTATAAACCGGCTTGATGCCGTGCTTCTTGCGCAGGTGGCGCACTTTCTCCTGGCCTTGCAGCCGCCACGCGCCCGCCAGCCTGCCGTCGGAAAAGCCGTAGCGCTTTACCTCAAGCAGAACCTCGCGCGGAATCGATTCCATGGGGTGCTTCTCCAGCTCGAGCTGCATATCGTTAATTTCTTTGAGCTGGAAGAGGAACCAGGGATCGATGGAAGTCATCTTCGCCAGCTGCTTGACGGTGTGGCCCTGGCGCAGTGCGTACTGGACGTAGGCGAGTCGTTCGGGATGAGGCGTGACCAGCCGCTGGGTGAGAATCTTGGGCTCAATCTTCTGTCCGCCAACCCGCTTGCCCGTGTCCAAAGCGCGGATGCCCTTCATCAAGGCTTCCTTGAAGGTGCGGCCGATGGCCATGACCTCGCCGACGGACTTCATTTGCGGGCCCAGGTTTTCATCCGCGCCGGGAAATTTTTCAAACTGCCATTTCGGAATCTTCACCACCACGTAGTCGAGCGTGGGCTCGAAGCAGGCTGGAGTCTTGCGGGTGATGTCGTTGCGGATTTCATCGAGAGTATAGCCGACAGCCAGCTTGGCGGCGATCTTGGCGATGGGGAAACCAGTGGCCTTGGAAGCAAGCGCCGACGATCGCGATACCCGCGGGTTCATTTCGATCACCACCATGCGGCCATTCTGGGGATGGATGCCGAACTGAATGTTGGAGCCGCCGGTCTCGACGCCGATTTCGCGAATGACCGCGAGCGCCGCGTCTCGCATCGCTTGGTACTCGCGGTCGGTGAGGGTCTGGGAGGGAGCCACGGTAATCGAGTCTCCGGTGTGCACGCCCATGGGATCGAAATTCTCGATGGAGCAGATGACGATGACGTTGTCTTTCACGTCACGCATCACCTCGAGCTCGTATTCCTTCCAGCCGAGTACCGATTCCTCGATCAGCGCTTCATGGACGGGAGAAAAATCGAGACCGCGTGACAGCACTTCCGTAAGTTCCTCGCGGTTATAGGCGATACCCCCGCCGGAGCCGCCGAGCGTGAACGACGGACGAATGATGACCGGGAAGCCGATCTTGCCGGCAAACTCGGCTCCATCCTTGAGGTTGTTGACTAAAGCGGACTTGGGGACGTCGAGGCCGATCTTCTGCATCGCGTCTTTGAAAAAGAGGCGGTCTTCGGCCTTCTTGATGGCGGCGACGTTCGCGCCTATAAGCTGCACATCGTATTTCTCCAGAACACCACTGTCGGAAAGCTCGATAGCGAGATTGAGCGCGGTCTGGCCGCCGACGGTGGGTAGAACGGCGAATCCGGCGCTGGGCGACAGCTGCCGTTCCACTCGGATGATCTCTTCCAAATATTCACGAGTGAGCGGCTCGATATACGTGCGATCGGCCGACTCGGGATCGGTCATGATGGTGGCCGGATTCGAGTTGGCCAGCACCACTTCAAATCCCTCGGACTTGAGCGCCTTGCAAGCCTGCGTGCCGGAGTAATCAAACTCCGCCGACTGGCCGATGATGATGGGACCGGAGCCGAGGATCAGGATCTTCGAGATATCAATGCGTTTGGGCATTTATGCAATCTTGTTCTTAGCGTGTGTCGCATGCGCTGAGGTGGCCTCGCGCTTCTTCAAATTATCGGGACTAAGGTCGATCACACTGCCTTGACGCAACGCGTCATTCGACTCACGAGCTATGGCCTTGCTTTGAAAGGGCACGCCTTCAGGCGCGCCGCCCGCCGTTCCCATTGACTTGGGCTTTAGCCCCTGAGGGACGCCGTCCAACTCAAAACCGGCGTACGCAGAGGAATAGGGATATCCTTCGGCTCGATCACACAAATGTCCTCTCATGGCGTTATCACGATTGCTGGTGGTGGCCATGTAGGTCTGTTGGTTGTGCGTGGCGTGCTCGCGTTTGGGTCTCATGTCGTTGCGCCTAGTCGGCGCCTCTTTAAAACTTAGCTTCCGCGGCGTGCCTGAAGGCACGCCCTTTCAAATCCCGCTCACCCTTTCCACTCCTCCATCATCTTGGTAAATTCCTTGAACAGGTAATGCGAATCGTGCGGGCCGGGGGAAGCTTCCGGGTGGTATTGCACGCTGAACAACGGCAGATTTTTGTGCCGGAGGCCTTCCAGAGTGTTGTCGTTCAAATCCATGTGCGTGAGTTCGACTTCGCTCATGGGTAACGAATCCGGATCGACGGCGAAATTGTGGTTGTGGGCGGTGATCTCGACTTTGCCGCTCTTCAGCTGCTTCACCGGATGATTGCCGCCGTGGTGGCCGAACTTCAGCTTATAGGTCTTGCCGCCCAGGGCTATGCCGGTAAGCTGGTGTCCCAGACAAATCCCGAAAATCGGCTGCCGTCCCATGAGCCGGCGAATATTGTCAACCGCATAGGTGCACGGCTCAGGATCGCCTGGTCCGTTCGAGAGAAAAACGCCGTCCGGCTTCAGCGCGAGAACATCTTCCGCCGTGGTTTGCGCCGGCACCACCGTCACTTTGCAGCCCTCGCCGCGCAGTTTGCGCAAAATGTTTTGCTTGATGCCGTAATCGTAGGCCGCGACGTGGAAGCGCGGCGGTTCGTCTTTCACTCCTACTACCGCGACTGGCTCGTGCGAGCGCTCGCCCACTTCCCAGACATACGGGTGCTTGGTAGTCACGACTTTCGCCAGATCGGTTCCATCCATCTTCGGAATGGCGCAGGCTTTGGCGACTAACTTAACCGGATCCGTTTCAATCGAAGAAATCACCCCGCGCATTACCCCATGGTCGCGCAAGTGGCGCACCAGAGCGCGGGTGTCGATATCCGCCAGCACCGGAATCTTGAACTGCTCCAGGTACTCCTCGGCCACCTGCTGCGAGCGCCAATTCGAGCTGACGCGGGAAAACTCGCGCACAATGAGGCCCTCGATGTAGGGGCGAGTGGCTTCATTGTCGTCGGAGTTGGTGCCGTAGTTGCCGATTTCAGGAGTGGTCAGGACTACGATCTGGCCGCAGTAGGAAGGGTCAGTAAAAATTTCCTGATAGCCGGTGATGGAAGTATTGAAAACTACTTCCCCGTAACATTCGCCTTTGGCTCCGTAGCCTTTGCCTCGGAAGACTCTGCCGTCTTCGAGCGCAAGGATTGCTTGCATTCCTGCTCCAGGGAGTGGATTTTGTAGATTCTAGCAGGGAGCAGACACTCGAAGAAAACAATTTTTGCTAGAAGAAGACGATGCGATCCTCTGGCGGGTGCAACTCCTTGCATAGAGGCACGGAGGAGCCATTTCAGGCACCAAAGAAACCGTGTATAGTTTCGCCCCGTCGGGAAAACAAAAATCCCCGAGCCAGAAGGAGACGTATGAAACTCTCAAGATTTCTGATAGCTTGTGTGCTTCTTTTCGGACTCTCCCAATCCCTTTGTGCCCAAACCACCTATAAGGGAAAAATCGTGGTCCACTTCACGATCACTTTATCATCACCTGTCGGAACAGACAGTGCCATCGCTTGTAACGTCAACGCCAACGTGTTCGATGCCATCAACTCAATCAACGAAAGAGCAGCTGCGATCGCCACGGTGAGCGGATCAACCGCAAAGTGCACGGTAACCATTCCCTATTCATGGACGCTCTCGACCGCGGGCACGGACAAGATTTCCCTTGGTTATGTGATTGACGCGATCCAGAGCTTTGAGATTCCGGGAAGCTCCGGACCGAGCGTTCAGGTGGCGCCAGTCAGAGAAAGCAGCCAGGCGATTGGTTCGATCAGTGTCCCGGCTACCGGCACGACCACCGATGAAACCGTCAAGACGACCATTTGACCGACCCCTGTCGCCCGCGATCCCCCCGTCGCGGGCGGCAGGTGCTAGCCTTCAGTTAGTTGCTCTGGAACACCCAAAGCGAACAAGAGCGATTCGGAAGTCTTCTGAGTATTTGCCGGAGAATCCAGAACTGCTGGTCGCCGAATGAAAAGCTGTCACGCAGCGTTCGCGGGCGAGGGCGCCCGCGCTACACGGCTTACCGCACCCGCCCCATCTTATCCATCGGCCAATATCCAAACACAGCCTTGCCGTAGATGTAACTCTGGTTGACCGAGCCGAAGTCGCGGCTGTCGTTCGACAGGCTGCGGTGATCGCCCAGCACAAAGTAAGAGTCGGGAGGGACGACGATTTCGGGGTAGGAACGCTGGTCCTCGTAGGCGCGGGGGACGTAATCTTCGTCCAGGAGCCTGCCGTTCACGAATACTCGCCCGGCTTCGATCTGAATGTGATCTCCGGCCAGTCCCACCACCCGCTTAATGAAGCTCTTGGCTGGGTCACGGGGATAGCGAAAGACCACGATATCGCCGCGCTGGATGGGCTCCAACCGGTACACGAACTTGTTCACGAAAATGCGTTCCTGATCGTCCAGGGAAGGCATCATGCTGGTACCTTCTACTTTGACCGGCTGGTACAGGAAGATGATGATGAAGCAGGAAATCGCCAGCGAGATGGCAAGATCCCGCAACCAGACCGAAAGAGCCATACCCCGCACCGGCGAAGGTGCGATGGCTTTGGGGTTACCCGCTGCACCGGAATGTGAGGGCTCGGCTGGGTCCGCCATACTCTCCTCAATTATACGGATTGCGCTCGCGCAAAAGGTGTTGCCTTTTCATATTTACGCACGTCGGTGCTTTTTGCCGCAGTGCCAACTCGGGTTACAATACGGGGGTCGAGGAACTCCTATGGCGAAGCGCGGGACGCTTTTGGTCTTTGTGTTTCTATTGGTTCTTACCGTGTCGGCTCCCTGGGCCAGTTCCCAAGAGGAGGGGGCGGTTCCGGCCTACAATGCCGGGCCGCCGGCGAAGGGTACCCGGCTTCCGGCCATCCTGACTCGGGATCAGCTCTGGGGTGACAACGCCCAGTTCCCTTATCAGATCCATGCTTACGAACTGGCCGCCAAAATTCCCACGGTCCTGCATCAGCAGCCTTGCTATTGCTACTGCGACCGCATGGGACACAACAGCCTGCACAGTTGCTTCGAAAATGCGCATGGCGCGCGCTGCGACATCTGCTTGAAAGAGCTGTACTACTCTTACACGCAGCATCAGAAGGGCAAGACGGCAGCTCAGATCCGCAAGGGCATCATGCAAGGCGAGTGGCGCCAGATCAACCTCGACACCGCTGCTGCGATCAATTAGCAAGGCTGGCCGACGGGTTGACTCGCCCCCCGAGGCCGCGTATAACCTTGCTCTCGACCCCGCGCCGACCCGGTCTTCCACAGGCCGGGTATTCGGAGCGTCCAAGTGATGACATCTTCGGTTGCAACGAAACTGGCCAGAAAGCGCAAGTAAAAATTAAGCTGTATCCTTTAAGGTATAGATAAAAGGAGTAGTTACGAAGAATCAAGGAAGAGTCTTACAGATGGCACAAAAATCCACTGCGAAGAAGACAGTTGTAGACGACCCGCGCTTTGCACAGGCTGTGCAAAATTACGAGGCTGGCCTACGCGCCCTGCAGGAGCGCAAGTTCGAGAAGGCGAAATCGCATCTTCTGAAGGTGGCCTCCGGGCCCAGCAAGGAACTCGCCGACCGGGCAAATGTGCACCTGAATGTGTGCAATCAACAACTGGAACGGGTCCCCACCCAGTTCAAGAGCCCGGAGGAACATTACGATTACTCCGTCTCGCTGATGAATCTCGGCGATTACGTAGGGGCTCGCGAGCATCTGGATAAGCTCTCCAAGCAGCTACCGAAAGCCGACTATGTGGCTTACGGCTTGGCGGCGCTCGATTGTCTGACCGGGCACGTGGAAGACTCGCTGCGTCACCTCGACGAGTCCATACGGATGAATCCAGCCCTTCGTTTCCAGGCCCGCAACGACTCTGATTTTCAGAACCTGGCAGAAGACCCGCGTTTCACGGAACTCTTGTATCCCGATCCTGGTGCCGAGCTGTCCCCCACTTCTAATTCCGAAGAGGAATCCTAGATACAGCATGGCCGTCTCCCGGCAACGCTCGCGGTCCGCTCCGTCCGAGAAAGGCAGCACGGAGGGCTTGCGTGTGGTGGCGATCGGGGGAGGCACGGGGCTCTCGACGTTGCTCAAGGGCTTGAAGCGCTACGTCGCGGCGCCCGGGCAGGCTTCGCGGAGAAAACCGGCGGGACCATCCATCTCCCACTTGTGCGCCGTGGTCACGGTCAGTGACGACGGCGGCTCCAGCGGACGCCTGCGCAAAGAACTGCACATGTTGCCCCCGGGCGACATTCGCAGTTGCATCGTCGCCTTATCCGAGGACGAGGCTCTGCTCTCCAAGTTGTTCCGCCATCGCTTCGACAAGGGTTCGGGCCTCGAAGGCCACAGCTTCGGCAACCTTTTCTTGGCGGCGCTTACCTCGATCACCAAAGATTTCAGCGAGGCGGTCCGGTTGTCGTCGGAGATCCTCGTTACCCGCGGCCATATTCATCCGGCAACTACTTCCAATGTTGAGTTGGAAGCTCTCATGGAAGATGGGTCGCGGGTTCGCGGCGAAACCAAAATTACCGCCAGCCAAGGGCGCATTCATGAATTATTTCTGGTGCCGCCCGATGTTGAGCCGCTACCCGAGACTTTGGACGCCATTGCCCGCGCTAACCTGATCACCATCGGCCCCGGTTCTCTATTCACCAGTTTGATTCCTAACCTGCTGGTACGCGGAATTCCGCAGGCCATCGCGGCCTCCCCGGCCGTCAAAGTTTTTATCTGCAACCTGATGACCCAGGCCAATGAAAGCCTGGGACGCACCGCCGCGGACCACATCCGCGCCCTGAACAAACATGCCGGCGCCCAGATGTTCGATTATGCCCTGCTCAACTGCAAGGCGACCTCTTCGGCCCTGAAGGCCAAATATGCGCTGGAAGGAGCCACGCAGGTGGTGGTCGATCTGCCGGCCATCGAAGGGCTGGGGGTGAAACCGGTGCTGGGAGATTATCTCGATGAGGGGGACGTCGCCCGCCACGCCAACGACCGGATTGCCCACGACTTGATGCGCCTGGCGGTGCAGGGAGCACCGGAGACGCGCCGTGCCCGGGCCCATAATCTATCGTCGAGGTAGAGAGCATATGGCAGAGTGCCCGCGTTTTTGCATTATTACTCCTCCGGTGACGCCCAATGTGCATAGTCGTGCAATCAGGCCGGCGCCGCCGGTCAACGATCCACCATGGCCTGCAGGCGTTCCGGATAGCGGGCACCGTGGATTTCAACTTTCGAGATCGCTTCCGCGATCTGGTGAAGATCCTCTGAAGTGATTTCGATCTTGGCGCCTCCGAGATTTTCTTCCAGGCGTTGCAGTTTGGTAGTTCCGGGAATCGGAACAATCCAGGGCTTCTGGGCCAGGAGCCACGCCAGCGCAATTTGCGCGCGTGTTGCGTGCTTACGTTCAGCGATTCGACCCAGAGCCTCGACAATCCCCTGATTCGCTTTCAGATTCTGTTCGTTGAAGCGCGGAACGATCTTGCGGAAGTCCGTGTCGCCGAATGTTGCGTCTTCTTTAATGGCCCCGGTGAGGAATCCCTTGCCCAGGGGACTGAATGGCACAAACCCGATCCCGAGCTCTTCCAGCGTCGGAAGAATCTCTTGCTCAGGCTCTCTCCACCACAGCGAATATTCACTCTGGAGTGCCGTAACCGGCTGAACAGCATGGGCACGACGAATGTTTGCCGCACCGGCCTCCGACATTCCGAAGTGCTTGACCTTACCCTCGTGAATCAGATCCCTGACGGTACCCGCCACCTCTTCGATTGGCACATTCGGGTCCACACGGTGCTGGTAGAACAAGTCGATCACGTCGCTCCTGAGCCGCTTCAGCGCGGCTTCAGCCACCGCCCTGATGCGTTCGGGCTTGCTGTTGGTCCCTTGGGCTGGCAGGCCGTTCTCGAAGCCGAACTTCGTCGCGATGACAACTTGGTCTCGTACCGGTTCGAGGGCTTCGCCCACAATCTCTTCGTTGACGTAGGGTCCGTAGGCCTCCGCCGTGTCGAAGAACGTAACTCCGCGTTCAAAGGCGGCCCGGATCATTGAAATTGCCTGCTGCTTCTCGGTAGCTGGTCCGTAGCCAAAGCTCAGTCCCATGCAGCCGAAGCCGAGAGCCGAGACTTCCAATCCGCTTTTTCCCAGTGTGCGCTTCTTCATGTGTTCTCCTTGCCAGGTTCCCTCGTTCATCCCAAACACTATGACCAAATGACCATAAGACGGTAGCCCGATCCTGCCAATTTATTGCCCATTCCTCTTGTCAGACGAGAAATCAATGGCGTTGCTGGAGCCAGGCGGCTATCTTTAGAAAGGACTGTATATATCACCAACATGAAAAACAGCAAAGAAAACACCACTCCGAAAGCAAACCCGGCCCGCGGGTCGCGCACAGAACTTGCGCGCAAGATTGCCTTCCTGGTTGGCAAGGAAGAGAATCGGATAACAGAGATTCCGGGCGTGAGCCTCCACCGGCGGACCTCTCCTACCCCTCCCTGCCGGACAACCTACCATCCCGGCGTCATCGTCGTCGCCCAGGGCAGCAAGCAGGCCAACCTTGGCCGCACCAGCTTCATCTACGACGAGTCGCGCTTCCTCCTGACTGCGGTCGATTTGCCGATCGTGAGCTGGGTGTCCGAGGCTACGGAGGAGGTTCCCTGTCTCGTACTGTCTCTCCGGTTGGACATGTCCATGGTGCGTGAGCTGCTCGGCCTTGAGGAAATTCATGTAGCGGAGACGCCATCTGACAGTCCCGCTATGTCCATCGGCAAGACCACGCCGGAGTTCCTGAACGCATGCTGCCGCCTGCTGGATCTGTTGGACAGCCCGCGGGACATTCCTTTTCTGAGCGGCCTGATTCAGCGCGAGATCATCTATCGCATCCTGCGTGGACCGGCGGGAGCGCGCTTGCGCGCAGTAGCAACACTCGGAGATCAAAGCCATAGGACGGCAAAAGTAATTGCGTGGATCACCGCGAACTATGCCAAGCCTTTGCTCGTGGAAGAACTCGCACAGCTTGCCAGCATGGGCGTGTCCACGCTGCACCATCACTTCCGTGCGCTGACCGCGATGAGTCCGCTTCAGTATCAGAAGCAGCTCCGCCTTCAGTCCGCGCGGAGCCTGATGCTGAACAATGGTCTTGATGCAGCCACCGCAGCTTTTGAGGTCGGCTACGAAAGCGCTACGCAATTCAATCGCGAATACAGCCGCTTCTTCGGCCAACCTCCAATGCGAGACATTCGAGCCCTTCTTTCTCCGGGTGCTCCGAAACTCGAATTGGTCGGCAGCCTCTGAATCAGGTTATTTAAGGCCTTCGTCCGCGCAGATGGCGGTAGATCCCCATGCCTTGCAAAAGTGGCGAGACTCGGGGCGCCCGCCACTTCTGGATGATTGCCTCTGTCTCCTCTGTGGTTAAGACTCGCCGCTCCGCTTTCTTGCTATTCTCGCGGTATATTGAGTGCGATGCCAAAATCGAAAGAAACACATTCAGGCGGCAAGATGGCCATTGCCATCATGGCGGCCGGCAAGGGCACTCGCCTCAAGTCCAAACACCCCAAAGTGCTGCATGAAGTGGGCGGAAAGCCTCTGCTGGAGCATGCCATTGCCGTGGCCACGAGACTCGTTCCGGCAAAAGACGTTTACGCCATCATCGGGCACGAGGCGGAGCGGGTGCGCGCCGCCGTGGAACACACCGGAGTCGCTTTTGCGCTCCAAGAAGAGCAGCGCGGCACCGGACATGCGCTGATGGCAGCTCGCGAAGCCCTGTCCGGTTACGACCAGGTGATTGTGCTCTCCGGCGACGCCCCGCTGATCACCACGGAGACTATCCAGAAGCTGCGCGATTTCCACATGAAGCACAACGCTGCGATGACCATTCTCACCGCGCATCTGGCCGATCCCACCGGCTACGGACGGGTGATTCGGAAGCGGGGCAGTGGCGACGAAGTAGAACGGATTGTGGAAGAAAAATCAGCCTCGCCGGCACAGAAGAAGATGAAGGAGATCAATTCCGGATTCTACGCCTTTGCCGTCGGGCCACTGTTCCACTACATCGATCAGCTCAAAACCGATAATCCGCACGGGGAGTTCTATCTCACCGACATGGCCGGAGTGCTGCGCAAAGCAAAGCAGCGGGTGACAGCGGTGGCTGCCAACCATCCTTACGAGATTCTGGGCGCCAATACCCGGGCAGAATTGGTGGCGATGGACCAGCGCATCCGCCTGTCCAAGTGCGAGCAACTGATGGCCGAGGGTGTAACGATTTTCTTTCCTCAAACCTGTGTGATCGACAGCGAGGTGGAGATCGGCACAGATACGGTCATCGAGCCCTTCGTGCAATTGCTGGGAAAAACTCGCGTGGGTGAAGATTGCCGGATTGCTTCCTACAGCGTGATCCGCAATAGCACTCTGGACGAGAGGGTTGTCATTCTTCCCGGCTGTGTGATCGACGACTCCCACGTCCACGCGGGCGCTTCGCTGGGCCCCTATTCCCGGCTGCGTCCCGGAAATGAGATCGGCGAAGGCGCCCATATAGGAAACTTCGTCGAAGTCAAGAAAACCCGGATGGGCAAAGGATCGAAGGCTGGCCATCTTTCTTACTTGGGCGATTCCGAGATCGGCGAGCGCGTGAACATCGGAGCCGGCACTATCACCTGCAACTATGACGGAACCAGGAAGCACCAAACGGTGATTGAGGATGGAGTATTCGTCGGAAGCGACTCCACGCTGGTCGCGCCCCTGCGGATCGGCAAAGGCGCATACATAGGAGCCGCGTCCTGTATCACCGACGACGTTCCAGCCGATGCCCTGGCTCTCAGTCGCGGCCGGCAGATTGTGAAAGAAGGCTGGGTGAAGCAACGGCGCGCAACCCGGTCGAAATAGAATCGCGTGACGGGCTCGAACACCCGCCCTCCCTGGACTAGGCTTCGGCGGCGCCGGTCAGCGCGGCCATGGCCTCGTCAATCGTGGGAAAGATCAGGAATACGCTGTCCAGTTTCGTGATCTCCAGCAAGTGGTAGACGCGTTCATTCACGCCGCACAGGGCTATTCCACGCCCCAGTTTCTGCCGGGAAAGATAGGCGGTGACCAGTGATCCCAATCCCGAAGAATCGACAAACGGAACTTCGCTGAAGTCAATAATGACGGTATCCGAATTTTCTTCTCTGCGGATCGCGTTCTGGAAAGAGAGGATGTTTTCCTTGGTCAGAGGGCCACGCAGGCAGAGCACGCCTTGCCCTCCGAAGGTTCCGAGTCGGTCTACACTCATGGGGTTTGCAGCCATCGGCAAATTCTAGGGTAGTTGTCGGGTATAGATCAAGCAAATGCTTTGCCAGTCGTGCGTTTTAGCTGTTTGCTTCTGGGACGATTTGCGTGAGTTCCCTCTCCTGCCTGATTACACCCGCAGGAACACGCGCGCTAGCTTCAAACTCAAGGCAGTGCCGCGTAGGCTCCGCATCCCGCCTCGGTGGTCACGGGCGGCCCGCTGAGAGCTGGTGTATAGCGGATAACGCCATCGTCGTTGGAACAGAAGCCGCGAACTCCCGTCTGATTGAATCCTGCCGGCGCGGCGCCAAGCGTGTAGCTAAGGTTCGACCCACTGGTCGTGGTTACGCCCATTCCGAAGTAGTAGCCGGCCTTAGCGGCGCCGGCGGTCGTGGCCTGAGCCACCGCCCAGTCGATCAGGCAGGCGTTGGTGGAGCTGGGAGTGGTGCAACCGGTAGAGGCGCTCGGCCCCAACGCAGCCACGGTCGGAGCATACCCTACAGTGGGGTAACTCGACTGATAGCTGATCTGTTCAGTATTGATGGTCTTGATCGTGTTTACCGCAGAGGCCTCGTTGGCCGAAATCTTGGCCCGCAGCAGGTTCGGAATGGCGATCGCCGCGATGATCAGGATGATGGCCACCACAATCAGCAACTCAATCAGGGAGAATCCCTTACTTTTCCGCATTTCATGTCCCTTCTTCCGTCTGGATATTACTCTATGACTCGTTCTTCTCGCAGGGATCGCACAGAGTGGTTTAACTTGCGCACGATGGAATGGCAATGGGCCGCTCGACCACCTTACTTCTTTCTCCGTCGCAGGCGCACCTCAAAGCTGACTACCCCGTTGTAGTCCCGTATCCCGACAAGCGAAAGGTCGCGAGTGATATTGTATTCGACCTGAATGATCTGTTGCGAAGTTTGGGCCAGGTTCGTGGTGTAAGTCAGCGTGATGTTGTCCCTTACCTGCTGCTCGATGGTTACGGCGGGCAGCGGCGAGGTCTGGGTTGGAGTGGTTTCGGTGTTTATTCCCTGCGGATCGATCTTGATGTGGCTGATGCCGAATAAGCGCTGCGAGCGGTTGCTCAGAGCCGAATTCAGTGCCTCGGCCAAGACCGCGCTGGAGGCCTGCTGGGCAAAAGGCGACTGTCCGGCCTGCTGCAATTGAGCGGATTGTTCCTGAGTCTGTCCCAGGGCCAGCAGGCTGATGATGTCGGCGGTGGGCAGAGGCGGCTCGGAGTGATAACTCAAGTTGAGCTTATCCAGCTGGCCGTTCAGATTTACGGTGATATCGTAATCCCGGACTCGAGTAGCGGCCTGCAGATCAAGCACCGGCGTGGTGGTAACCGGATTGATGAAGTTAATGTCACCGCGCTCCATGCGGTACTTGGCGCCGTTGAAGTACACGTCACCTTCGATAATGTCGGCCCGCCCCAACAGGATCGGTTTGGCGGCCGTGCCGCGCACTCGCAGATCGGCGTCCCCCGACAAACGGACTACGGCGGTCTGCATCTGCAGTTCGGGCGTGGTCACAACGTGCACGTCCATGCGAACGCGGCTAAGCAGCGGGTTGGTTTGCGGCAAGGCTGACGCCTGCGTGCTCAGCGCCGCATAAGCGGCAAAATCAAATCCTGGCGTGACCGCCAGCTTGGTCACGGTGGCGTTGCCCGACAGCGTAGAGGCAGTGGAGGTTCCCGTCCAGCGCAACTCGGCATTGGTCATGGAACTTACGCCCGGCGGATAGCGCAAGCGGACGTCCTGCCCCTTCAGGGAAAGATCGAAACTGAGCTGCCGGTTGTAGGTGGTGGCGTAGCCGGCGAATTGAACCAATCCGCCACCGACGTGCGCGGTCAAGGTTTCAATCTCCAACCGGTCCTGGTTGAACACCATCGATCCCCTGATGTCGCTCATGGCGCTGGGCAGGTCGCTGTACTGGATGGAGCCGCCGTTGATCTGCAAACGTCCCCCGGCGGTTGGCCGCTGCAGCGTCCCGGCCACGCTCATGTTCACAGCAACGGTCCCCGAGGACGTGAAATCGGGATCGAAGCTGTGAAGGAGCGCCAGATCTACGTGCCCCTCGGCGTGCAGATCAATTTGACTCTCTCCCGCCAGATGCACGGCCCCTCCGATCTCAAGGTCCGTAGCCTGCCCAATCAGACGCAGCCGTTGAATGTTGAACGATTGATCGGCGATGGTGAAATGTATCGGACCGTTACTGTGCAACTGCACATGGGCAGCCTCAGCCAGAAAGTCGCTGATTTCGCCGGTCACTTGCAGCCAGCGAGGGTTGCGGACAGGCCCCTGCAGTTGCAATTCTCCGGCAACCGCTGAGTGCGCGGTCAACGGAATTCTTAAATACGTTCGCAACACCGGATCGATATCCAGATGGTTGAAGTGTAGGTTGATGCGGCAGGGCCAGTCGTCGCGCAAGTGGACATCGCCGTCCATCACCAGTTCCGCATCTTTGAATTGGGACTTCCCGCTCAGGTGCAGGTCGGAGCCCTGAGTAGACGCATCCAGCGCATAGTCTCCGACGCTCTCATGATCGAACGCCAGATCATGAAGGTGAATCTTGGCGCTGATGGAGGGCCGCTCCAGCGTTCCCATGCCTTGAGCCTCAAAATCCATGAGGCCTTCCACTGCGATCCGGCTGTTCTGGAGGGTTTGAAAACGCTTCAAATCGAAGTTGTCTCCGCTCAAATTCAAGCGGAAGGCTTGGGTGGCGAGATCGTAAGTCCCGTTTCCGCTGACCCGGGCCTCGCCCTGCGCCAGATGCATTTCCTCCAGCGAGACCTGTTCCCGGTTGAAGGCGAACTTGGACTCGAATTGTTGCACCGCTTCTCCGCCCAGCACTGCTCCGGAAAGATGAAACGAGCCCTGCCCTTCGGGATGGGATCTGGTTCCAGAAGCACGCGCGAAGGCATCGAGTTTGCCGCTTAGGGGATAATTGCGGCCCATCTGCGCCAAAATCTCCGCCACATCCACATTGTGCATTTGCACTCTGGCGGAGAACGGGCTGGAAGCCGTGAATTGCCGGCTTTCCAGTCCACCGGTCACATCAAAGTGAATAATCGCGTCGGCGTGATGCAGAATGCCGTTGTGAGCCGCAAAGCTTTCCGGCGACACTTGAATGTCAGCTGCCAGAAAGTCCCAGCGAATGCGCTCCTTTCCGGGAATCTGGGTTTCCAACTCCTGCGACTGTATTCGGCCCGTAATCTCGATGGCCGAAAGTTTGCCGGTGGCGATCCCATTGAATGTTGCGTGCCCTCGTATCGTGACCGGCACTTGCTCTTGATATCCGAGCGCCTGCAGTACGGGCTCCCATTCGTGCAGATCGTTGGTGGTTACCGCAACCTTGAGAGCGGCGTGCGTCGACATGGTACCCGAAGCGTGAACGTGGGTAGCGCGAGTACTGGCATCGAACTCCGACACCTCCAACTCGGCGGCCGCGTTGCGGTAAGTGGCGTGAACATGTGCCTCTACCGGCAACTGGCCCGGTGATAATTGCTTCGGGGAGGTCACGTCGAGCGTGATCTCGCTCTCGGCATTACGCGGAGCGCCTCGCCAGCGGGTCTCCAGCGTTCCGCTGGTCATCCCGGCCAGATTCATTCGCCGCAAAGGCCGGGCCGAAGAAGAAATAGCCGTGGCAATCTCTTGCGCCGAAAGATTCTTCATCCGCAGGCGGACGGTTCCCCTCTGCTCGTTTTGGGTCTTCTCTCGAAGCGTCTTGTCAGGAGTTGCGCTGCTCCGCCAATTGACAATCTCAGCATCGCCATTCACCTCTCCCCCTAGCAGCTTGCCGGCGATACCCGACAGGGAGAACTTCTGCGGGTTGACCTGGTAGTGCGCGCTGAAGCTGGCAGCGGGTAGGGCCAAAGATTCGTCACGCCAATCGGCATTCTGCAGCGTGAGATTACCTGTGGTGGAGAACAGTGCCGTTGCCCACGAGCCACTCCCGCTGGCCTGGACCACTCCGTGGCGGATTTGTGGGATATGCAAAACGGCCGCTGCTTCCTGAAGATCGACCGCCACCTCGTATCGCCCGGTCACGTTTGGTTGTTGAAAATCGAGGACCTGTCCGCTGAATTGCAGGTGGGATCGGCCGGAGGTCGCCTTCAGAGAGGTCACTTCCAGGCCGTCTCTAGAGATCGCGAAGTAGGCTTCCGCGGTCCACACTACGGGCCGGTAGTTCTGCCACTTGTTATCGATCTTGCCGATCAGGAGTTTGCCGTTGTAGTGGCGGTGCAGGAGTGAGTAATCCATGTCGGCGGAGACATTGTCAGCGACAAAATCCAGTGGGATCTTGTGATCGTTCCACTGCAATTCACCGCGCCGCACTTCGAGGCGTCTCACGGATAAGGCAAACAGTTTGGCAACAGAATCCTTGACCGATACGGCGTTTACTACCGGTGCTGGCTGGTTAGAACTCCCATCCGGGTACACAATGACGTGAATCACAGGATGGTCCAGCACCACGGAGTGAAAACCCAACTCCATGCCCAGCACCGAGATCAGTTTCACTTCCGCAACCAACCGGTCAACGTGGGCGTAAGGGATTTCCCCGGGCGCTTCCCTTCCGTGGATGGTCAGATCGCGCACATCGACCAGAAAGCGGAATGGAACCGTGTGTACCCCTCCAAGCTCTACGCGTCCGCCGGTGACACGCTCCAGCTCGGAGACCAGACGCTGGCGCACCATGGTTTGGAAGGAATCAGTCGTGACGTACCACGCCAGAGCACCGAGCGCGCACAATCCTCCGGCGAGAATCACCAGCAGATACTTCCAAAGCTTGCCCCGACGCGTCCTGGCGCCGGCCTCGGTCATTGCAACTCGCTTCGCGAACCCGCTGCTGCCGGCTCAGTCTGGATTTCGCTTCCGGAGCGCAGGTTCTGCAACCATGCCACCAGAAGCTCATTCATCTTTTGCTGCGTGAGGAGTTCTTTGATTTTGGGGCTGGCCTCGACGAGGGGAACCTCGCCTTTGCCGGATTGCCTCAATTGGGGCAGCAGTTCCTGGCTGTAGTAGCTCTCAATGCTTTTGGCGTCGATCGTTACGTTGGGACGCAAGCGCGCATCCACCAGCCGCATCAGGTCCAGCTCGAGCCCCAGGTGCCGCTTCAACTCGCTTTCCGTAAACCCGAAATGCTCCAGGGTATCCCGCCATCCCTGCTCCTGGCCGGTCCCGGGGTAACGAGCCCGAATCTCCTGTATTCGTTGCTGGATTTCGCCCTCGCTCGCGTGTTGAAAATCGGACGAACCCATCTGTTCCTGCAACAATTCCTGGTCGATCAGGTGGTCGAGCGCTGTTTTGCGTTCCGCCGCCGAAAACTGGTCGAGCGCGCGGCTGTCGACGAATGCCTGGAAGCGCAGCGCATCCGCCCAATCCGATTGGAGAATAATGTGGCCGTTGACCGTTGCCACCATGCGGTCGAGGATATCCCCCGCCCTCGCCGACGGTGAACCAGCGAGGAGCCCGATCACAGCCATAAGCACGAAAACTCTGCGCATCGTCAAAAACTCTGGCCGATACTAAAGTAAACGCTAAAATGTGACGCGTGCTGCGGTACAAAATACGGAAGCGTAACCTGACCGCTCGTATTCTGACTGTTCTTGCTGCAGTAAGGCGACACCGCCTGGCCGCTGATGCTCGGCTTTTCCTGACAGCTGGGGAACGCAGGCGGGTTTAGATTGTACCCGAAATCGAACCGCACCGGGCCAATTGGGGTCTTGTAGCGCACGCCGATTCCCACCGCGTTCGAGACGTAGGCGAAATTGCAGTTCTTGGCGTCAGGGCTATCCTGAAGACAAACTGCAGGATCCTTCTGCCGCCAATGCAGAAGGTTGTTCAGCATGTTGGTCCCGTCGGTGAAGACATTGCCGGCATCCTCAAACAACACGAAACTCATGTTGTCGTGAGCATAGGGCAGCGAAACCGGGGGGAAGCGAAGTTCTAAATTATTGATAATCAAGGCGCTGCCGCCCAGGGGGAACCCGGTCACCGGATCGCGTGGCCCTGCCTGATTTAACCCGAAACCGCGCAAAGAGTTGCCGCCGCCAGACAGAAATCGCTCGGCCAGCGGAATGACCGTCACCCCGACACACGAGGTCTGGAATTCGCCCGGGCAGCTCTGCCCCGGCGGCAGGATGGCAGTGTTGCCGAAAGCATTCTCCACTCCAACTGTGGTGGAGCGGGCAAATACAAATTTGCGCTCGCGTGGGCGGTTTTTGCCAAAGGCATGATACGTGGAATTCTGGATGAGCAGGCGGCTGAAATCTGCCTCCGAGCCGAAGTAGCTGGACGCCAGTCCGGCGTTGGCCGCGATGTACATTCCCTTGGTGGTTTCCAGATCGTTGTCGCGGGTATTGCGGATATAGCTGAGAACCGGCTCGCCCACGCGTACCGGCAGGGAGAGCAGCGGAACGTCGGCCTGACTGATTTGAAGGTTGCTGGCCTTTACTAACCGATAGGTAAAGCCGTAGTCCATAGTGCTCGTCTTGTTGATTCTTTGGTCCGCCTGCACCGAACCCTCGAGGCGCTGCGAGGTAAAGGTGGTGACGTCCAGCGTATTGTCATAAAACCCGGTGAACGACAGCCTCCAGTTTGGGCTCCCCAGTAAGCGGGGGGCTACGTAACTGATCAGGCCGCGCTTCTGCAGGCTGCCGAAATCGGCTTTGAAGGTGATGGTGTGATCGCGGCCGCGAAAATTGAGCCGGGTGATGTTGAGTGAAACCCTCGGGCTGACTCCCGTTTGCCCCAGCGCCTGGTTGGTGCCGATGGCCGTCGGCTGGCCAGTTTGGAATTCCAATCCGAAGCCGTAGAGGAATGTGTATCGCTTGGCCTCCTGCAGATCGATCAGAACATTCTTTTGCGATTCGCCGCCGTTGGGATTCTGCACCGCGGTATCCACCTGGCTGAAAATGCCCAGGTCATACAGGCGCTGCTGAGACTGCAGCATGTCGATCTGGCTGAGCGGGTCCCGGGGAGCAATCTGCAGCTCCCGATTTACCACGTAAGGCCGGGTATGGTTCAAGCCGGAGACCAAAACCTGATCGACAGAAACCTGTTCACCCTCCTGGATGGTAAAGGTCACGTCCATGCGATTCGGCTGATCGGGATTGGGTTTTGCCGCGGCCTCGAAGGTGGCGTGAGGAAACCCTGAATTGAAGTAGAAGTTGAGTAGGTTGTCACGATCTTCGGCGATGTACGCTTCGGAAAATGGCTGACCCGCCGCAGTTTGGATGACCGCGGGATAAAGCTGGGCCGCGGAGAAAGTCTTGTTGCCAAGGAGGCGAAACGCCCCAACCAGGGTTTGTGGACCCTCGTCGATCAAGAGTTTGATCCCGAGATTATTCTCGTGGCCTTCATAATCGTCCATCACCTGGGGCGTAATCTTGATCTGCTGAAAGCCGTTGGAACAGTACAGGTTTTCCAAGCCCCGAATGTCCCTGGCCAGCAATCCCTGGGTGTAGCGGCCCTGGGTGAACAAGCGGCTGGCGGTTTGCACCTCCAACCGTGGTCGCAGTATTTCGGTGGGGAAATAATGGTTGCCTGTAATCTCCAGTTTCTCCAGCTTGTGCCGGGCCCCGGCATCGATCACGTAAACGATGTACAGCGCACCCCTGGTATTGTCGGAGCGCTGCTTAAGACCGACCTTGGCGTCAAAATACCCCCGGCTCTGCATATAGTTCAGCAGGTTGCGACGGCCCTCGTTCAGCAGATCGTCATCGACAGCATTTTCCTCGAAGACAGGTACATTCTGCTTCAGCACCCGCTGCTTGATCTTGAAACCTTCGGCTTCGATCGCCACCTTGGGGCCGGGGGTGATTTGCAGGGTGTAGTCCACCACATTGGCCTCGTCGCGGTAGGATCTCTTGGAGATCACCACCTGCGAGAGCAGACGATTCTGCTTCTGGTACTTCTTTCGCAACCGTTCCAGAGCCGCGCTGGCCCGCACCACTGAAACGGGGTCACCCGGGCGCAGCTTGGCGATATCCTGAATCTCCTTCTGGGAGCAAACCGGATCGCAATTTGCCGTCACCGTCCCCACGCGCGCCTGCAGCCCGGGATTGAAATGAAAGACGATGGCAATCAGCTGGGTGGCAGGGTCCTGCTTCTCCTCCGGCGTGACCGAGGAGCGGTAGTAACCATTTTCCTCTGCCAGCTGCTTAATATTGCCTAAGGCCTCGTCCATTTTGTCGCTGCTAAACGGCTCTCCCAGCGAAAATTTCGACGCATTGACGATCTGGCCGGCGGAGGGGCGCCGCGGTGCGCCTTCAGCCCGAACTTCGCCGACGAAATAGTTAGGCGTCGTCACGAAGGACAACTCCAGTTTGCCATCCGCGGTTCGGTCAGCTTCTACCCGAATATCGGCAAACCGGCCGGTGGCATGGAGCTTATGAATGCTCTGCCGAATCAGGTCCCGATCCAGCGGTGCCCCTTGTTTCTGAGGAATGAGCTGGCGCCATCGATTCTGATCACTTAAGGAAGCGACTTCCGGCCAGCGTATTTCCTCCACTACCAAACCCTGATACTTGGCCATGCTGTCTGCCGCCGGAACCGGCGATTGCTCCTCGCCCGGCTGACTCTGGGCTGCCTGCTGGCCGGGCGGGCGAGCGCCAGATTCTCCGGCGCACACCACCGCCAGGGTTAGCGCCATCAAGGTTGTGAGCAGAGCTCCCCTCAATTGCCAGAAGTGCAAACCAGCTCCTCAACGCAGGCCCGAAGGATCATTAGCTTCGATGGGACTGTATCCATCAACGTTGTCTTTTCACTCACGGCTGCGGCCACACTCGTGTGGAACAGACACTCCTGTCCGCCGCCATTGTCTTGCCTTTATCTTGTCCTACCACGCCCCAGCCATCGCATTTAACCGGGATCGACGTCCAAGGCAGCGGACAGGAGTGTCCGCCCCACACAGGCTCGTCCCTGCAATTGCCCAGCGGCACCTATAATAATGGTTCGTACGCTGAAAAACGGTGATCTCTTTGGAACTGGACGAGAGATATTCGCGTCAGGTGCTCTTCCCCGGGATCGGCCGCGGCGGCCAGCTTAAGCTGACCGAGTCTCGGATTGCCATCGTTGGCTGCGGCGCCACCGGGTCCGCGCTGGCTTCCCTGCTGGCGCGTGCCGGCGTAGGGTCCATCCGCATCATCGACCGCGATTACGTCGAGCCCAGCAATCTGCAACGGCAATCCTTGTTTGATGAATCCGACGCCGCCGACTCTTTGCCCAAAGCAATCGCCGCTGCCCGCAAGGTCGCCGCTTTCAATTCGCAGGTAGTAATCGATCCCCACGTCGCCGATGTTACACCGGCCAACATCGCGTCGCTGCTTGCCGGAGTTCAGCTCGTATTAGACGGAACCGACAACTTCGAAACGCGATATCTCATCAACGATTTTGCCGTCAAGAATTCCCTGCCCTGGATTTATACGGCGGCGGTCGGAAGCTACGCGGTTACACTGAATCTCCTGCCGGGACGCACCGCCTGTCTGGGCTGCCTGTTTCCCGAACCGCCGCGGGGAACGTTGGAAACTTGCGAGACTGCCGGCATCCTGAATTCCGCAGTGAACCTGGCGGCCTCGATCGCGGCGACCGAAGCGCTGAAATTCCTGGTGGGCGCGGAGGACAAACTTCGGCGGACGCTGTTGTCCTTTGACCTCTGGCAGAACGAGCGCGCCGAGGTGGCAGCCGGCAAGCCGCGTGCAGGATGCCGCACCTGTGACCGGCAGGAATTTCCGCATCTCGCCGGCGAGGGCCGTCCCCACATCACGCTGTGCGGCCGCAACTCCGTGCAAATCCATGAGCGCGAGCGGCCGGTCGACCTGGCTGAGATGAGCGAACGCCTGCGGCCCCATGGCACGGTTCGCCACAATAGCTTTGTTCTCAAGTTCTGGCATGAGCCCTACGAGATGACTTTATTCCCCGACGGCCGGGCCATCATCAAGGGCACCAGTAATACGGCTGTAGCCAGAAGTCTCTATGCCCGCTACGTTGGAAGCTGACAAAAGCCGCTCCCAGAGCCTGGTTTCGGGTGTATGATCCAAGCAATCGGGGATGTATCGTACTCCTGGACGGAACACCCCGGAATGTGATTTTCAGAAATCGACCCAAGGTTTGTGGAGGACCCTATGCGTGTGATCTCTGTTCTGTGTCTGCTTCTCTTGCTCTGTGGATTCGCCGCCGCGCAGGTGACGATAATTGGTGGAACCGCTAGCAACTGGGCGCCGGGCTACGGTGTTTATGCCGCTCCCTTCGTGCCCCTGGTGACAACTCCTGAAGTGACTCTGTCCACGGTCTCGCCAACTGCCGTGGGAGCCCGCAATGCTACCTGGGGCAACGTAGCCGGTGCGACCAATTCGACTTTGTCCCGTGAGTTCGTGGCCGAACCCCCGGTTGGTGTCTACACGGAACCGGTTTGGTACGGGCCGTCCGCTGCGGGCGAAGGGCGACACGGTTCCATGCATGCTCGGCGAGAGGCAGGAGAAGAACAGGCGTTCGATTTCGGGGAAACTCCGCGGGAGAGCCGCGAGAGCGTGGCTCGCCTCATGACAGGTTCAGGACCAGCCAGAAAAGCCTCCAGAACCTACACCAACCAAGACGTCGATCAAGTCAATCAGCACAACGGCACGGTCAAGTACAACGGCAAGACGGAACACATCTAGGTAAGACCGTGTAGAGCGGACACTCTTGTCCGCTGCCTTTGACGTTGATTTCGATTTCTTCAGCCCGGCCCCCGGTAGCAACGGGGAGCGTGGGCAGGGTTCGAAGGCTAAGCTCCCAATTCAAAGTTGGCGGACAGGACTGTCCGCCCCATAAAAAGCGAGCATCGGCCTACTTCACAAACTCGCCTTGCCCACCGCTTGCCCAGGGGTTGTAGGTCAGAGAGAACTGGACCCGCTCCGCAATAGTCGGATGGCTGTAATACAAGAGTACATCGAGGGGGTTCGGATCAGGATCTGACAAGCCGACCTCGCCCAGAATCTGAAAAGCTTGCGCTGCGACCTGCCCGAAGTCTGGAGTGAGCCCGTGTGTGACCTCCAGCCCGTACTGGTCTGCCTGATGCTCGAAATAGCGGCTGAAGGCGCTCACCACGGGATTGCTCACAAAAGAAAAGACGGAAAGCAACAAAAGCAGCGCCGGCAATGAAGCCCAGTCCTCGAGGCTGCGGATGCCCCAGCCCGCGCCCCAACGCCGCAGCACCCATCCGATCGCGCGATAGCCCAGGTAAAAAAAGAGCAGCGAAAGTGCCGCAAAAAATACCAGACCCTTGGGAATGTGCAACAGGACGTAGTGCCCCATCTCGTGCCCAGCGACGAAGACGATCTGCGGTGTCGTCATCTTGGCGATGGTTGTATCCCACACCACAATGCGTTTGGAGGCGCCGATACCCGTGACGTAGGCATTCAAATCGATGGTCTTTTCGCCGGCTCCCATCCAGAACATTCGTTCCGGAGGAATGTTTTGTCCCGCGCGCTGCACCAGTTTCTCCAGGCTGGCGGTGAGCGCCGGATCTTTCTGCTGCAAGGGTTCGAACTTATGAAACATGGGATCGATCACCCACGGTCCAATGAACAAGAGGAACACACCAAGCGGCATCGCCAGCAGCCAGAAATAGAACCACCAGCGTTTCGGGCTGCGGCGAATGGCAAAATACAAAAGCCAGATCAGGATGGTTCCGACCACCAGGGCAATCAACTGGGCTTTCACCCAATCCCAACTCCATGAACCCCAGCTCTGAATGGAAATCCCGTAATTCTTCTCGACGACCTCGCCATAGATATCCAACGGTAGAGTCAACAGCGCCATAGTGAGCAAGAGTAAAGGTGAAAAAACAAGACTCTGCAGGAAGTACCGTCTACTCCGGCGCTCCGCCCAATCGCGGTAGCGCGCCCCTAGCTTCCAGCGCAGGATCAGCCACAACACCACCAGCCCATACACAAAGCCCAGCAACGCCAGCCGGAAGCGGACGCTGCTCAAAGCATGCGCCTTTTTGTATTGCTCCGGTGGAAGCGTGTAAGCGGTCACTTCAGGCGCTGCCGTCGTCAACGAGACAGGCGCGGTGGATTGCGGGGTACTTGCGGGGTTCGAAGCCGGCTCATTTTGTGCAAGCGACGGAAGCAAAAACACAGTGCAGAACGCAATCGCGCAAAGTAGACAGCCCCTCTTCATCCTCGGCTCCTTGGTTTGAGGTTTAAGTCTGCACCGCCAGGAATCGTTGGTCAACGAAACGTTGCGACCCTGGCGACCGCGTGGTACTGCAGGACACTACTTAGCACTGCCCAGACTCTCCAAAGTCACGTAGAACTCCGGGTACGAGATCACAGCAGCGTCCGCGCGATGGATCGTGGTCTCACCTTGCGCCCGCAAAGCCGCAACCGCGAAGGCCATGGCAATGCGATGGTCGCCAAAGGAATCAATCTCCGCTCCCTGCAACTTCTGGCCTCCCGGAATTCGCAACCCGTCTTCAAGCTTTTCCACCTCGGCTCCCATGGCGCGCAGGTTGGTGGCGACGGCCGCGATCCGGTCCGATTCCTTCACCCTGAGCTCACGGGCGTCGCGAATCTCCATTCCGTTGCTGGTATAGGGGGCGATCGCCGCCAGCACGGGGATTTCGTCGATCAGCATCTCGGTGTAGGGGCTGCGGATGGTGCTGCCTTTCAACTCCGCTCCCTGCACCTGTACCGACCCGATCAATTCACCGTGTTGCTCTTCTAATTGCGTAACCGAGATGCGCACTCCCATGCCGCTCAGCACATCCAACAGAGCACTGCGCGTGGGATTCATTCCGAGGCCGCTGATGATCAGCTCGGATCCCGGGAACAAGGCGGCGGCGCAAAGAAAAAAGGCCGCGCTCGAAAGGTCGCCGGGCACGGTGGCTTCCAGAGCATGCAGCCTCTGTCCGCCCACAACGCGGGCTTCTAAACCTCTCTGCTTGATCTCCGCCCCAAAAGCTCGTAGCGCCAATTCACCGTGATCGCGGGTACGTACCGGTTCCTCGACCTGAGTCTCTCCCTGCGCAAACAAACCTGCGAACAAGAGCGATGACTTTACCTGTGCGCTGGCCACCGGCATCTTGTAGTCGATTGCCCGCAGATGCCCGCCCGTAATTCGCAGCGGAGGCCGTCCACCGGTTCCGGCCGCAATCTTCGCGCCCATGGCCTCGAGCGGCGCAATAATGCGCGCCATCGGCCGCCGCGAAAGCGATTCATCCCCAATTAACTCGCTGGTAAATTCCTGGCCGGCGAGAATCCCGCTCAACATGCGCATGGTGGACCCGGAGTTCCCGCAATCCAATGCTCCTGCCGGAGCCCGTAGCTTCGGCCCTCGCCCGTGGATGACGACGACATTCTGTGAACGTTCCCATTCCACGCCCAGCCTTCGGAGACAGTCCAACGTGCTGGCACAGTCGGCCCCGGTGGAAAAATTCTCCAGACGGGTGGTGCCCTCCGCAATTCCAGCCAGCATGGCGTAGCGGTGCGAGATCGATTTGTCACCCGGCAACCGTACCGTTCCACCCACGGTTCGTACCGGGCGAATCACAACTGAGCCTGTTTGGGTCATGGCGCAAATCAAATATAACGGAATCAGGGCTAGAATCGTGGCGAGCGCGCAGCTGCCGTGAGAAGAAGACGGGTCCGCCTGCGCTTATGATGATCTTCATATCACCGCTGGCACGTAGTCTCATGGCAGGTGCGATTTTCTTTAGCGTCACCTCGGGGACCTCCCAGACGATTGTGCCCATTATTCCGCCCGCTCCCGGGAAAGTAATCGCGGCGGTTCCTTGCGACAACGACCCCAACCAGAGTTACGCCTTGTATCTACCTTCGGCCTACACTCGCGAGAAACGCTGGCCGATCATTTATGCCTTCGATCCGCTCGCCCGGGGCCGGGTTCCCCTCGAGTTTTATAAGGAAATAGCGGAAAAATACGGATACATTCTTGCTGGCTCGAACAACTCCCGGAATTTTTCGGCAGCCGATTCGTCGCGTGGCACCGCCGCGATGTGGCAAGACACGCACGCGCGTCTTTCCATTGATCCGCGCAGGACTTACGCCACCGGATTTTCCGGTGGAGCACGCGCCGCCGGCGGCTTGGCCATGCGCTGCCCGCAATGCCGGATTGCCGGCGTCATCGCGCACGGCGCCGGCTATCCCGCATCCGCTCAAGTTACGGCGGGTGACCGGTTGTTGTACTTTTTCTCGGTCGGAGACCGCGACTTCAACTGGCCTGAGGTGATTTCCATTCGTCGCCAGCGGGAGGAGATGGGCCTTCCCTATCGGGTGCAGGTATTTAACGGACCGCATCGCTGGGCTCCGCCGGAGATCTTCGAGAATGCCGTGGAATGGCTGCAGTTGAGAGCCATGCAGGCGGGTACCCTCTCGCCAGAGCCGGCGTTTGTCAATCTGGTTTTTGAACGTGAGCAAAAGCAAGCCGAAGATGCCGTCAAGCAGAGCGACGCGATCGCTGAACTCAGCGCCTACCGGTCATTGGTCTCCGACTTCGCCGGCCTGAAAGATGTCACCGAGTATGACAGGAAGCCGACCGCTCTCAAAGCCTCTGCCGGTCTGAAGCAGGCACTCAAGAAAGAGCAGGATGAAATTTCCATGCAGGCATCTCTGGTGCGCCAGACCGCAATAAAGTTGAGCGCTTTGGGCGACGGCACCGAAGGACAACTCGACCTGCGGGACGCGATTTCGCAGGACATGAAACGGCTCCACGACCGATCCGAACACGCCAAAAACGACGATCAGCGCAACCTGTTTGCGCGGGCCTTCAGCGCCTTGTGGGCTGAGGGGATTGAGGCTGGTCAGTCTGCCCTGGAGACGCGCCATTTCATGGTGGCGCAAAGTTACTTTGAGCTCATGGGCGAGGTGAAAGAAGATCCCTGGCCCTCACTTCTGCTGGCCGAGACCAGTACCGGCATGGGGAACCACAAGCAGGCCGTCAAAGACCTCCGGGAAGCAGTGAGACGAGGCCTGAAGAATCCCGAGACCCTCGAAGATGACAAGAACCTGCAGCCCCTGAGTTCCGACCCAGAATTTCAGAAGCTGCTGGCGGAGTTGAAAGCCAAGTAGCTACTACGCGCTTACACTAGCAGCCTGGCCTCGGCCGTGGCTTCCTGCAGAATGTCCGCGGGCACTTCCTTTATGCGGATGTTGAATTCAAACCGTGGCGTTTCGCTGCCTCGACCCCAGCGGCTGACCTCCCAGTGGGCCCGCACCAGTTTCACATCTTTGTGCTGAGAAAGATCCAGCAGCAAGGGATGCTGTCCGCGATAGAACTTCTGCGGGAAGTTGGTCAGGGGCTTGGCGCCCCAGGTCGTCCCATCCGTCGATCCGTAAATGCTCACGTCCAGAGATTCCTGTTCGATGATATCTGTGATGTCCAAGGTCAACAGGAACACTTGATTGCCGGCGCCGCCAACCGCGACCGGAGACCCGTCACCCTTGGCGCTGACTGTCGTCTTTTCCGGAACCAGAAAGGTGTCAATCATGGCGAGAGAATTGTAACTCAGGGGCCCGTCATTAGTGGACAGTGATGACTGGACGGCGGCTCATACAGGTATTCTGACCACTGCCTACTGACCACCGCCCACCGAATCCAGAAACTGGCGGATGATCCTTCCCACTTCTTCCGGCTGCTCCCACGAGGAGTAATGGCCCGCTTTGGCGACCACTTTCATCTGGCTGCCGGTAATGTTCTGCCTCATCGACTCCGCTTCCGCCATCCCGGTAAGCATGTCTTCAGCGCCGGTCACGATCAGCACCGGCACATTGATGGTCTTCAAAGTCGGCACCGAATCCGGACGCTCTGCCATCCCACGCTGCACCATGGCGACAGCTTCCGGTGACATCATGCGCATCATGCGCAAGGCGCCGTCGACCAGATCGGGCCGAGTCCGCCGTGTCGTTTCTCCCATAAGCTTCGGAACCATGCTTTCGAAAAAGGGTTCTGTGCCGTGCTCTACGACGTCGGCTGCCGCTTGCAATCGCCCGGCGCGGCCCTCGGCCGTATCAGCTTGAGCTTTGGTGTTACACAGTCCCAGGGCCGCCACCCGTCCGCGAAATCTCCGCCAGAATTCGAAGAGAACATAGCCGCCAATCGAGACCCCCACCAAGGGAGCGCGGCCTACGTCTTCCTCGTCGAGAACTCGTGCCAGGTCCATAGCGTGCTTGGCCATGGTAGCCGGGCCTTCGCCCACGGCGGATTCGCCGTGGCCACGCAAGTCAGGAAGGATCAGGCGATATTGCGACAACAACTGCGCGGCTGGCCGCCAGAGTTCGTGACTGGCGGGAAAAGGATGGAGTAAAACAACCGGGGCGCCGTCCCCGATAACTTCATAGCAGATTTCCGCATCGCCGCTTGTGACCCGATTCATTCCAGCGATTTAACCACAGAGTCTGGAAACAATCGAAGAACAGGAGCACGGAAAACCACAACGACCCAAGGAAAGGACTGGAGTGATTTCCTTTGTGTACCTTCGTGTCCTTCGTGGTTTATCGAATTTGGGCTTTACGGACTCGTTATACGCTGCCCCGCCGGTGCGGCAAGGCGGAGCGGTTCCTCGGGTATGACAATCCAGGCGATCACATACGCGATCAGAGTCAGGCCGACCCCGAGGAAAACCGACATCAACCACACCACCCGCACCAAGGTGACATCCAGGTCAAAGTACTCGGCGAAACCGGCGCAGACGCCCTCAACCTTGCGATCAGCTCGCGGACGGATGAGGCGCTTGCGGGCCAGCACGGAACCGACCCGGGTGCCGCAATAGGCACACACGTTAGCATCATCCTGAATCGCCTTGCCGCAGTAGTTGCAATACATGGCGCCCTCCTGTACCTTTCCGGTTCTTTCCTGCCTAGTGATACGTGAGACAGTCTACCCCGGTTCCAGCATAAGACATCTTCCGCTTCGCTCCTGTAGTGATGGCTTGCGCCATTCTCCTCGAACCAAGAAGGTCACTTGGCATTACATTTATCGGTTCCTAACCGGCGCAATCACGATAATCTTTGCCTGAACGTGGTAAATCCTGCTCGGTAGCGGGTTGGTCGCGAAACGACCGCTTTCTATGCCAATGCGCAACAAGAGCTTACGAGGGCGTTGCTTTGGCCACCGGCTTGCGGCGGATATAGCACAAGGTTCCTATGTCTGAAGTAATGCCCAACACGCCGCGTGAGTTCTGGAGTCCTCCGGTAGCCCAGCCGGATGCGGCGGCCCCACCGTTGGCGGGTGCGTGCGAGGATTGCGGCTCCGAGTTCATGGTGGGAGCTCGCTTTTGCCACGTTTGCGGCACCTCCCGCCAGATCGAGGTTTCCCCCGAACGCGGCTGGGACCGGGTCTGGGCCTTACTGAGGATATTGGAATTTCATGCCATCAAGGCCTGGTTTGGCCTTCCTACAGGGTCTCTGGTTGCCTTCCTGATTGGGCTCGGCTGCGTTCTGGCGGCGATATCGGTTGGAATGATCTATTCCGTCCAGACCCTGGCTGACTTCCAGGCGATTCAGCTTTGGCGGATCGAATGGCTCCTCGCAGCGGTGGCGGCATTCGTGGCGGGAATCCTGCTAAAGCGAACCGAATCCACTGGAAAGTAGCCGGTAAACCCGCCGTCCCCCATAAGAACCCACAAACCTAATGCACTTGTTCCGCCGGATCGGCAACGGCGGGCCGTCGCTGCTGGTGCATACGATACAGGTGATGAACCGGACCGATACCGTGTCCCAGAGGATGGGCATTGCTGATCGCTGCCGCTACGTAGGCCTTCGCCAACAGCACCGCCTCGGGCAATCCCCGGCCCAACGCCAGGTGGCAAGCCACAGAGGTTGCGAAGGCGCAGCCGGTGCCGTGCGTGGAGTTGGAGCGCAGCCGGGCCGACTTGAACAGTTCCTGCTCGATTCCGCGCGCGCCGGTGAAGCTTAGTAAGTCGATCGCCTTATCAAGATGTCCGCCTGTAACCACCACCGCAACCGCGCCCATCTCATGCAATTTCCGGGCGGCGGCGCGCATCTGGTCCGGGGTACCTACTTCCATGCCGGTCAAAATGGCGGCCTCATTCACATTCGGGGTCAGCACCGCCGCCAGGGGGATGAGCTTTTCGGTTAAAAGGCGCACTCCCGGAGGGTCGATCAGATCCGCCCCCGACGAACTCTTCAGGATCGGGTCCAGGACAACGTTCCCTAATTTTCGTTGCTCCAGAAACTCCGCCACGGCCCGAACCACTTTAGCCGAGCCCAACATTCCAACATGGACAGCGGCAATATCCACGTCCGAGGCCAATTCATCCAAAGTCTCCCGTACTACCTCCGGACGAACCGGTTCCACCCGGCGCACGCCCGCTGTGGATTGAACCGTCAGGGCGGTGATACAGGCCACGCCATAGCAGCCATGAGCGGCGATGGTCTTTACGTCGGCGGTTACCCCGGCCCCAGAGGACGGGTCAAATCCGGCGATAGTGAGAACCACGGGCGGCGTAAAAGCCATAGCCTGAACTGTACCGAAAACCGGTCTCCCGGGAAATCAAGTTTCGCGCGAGGCCGTTCTTTCAACCCCGCTCTCAGCCTCGCAGACAGGCGAAAGCACTAAGAGTCGGCCTGAAATGTTCGCCTAAACTGCTGAATTCAAGCCACGTATGCGAAAACCAATCCTAAACCGATGAAAACAAAGCCAGAGCAAATATTTCATAGTGCACCAAACTTTGGTTATTTACTAAGTACTAAACATCTAAGTAGCTGCTTCTACAGCACTATTACCGTAGTTACTCAAGCTATACAGTAGGTTACGTGTGATATCGATAACTGCCTGGTTACGTTGCTAGGGTGGATTTCCGATTGACAGCCTTGCTAGCTGGCCTTTAGCATTCTCAAATTACTTAGGCGACCAGGCCTCTGGGGAGGAACGAACTTAGAGATGCAACGACTTTAGAGATGAGAGGAGACTGAATGCGAAGACGTATAGCTCATGGACTGGCGAGCGTTTTGTTTGTCGTCAGCCTGGGGGCGGCTCAGGGGCCAAACAGCTCAGGGTCGAAGGACACCCAAGTAACGTTACCGAACCAAGCCTTGGCGGAAGCCAAAGCGGAACCAGCCAGGATTAACCATCGTGCGGCCTATCAGGTCGGAACAGCTTCCTGGTACGGCGAGTATTTCGTGGGCCGGGCCACGGCCAGCGGTGAGCCCTACAACATGTATGACCTGACCGCTGCTCACCCCAGTCTTCCGCTGGGCACCTGGGTCCGCGTCACCAATCTGCACAACGGCCGGAGGGTCTACGTCCGGATCAACGACCGCGGCCCGATCGTCCCCGGCCGCATCATTGACTTGTCCTACAGCGCTGCGCAATCGCTGCACTTCGCCACCAAGGGCCTGGAGCGCGTTCGCCTGGACGTAGTCGCACCTCGCAAGTCTCAGCCTCAGCAGGTTGCCATGCTGCACCCGGTAGCATACTAACCGTAAACGTTCTACACTTCCCCCAGGATGCGTGATCCGCGCCAGCGTTTGATCGTAGCTTTGGATGTACCGTCCGCGGCCGCCGCCCAGAAAATCGTGGCGGCCGTGGGCGACTCTGCCTTCTGCTACAAGGTCGGCATGCAGCTGTACACGGCCGAGGGCCCACAACTGGTGCGCGATCTGGTGGCTTCCGGCCGCCGTGTGTTTCTTGACCTGAAGTACCATGACATCCCCAACACCGTGGCCGCCGCAGTGACTGAAGCCGCGCGTCTCGGTGTCAGCATGCTGACGGTTCACGCCTCGGGGGGCGGCCGGATGCTGAGCGCGGCCACCGCGGCCGCCGCTGCGGCGAATCCCGCCTTGCTGGTTCTGGGAGTGACGGTGCTGACCAGCCTCGACGACCGCGATCTGGAGAGAATGGGGGTGCACGGACGAGTGCAGGATCAGGTGCTGCGTCTGGCCGCAGTGGCAGCTGCCGGCGGATGCCACGGTATCGTCGCTTCGGCGCACGAAGCCTCGGAATTGCGCCGCGAGTTCAAACCGGAATTCGCCATCGTCACCCCTGGGGTGAGGCCGGCCGGAGCCGAGCATGCCGATCAGGCAAGAGTAGTGACTCCCGCGGAAGCTATCGCCGCCGGGGCAACTTACATCGTGGTGGGACGCCCCATCACCGAAGCCGCCGACCCCGGCGGCGAAGCGCGTGCCATCCTGAGTCAGATGAGCGCTTAGGAGTCTGCGGAGGACCGAGTGGGACGCTGCATTACAATTTCTCGTGAAACTCGCACGCTGAGCAGGAAATAAAAATCCCCCCTGGAACTCCGCGCTCGCGATCTTTTACCCGCTTCACGATGCGCGTTGGCTTGCCGCATTTGGGGCAGTCAGTGCTCTTGGAAGTGTCCATGACTTTCTTGCGATCTGCTGTTTTTGCAATCTTCACCGTTATTCTCTCCTGACAGATTTCAATTTTACATGAGCCCACACAATCCGACGGCGAGCCGCCCATGTGAGGGGTCATCCTGAGCGAGGGACTGCTTCGCGAAAAGCGAAGCTGTCACGTAGTCGAAGGACCCCAGCACCGCGTGTACTGATACCAACGCACAAGGGCATTCTCACCGTGCGCTGGACGGGAGAACTCCCTGAATGGTCATGCTGGACACAAGGGACGCGGGGTCTTTCGACTGCGTGGTCGTCCGCTTGGCGGACGACCTCTTCGCTCAAGATGACAGTTGGTTGGAAGGAGCACTAACCCGAAACTCGCTCACCGATTATTTACTTCGACACTGCGGCAAACAAATCCGAATGCAGCAGCGACTGGAATTGTTTGTCGTCGGCTTTGAAATGCATCTGCAGGCTGGAGCTGTCCGAGTTGATCGTCACATTCTCCAGCGCCACTTTCTCGATCGGGGTCGCGGTCATTTTGCGATACAGCACTCCCGCCTTCACCAGCGATGAGAGCGTGCCTGCCGTCACCGAATCCGAGGTCACCACATCCAGATCGAAGTTGACGCCGTTCTGGAAGTTCATGGTATAGCGCGAACCCAGGACCCTTCGCTTGACCATATCGAAGTCGGCCAGCTTGCCGGCATCGCCGAGGGCGGAAAGCAGCATATTCTGGGTTCCCTGCTGGTCCAGAACACTCCACACCACGCCCGACTCGACCGGACCGATCATGTCCGCAATTTGAGAGTTCGAGTCCAGCCCGGAAGCGTAGCCGTCGCGGGCGTCGAGCGCACCCTTTACGGCGCCAAGGTCGCCGAACAGCAAGGTATTGTCGTCGAGGAACATCATGTCCATGCCGCCCGGCATGGGATAGAGATCGCTGTCGCGGTACTTGAGCGGCTTCACTTTGTTCAGCCGCATTTTCTGCAACACAGTCTTGCTGGTAAACGATCCTTGCGCCACACCCACCACTTTGATCCCCGCCTTGCCGGCGCGGTAGGAGGCGAACGTAAGCTCATCCACGTCTTTCTCAGGGTTGATACCGATAGTCTTGAGCTGACCTTCAAACTCCTTCAGGCTAGGCGGCAGCACCTGTGCCTTCAACGCCATGGCGGTACTGGAGTTCTTGAGAGCACGATAGTCGACGGTGATGAGCTGCTGCACGTCGGCGGGAATCGCCGGCCGCGCAGAACTGGGCATCGCCGCTCCCCACGCCGAAACCGCAAGCACGATTGTGCAAATGCACGACTTCTGGATCGACATAGCTGAAAATGCCTCTTGAGACGCTTTCTACTTAGATGCAGAACGCGCCCTATTCGCAAACTTGCACCGATGTCTTTTATTGTATGCCAATTGCTCGGCGGCCGATAAAAACGAAAGTCCATCTGCGCAGGGCCAATGACGCGTCCGGGTTCCGAACCGGCACTCGCAGGCCCGATTCCGCTTCAGATCGGCACGCTAACCCCTGAGCGCCTCAACTCGCTGTCTCGCCTGCGCGGCAAATGCGGCATCCTTCAGGGATTCCAGGTTGATCTCCACGTTGGCCAAAGCACCCTGGATGGCGGCTTGCGCCAGTGCGACGGCGGTAGTCAGATCCGATTTCATGTTCGGATTTGTGATGGGGGACAGTTTTTCCGCAATCCCCGCCACTTCCCTGGCCTTCTCGGCCACGCTCAAGGGCACCGAGATCGCCTGCTTCAACGCACCGTCGATGATCGCGTCGCCGTCCGCCGATCCCTTCGCCTGCTTGTAAGCTTTCATGACTACGTTGAACGACTCAGCATCGGCGTCGATAGCGGCTTTTAATTCCTCCCGCAGTTGCGACAGCCGGGAGATCGCCGCACTCAACTCCGGCTCATATTGCAGGTAGGCTTTCTTGCCCCGCGACATCGAGGCCACCATGTTTGCTAGCGCCGCAGCCATGGCGCCGCTGGCGGCGGCGGCGCTGCCGCCTCCGGGAGTCGCCGTCGCAGCCGCCAGCTGTTCCACGAAAGGTTCGACTCCGGCGCGCAATCCGCCGACCGCCATCTTGCCGCCCATCACGGCCGCCAGCCGGTTTTCCAGAATCATCGACGAATCGAAGTTCTCCACCTGCAGAAACCACTCCGCTGCCGCCTCCAAAGCCTGTTTGGGGATCAAGCCCACAATCTCGCTGCTGACCGGCATCGCGCCATAACGCGCCGCCTCGCGCTTTACCAGTTCGTATACGCGATGAATCGGGGTCTGCTCGAAATCGGTCAGGTTCATGGAAACCTGCGCCAGCCCGCGCACGGGAAATCCGGCTCCCTTCACGAAGCGCAACCCGCCGCTGGAAAAACGCACCGCCTTGGCGACCTTCTTGGCAATGTCGACGTCGGGAGTATTCAGAAAAACGTTGTAAGCGATGAGAAACTTGCGCGCCCCCACGACCGTCGCTCCCGCCGTAGGATGCACCCGAGCTTCGCCAAAATCCGGTTTGCGCGCCGGGTTGCTTGCGATGTCCGCCCGTATCCCTTCAAACTGGCCGCGCCGGATGTTTTCCAAGTTCTGCCGCTCCGGCCTGGTCGCGGCCGCCTCGTACAAGTAAACCGGAATTTGAAAGCGTTTCCAGATTTCCGCCCCTACGTGCCGGGCCATAGCCACACAGTCTTCAATGCTTACGCCGCTGATAGGAATGAATGGAACCACGTCCGCCGCGCCCATGCGGGGATGCGCTCCCGCGTGAAAATTCAGGTCGATCAGCTCCGCCGCCTTGCCCACGCCGCGGAGCACGGCCTCCTGAATGGGCTCACGCTCTCCCACCAGCGTGATCACACAACGGTTGTGATCGAAGTCCATCTCGCGATCGAGCAGGTACACGCCCTCCATCTTCATGGCTGCGACGATGGCGTCGACCTTGGCCTTGTCCCGGCCTTCGGAAAAATTGGGGACGCATTCCACGAGAGTTGACATAAGCAGAGAAGAATAGCTGGCGGAGTTCAACACTGCAACTGAACCAAACCCGTCAACCACAAAGGACACGAAGCTGCACAAAGGAAGACGTTGACTTTCCTTGGTGTACCTTCGTGGTTTAAGCTCTAGTCCTTACCGGTGCCAGAACTTTCCGATCCCCACCCGGACCTGCACGGTATTGATCCCGGGATTCGGCGTCGCCAGCCCGGCGTTTGAGATATGCATGTACCGAGCTTCCACGCTCCATGCATACTTCGGTCCAAACAGATGAACCCCGAAGGCCGCCGCCGAGGTGAAGTTCACGGCCGAGGTTCCGGTGGGTACTTCTTTATCGGTAAAGAGCGTGCCGCCGTTCAGCTCAAGATAAGGCGCTACGGCTCCGCGGGTGGCGAAGTCCCACTTCAATCCCAGCGGACTGACGCCCCCGCCATACGCCGTGTTGTATTTCTGAAAGACCACGAACAGTGGCGTGGCTTCCAACACGTACTCGAATCGTCCTTTGAGAAACGCGGGGCCGTGCGGCCGGGTCAGTATCCAGCCGTAGCGCGCACCGACATTCCAGACGTTGTTATTGGAAGTGCCACCGGGCACCGAATGCCCGCCGCCTGTCCATAATTGCACCTCGTTGCCGCCGTCTTCTGGGCGAGCCTGGGCGGACGACGGCAGCACGGCAAGCAACACCCAGCCAAGCAGCAGTGTCAACGCTAGTTTTTTTCTCATTCGCGATGATTTCAAAATGTTGGCGCGCCCGGTCTACAAGCCCAATCCTCCATCGACCGCCAGAATCTGCCCGGTAATGAAGTGGGGGGCGGTAGCAAAGAATATCACTGCCGCCGTAATGTCGGAGTCGGAGCCGTTCCGCCGCATCGGAGTTTGTTTGGCCATCCGCCGCATGAAGGACGCAGCCGCCTTTTCTCCCAGATCAATCATGCCGGGAGCAACGCAATTCACCGAAATCTTCGGCGCCAACGCCTTCGCCATCACTTTCGTCAGCATGTGTACCGCCGCTTTCGAGGAACAATAATGAGCATGGGTCGCCCATGCCCGCAATCCTCCGAGCGAACCCATATTGATAATTTTGCCCCGCCTCTGCCGCAGCAGTTTCAGCGCCTCCCGCGACACCAAAAAAGGCCCCCGCGTATTCGAAGCAAAGATTGCGTCCCACTGGCGCAGCGTGAGCTTTTCAAATTCCACAGTTTCGTAATTGGCGGCATTGTTCACCAGGATATCGATGCCACCGAGTTCCCTGGCCATCTCTTTAATTGCTGACTTCACGCTCTTATCATCCGTGACGTCGCAGCGCAAGGCCACCGCTCGCACTCCGAAGCTGCCGGCATCAATCACCGTATGCTGCGCCGCGCGCGCCGAGTGCAGAAAGGTGATGGCCACGTCCGCTCCGGCCTCGGCCAGGGCCAAGGCGGTCGCGCGTCCCAGGCGCCGTGCCCCGCCGGTGATCAGCGCCGTCTTACCCGCCAGAGGCTTCTGGTTCTTGGATGGCATCCTTCGGATTGTACCCCGCTACCTGTTTTTCACGGAGATTCTCCCCACAAACCCAGGGTAGAAACGGCCTCTTGATATAGCCTTTGAGTCAGCCCGATCAGCGGCTACGCCGGGCCCTAAATCATCGTTCTGCCGCAACAAGATTCTGTTACACTCGGCCCATGTCCGTGCTGCGCCAGGTGGTGGTTTACTCTCGCAAGGGATGCCATCTTTGCGAGATCGTGAAAGAGACCATCGTCAAGCTCCACCGGCGAGGCGGTTTCACTTGGCAAGAAGTCGACGTGGACTCCGACGAGCAACTGCGCCGCCAGTTCACCGACGAAGTTCCGGTCGTCTTCATCGACGGCCACAAAGCCTTCAAGTACCGCATGGACGAACACGAATTCCTGCGCAAGCTGGCCAGCTGAAATCTTCGTCGCCCCGTCGAAACTTACTTGCTGGTCGTCAAAATTTACCGTTGACGGCAAACCCCCGACAACCAGTCTTGCCATCTAACCGGCAGGATTTTGCGTCACTTCGGAGCTTTCTCAGAGTGGCATAAAACTTGCCCCATCATCCGAGGACTGGAGTCCATCTCCACCGGAGGTTCGCTAATATGCGCCAACCCAACATCCGTCGGTGCTTCTTCACATTCGGGATGATTATTCTGCTCGCGGCATCTGCCCTGGGGGAAAACAAAGTTCTCGGCGAGGTCGAACTTCAGGGCGAGACCAAAGTCGAAAGAGACTCAGGGGTTTGGGTGGATGGCCAATATCTCGGCTATCTCAAGGAGCTCAAGGGGTCGAAGAGAATCCTGCTGCTTCCGGGGCAGCATGACATCGCCGTGCGCCAGGACGGCTACGAGGATTTCCGCACCACGGTCACAACGCAACCCGGCGAAAAACAGCTGGTTATGGTGAAGATGGCCAGGGATCTGCGTTTCCAGATGCCCTCGGTCACGGCTGAGATTAAACTCTCGGTGAATCCCGATCGCGCTGCGGTGTTTGTAGATGGACTGCTGATCGGCCATGCCGGCGAGTTCGGAGGGATCGCAAAAAGCCTGCTGGTGGCGCCGGGGCATCGGAAGATCAGCATCAGTCTTCCTGGCTACCGGACATTCACTACGGAGGTTGATCTCGCCCCCAACCAGAAGTTCACTCTCAAGACGGACCTGATCAAGGAACCGGGAGCCGCACCGGCGTCTTGAAGCGCAGGCTTTCGCGGACAAGAGTGTCCGCGCTACGCGGTCATGCTCCGGTCAGGAATTTGTATTGCGTCGCGCTCAGCGGCACCACGCTCAGCCGTCCCTGCCGTACCAGGGGCGAATCCGCGAATAGCTTGTTGGCTTTCACTTCGGCTAGAGTCACAGGCCGGGCCAGCGCTTCGCCGGCTTTGATCTTCACCTGGGGGTTCTTGGGATCAGAAGCGTCCACAGAAACTACCGTTGCGGTTCCCACCGCGCTCTTGTGGTCGCCGGTCTCGTAAATCACCAGGCGTTCGCCGGGCTTCATGGCGCGCAGATTCTTCAAAGCAACCGGGTTCGACACCCCATCCCAGATGGTAGTTTTGTCGCGTTGAAGATCAGCGAAAGAATATTCGGAGGGTTCGGTCTTGAGGAGATAGTCCATAGTCTTTAACCAGGCAGAAGTATGAGTTCAGAATGCAGAAGCAAAGAGCCCATGCAATCACTTCTTCATTCTAACTTCTGACTTCTGCATTTGAACCTACTTTGGCTCCTGTGGCTTCGCATTCGGGTCTGCTGGCTTCTGCTCGTCCGGGTGGTTCTCGTAAATCGAATACTGCCCCTCTGGGCGCTTCAACTTGATGGTGATCTCCATCGTCGGCTGGTTGATGTCGTAATCGCCGCCGTAGGTTTGCAGACCCGTGGCCAGCACCTGGATGCGCAGCTTGCCGTACGGAACACCCTCGTAGCTGGCTTTGCCGTCGACATCGGTTTTGAGTTCCAGTCCACCGCGCTCCTGCTTGCCTTTGTCGCTCACCTGGTGTAAGACCACGGCGGCGTTGCGCACCGGTTTGCCGCTGTAGTCTTTGAGAACCACAAAATTCAAGGTTGCGACGGGGCCGATATCGTCATTCTTCCCGGCGAACGCGGGAAGTGCGAGGGCCAGCATCATTGCGACCAGCAGCTTTTTCATGGCACCCAATTCTACCCCGGACCGGGTGACGCGGACACTCCTCTCTATGTGAATCCCGCGGGGACAGCCGCCCTGAGCCTGCTCTGAGCGACGGGTGGCCCACCTTTGCGTTTTTTGCAAAGGTGGGGCTTCGAAAGGTCAGTCGTCACATTCTTTCCCTGGGACACACTGCTAAGTTCAAGACCGTGCCCAGTGGCCTGAAACGCTATTACGGCGCGGATCATCTGCATTTTATCAACTGCAGCTGCTACCATCGCCAGCCCTGGCTGGACAGCCGCCGGAGGCGCGATCTATTCCTCCGAGTCTTAGAGCAAGTGCGCCGTCGCTATGCCTTCGTGGTAGTGGGATACGTAGTCATGCCCGAACATATCCACTTGCTGATCAGCGAACCGGCAAAGGGAAATCCTTCACGGGTGATGCAGGCGGTGAAGCCGGGCTTCGCCCGCCGGGTCCTGCGGCAGATGCGGAAGCGCCGCGTGGCTGCCCAAGGCGAGCTGTTTGCGGCCGGGACCGAGCACGTGTGGCAGCGCCGATTTTATGATTTCAACGTATGGAGCGAACGGAAGCGGATCGAGAAGCTGCGCTATATGCATCGCAACCCGATGAAGCGCGGGTTGGTGGACGAACCTGGACAGTGGGCGTGGAGCAGCTTTCGGAGTTATGCTTACGGAGAAGTCGGGGCCGTGCGAATCAATCAATGGGGATCGGCGAAACTGAAGATCAAAGGCGAAGCGGCATGAGTCCGCGGCTCCCACCTTTGCAAAAAGCGCAAAGGTGGGCCACCCGTCCCAGCCCCCCAATTCGATGTTCAGCGCGGAATCTCGTACACGGTTCCACCGCCGCCCTGATCGCCGCCACCTATCGTCGTCCCGTAGAGGTTGCCCTCCGAATCGAGAATGACGCCGCCATAGGGAACGTTCCCGTCATTTGGATCGCTCTTAAATTTATGAAGAATCTGTTCTGTCCAACCTCCTCCCAGTGCGGGCGACAGCTCGAACACCGTTCCCACGGAGTCAGTGCCTCCAATCATGGTCGTTCCGTACAGATTTCCGGTGGCATCGAATGTCACGCCCGCGAAGGGATTAGCTCCGTCCTGTGTTCCGCCTTTGAATTTGCGCAGAATCTTTTCCGTCCAACTACCGTTACCCTTGGGCATCAACTCGTAAACGATTCCGGGACCAATACCGCCACGGAGCGTCGTTCCATAGAGACTCCCTGCACTATCTAAAATCACACCCGCTACAGGAGTAAATCCATCCTTGCCGTCGAATGTGAATTTATGCAATATCGTAAACTTCCAACTCTCGGACACCGTTGGCGATAGCTCGAATACCGTCCCAAAGGCAAGCGTGGGTCCCGAGAGGCTGTCCACATCGCTCGTCGTACCGTAGAGATTGCCCTCTGCGTCAAAGGCGAGAGTGCATAGGGGGTAGCTTCCGTGCTTGGCGTCTGCATTAAAATGATGCAACAACTTCTCTTTCCAGTTTCCTTCGATCGTGGGCATCAGCTCAAAAACTGTGCCTAAACCCGCAACTCCTCCTAAACGAGTTGTTCCATAAAGATTGCCGGCGGCATCGAATATTAACCCTCCAGCGGGAAATTCTCCATTCTTCCCGTGGGTTCCGTAAAAATCAAAAAGAATCTTTTCCGTCCAGGTTTGGTCGCCATTGGATATCAACTCAAACACCACCCCGTTGCCATGAGGGCCTCCTTCAACGGTGGTGCCATAGAGGTTGCCCGAGGCATCAAACGTCAGCCCAGCCCAAGGCTCGCTACCATCGGGGCCGCTGAAGGAATGCAATACTGTCTCCGTCCAACTTCCATTGGCGAGGGTCAACTCGAAGACAGTTCCGTCTTCAAAGGCACCACCACCTACCGTTGTTCCGTAGAGATTCCCTGCACTATCGGAGATCAGGCTATCTTGTGGCAACGTCCCGTCCACGTTCTTACGGCTAGCCCGATGGAAGTTATATAGGACTTTGGCTGAAGACACATTTTCACAACATAGCACTGTTGCAAACATCGCTAGAGCGGTGAGTCCAATAGAAAATCTCTTGTTAAGCATGATTGTTTCTCTTTCTGCCGAGGAGCGCCTGAAACATGGCTTCCAGCGGCCCGAGAGCGGGAACCATTTTACACCTGAGCAGCTTCGACGGGTGGACGGACGGGTGGACGGGACGGGTGGCCCACCTTTGCGTCCTTTGCAAAGGACGGACGGGTGGCCCACCTTTGCGTTTTTTGCAAAGGTGGGGCTTCGAAAGGTCAGTCGTCACATTCTTTCCCTTTGGCACACGGCTAAACTCAAATCGTGCCCAGCGGCCTGAAACGCTATTACGGCGCAGATCATCTGCACTTTATCAACTGCAGCTGTTACCCTCGCCAGCGCTGGCTGGACAGTCGCCGGCGGCGCGATCTCTTCCTCCGAGTCTTAGAGCAAGTGCGCCAGCGCTATGACTTCGTGGTAGTGGGATACGTCGTCATGCCCGAACATATCCACCTGCTGATCGGCGAACCGGCAAAGGGAAATCCTTCACGGGTGATGCAGGCGGTGAAGCAGGGCTTCGCGCGCCGCGTCCTGCGACAGATGCGGAAGCGTTGCGTGGCGGCCCAAGGCGAGTTGTTTACGGCCGGGACCGAGCACGTGTGGCAGCGCCGATTTTATGATTTCAACGTATGGAGCGAACGGAAGCGGATCGAGAAGCTGCGCTATATGCATCGCAACCCGGTAAAGCGTGGGCTGGTGGACGAACCTGAGCAGTGGGCATGGAGCAGCTTTCGGAGTTATGCTTACGAAGAAGTCGGACCAGTGCGAATCAATCAATGGGGACCGGCAAA
>JBAUUQ010000039.1:0-53288 GCA_049582765.1 Terriglobales bacterium
TAGGCGCGGGCGTCCCCGCCCGTGCTAAGTCGAATGAGGCAGTTCCGCACGGGCGAGGGACGCCCGCGCCTACATGGCCCCTCGACATGCTTCCGGAAATGTAGGACCATGGCAGAGCGATGCCGGACCAAAGCTTCGATCTCGTGGTGATTGGCGGTGGAATCGTCGGCTTGTCCACAGCCATGAATCTCACCAGCCGGTTCCCCAATCTCCGCCTGCTCCTGGTCGAAAAAGAAGACCACGTCGGACGTCACCAGAGCGGCCACAACAGCGGCGTCATTCACTCGGGGATTTACTACAAACCGGGATCACTGAAGGCAAAGTTGTGCGTGGAAGGCGCCGCCGCCATGGTGGAGTTTTGCCGCACCCACGACATTCCCTACCAGATCTGCGGAAAAGTCATCGCCGCCCTCAATGACGAAGAAGTTCCGCGCCTGCAGTCCTTGCGTGAGCGCGGCGAAGCCAACGGCCTCACCGGCCTGCGTATGCTGGATCGCGGAGAGTTGCGCGAAATCGAACCGAACTGCGGGGGCGTGAGCTGGCTGCTGGTGCCGGGAACTGGAATCACCAATTATGCTGCGGTCTGTGACAAGTATGCGGACCTGGTCACGCATCAGGGTGGAGTGGTCAGCCTGTCAACAGAAGTGACGGGTATCGTGCGCCGTGCCGGAGAAACTGTGGTCGAAACCAACCGGGCCGCTTTTTCTACTCGCTATGTGATCAACTGCGCCGGCCTGCACAGCGACCGCGTCAGCCGCATGGCTGCGGAGAAACCCGAGGTCCAGATCGTACCCTTTCGCGGCGAGTACTATGACCTGATCCCCGAAAAAACTCATCTGGTTCGCAACCTGATCTACCCTGTCCCCGACCTGCGGTTTCCTTTTCTCGGCGTGCATTTCACCCGGCGAATTACGGGTGGTGTCGATGCCGGTCCGAACGCGGTTCTGGCCTTCAAGCGTGAGGGCTATCGCTGGACCGACTTCAATCTGCGCGATACCGCCGGAACATTTTCCTATCCCGGATTCTGGCGGATGGCCGCCAAATACTGGCAGAACGGCGCAGCAGAGTTCTATCGCTCGTTTCGCAAACAAGCTTTCGTTGAGGCATTGCAGAAATTGTTGCCGGAACTTCGCAGCTCGGACCTGATTCGGGATGGCTCTGGAGTTCGCGCCCAGGCGCTGCGTCGCGATGGATCTCTAGTGGACGATTTTCAGTTCGTCTGCTCCGACAACATGCTGCACGTGTGGAATGTTCCTTCCCCGGCAGCGACGGCTTCGCTGGCCATCGGACGAGAGATCGCGCAGATGGCGCAAAACGGTTTCGGCCTGGCCTCAGCATCGGTGTTCTCCGCCAATCCCGCCCGGGTTTTATTGTAAAGTTTTGTAATCTCACGCCTTAATGTGTCCCTCGGTCGTGTGCAGGAAAGAGGGGTTAATGGCACGAAAGTGGGGGGTCCGGAAGGCTCCAAAATTCACCCCCTCCAATGCACGATAAACTCCATCGATCAAATAAGATACAGACCATTAAGACAACCCACTGAGTCCCGCGCCAACCCCGACATCAGAGTTTTCCTTAGCACCAAAGTGCCATTTACAACCCCACACTATGAGAATAAAGTCCCAGCACAATAGTCGCCACTGGCGGCTGTGGGGGTGGGCGTTCTCCTCCAGATGTAGTTTCTGCCCGTCTCGTGGTTTCGCAAACGTTTCAGCGCCTACGACAAACTGGCCTTAGGGAGACAAGCCTCGTGGCTCACGCAATTTCTTTACCTGAAGTTTCCGATGTGATCCGAGTTTTGGCGGTCGACAGCAACCGGATGAACAGCCAACTTCTGGCGACTGCTCTGGAACGTGACAAACGTTTCCAGGTGCTCGATGCTGTTCCGGATGTGCGCAGCATCGTTGCCACAATCACCAAAGAAAGACCCGGCGTGGTGATCCTCAGCGCTGAGATCGAGGGGAACTCGCGCAAAGGATTCGAAGTGGCGCGTGAAGTGAACGGACTGCGCAGCGGGACTCGCGTGGTGATGCTGTTGGACTCGTCCGAACGCAGCCAGGTCGTGGAAGCCTTCCGCGCCGGAGCGCGCGGAGTTTTCTCGCGCGATGAATCGCTCAAGTCGCTGGCCAAGTGTCTTATGTGCGTAAGCCAGGGTCAGGTCTGGGCCAACACCAATGAATTGCGGTTTCTTCTGGAAGCCCTGGGGGAAGCCTTGCCGCTGCGTGTGATCGACGCCCGGGGAGCGGAGTTGCTCTCCCGCCGCGAGCAGGAAGTTGTGCGCTGTGTGGCCGAAGGCCTTTCCAACCGCGAGATCGCCCAGCGCCTGGGCCTCACCGAGCACACGGTAAAGAATTATCTCTTCCGCATCTTTGACAAGCTGGGCGTTTCCAAGCGGGTCGAAGTGGTCCTCTACGCCTACAGCCTGGGCAATGTCCCCGAGGTCCTCACCCCGGTCAACGTCGACAGCCGGAGAATTACCTCCCCGGCCCCGTCGACCCACGCAGCATCCTGATCCAGATTCCTGAGTGACGTCCCTGCGCAGATTTCTACTGCTTGATGTCGCTTGAGGTTTGGGTGCGGGAGCGACGCACGCCCCCCGCGCCGCTTTCCATCGACTGCTGCCAGTTTTTCAGTTTCACCGCGACCTCCTGCATGTAAGCGGCCGCTTCGGCGGGGCTCAGAATCTCGCTCCGGCTATCTTTTCGGACCGGCCGGGCTTGCGGAAGGGACGGGTAGTCCGGCACCAGCGGCACGCTCGCGGCCGGTGTCTCCGTAGTGAGCCGGGTGATGTCGAGGTCGGAGATGACCTCCTTCACTACGTCCATGTCGACAATCTTCTTCTGCAGGGCATAGGCCAGAGAAAGCGCATTGAAGCAGAGATTATTCACATTCCGCGGAACCCCTTCGGTGAACTCCGCGATACGCTCGTAGGCCTCGGGCGCGAAAACCGGCTCCCCCTGATATCCAGCAACCTTCATCCGGTGTTCGATGTAATTCTTGATCTCCCATGAGGGCAGTGGCTCCAGGCCGTGGAGGATCGAGATCCTCTGCCGCAACTGCGCCAATCCCGGGCTGGCAAGTTTGTCGGCCAGTTCCGGCTGTCCGGCGAGAATGATATGCATCAGCTTCGCCCGCGGCGTTTCGAAATCGGAAAGCAACCGCACGGTTTCGAGCACCGACGCATCCAGGTTCTGCGCCTCGTCAATGACCACGATCAGTCGCCGCCCCGCGCGCGCCTCCACCAGCAAACGCCGGTTGAATTCGTCATGCAGGCGGACAAAATCCTGGGTGTCTCCCTCGTAGCCCAACTCCGCCAGCAGGAAGCGCAGAAATTCGCGTGAATTACATTGCGTTTGAAACACAAACGCGGTGCGGGCTGAACTGCTGAATTTTTCCAGAAGGTGGAACAGGATGGTGGTTTTCCCCATCCCCGGCTTCGCGATCAGGCCAAGAAATCCGCGATTGGCCTCAATGCCGTAGTAGAGGGAAGCGAACGCTTCGCGATGAGCTGCGCTCAAATAGAGGAATCGCGGATCCGGAGTCACTCCGAATGGCTGTTCGCGCAGTCCAAAAAAACTCAAATACATTCCTGCTCCTCGAATCTGGGGACGGTACCACTACCGGGACGAAAACCCGCGGCGGTTCTCCGCTGCTACTTTGCCCGGCAGCCAATCGCTTCACAAGTGGATAAAAGTTCTGGAGTCTCGGCGGCGGATGCGCCGCTTCACCGTCATCCCGCCTCGAATGCACTCCCTAGTTGATTCTACGGATTTTATCTCGCTGCGCCAACATGACTTTCGACCTCCCTCGGGACCTTAGAGGCTTTGGACCCCTTGCGGCCGGCACTCGCAATCCGTAAAATCCGGCGAGTTTGTGACCTCAGGTTCCCTGGCAGACTGTGATGGCCGTCCCCAACGCGGAGTCCCGGCTCAGAGTGTTAGTCGTGGATAAAGTTGCAATGCGGTGCCACCTGCTGGCCGATGCCTTGCAGCGCACCGGACCCTTCCTGGCAGCCGCCACTCATCCCAACCGGGTCCTGTCGTTGCTGGAAAAACCTCGCTTGGATACCGGCCGCTGCGACCTGATTCTTGTGAGTCTGAGCTTTTCGGAAGAGCCAACCGAGAGTACGCGCTTCCTGCGTCAGATTCACAAACTCCACCCCCAATTAAGTATCGTCGTGCTTCTGGATACCGTGGATCGTACTATCGTAGTCGAGGCTTTCCGCGCCGGTGCGCGCGGCATCTTCTGCCGCACTGATTCCTTTGAATCCCTCTGCAAGTGCATTCGCTGCGTCCAAGAAGGGCAAATCTGGGCTAAGTCGGAGGAACTTCAATTCGTGGTGGATGCGATCGTCGAGCACGGTCCGGCCGTGCCCCTTCTTCCCGGCTCCCGCCCTCTCAGCAAACGCGAGGAGGAGATCACTTACCTGGTGGCGGAAGGATTCAGCAATCGTCAGATCTCGGAACGGTTGAGCTTGAGCGAGCACACCATCAAGAACTATCTTTTCCGGGTATTCGAAAAAGTTGGCGTTTCCACCCGGGTGGGACTCGCTCTCTACGCCCTGAAACAGGGCCAACGATCAAGCACCCGGATGCAATCCAGCCACACTTCGTCACTCTCCAATGGGCCGTTGATCCTCACCAAGAATTCCACCCTGCCCAGCTAACTATTCCCACCGATCATGGACGACGGGAGTCCTCGCCCGTCGGGTACAGGCTCAAGGCAGCCGGAAATCCAGGGTAACGCGGGTCTGAAACGCCTCCGGCTGTCCGTTGCGAAAAAACGGCTGGAAGCGCCATTGCCGGATGGCACTGCTCGCCGCAGCCACCAGTTGCGCGTCGCCGCGGACGGAAGCCAGTTTCTCCACCTCGCCGTTCTTGCCGACCATCACGTCGATCACCACCGGCCCTTGGATTCTTTGCTCCCGGGCGTGTTCCGGGTATTCCGGTTCGACCCGCCGCACCACGTATTCGTTTGCAATTTCCGCTGGGATTCGCAAACGCGGGGTAGCGATATTGTCTCCGCCTGCCGCGGACGGCGGTGGGCCGGCCGTCACCGCTCCGTTGCGTGTTTGTGTTGGGCTGCGAAAAACTACTTTCCCGTTCTTATAGACGGTCAGCCCGTTCTCCGGCGCCGCCGCAGTGCTGCTCTCCTCACCGGCAGACGGCGTACCTGCAGATTCCTCATGAGCTTTCGGGCTGTCGGACGACGCCGCACTGGGCCTGGCAACGCCGCCCGACTGCGAAACTGACCTTCTTCGGGCGTCGGAGCCCGTCATGGTGCTTCGCCATCCCGCGCGACCCACCACCCAGCCGAGAATTAGAGCCAGGGCAATCACCATCAGCGACAAGGCGTCGTTCCAGAAGTCTCTCTCTTTTGCCGGCGGAACTGACGCCTGCAAGCTTTCCAAGCCCACTTCCGGGATCGACTCTGGCGCCGGGGTCGATTGAACCGCAGCCGCGCGGTCCACATTTTCGACCACCTCTCGCGCTAGCGCTTCCAATATCGCAATTTCCCGGCTGCTGAACGCGTGGGCACGCGAACCAAAAATTTCGATGATGCCCAGGAGTTCCTGTTTCTTCACAATAGGGAAAACCAGAATCGACCGCACTCCCAGTCGCCGGCACACCTCTGGATCCACCCGTTCATCGAGTTCAGTATCCTGGCAATGCTGCCAGTTCCGGGTTTGCACACAGGCTGCCGAAAGGCCAGAGTGCAAATTCAAGGGCACGCCCAGGTCGGGAGCATTGTCCCCGGTCGTCGCCCGGCACACGATCTCGCCGTCGCGCTCTAAAGCAATAGCGGCAGCTGTAGCTTTGCTGTCGGCTCGCGCCCGTTCCCCAATCTCGTTCAGAATGAGATCCAGCGCCAGATCGGCCGCCAACGGTCCTCCACCACAGGCGGCGAGGGTGCTCACCCATTGCGACAGAGAATGCGCCCGGCCCGGCTCACCCGCCTCGCTCCCTCCCGCACTCTCTGGAACACGATCAGGCCTGAGGGGATCGAAAGGGTCGGGTCGCGAAATCGGACTGTGGGCCATGGGACAAAACCAACGCAAAACGCCAGCTGGGGAAGGTCCGATCAGGCTCACCCTTCCTCGGCAAGGAAGCCGCCAGTGGCGCGGATCGATTGAGCGGAGTTTCCCGCGAAAACTCCGGCTTGTCAACAGCAAATGGCCTGTGTCCTGGGATATTCCGTCTACTCTTCTCCATTCTGGGCGCGTCTGCGCACGCTACCTGCTGGCCCGCGTATTGGTGTTTTCCGGCGGACCGACGTCGGGTGGCATCTCCCCTGTGAGCGAGTTCAGGAACTCCTGCAAGTCCGCGCGCTCCTCCCCGGTCAGAAAATCCAGCACGTGGATTTCCTTGTCCAGATTTGGGTTTGAGTTACCTGCTCCGATGTAATAGTCGATCACTTGCTTGACATCCTTCAGACTGCCGTCGTGCATATAGGGCGCGCTGCTCGCAATGTTGCGTAACGAGGGTGTCTTGAACTTGCCACGGTCCGCATCGTTCTGGGTCACGGAGAACCGGCCCGGGTCACTGATGTGTCCCATATCTACGCCCACTCCAATGTTGTGGAACTTGTTGTCGGTAAACAGCGCATACTTGTCTCCCACCAGATGGCACGCCACACAGTTGCCCTTTTCTTTGGAGGAAAAAACCACGAAGCCCCGTTTGACCGAATCATTTGCCGCCTTCTCGTCATGGCCGTACTTCCACCGGTCAAACGGCGAGTTGCCGCTGATCACGGTGCGCTCGAACGACGCAATGCTTTTTTCCACCATTTCATACGTGATGGGCTTCGCTCCCCACGCCTTGGCGAATTCCGCGCGGTAGCTCGCATCGGCATTCAGCCGGTGCTCGACCGTGGCCAGGGTGTTCGCCATTTCTACTGGATTCTGCACCGGTCCCTCGGCTTGATTCTCCAGGCTGGGGGAACGGCCGTCCCAGAACTGAACCTGGAAATAAGCCGCATTCGTTACCGGTGGAGACTGGCGGGTTCCCTTCTTCTTCCCCACCCCTTCGGAAACCGGTTTGGGATCGGCGAAACCGTACTGCAGGCTGTGGCAAGTGGCACAAGAAACCGTGCCATCGACCGAAAGGATCGGATCGTAGTAGAGACGCCGCCCCAAGGCGATGGTTTCCGCGGTCGGTGGATTATCGGGCGGAATTGGCACGGGTGGAAGCCCTAACGGAGCTTTGATCTGCACCGGTTTCCCGATGGGCATCACGCCAGAAGCGTTCTGCTTCTGGCCTTGCACCAGCAACCCGGCAGCGGCCACCGCAAGAAAAACGGTAAGTATGAATACCTTCTTTAAGTTCATGGAGCCCTCCTGAAACTGAACTACTCAAACTTCCGGATGTAGCTTCGACCCCGAGGCCTCCCCGGCCTATCTCCTGGCGTGGGCAGTAATGGATCTATGACCAGCAAAACTTTACGGCGATCTGGCCCACACCGCCGTGAGGGTGGGAACGGCACGCTGTGATTCGTGTCACATCGCGGCAAGGAGACGTTCGGCAACCCGGACACTATCGCTGATTCTTGCCTTCGGCCCCGGATCGTGTTCTGATATCGTCTCCTCCAGATCCGTGACGTCGACCTCCCTACCAGCGCCCCGCCGCGACCAATGGACCGCCGTCACCGCTAGCTTCCTGGGCTGGACCCTCGACGCCTTTGACTTCTTTGTCCTTGTCTTCCTCGTAGACACTCTGGCCCTTCATTTTCATGTCAGCAAATCCGCCATTATCTGGACCCTGACTGCTACCCTTGCCATGCGCCCCGTGGGCGCGTTCCTCTTCGGCCTGCTTGCCGACCGTTACGGCCGCCGCACCCCGCTCATGGCCAGTGTGGTGTTCTTCTCGGTAATGGAGCTGCTCTGCGGTTTCGCGCCCAACTACACCGCCTTTCTTATCCTCCGCGCTATCTTCGGAATCGGCATGGGTGGAGAGTGGGGCGTCGGTGCCTCTCTCGCCATGGAGAGCGCTCCCGAAAAGTGGCGGGGCATTCTGTCCGGCATCCTGCAAAGCGGCTATTCCATCGGCTACCTGCTGGCCGCCGTTGCGGCCCGCCTGGTGCTGCCCGCCTGGGGATGGCGGGCCATGTTCTGGATTGGCGGCATACCCGCCGTGCTGACCTTTTACATGCTCACCAGGGTCCGTGAATCGGAGGCCTGGAAACAACATCGCGAATCCTCCGTCGGCGCCATCCTGCGCGCCGCCATCGGCCACTGGAAGATCTTCTTTTATCTAGTTCTGCTGATGACGCTCATGATGTTTTTCTCCCACGGCACCCAGGATCTTTACCCGGACTTCCTGAAGTCGGCCCGAGGATTCACCCCTGCCGTAGTCTCCTATATCGCGATCCTCTACAACGTGGGTGCGATTCTCGGAGCTGTATTGTTCGGACACTTCTCGGAAAAACGCGGCCGCCGTCTCAGCATGATCTTCTCCCTCGTCCTTTCCCTGTCCGTTATTCCCGCGTGGGCGTTCGGTCATTCGCTCTTGGTACTGGCCCTCGGCGCTTTCGTGATGCAGGTCGGGGTGCAAGGGGCGTGGGGAGTTATTCCGGCGCACTTGAATGAACTGTCTCCCGACATGCTGCGCGGTCTGATGCCAGGATTTACCTACCAGCTCGGCATCCTCATCGCCGCGCCGACGAATACCGTCGAATATGCCCTCCGCGGCCGCTTCGGCTACGGCTGGGCGCTCGCCGGCTTCGAGATCGTCAACATCGCTCTGTTGATCACCGTCCTCGCTCTCGGTCCGGAGAAAAAAGGAAAGAGTTTTCTCCACAGCCAACGTACTTGACCTCTGACAGGCTGCGGAAAAATTCATCACCCGCAATGGAGGACGGGTGTCCCCACCCGTCAAACCGTAGGCCCAGCGGCGCCCAGTAGCCCGGCGGCTGCAGCCGGGACCGGCAAAGACGCCTGCCCTCCACATAGATTTTTTTCCCGCGCATCTTCGTTGACCGCTCTCGATTCCTGTTTTGCAACTCGACACTGCGAACCCTCCGTTATTGTCCTTGGTTGCTGGGGAAAACTGATAGAGTATGCTTTTGAGCAACAACGCCGGACGCGAAGGGATTCAGATGCAAATCGCGGTGGTGGGATCGGGGTACGTCGGACTGGTGGCGGGCGCCTGTTTTGCTGACATGGGTCACACCGTAGTCGTTGTGGACAATGATGAGCTAAAGCTGGCAGCACTCAGAAACGGCCAGTGCCCCATCCACGAAAAATTTTTGCCCGAACTATTGCAACGCCATCGCGGCCAGGGGCTTACTTTTTCCGACGATCTGCGCTCCGCGGTCGGCGCCAGTGATGCCGTGTTCATCGCAGTCGGCACTCCTCCCACCGAGGAGGGCCATGCCGATCTTTCTTTTGTGGAGTCGGTCGCCCGCAGCATTCCCGGAGCCATGGATCGCTACAAGGTGATCGTGGAGAAGAGTACCGTTCCGGTGTATACCAGCGAGTGGATCCGCAAGATCCTTCTGCGCAATGCCGCCGCTCCCGATTCTTTTGAGGTCGCCTCCAATCCTGAGTTCATGCGGGAAGGCAGCGCGGTCACGGACTTCCTCTACCCCGACCGCATCGTGGTCGGCGCCGACAGCACCCGCTGCGCCTCTGTGCTGCAGGAGATTTATGCGCCGCTCACCGGCGGCAGCTACTACAAACGCCAGGATGCGATTCCCCGGCCGGACCGTTCGCAGATTCCGCCACCCTTGATCGTGACCAGCACCAAAAGTGCGGAGTTGATCAAGCACGCCTCCAATGCGTTTCTTGCCATGAAAATTTCCTTCATCAACGCGGTGGCCTCGGTCTGCGAGTCGGTGGGAGCGAATGTGCAGCAGGTCTGCCAGGGGATTGGCACGGACAGCCGCATTGGACCGCGCTTCCTGAATCCCGGCATCGGCTACGGCGGATCGTGTTTCCCCAAAGATCTGAAAGCTTTCCGTGCCGTAGCCCACGAATGCGGATATGAGTTTCGCCTGCTCGATGAAGTAATGCACATCAACGAAGAGCAGCGCCGCCGCTTTCTGCAAAAGGTGCGCAGCGCGCTGTGGACTCTGCGCGGCAAACACCTGGCCGTGCTGGGCCTGGCGTTCAAGGGCGGCACAGATGACATTCGTGAGTCACCGGCCATTGCCCTGGTCGAGACTTTGCTCCAGGAAGGCTGCCATATTTCGGCCTACGATCCCGCCGCCCACGACCGCGCTCGCGAGGTTTTAAAGTCCGGAGTAGTATTCGCCGACAATCCCTACGAGGCCGCCCGTGACGCCGACGCTCTTCTCGTCCTCACCGAATGGGACGAATTCGCCGCCCTGGATTTTCCGCGTCTGCACGGCCTGCTGAAGTATCCCATCGTGGTGGATGGCCGAAACCTTTACCATCCGGAAACCATGGCTGCCCTGGGATTCACTTATTACAGCGTCGGGCGTCCCGCGGTTTCGCCTGAGAGCCCTCCTGTCGAAGCCCAACCCACTCGCAGGGCGTTCAAGACATCATGAGCCAGCCACGCGGACTGGTCACCGGCGCCGCCGGTTTCCTCGGGTCTCACCTGTGCGACGCCCTGCTCGCCGAGGGTTACTCGCTGGTCGCAGTCGACAACTTGCTCACCGGCAAATTGTCCAATCTCCAGCATCTTCGCAACGACGCCCGCTTCGAATTCCGCCAGTTGGACATCAACCAGCCTTTCGACTGCGGCCCGATCGATTACCTGTTTCATTTCGCCTGTCCCGCCAGTCCTGTCGACTACATGAAGCATGGCATCGAGACCCTGCAAGTCGGTTCGCAGGGCACCATGCACTGTCTCGAACTGGCCCGCAAATACCGCGCGAAATATTTCATCTCCTCTACCTCCGAATGCTACGGCGATCCGCTCGAGCATCCCCAAAAGGAAACCTACTGGGGAAACGTCAATCCCATCGGCCCGCGCTCGGTCTACGACGAGGCCAAGCGCTTCAGCGAAGCCCTCACCATGGCCTATCATCGCTATCACAACATTGACACGCGCATCGTGCGCATCTTCAATACCTATGGTCCGCGCATGCAACTCAACGACGGCCGCGTAGTTCCTAACTTCATGAAACAGGCGCTACTTGGCGAGCCCTTGACCGTGTATGGCGACGGCAGCCAGACCCGCAGCTTCTGCTACGTGAGCGATGAAATCGACGGCTTCATCCGGCTGTCCAAGTCATCGGAGCACTTCCCGGTCAACATCGGGAATCCCACCGAGTTCACCATCCTCGAATGCGCCAAGTGCGTGCTCGCCGTGACCGGATCCAAAAGCGAGATCCGCTACGAACCGCTCCCCCAGGATGACCCCAAACAGCGTCGCCCCGATATCACGAAGGCAAGAACCCTCCTGGGATGGGAGCCCAGGATTGATCTCGAAACCGGATTGCGCATGTCGCTCGACTACTTCCGCCAAGCGTGTGGGGCGGACACTCCTGTCCGCCGCCCTTGACGCTGATTTGTGAGTTTCGAAGCTGTCACTCTGGGGCAGGCTTGTCGGATTAGCTTACGCCTGAGAGAACGACGATAAACAGACGCGGCGGACCGGAGCGTCCGCCCCGCACTTGCAGGGCCGCAACAATCTACTCGTTCACCTTCGCTTCCGCCCCCGCGCACAAAATCAACTGCTGTACCTGCTTTTTCTGTTCCTCATTGCGCAGACTGAAGCGCACTCCCATGCCAAAACCCGGATGCGCGCTGTGCACGGTTCCGGCCAGGCAGAATCTCAAGTCCCGGGTGCGCACCACAATCTCCAGCGCCGTTCCCACCGGCAAGCTCTCACTGGCTTCGACATAGCAACCCGCGGCGCTGATGTCGCTCAGCGTACAGCGAATCGGGGCGCGGCTGGCCACGCGATACACTTCCGCCCCCAGGCGGCAGGCTTGCCGCTCCAGCTTGCGCCGGTCGGCGGCTGATACTGTCAGGAGTCCCAGTCCTGCCGTGAGCCCTACACTCAACTCGTCAGGTTGTAGCCGCGGCGTTTCCGATTCCACGCCCGTCTCCGGAAAGGAATTGGCTTGCACCCAGGATTGGAGAACCTTGCGTGACCCTTGGGGTATCTGCGCAAACCGGATTCCGACCCGCCCGGAAGCGTCTTGCCACATCACTTCCCCGGCGAGGCGGACCACGGAATCGTTCTGCGGCAGGGAAAACTGAAAATATACCTTGCAACTGGGTGGCAACCGGTCTTCAGCCCGGACGCCCAAACCGCTGTCATTCAGATCCACCAGCGTCGCCCGAGCATCTTCCTTCCCCGGATAGGCGATCGAAGCTCGTGACTGCACAGGAACCCGCGGCTGAATTCTCCGTTCCTGCCGGATCAAACCGCGCGCTGCCCGTATACTGTGCGCCGCCCTCTCCTGCGAAATGGGTTTGTACAGCGCAAAGTTTGCGCCCTTGGAGAAGATGTCCGTCACCGCGTCTCCGCCATTCACCATGACCACAATCACCATGGATTGATTACTGGAGGTTTCCCGGGCGTACGTAACCAGCTCTGCCGCGGTCTCATCCACGTAGTCCACAATTACCGCGTTGAAGGATTGTTCCTTGATGCGGGGCCGTGCGCGATCAGAGTCGCTGCAGGACTCCACCGTTATGCCAAGATCCTCCAGGACTCGACTGAGTACCTGCACGGTCCCGGCGTCAGCGCACACTAGTAGAGACGTGAGTGCCATGTTTTCTAGCATGGTAGGGGCCGTTCCCGGTTACGCCAAGTTACTCAGGTCATGACGGCTGGGCGGGGAAACCTGGTGAACCAAGCTTTCTCCGAAGAAAGCGCCGCCCGCCTACCGCCCGTGTTTTCCGTCAGTTTCGGATTCTCGACTGCCAAAATGACCGAAGTTATTCCCTCGAATTACCTTACGTAAGTCCAATGCACCCGATTGGCCTTTTGTTACTTTGATAGCCCTTGGCGGCCTCTTACGATGAAACAGTCGCGGGTCAGCCAGCGATGGCGATGATACCCGGCCTCCTCTGCTGCCCTCCCCCGCAAATATTTAAGCGGGGAATGCCTTGGGAACGGAGTTGGCGAAGATGAGTTTTCGTAACACGAGCCCCCGACTGGCTCAGGCAAAGAAAGGTCTCATGCAACATCGAATGCGTGGTTTTTCGCTGCTGGAGACGATGGTGGTCCTGGCGATCATCTTCGTCGTAACCGGCATGAGCGTGATGACTCTGCAGCCGGCGCTGCAGTCCCAGCGCGTGACCAACGCCTACAACACCACCTTGATGACCATGCGGCAGGCGCGAGACACCGCCGTGGCACAACGGCAAACCTATTTCGTGACCTTCACTCATAACACTGTACCGCCCGACATCATCACCGTCACGCAAGGCGCAACCGGGACCGTCGTGAGCACCTTGGAGCTTCCCCTCGATCTCAGCTTTCAGACTCTGAACGGAATTCCCACGGGTGCAGGTACAACCCCCGACAACTTTGGCCTTGGTGGTACGGCGATTGACTTCGATCAGAACGTCGCCGGCGGCGCTCCGAACGTCATTTACTTCATGCCCGATGGATCCGGGCAGGACAGTCAGGGCAACATCAACAACGGTGTGATCTACATCGCCCGCGCGGGCGAACTTTACAGTTCGCGCGCCATTACTTTCTGGGGAGCTACCGGAAGGATGCGCGGCTGGCGTCTGTTAACCAACAAGGGAACGCCGTATTGGAGGCAAATGTAATGTCGGCCACTCTCACCCCAATCCGACCGCAACACAAATCTGGGCAGCGAGGATTCTCCCTGCTCGAGGTCATGGTTTCCATGACGATATTGACCGTCGGTCTGGTCGCCCTGCTGGGAGTCTTCGGCCTGGCCATGGCGGCCACCCAAAGTTCGGACCAGAACGCTATCGCCAAACAGTTGGCCAACGAAGCCCTGGAGAGTATTCTGACCGCCCGCGAAACCGCCAAAATTCCCTGGTCCGCCATTCAGAATCAGGGCAATGGTGGAATTTTCCTCTCTGGCAACCAGCCTATCGACTGTCCCGGCGTCGATGGCATCATCGGCACCGCCGATGATGCGGCATGTGGCGCCCAGACCCTGCAGCAGCCCGGTCCCGACGGCATTTTTGGAACGGCGGACGACGTCTTCCTCCCCCTGACCAACTACACCCGGAAAATCACCATTACCGAAGCCACCGGCCCGCCGCCGCTCAATAACCCGATCCCCGAACTCAACGTGGTCACCATCACCCTGAATTACACGAACCCGCAGATCAAGTCGCGGCAACACTATGTCCTCAACACCTACGTTTCGGAGTACAGGTAGAAGCCATGACACCAACATTTAGATCCCGGGAATTCGGCTTTTCCTTCCTCGAGCTGATGGTCTCCCTGGCTCTCGGCATGCTCGTGATCGGAGCCGCCGTAAAGCTGTTCAGCCAGGGTGTGGACGCAACCTGGGTGATTTCGCAGCGCGCCGAAATGCAGCAGGATCTGCGCGCCGCTGAGAACCTTATGTTGAAGGACATCAGTCTGGCGGGCGCTGGATTGACCGGCGTTTCCGGCGAGAGTGTGGCGTTGCCTTCCGGCAATGGCAATCCGATCTATGGTTGCGATCAAAGCGGAACCGCGGCCGGCTGCTTGCCGAACGGAGGCGTGACCTACCCCTGCATTCCAGTCGGGGCTTGCTCTCCAACTCTTTACCCGATCATCTCCGGCTACCAACTGGGAATCACTCCGCCGGGCGCGGTCATCCCTGTGGGCACCGATCTGATCACCGTCTCCTATACCGACACAACGTTGCCGTTGAGCTGCTACACCGCAACTTTTCTTTTGCCGGGAAACGTAATTACCTTTACGTCACCCGCCGTTCCCCTGCCTTCTACCTGCGTTTTGCCACCTGGCATCGCCTATCCCCAGGCGGTGAATGACCCCGTGGTCGGTCTTACCCCTGGCGACATCCTCCTGGTCAGTACTCCACTCGGATTCGCGGCAGCGGAAGTCACCAACGTGGCCGGACCCAACGGTGCTCCTGCTCCCGGCACCGCATACAACGTAACCTTCGCGGATGCGGATGCTCTAAACCTGAACCAGAACGGTCAGCCCAACGATCTGACCCAAGTGTCCGGATTTCTCGCCGGAGTAGGGGCAAGCGTGGTGGGAAGCACCGCCGACCGCCTCCTTGTAATCACCTATTACTTGCAAAACATTCCCGACCCCAGCGGCCAGACCACCGGAACCACCATTCTGTATCGCCAGGTCAGCGGGCACACCGCCGCGCCGGTGGCCGACAACATCGTGAACCTGCAGTTCACCTATGACACTTACGACAGCAGCGGCAACCTGTTGAGCCAGCTTGGCGACCCGACCTCTGGCAATACTGTCGCCCCCAACGTCATCCGTAAGATCAACATTGCGCATTTGACCATTCACAGTCAGCTCGGCGGGGCACGAAGTTCGCTCATGGCAACCCAGGGCTATCAGGCCTACGACGTGCAGACTTCGATGAGTGCTCGCAACCTGAGCTACAACAACCGCTATGCGCTGCACTAAGTTCGGCGGGGAGGCGGATCTTGGAAATGGCAACGAGGAGTGACGCGATGCATATGTTCAAACATGATTCGAAAGGGTTCACGCTGATTGCAACCCTGTTGTTGCTGCTGATGATGTCTGGCATTGCCATCGGCATGCTCATGATGGTGAACACGGAGGTCAAGGTCGGGACGCAGGACCTGCAGAACAATTCCACCTTCCATGCCTCCGAAGGAGCCATCGAGCAGATGACGGCGAACCTGGCCAATATGTTCCACAACATCCAGGCGCCCACCGCATCGCAAATCGCTGCCCTCAGTGCCTTGGCCCCGTCCAACACCTCCGCCATCACATACCCGGTTTACACCTTGACGGCCACCACGGATGCCGCCGGCAATCTGGTTTCTTCGTACGGTCAAGTGGTCGCCGGGCAGAACGGCGGCCTCTACGCCCAGATCCTGCCGGTGACGCTCGAGGCCACTGCCCAGGGCCCGCTGGGTGATGAAGTCAACATGTCGCGCACCGTCGAGGTGGCGCTGATCCCGGTGTTTCAGTTTGGCATTTTCTCCGACTCCGATCTGTCCTTCTTCGCCGGCCCCAACTTCACTTTTGGCGGTCGCGTCCACACCAACGGCGATTTATATCTTGCGGAAGGCGGCGGCAGTACTTTGACTTTTGGTGACAAGCTTTCAGCCTATGGCAACGTCGTTCGTCAGCTGTTGCCCAACGGCAACACCCTGGCCGGCAACGGATCCACCGGCAACGTTCTGATTCCCACCGCGGCGAGTGGCTGTGCCGGTGCCCAGCCTCACTGCCGCGCCATGGATGCGACCGAGGGTAGCGTCATCCTGGGGCCGACCTCCGCTTACAACGACGGCAGCGCTGACGTCAGCGGCCTGTCCTGGCAAACTCTGTCGTTGACCAACTACGCGGGGTACATCATCGACGGGGACAACGGCAACACCGCCTTCGGCACGGGAGCCACCCTGCTGAATCTTCCCTTTGTCACTGGCGTCACCGGCACCCCGACCGGGCCACAACAATACGAAATCATCCGCCAGCCTCCCGCCGGAGAATCGGCTACCTCACCCCTGGGGGCGTCACGACTTTATAACCTGGCGCAAATCCACGTGCTGCTCGCCGACAATCCCAACGAGTTGCCCGGCGGCGCCGCCGACACCAACAACGTGCGCCTGGCGAACATCAACGACGCCGACAACACCGTCGACTATAGCCACGGTGTGCCCCAGACCAGCATGGCAAAATTCGCCGATGGCGGTTACCCGGCTATGTATTTCGCCACCGCCAACTCGGCCATTCCCAACTCCTCCAGCACCAACTATTGGACCGCTGCTTCCGCATCAGTCCCGGTGGATTGGGAGTTTGGCCCGCTTTACCAGCTGCCCGTGACCACCACGCTTCACGACACCGATACTACCCACGCCCAGTCGCTTGCGCCTTACTTGTTTGTCGATGGCAGTGGCAACAACGCAGCCACCACCGCTGCACCGCAGCCCGACCCGCTGGTTCTTTGCAATCCGTCGACGGTGACCACAAATACTACTAAGACTCCGCCTTATTGTCCGGATGCGGGGTCCTACCCGTATTTCTCCGAGTTCGGTTTCGCCCCAGCTACTGTGGCATCGGATCCTGCTCTGACCCTGCCTTTCATTGGCTCGGCGGTTGCCGGCACCTCTGCGGTTACGGTTGCCACGGCGGCTACGACCTCATGGAACCTGCTGGACGGCTATTTGCGCGTGGAATACAAAGATGTGAACGGGAACTGGAATCCGGTGACCCAGGAGTGGCTGGCACTGGGATTCGGCCGCGGTCTTACCCCTCCCACTGCGCCCGGGACCAACCCTGTAAATCCCAACGCGATTCTGCTGCTGCAGAAGCCGGCAGACCGCAACAACGATGGAGTCTTGGATCAGGTAGGTGCCCCTCCGTCCGTTACCTGTACGGCGACGAAATCCTCGGGCGCGTCGACAACTTGCGGCAACGCTCAGGCCAAGAACTTTACCTACACCCCTGCCCCCGGCAAACCGCCTGAGGTCATCGTGGATCCCATGAGCGGCAGCCCCTGGTACGGCGACAGCACGCTGGCCGCTGCCGGCAAGCAGAGCCCCAGCCAGTTCAATTGGTATCCCATCAACTTCTATGATCCTCGCGAGGGCGAAATTCGCGATAACGCCGCCGGCACCGCTACCAGTTGCACGCCCGTCGGTGTGATGAACGCCGTGGAAATCGATGTGGGGAACCTCAAACGATGGTTGCTGGGCAACATTGGAGCGACTGGCAATAAAGTCGACTATCAGGTCCAGAACGGCTACGTCCTGTATTTCTCCGACCGCCGCGGCATGCTCCCCAGCCCCAACGGAACCCAAGTGGATGCAGCCAACACCAAAACCGGCGATTCCGGCTTTGAAGATGTCATCAATAGCGGCAATGCATTAGGAACCCCCAACAATAGCTTGGAGGCCGATGCGCCGGGCAAAGCCTTCTCCCCTGAGGATTCCAACCTCAACGGCAAACTGGACAGCTTCGGCGCCGCCAATCTTGGACTGGGCTTCGGCTACAACAACGCCGGGTTCCCCGCTGCCCCCATACCGGGAGGCACCGCCTTCACCACCGCCAACCAGATTAACAAGGTGGTGAACGCTACCGCCCCGCCAGATCCCTACATGACCGCCAGCGCAAGCCGCATCACCAGCTGCGGCGTGGTCGCGCAGAAGAACTGGGTTAGCGGCGCCCGTCACGTGCTCAAACTGGTTGACGGCTCGCTCGGCAATGTGCCCATCCGTCCCGACAACGCCAAGGGCGGATTCACTGTAGGCTCGGAGAACCCGGTTTACGTCCAGGGCGACTACAACAGCAACGCCGGCGACGCCGCCTGGGGTGGTGGCGCCGATGCCGCCGGGATGGCCGCAGCCAGCGTCATTGCCGACACCGTCACCCTGCTCTCCGACAATTGGCGCGACTGGAACAGCATTTTCTCCAATCCCACCAGTATGGCCACGCGGGGCGCTGGGACTTCGTACTATCGCATGGCCATCGCTGCTGGCAAGAACATCAACTTTCCCCAGCCCGGTGGCGGATGGGCACACGCCGACTACGGAACCGACGGCGGCATGCACAACTTCTTGCGCTATATCGAGAACTGGGGCTGCTGCACCCTCAACTACAAGGGGTCCGTCGTGAGCCTTTTCTACTCTAACTACAATACCGGCGTCTTCAAGTGCTGCACCGTGGTCTACAGTCCGCCTACTCGTAACTACAGCTTCGACGCCGACTTCGCCAATCCCTCAGGCTTGCCGCCAGGTACCCCCCTGTTCCGTGACATCGACAACCTGAGTTACCGGCAGAACCTCACCGCCTGCACGGTCGACACTAGTACGGGAGTCTGCTTAAACTAACTCCATCTTCATTTCCACAAACCAGCCCGGAATCCGCACCGCGGATTCCGGGCTTTTCATATTCCTCCCTCCCCCAGTTAGAATCGGATTGGCTTTACTTTCCCCGGAGGCTGGCTTGCCCAAAATCACTGCGACGTTTTGGGATGTTGGCGGAGTTCTGCTCAGCAATGCCTGGGACCGCGCTCAACGCCAGCGCGCCCTGGCATCTTTCGGACTCGACGAAGCGGAGTTCGCCGACCGTCACGACATGCTGGTCTCTTCTTTTGAACGCGGCAAGATCAGCCTGCAGGAGTACCTGGAGCGCACCATCTTTTACCGCCCCCGCTCCTTCACCCCGCAACAGTTCAAGCAGTGCATGTATTCCCTGTCTCAACCGGACCATGACACCTTGCGGATCGCGCAGTCGCTGGCCCGCTCCGGCAGATACCTGATGGCCACCATCAACAACGAATCTACGGAATTGAATCTCTACCGCATTCAGACCTTCGGGTTACGGGAGATTTTTGACGTGTTCGTAAGCTCATGCTTCGTCCGGCTGCGCAAGCCCGAAGAAGGAATCTACGAACTGGCTCTGGAGATCACGCAAAGGCCACCCGAGGAATGCTGCTTCGTGGACGACCGCGAGCTCAACCTCGACGCCGCATCACGGCTGGGCATGAACGTAATTCACATGCAGAATGCGCAGCAGTTACGCAGCGACCTGGAGAAGCTCGGCGTCACCGCATAAACATGTAGGCGCGGGCGTCCTCGCCCGTGCAGGAGCCGGGTCGACGAGAAGGGGGCATCCTCGCCGCCGGGTCGTAGGCCTTCGCTTTGGGACAAACTACGCTTCCGCCGTGCAGCGGCGGCATTCATTAGCCCAGCGCGGGAGCGCTGGGAAGGCAAAGGCGGCAAAACCGGACCCCGTCAGGAACGGCACTCAGTTGCGACACAGACTCGCCCGTCCCAATAGTGATTTTTTCGCGCTGCGAAACGATAAGAGAACAGCAGACCCTACGTGCGGATCAGGCGCTCTTCGCAGGATTGCGTGCGCCCGGACTCGATGCCGGCTCCATGCTTGCCAGGCTTAGATCGCTCGACCAGCAATCGACCAGGATCTTCCACTCCCCTGCCTGGCGGGCAGCCAGAATCACGTACTTTCCGCGCTCCTCACGCCGTTTGCCGGCCGCGCTCGGCGCCAGCATGCTGCAGCGCCCCACATCGTAAGCCAGATCTCCCAAGATTTCCACGCGCAGCGGTTCCATTTGAACCTCCCCCAAACCGGCTTCCAGCGCGGAGAAAAGGAGTTCCCGGATCGCAGCGGTACTTCTCACTGCCGGGACATTGGGACGCAAAACCAGCGCGTCGCCCGCATAGAGATCGACCAGGTCGTCGAGGTGTTTGGTGTTGCAGGCGAGAGCCCAGTCCTGGGCCAGCTTGCGAACCGCAACTTCTGCCCGGCTCAGACCCGCTCCGCCGCTCGCCGGCGGGCGGACCCTGGCCGCCGGAACGCTGCCGGCGGTTCGTTGATCAGCGGAATGGTGATCCGCCCCCAAGCCGGCAACCGATCCTTCGCTGGTGGCGAAGAAGTGATGGTGATAATGATGATGGTAGTGGTGCTGGCCTTGCGCGGGCGTCAATGGGTTAATCAATTGCACCGCTGACGGCGGCGGGGCGTTGCCCTCGGGCGCATTTTGCAGCGGCACGCCGCATCGGGCGCAGAAGCGATTCCCGGGAGGATTCACGTTGCCGCAAGCATGGCATGTGTTCCGCTCCTGGGCTTCGGCGATCGCACTGATCGATTCGCCGGTGTCCATCTGCAATGCCATTTTCTGAACCGCCTGCACCGCCGTGACCATCTCTTCGCCGCTGGCCTGCGGAAGACGCATCTCCGACCGCAGTCTCCGAATCAGTTCTTCCACTGCCAGGTTAGGCGCGGGCTCGGACTTGCGCCCGTTCGGCGGCGGATTCTTGGGATGTTTTTCGAGGTCCACTTCGTCAATCCACTGCTCAGGCTGGAAACCGTCCATTTTAGTCGAAAACTGCCCCTTAGCGGCTCGAAAATTCGATTCGGCTTTCACTTTCAGCGGGCGTGGCGTTGCAAAGTGCGGGGCGATAGCGCCAGGCTCGCAGTGCATCCAGAACATTGCTGTCTTCAAGCGATCCCGCGCTCTCCAGGATCACCGGAGAATGCACCTGCCCATCAGCTCCAATGATGAAACTGACCGCCACTCTTTCAACCGAGCCGGTCGCGGCAAGCAACGGATCAGGCGTGGCCAGAGCCTCGGGCGGCTGGGACACTTCGCAACTCCCGCTCACTGTAGGCAAGGCAGATAAATCCGGAAGCAGCATCCCGACTCGCGGGCGATGGCTTTGCCATAACGCCGGAGTCAGCGTGCGATGCTGGCTCGAGTGAACCGAGGCCCCGCAAGTGAATCCCCAGAACATCACGATCAGCCAACCAGTTGTCCGAAAGAAACCTCGCTTCGCCACGGGACCGCCTCTGGCTGATTGGGCGCAATCCAGATGCCAGCAAAAGTCAACCGTAACTAACTGATTACAAGCATGTTATGCTCGCATCCCCAAATGGCGGGCGAAAAAAGGTGCAAACCCTTGCAGCTTCCAGAGGCACCCCCAAACCTGAAGAGGCACATAAAATCAGCCACGGAGGGGCGTTGCGATCTTAGCCCAGCGCTTCAGCGCTGGGTAGGGATGCAGAAGGACAAAGTCCCGTAGGGACGACCGAGTCCCTCAAAACACTCTTTCGCGCAGCAGCTGCAACAGATACCGCCCATACCCGTTGTTCTTCATGTTGGCTGCGGTCGCCTCTAACTGCTCCGCAGTGATGTACCCGTAGCGATATGCAATCTCCTCCGGACACGACACCATCAGCCCCTGCCGCGTCTCGATCGTCTGAATAAACAGTGATGCTTCGAGCATCGCCTCGTGGGTTCCCGTATCCAGCCAGGCCATTCCCCGTCCCATCACCACGACGTCCAGTTGTTTCCGCTTCATGTACTCTTTGTTGACGTCGGTGATTTCCAGTTCGCCGCGCGCCGAGGGCTTCAGCGCTTTCGCGATCTCCAGGACCTGATTGTCATAGAAATAGAGCCCGGTGACAGCGTATCGCGACTTCGGCACTTTGGGCTTCTCCTCGAGGCTCAGCGCCTTGCCATCGGAATCAAACTCGACCACTCCATAGCGCTCAGGATCCTGCACCGGATACGCAAAGACCCGCGCGCCCTGGTTCTTTTCGCACGCTTGCGTCACACACTTGACCAGATCGTGGCCATAAAAAATGTTGTCGCCTAACACCAGCGCGCAGCAGGAGGAGCCGATGAACTCTTTTCCCACCAGGAACGCCTGCGCAATCCCTTCTGGCCGTGGTTGCGCTTTGTACTGAAAGCTCAGCCCCAGGCGCGATCCATCTCCCAGGAACTGCTGAAACCTGGGCACGTCTTCCGGCGTCGAGATAATGAGGATGTCCCGTATCCCCGCCAGCATCAGCGTGGACAGCGGGTAGTAAATCATCGGCTTGTCGTAGATCGGCAGCAGGCTTTTGCACACCGCATGGGTCACCGGGTACAGACGCGTCCCCGATCCCCCAGCGAGGACGATGCCCTTGTACACCGGACGCTCCTTGGATGGATGGATTTTCATTCGTTATCGCGGAACCCGCGTTTCACACCGAATACTGGGCGGCAATCCATTGCCGGTAATCCCCGCTGGTAATCTCATGAATCCACTTCTCGTGCGCGAGATACCACCGGATGGTCTTGCGGATGCCCGTTTCAAACGTTTCTTTCGGCCGCCAGTTCAGTTCCCGTTCGATCTTGCGCACATCCATGCCATACCGCCGGTCGTGTCCCGGCCGGTCCTGCACAAAAGTGATCAGTTGGCTGTGCGGCACCACCGGGTCCGACGGCCGCAATTCGTCGAGCATCGCGCAAATCCTGTTTACGATGTCCAGGTTCTGTACTTCATTCCGTCCGCCGACGTTGTAGGTTTCGCCCACTTGCCCACCTGCCAGCACCGTGCGGATCGCATCGCAATGATCTTCCACGAACAACCAGTCCCGGACGTTTTTCCCATCGCCGTATACCGGAATCGGCTTCCCCTGCATCGCCCGCAGAATGGTCAGTGGAATCAGTTTTTCGGGAAACTGATAAGGCCCGTAATTGTTCGAGCAATTCGTGGTCAGCACCGGCACGCCATAAGTGTGATGATAGGCTCGGACCAGATGGTCAGACGCGGCCTTGGACGCGGCGTAAGGACTGTTGGGAGCATACGGCGTGGTTTCCGAAAACGGCGCTTCGGCAGGTAACAGGGAACCGTAGACTTCATCCGTCGAAACATGCAGAAAACGAAACCCTGATTTTTCTTCGGGAGCCATCTCCGCCAGGTAGGTACGCACTTCCTCCAGCAAGGCGAAGGTGCCGTTCACATTGGTGCGCACAAAGTCGTCCGGCCCGTGGATGGAGCGGTCCACATGACTCTCGGCCGCAAAATGCACCACCGCCCTTGGAGCATGCCGCTGCAACAGATCGCAAACCAGCTTGCGGTCCCCGATGTCTCCATGCACAAAGCTGTAGCGCGGATTGGTGGCGACTGATTCCAGGTTGCCGAGGTTTCCGGCATAGGTCAGTTTGTCGAGATTCACCACCGCAGCGGCTTCTGTCGCCAGCCACTGCAAGATGAAATTGGAACCGATAAAACCGGCTCCTCCCGTTACCAGAATAGGTTGATTGTGCACCAATGAGGTCCTGTCGCCCTCAGTATAAACCGGTTCAATCTCCGTTCCGCTTGGCCGAACCGGTACGCAAGGTAACCAGCGTCACCTCGGGAGGACAATTCAGTCTCACCGGCACTCGAATCGTACCCAAACCGATATTCGTGTAAAGCGGCAGCGAACCGACCCGGTATTGCCCTCGCGGATATTTGCGAGCAAACTGCGGAAGCCAGGGTGCGCCGATCCCGGGAAGCCAGATCTGCCCACCATGCGAGTGTCCCGAAAGCTGAAGGTCGACCGAATGACGCGCTGCCCGATCCGCAAAGTCCGGCTCGTGGACCAGCAGGATCACGGCTTCGTCGCCGGGGATGCCGCGCATTGCCACTTCGAGATTGGGCCTGCCGTCGAGAGAATCCAGACCGCACAGCCACAGTCTCATTCCATTCTGCTCAATCGCCGTCGACCCATTCCGCAGTACCGCGATGCCATGAGACTGCAGAGATTCCATGACAAAAGCGGGATCGGTGAGCACGTCATGATTCCCCAGAATAGCCACCGAGCCCAAACGAGAGCGCACGCCGCTTAACAGACTGGCGCAAGGCTGCGCCATCCCTGCAGATTTCCTGTCCGGCAGATGGGGCCTCCCGTAAGACCCAGTCACGAAATCTCCGGTCAGAACCACCAGATCCGGATGCAGCTGATTGACCATCTCAACCGCCGCCCGGATCGGAACCACCGAGAAAATCTCATCGTAATGAAAGTCGCTGAGCTGCGCGATTCTGAAACCGTCAAAGGCCGCCGGCAGCCGCGGCAACGGCATTTCAACCGTTACCAGGCGCGGATGATTTGGCTCGCGAACAACTGTGTCTTCACCCAGAGCGAATGTGCCGGCGGCAATCACTCCGGCTGTAATGAGGAAACTACGGCGAGTATGAATCGACAATAAAAATCCACTCCCTACCAACGAATCGAATCTTCGGCAAGCTCAGCCAATCCACCTCACCAAGGCCGCCTGCTTTGATTGTAACGTCTTAGGGGGAGTTGTAGCGGAAACGGTGCGCTCAACGAATCTCCCAGGTACTACCTGCTGGAGAACCGCAAACCAGTTTCGAGCGGCGCACGGCGATCTTCATAGCCCGGACGGGAGAGTCCAGGTGAGAACTCTCAGCCGTCACTCTTGGAGGGATGTTGCGATCTTAGCCTGGAGGGACGCACCGACGTTCTCCCACCGGCATAGCAACGCGGGTCCGCTTCTCGCCGGCGGACCCGCACTGAAAACCTATCCTCGAACTGTCAGCACCGGACAAGAAGCGGCACCCACCACATCCGACGCGATCGACCAAGGCAGGTGTGAGGTGAGCCCTGCCGCCACCGGCTTCTTCACCCCCATCACGATCAGGTCCGCGTTCCGTTCTCCTGCTACCTGCAGGATCCCCTGTGCCGGAAATTCAAAACTCACCACGAATTCCGCACTGCACCAGGGTTCAGCTGGCATCAACACCTCCAGCTTCCTGCGGGTGCTGGCCTCAACCGCCTCTTTGTACAGATACGGAGTCAGAGGCGCAACATTCAGGAAAATCAAGTTCGCCTGGTTCTCCTCCGCCAGCGAGAGCGCGAACGGCAAGGCATGCAGCGAAGTCTCCGAGAAGTCAGTAGCGAACAATATCCGCTTCAGCTCCCAGCCGGCCCGGCGCGTCTCTGCTGCTTCGGGTCCAATGGTCAGAACCGGACAGTGCGCTTTCCTGTAGATCCTTTCCGCTGTCGAACCCAGCACCATCTTCTTCAAACCGGAGCGTCCGCGCGTTCCTGTCACCACCAGATCGATGTGCCTTGTCTCGATGATATCGGCGATGACTTCCCACAGGTCTCCACGCTGCAACACGTCCTCGTGGGGAACACTTCCGAACGAGCCCCGGGAGGTAAAGTCCGCCAATTCCTGCTTCTCTCGATTCCACATCAGGTCGAGATCAATGGGTAGGGGCTCCAGCGGCACGCTGAGATAGGCCTCATGGGGCACAACATGCGCGACAACTATCTTTCCGTCATACAAACGAGCCAAGTCCATTGCATAGGGCAGGGCCGCTTTTGACACATCCGAAAAATCCGTTGCAAACAGGATATTCCTGAGCGTAATACGAGACGTTACCGACGCTGCTGGCATGGGACACCTCCTCGCGGTATGAGACTCCGATAGGTTCCGCCATCATTACTTCTATCCCAACCTGATACCTGAAGCGGTGATCTCGGTCACTTCTCCTTGTGCCTCGCGCGGACCTTCCCGGCCCCACTCGACCGGGCAAGCCACCGCCGCAGAAGCCTGCCCTTGTGAAACCTTGCCAGCGGCACTCAATCTCAACGAAAGTACACCCCGATCCACATTCGGCACGGAAACGGCCTTTTGTAAACAAAGCTTACTTGGAAGCCGTCAGGCTACCGCTCAACTTTTTAAACGTCGCCCGGGACCTTGCCTGCATCAATACGAGAATATTCGCGCTTCGCCGCCGGGGGTTTGCGGGTAGCAGGGGGACATTCTTATGACAGCGAGCCTGGCACAGCAGTCACAGAGCGATGTAGTCTCACTCCGCCAACGGTTTAGCGACATTCGATCCACCTCCATGCGCATCACGCGCTGGCTCTCTCCCGAAGACCACATGTTGCAGTCGATGCCTGATGCCAGCCCCGCCAAGTGGCATCTCGCTCACACCACCTGGTTTTTCGAGACCTTCATCCTCCAGCCGTATTCCGCCGGATATGCTCTCTTCGACCCCCGCTACAAGTACCTCTTTAACTCCTACTACAAACAACTCGGCTCTCATCCCTATCGCGGATCACGCGGCCTGTTGTCACGTCCCAGCCTGGAACAGGTGCACGCCTACCGCGCCCACGTGGACGCGGCTCTGCTCGGCCTCCTTGACCACGCCAGCGACGATCTTTTCGCGCTGGTAGAACTCGGTCTTAATCATGAGCAGCAACACCAGGAATTGATACTGACCGACGTCAAACATGGCCTTTGGTCAGGCCCGCTGCGGCCCGAGTCCATCGAAGTTGCCCGGCCCAATCCTGCAGCCCCGCGGTTAGACTGGACAGAATTCGCCGGCGGCATTCACCGCGTCGGTCACGAAGGCGCCAGTTTTGCCTTCGACAACGAAAGCCCGCGCCATGAGGTTCTGCTGCAACCCTTCCGCATCGCATCCCGCCCCGTGACCAACGCCGAATACCTGGAATTCATCCAGGACAACGGCTATCGCCGCCCCGAACTCTGGCTCTCTGACGGATGGGACGCGGTCTCCGCGCAGGCCTGGCAGGCCCCACTCTACTGGGAGCACCAGGAGAACGGCTCCTGGCGCCAGTTCGCGCTGAATGGAAGCTCTGAAGTCGGGATGAAACCCGTGAATCCCGCCGAGCCCGTCTGTCACATCAGCTACTACGAAGCCGATGCCTATGCGCGCTGGTGCGGTGCCCGTTTGCCGACGGAGGAAGAATGGGAAACCGCCGCGGCCCGCATGCCCTCCCACGGCACTTTCCTCGACGACAACCTCTTCCATCCCCAGCCCGCGCGCGGCCCAGGAGAACAGCAAATGTTCGGCGACGTATGGGAGTGGACCGCCAGCCCCTACACTGCTTATCCCGGATTCAGCCCCGCGCCCGGTTTGGTAGGTGAGTACAACGGCAAATTCATGTGTAACCAAATGGTGCTGCGTGGCGGCTCCTGCGTTACTCCAGCCAGCCACATCCGCGCCAGTTACCGCAATTTCTTCCCGCCACCTGCCCGGTGGCAATTCTCGGGACTCAGGTTAGCCAGATGATCGCTCGCGCCCCCATAGCCCTCCCCGCATTCGCTGCCGACGTCGAGGAAGGATTGCTCAGCCGTCCGAAGTCACTCCCCTGCAAGCTGTTCTATGACAGTGTCGGGTCGGTCCTGTTCGAGGAAATCACACGCTTGCCGGAGTACTACTTGACCCGCACCGAGCTCGAAATCCTGCAGGCCAATGCGTCTGAAATAGCCGATGCGGCGGGCTCCGCCATCACCGTGGTGGAACTGGGTTCGGGTACCGCGGTTAAGACCTGTACTCTGCTCGACGGCATTTCCTGCCGCCAGATGCGGGTTCCCTATTTCCCCGTCGACATTTCTCCCGCCGCGCTCAAGCAGGCGCGGCATCGCGTGGAGGAACAATGTTCCCGGGTATCCGTGCACCCCGTGGTCGCGGATTTCAGCGAGGGTTTCAGCTTCCTGCGCAAGGTTCCCGGACGCAAGCTTGTCCTGTACCTGGGATCGAGCATCGGCAACTTTGATCCGCAACCGGCGGCTCAAATGCTCAGTGAGATTCGCCAACAGCTTGACCCCGGCGATTCCCTGCTCCTGGGCACCGACCTGGCAAAAGCCAGATCGATTCTGGTGCCCGCCTACGACGACGCCCAGGACATCACCGCTCAGTTCAACAAAAACATTCTGCGCCGACTCAATCGCGAACTGGGTGCGAACTTCAACCTGGAGTTCTTCCGCCACATCGCCCTCTGGAATCCCGCCCAATCCCGCATGGAAATCTACCTCGAGAGTCTGCGCCCCCAGACGGTGAATCTTGGGATGCTGCTCTTGCAAGTCCCGTTCGCCAACGGGGAGCGCATCCATACCGAGAACAGCTATAAGTACTCTCTCCCCATGGTGAAGGATTTGTTGGAAACCGCCGGATTCAATCTGGCACACACCTGGTTTGACGACTGCAAATGGTTCGCTCTGCACCTGGCGCACGTCTAGCTTTTAGGGAAGCTTGATCCAGCTCAGTTCGAGCTTCGGAGACGTGGGGAAAGTCGAACAAGCGGCATAGTTTAGCTCGGCACGAAAGAGATGTAAGAACTGGCTTTCAGGAATGACGAGTATGATGAAACCAGCGAAGATCAGCCCACAGGGGCGTTGCGATCTTAGCCCAGCGCTGGGGAAGTCGGAGAGCGCGACCCAGTCCCGTAGGGACGACCAAGGTCCTCACAGCGAGTTTGCATTCTCCACCCTCGATCCAGAACCTCTGCCTCAAGTGAGCCCGGCCGGTTCACTTCCCGCCATTCATAGATACGCAGCAGAACTCATCCCGGTTCCACTCTCAAGAATCACCGCAGAAACTCCAGCAACAACGCCCAGGACTGCCGCGCCGCCTGCGCCTGATACGACGCTCTCTCGTCGCAAAAGAATCCATGATCCGCATTCGAGAACTCCAGCCTGGCATAAGTTTTCCCAGCAGAATCCAATGCATCGGTCACGGCCTTCCTTTGCTCCGCTCCGATATGCTTGTCCAGCAATCCCCAAACCAGCAGCATGGGACCGTGAAGAGATCCCGCCCGCCCCACAAGCTCCGGCGCAATTCCTCCGCCATAAAACGATGCTGCCGCGCGTAGCGGCAGAATGCTGTTAGCCAGGAACGAGATTCTTCCCCCCATGCAAAATCCAACACTATAGACGTTCTCCCCCCGGACGAACTTCTGCCCCCGCAGCCAATCAAACGTCGCGCGAAGATCCGCCTCCGCCCCCGCCACACTCATGGCCCGCATATGCGGCATCACTGATTGAAAGTCCGTGTAGCTCCCCTCAAATCCCGGCGCTGTTCGATGAAACAACTCCGGCGCAATCGCCACATATCCTTGCTCCGCAAATCTCTCCGCCACCTTGCGGATATGTGAGTTCACGCCGAACGCTTCCTGCAGCACAATGATCCCCGGATGGCCCTCCCGGCCGTCAGGCCGCGCCACATATGCCGCCATCTGTGTATCGTCGGACACATACAACGTCACTCTTTCAGTAATCATCTGGATTCCTGCCTCGTGCTCTTCGTGTCATATGATAGAAGCAACTGCCAGTTTGATGTTCTGAGCAGCCTGTTGAAAATTCTGGGTTGTCATTCCGCGGAGCGCTGGCGACGAAGAATCTGCAGTTTCTTTTTCCTTCGCGAGCTCCAGGTCGCCCCCGTACGGGAAATGACAATTCCCACGAGTGTCTCAGCATGCTCTTGAGGTCACACCGGCGAAGCACTGAACCCGATGCCTTCCGACGCTCCCGGCCGTGAAACCATCAATCCGTGGCTGATCGCCATCGCTGTGATGTCCAGCACCTTCATGGAGGTACTCGATACCACGGTCGTGAATGTCTCGCTCCCGCACATTGCCGGTAATCTTTCTGCCAGCACCGATGAAGCCACCTGGACGCTTACCTCCTACCTGGTCGCCAACGCCATCGTCTTACCCATGACCGGATGGCTGGCCGGCCGCTTCGGCCGCAAGCGTCTGCTCATGGCTTCGGTGACTGGTTTTACCGTCGCTTCTTTCCTTTGTGGCTTGGCTCCCTCGCTGGGCTTTCTGATCGCCTGCCGCGTCATTCAAGGCGCCTGCGGAGGAGGCCTGCAGCCGCTGTCTCAGGCCATCCTGCTCGAGTCCTTTCCAACCGAGAAACGCGGCCAGGCCATGGCCTTCTGGGCGCTGGGCATTGTGGTCGCGCCCATGTTGGGCCCGGTCGCCGGAGGTTGGCTCACCGACAATTACAGCTGGCGATGGGTCTTTTACATTAACGTTCCCATCGGAATCGTGGCCCTCCTGCTGACCCAGGCCTTTGTCTTCGACCCCCATTATCTGCGCAAGCAGCGCACCGGCATCGATTATTGGGGCATTGGACTCTTGGTCCTGGGGATCGGATCACTGCAGATCATGCTCGACAAGGGTCAGGAAGATGACTGGTTCAGTTCCCACTTCATCCTTACCTTAACCGTCCTGGCGGTGATTGGCCTCGGAGGGCTGATTACGCGCGAACTGACCGCCACCCACCCCGTGATCGATCTCAGCATCTTTCGTTACCGCTCGTACGCCATCGGAACCTTCCTGATGACGGTGGTCGGCTTCGCACTGTACGGCAGCACTGTCTTGCTTCCCCTCCTGATGCAGGAAGTCCTGGGTTACACCGCCACTCACGCCGGCATCACCAACCTGCCGCGCGGCTTCGCCTCGTTCGTGTGCATGCCACTGATCGGCTATCTCACCGGCAAAGTAGATGCGCGCAAACTGCTGGCTGCCGGCTTTCTCATCACTGCGGTGGCCATGTACCAGATTTCCACCTTCAGCCTGCAAGTCAATTCCGGGCACTTCATCATTCCGCTCCTGGTCCAGGGCGCTGGCGTGGGACTGGTTTTTGTGCCGCTCACCACCGTTACCAACGATCCCATTCCCAACGAACGCATGGGAAATGCCGCCAGCATGTTCAATCTGATGCGAAACATTGGTGCCAGCATCGGAATCTCCATGGTGGAGACCCTGCAAGCCCGTAAGCTGCAAGTGCACATCAACGTGCTGGGCCGCCACGTGAACGCAGCCAACCCCCAGGCTCGCGCCATGGTCGCCGGCCTGCAGCGCATGTTCATGTCTGAAGGTAAAGACGCCGCCACCGCCACTCGCCAGGCCCATGGTGCCCTGTGGGGAATGGTGCAGCAACAGGCTGCCATGCTCTCCTACAACGATGCCTTCCGTTTTCTGGGCCTGATGTTCCTCGTCATGTTCCCCTTGATCTTCCTGATGACCAAGCCAAAAAAACGTAAAGCCGCGATGGCCCACTGAGGGCTCTTTCGCAGTTAGAACGAGGCCACAAAGAATCAGCCCCGGAGGGGCGTTGCGATCTTAGCCCAGCGCTTCAGCGCTGGGAAAAGTGGGAGTGCGATCAAGTCCCGGAGGGCCGACCCGAGGTTCTCCCAAACTCGTGAGTCCGGGGAAAGATAAGCCCTAACCACCCTACGGCTTCTTCTTCCCAAACAGCCCGCTGATCCCGTTCACCAGGTTCGCAGGACTCTGCCCTTTGCCCGCCGAACCGAACTGGCTTCCGAGCATCCCCTTCACATCCGGCACGAACTTGGGATCGGCAGTCGTTCCCTGGATGAAGAACGGAATGCCGCCGCCCTTGCCCCCCAATCCGGCCAACTGCGTAAGTCCAGTTACGACGCCCCCGCTCAGCTTGGCGCTCATCTGATAATTCAGCGCATTCTGCGGACTAATCGTCCCATTGCCGGTCACCACTCCGATCGATGGGACATTCAGGTTGATGTTCTGGGTGCTGATGCCTTCGAGTGAAACGTGCGCATCGGTGCTGAAGTTCTGGATGGTCGTATCGGAGCCGCTTTTCACCCCGGCAAGCGCGGAAATCGCCGACATCTTCGACCCCAGATCGAAGCCGGCCAGCTTGCTGTTGGCCAGTTGTACCGGCCCGTTGATTACCAGTTTGTCCAGCGGTCCAACGATCGTAAAGTTAGCCGTCAGTGTTCCCCCCTTGAGTGAAGACCCTGAGGGTAACGTCACCCCAAGCGCGGGAAGCATGGACTCTAAATCATCCACTGGCATGTTCTCGGCGTTGAGCTTCATATTCAAGACGGTGGACGCTGCGGTTTGATAGCCGCCTGTAAGCCTGGCCAAGGCTTTTCCGATCGTGATGTCGCCCTGCGTGAGTTCCCCCGCCTGCTTCTGCAGATCGTAGGTGGTGGCGTATTTGAGGTTCACCGCATGCGGCGCCGGCGAGCCCTTCGGCGACACTTTCAGCTTGGCAATACTCGCAGTTCCGTTGCTTTGTTTCTGATGACCATTCGAGGTCACCGTGCCACTGAAGTCCGCGATGCCCTCTATGCCGGAACCTGGATCCACAAAGCCCGAAGCTGCCAAATTCAAATCATTGACGTCGACCTTGGCCTGCAACGGCGTTAATGCCGCGTCTGTCTGATCCATCGGTCCAGCCGTGCCGTCCAGCTTGGCCGTGCCCCCACCCGGCAACCCCGCCGACAGCGAGAAGGGGAACTTCGAAGTAAACGAGAAACCCTTCACCGTGATATCCACATTCCGGAATACCTGCGGCTTGGCGGGGTCGCTGATATTGTCCATGGTCACAGTCCCGTTTTTCACCGCCAGCTTGCCCACCGATAGATCGGGATTCGTCGACTGCGCCGGTCGAGCGCTCGCCGCCTCTGTTTTCCCTCCCAGGCTCGAGAAATTCCACTTCCCGGCCGCATTGCGCAGCAACGCCACCTGTGGCTGATCAATCACCAGTTCGGTGACCCGCAGCTGCTTGGAGAAAATCAGCGGCCACAACTCCACTCCCACTCCCAAACCTTTCGCCCGAATGAACGGCGCCTTCCCGAAAGCAGGATCCTCAGCAATCGAGAGGTCGTCGGCCGAGACACTTCCACTCATGATCGAAAGCTTCAAATTCCCGATCTTGACCGCCCGCCCCATGGCAGTCGTCAGCTCCGACTCGATCTGCGGCCGGAACATGTTTACATCCACAATGAAAGGAAGTGCAATGAGAACTACAACTAAAACCAGAATGACAACTCCAACAATCGTCAATACGCGTTTCATAGGATTTAAACCTCCAATAGAGGACGCCCGTCCTCCACATTGTCGGCGTACTACCGCCGTGGGGTCTTAGGATGAATTCGATAACCGAGGTGAGCCGTATCCAGTCTACTCCACCAAAACCGATTCTTATTGGGGTTCCTGTGTCAGCTGAGGGTCGGGGATGGGTGCGGCCTCGAGTTCCTGGTGCCGCTTCTCGCGTGCCGCGTTCGACATCGCCGTATACTGCCGCATCTCTGCCTTGGCTTCCTCCGTGCGTCCTAACTTTTGCAGAACCTGTCCCCGCACATAGCGCACCGCCTCGCTCTCCGGATTCGCCTTCTTCGCCGCGTCAATCTCGCTCAGAGCCTGCGTGTACTTGTTCTCGCGCTGGTAAACGCGTGCCAGTTGGAAGTGCGAACTGCCGAATCCAGGATCAAGCCGCAACGCCTTGTGAAACATTTTCTCCGCTTCCTCATCCTGCTGCTGCAGGTAGTACACCACTCCCAGCTGGTCGTAGTCGTAGGCCACGTCCGGCTCCACCGCAATATCCTTGAGGAACTCCGCTTTGGCGCGCTCCAGGTCCTGCTTCTTCGCATACGCCATCCCCAGGTAGAAATGCGCAAACGGCAGGTTTGGAGCCACCTTCACTGCCTGTTCCAATTCCGCAATGGCGTCGTCATACTCTTCCCGGTTCATGTGCGCCTTGCCCATCAGCAGATGAAACTCAGGTGTGTTCCCGCCGCTTTCCACCAGCCGCCCCAGCGCCCGCTGCTCCAGCTCCGCGCGTCCCGCCTTGTTGGCGGCGATCCCCAGGACATACAGGTAATTAAGTTGCCCGGAGGCCTGTGGCCAGAGCGGTTCCAGCATGTTCGCGCTGTCCGCGTAACGCTCCGTGAAGAAGTAGCAAAGGCCCAGCAGATAGCCTGCCTGGTAGGAATCCGGCACATCGCGCACCACCGACTCGAATGGCGCAATCGCCTTTTGGAAATCATTCTGCCGGTAATAAACCAGACCCATGTTAAGCCGTATCCCCGCCACTTGCGGTGCCAGCCGTTCGGCCTTGCGCAACATGTCCAACGCCGGCGGCCACTGCTTGCGCCGCATGTAAATCACCCCCAGATTGGCATACGCTCCCGCGCTCTCGGGGTCGAGTGCCAGCACCGACCGGAACGCGCGCTCGGCACGCTCCAGATCGCCGTCTTTGAACGCCGTTTCACCCTGCTGAAATAACTGTTTTGGAGCAGTCTGCGAGGCTGAGCTCGAAGCGTGGGCAGTTTCCCCCGATTGCAGCCCTTCCGCCCATCCGCAACCCAGAGCAGCGAATGCAACCATGGCCACCATCGTCCCTCGCCAACCCGGGCTTGACACTGGCTTCACCTCTGCTGTAGTGTCCGCCAGCGAAAGCCCGAATTCAAGGATTCAAAAGGATCACGAAGTCCACGACGTTATGCGAACGCTTGAGCCGAACTCTTACCTTCGTGTACCTTTGTGTCCTTCGTGGTTTCCGGCTTGTTTCCCCATGAAGACATCCCATGTCTGACCCCAGAATGAAAACCGAGATGGTCACGATTCGCGACGTGGCGAAAGAGAGCGGTTTCTCCTCCACCACAGTTTCCATCGTGCTCAACAACGCTCCCCTCGCGCGCTACATTCCCGATATCACAAAAAAACGGATCGAGCGCGCCGCCAAGAAACTCGGCTACCGCCCGAATCTTTTCGCGCGCTCGCTGCGCAGCAAACGCAGTCACACGGTTGGCGTCATGGTCTTTGACATGACCGATCCCTATTGCACCCTGGTCCTCCGCGGGATCGAGAACTCGCTCTACCAGTCGTCCTATCTTCCCATCCTCACCGACGTCCACAACGAGCGCAGCCGCTTCGAGCGCTACCTGGAAATGCTGCTCGACCGCCGTGTGGAAGCTCTCATCGTGCTCGCCAACTGGCTGTTCGTGAACATCGACGTACTCGCCGACCTCGAAAAGAGCAGCATCCCCACGGTGATGATCGGACGCGAACCGCGAACCGATTCGGTCAGCTCCGTAAACGTCGATAATGAACTGGGCGCGCAACTTGCGCTGGAGCATCTCGTTTCTCTGGGCCACCGGAAAATCGCTTTCATCCGCGGCCCCAAGACTCTGGCCGACAGCGCACCCCGCTGGAAGGGTATACGCAACGCCGCCAAATCCAGCGGCCTCGAACTCGATCCCCACCTGATCGTGGACCTTCCCGAATCCAGCAACCCCATCTCGAGTTTTGACGCGGGTTACAAACTGACCGAAGACCTGCTGAAACAGAAGCATCCTTTCACGGCACTCGTGGCCTTCGACGATATGACCGCCTTCGGCGCCATTCGTGCTCTGGCGAAGGCCGGCCTGCGAGTTCCGGAGCATTGCTCGGTGATTGGCTTCGATGATGTGGCCGCTTCCAGCCTGTATACCCCGGCGTTAACCACCGTGCGCCAACCCATGGAAGCCATGGGTGCGATGTCCGTCAGCATTGCCCTTGACGGCATCAACGCCATCGTGGAGAAGCGTGAAGTATCTGCGATTCATCGCAAATTGGTCCCGGAACTGGCCGTTCGGGAGTCCACCCGGCGCCTGTCGTAACCGTTTACCCCTAAACAAATCGGCTGTTGCACTGTTTTTGTGCTTGACTCCGCCCGTCAATTTACTTCAATATTCATACGTTTTAATAAACCCATTCAGGAAGCAACCAGCCGAAGCTCTCATGCTTGAGTGAGGGGCAGGGCCTGAGGGGTAAGGCCCGCCGATGTCCGATCACGGTTCGACCTACAACGGAGCCGACTATGAAAAACCGCATTCTGTGGTTCAGCCTTGTGCTGTCTGCGTGCTGCCTTCCCCTGTCCCTTCTCGCTCAGGACACAGCCTCCATTACCGGCACGGTCACTGATCCCACTGGGGCAGCCATTCCCGGCGCGCAAGTTACGGTCAGCAGCTCGTCTCGTGGCATCAAGCACACTGGCATGACTAACGCCAGCGGGGATTACCTTTTCGCCGCCTTGCCCATCGCCGCTTACGACTTGACCGTCAGCGCCAAGGGCTTTCGCCGTTACGAAGTCAAAGGCGTAATCCTGCAGGTCGCGCAAAAGGCGCGCGTGAATGTCGCCCTGGAAGTCGGCGCTGAAAATACCGAAGTCACGGTCGAGGGCACCAATGTGGCCCAGGTGGAAACTCAGTCCTCCGACCTCACCGGCACCGTGTCGGGTAAGGAGATCACGCAACTGCAGTTGAATGGCCGCGACTTCAAACAACTGGTGACTCTGGTCCCCGGAGTCAGCGACCAGACCGGCTCGGACGAGGGTGGAGTCGGCGTCTCCGCCAACAATTCCTTCAGCATCAATGGCGGCCGGGTCGAATACAACAACTGGGAACTCGACGGCGGCGACAACATGGATAACGGCAGCAACAACACCCTGAATGTCACTCCCAGCATCGATGCCATCGGCGAGTTCAAAGTGCTCACTTCCAACTATGGAGCTCAGTACGGCAGAAACGGTTCCGGCACCATCGAAGTGGAAACCAAATCCGGCACCAGCCAGTTCCACGGCGATGCCTACGAGTTTGTCCGCAATGATGCCTTCAACTCACCCGCCTACTTCCAAGGTGGAGTCGCCCCGCCCTACAAGAAAAATGACTTCGGCTACACCCTCGGCGGCCCTGTGTACATCCCCGGGGTTTACAACCAGGACAAGCAAAAGACATTCTTCTTCTGGTCCCAGGAGTGGCGCCGCGACCGTGTCCCCACCAGCTTCAACCAGCTGGTTCCCTCGGCGGCGGAGCGCGCCGGAAATTTCAGCGACTTATGTACGGCGGCCAACAGTTTTGATGATTGTCCGGCCGTACCCGGCTTCACCAACAGCGCCGGCTACACTCCCAATCTCTCGGTAGTGCCGGGATTCAATGCCAATAATCCCAACGTGCAAGCGCTGCTCTCCCTGATTCCACTGCCGAATCAGGGCAACGCCTACGTGACCACCATCACCCAGCCCACCAACTGGCGCGAGGAACTGATTCGCGTGGACCACAATCTCTCCGACAAGCAGCGCCTGTCGTTCCGCTACATCCATGACTCATGGGTCACGACCGAGACCACGCCGTTGTGGACCAACGTCGGAACCTTCCCCACCATCGGAACCAACTTCCAGGGGCCAGGGGTCTCTCTCGTGGCGCGCTTGTCCTCCACTTTCTCCCCCACCTTACTGAACGAGTTCGTATTCAGTTACACCACCGACCACATCTCTTTGCAGGACACCGGCAACTATAAGCGGCCCTCGAATACGACCTTCGGCGCCATCTTCCCGGGAGCGGATCGGGGAATCATGCCCGGGATTAATCTGGTGGATCAGGGAAGTGCCTACAATGGCGGTTTCGGCGAGGATGCCGGCTACATCCCCAACGGGATCTACAATTCCAATCCGACCTTCACGTACCGCGACAACGTCAGTAAAATCGTAGGCAAGCACAACCTCCAGTTCGGAGCCTATTTCGCAGCCGCCCAGAAGAATGAACTGGGAGGCGAACTCGCCGCCGGTTCCTTCCCTGGTTACATCACCTTCGACCCCAGCAGCTCCGCCACCACCAGCGGCAACCCCTTTTCGGATCTGTTACTCGGATATATCGCCTCCTTCGGGCAGCAGAACGCCACCGTCAAGTATTACAACCGCTACAAGATTCTAGAACCGTACTTCCAGGACGATTGGCACGTCAACAATCGATTGACCTTGAATCTGGGCGTGCGCCTCAGCTTGTTTGGCACCTATCGCGAGAAATACCACCAGGCATTCAACTTCGACCCAACGGTCTACAAGGCGGGCATGACCGTCGTCAATTCGGATGGTTCAGTTACCGGACTCACGCCCAGCGGCGGCGCACCGACCGTGGGCAATTTGCCTAACGGCATCGTGCAGTGTGGCGTGGGCGGGGAACCCGCGGGCTGCGTGCGCGGTCATCTCTTCAATCCAGCGCCGCGCATCGGTTTCGCCTACGATCCCAAGGGCGATGGCAAGACCGCCATTCGCGCCGGCTACGGCATTTTCTACGAGCACGGCAACGGCAACGAAGCCAACACGGAATCCCTGGAGAATTCGCCCCCTCTAGCCTTCGCCTCCCAGCAGAACAACATTGTCGCCTACCAGAACATCGGACACGGGACCGCACAGCCTCAATTCCCCTTGAGTGTGACCTCCATTCAAACCAAGGCGATCTGGCCCTATGTGCAGCAGTGGCACCTGGATGTGCAGCATGATCTGGCGCGCGGCACCGTTGCCACAGCGTCCTACGTGGGAAGTAAGGGCACGCACTTGAACCGGATGAGCGACCTCAACCAGTTGCACCCCATCCCCCTGGCGCAGAACCCGTACGCCAAAAACCACGAAGCCATCGGCGCCAATGACTGTGGCAATAACTTCAACGCCAACGGTGTGCCCACCAGCGCTACAACACCCAGCGGCGTACCGGTCACTGGAGCAGCGGCGGTTGCCTTGGGAATTGCAGCCTGTGGCACCAATCCCGATCTTTTCCGTCCCTACCCCGGTTACGGAGACATCGCCTACCTGGTCAACGCCTCCTCCTCGAATTACAACGCCTTGGAGTTCGGATTGCGGCGCAGCGCCGGCGGTCTGGATCTGAGTGTGGCCTACACCTATAGCCACTCCATCGACGACTCCTCCGATCGCTTTGACAGCAATTTTGTGAACGCCTACAACCCCGCCGCCAACCGCGCCAGTTCCAGTTTCGATCAGCGCCACGTACTGAACGTCGGCTATGTATGGGATCTTCCATTCTTCAAAGATCCGGGCCTGACTAACAAATTGCTGGGCGGCTGGCAATATTCCGGCATTATGACCTTCAGCACGGGAAGCCCGTTCAGCGCATTCTTCAACACGGATAACGCGGGAGTGGGCAACGGCCTGGGATCGGCCGCTTACGGCGATCTCCTCGGCAACCCCAAAGCCGGCGTCGGGCAGGCCGGTCCTCTGGAAAACTTCGGCCCGCTGTTCTACAACCCCGCCGCCTTCGCCTCACCCGTCGGCTTGACCTTCGGCGACTCCGGCAGAAACAGTCTGCGCAACCCCGATCGAATCAATTTCGATATGGCTCTCTTCAAGCACATCCCCATCAAGGAGTCGATGGCCTTCGAGTTCCGCGCCGAAGCCTTCAACGTGTTCAACCACACCGAATGGGGACCCATTTTCGGCGACGCAGGTTCCGGCGCCGGGAATAACAGCTCCGGGACAAACACAATCACGGGTGATGCCGCCGGCGATCTCTCGTCGGGAGTGTTTCGCCCCAACTTAGTGCACGAAGCCCGCATTCTTCAGCTGGCGCTGAAGTTCATTTTCTAGCGGAGTCTGCCAGTGGGCTTAGAAATCCTCCCCAGAACTGTCATCCGAGCACTCTAGCCCGTCCGCATCGCGGACGGGCTGGGGAATCGAGATCCCTCCTGGGCTCACCCCACCTGCACCCGCTGCCCCGCCTTCACCCCAGCCAGCGCCTGTTCCAGATCGCCAATCAGATCGTCCGCATTCTCAATCCCCACCGACAACCGGATCATCTGCTCCGTAATCCCGGATTTCGCGCGATGCTCCTCCGGAATCATGGCATGCGAAGTCAGCACCGGAATGCAAACCAGCGAATCTACTCCCCCCAGGCTCGGCGCCAGCGTAAACAAGCTCAACGATTCCGTCAGCCGCCGCGCATCCTCACCCGTCCCCTCCACTTCAAAGCTGACAATCCCTCCGCCGCCGCGCATCTGCTCCATCGCCAGCGCCCGCTGCGGATGCCCCTCGACAAACGGATAATGCACCCGCCGCACCTGCGGATGCCCCAGCAAAAACTGCGCAACCCGCAGCGCATTCTCATTCTGCCGCTCCACTCGCACCGCCAGCGTCTTGATGCCGCGCAGCAAAAGCCAAGCCGCATGCGGATCCATGCACCCGCCCAGCGTAGTCCGCGTATCATGAATCTTGCGCAGCAACTCGTCACTTCCCGCAATCACCCCACAAATCAAATCCGAGTGCCCGCCAAAATACTTCGTCCCCGAATGCATCACCAGATCAATCCCATACTCCGCCGGACGGCAATTGATCGGCGTGGCAAACGTGCTGTCGATCATGGTGATCAAATTATGACGCTTGGCAATCGCCGCCACCCGCCGCAAATCCACGATTCGCACCATGGGATTCGTCGGCGACTCCAGGTGAATCAGCCGGGTATTAGGCCGGATCGCCCGCTCATGTTGCTCGTAGTCCGTGGTGTCCACAAACGTGGTCTCGATCCCCAACTTGGGCAACCACTGCCCCAGAAATTTTGCTGCCCCGCCATAGATGTCGCGCTGCGCCACAATGTGATCCCCGCTCTGCAGCAGCGCCAGAATCGCTGTCGTCAGCGCATTCATGCCGGAGGCAAACAGCAGGGCCCGCTCCGTCCCCTCCAGTTCCGCAATGGCCTTCTCCACCACCGTGTGGGTGGGATTCCCATAGCGCGTATAGAACATGTCCGTCGGAGTCGCGCGCACCTGCTGTTCGTTATCCGTCACCTCAAAGGTCGACGTCTGATAGATCGGCGTGGACAGCGGCCCATTCTTCTTGCGCAGGTCTGAACCCCCGCGCACAGCCTTAGTCTCCGGACGATGCTTGCTGTTTTTCATCGTTTCACCAATGTAGGCGCGGGCGTCCTCGCCCGTGCGGCACCACGATTGAAGTAGCTAGTCAACCAGAATCCTTTAAAGATTAGTTCTCCCGGCAGCTCCTGTCACCCCAATCCGCCGTCAACCAGGCTTTATAATTCCAGCTTATGGATTCCGGTCTCAAGGGCCGCGTAGCCGTCGTCGCCGCATCCAGCCGCGGCATTGGCCGCGCCACCGCCGAATCCTTCGCCGCCGAGGGATGCCGCATCGCCATGTGCTCCCGCGATGCCGAAACCCTGCGCGCGTCCGCAGAGCAGATAAAGCAGCAATACCGCGTCGAAGTGTTCAGCGCGCCGCTCGACGTCACCGACCCTCAGGCTGTCCACGACTTCGTCCATGAAACTGTCACCACTTTCGGCAGCGCGGATATTTGTGTCACCAACGCCGGTGGCCCGCCCGCCAAGGGTTTTCTCGCCGCTACTCTCGAGAACTGGCGCAGTGCCGTAGACGCCAACTTCCTCAGCACCGTCTACTTCGCCCGCGAAGTCATCCCCCACATGCAGCGCAAGCATTGGGGACGGATTATCACGATAACTTCCATCACCACCAAACAACCGGTAGCTGACCTGGTCCTTTCGAACGCCGTCCGCGCCGCCGTCGTCGGCCTGGTCAGGAGCCTGGCCAATGAATTCGGAAAAGACGGCATTCTGGTCAACAACGTCGGTCCGGGATACATTGCCACCGATCGCCTCAAACAACTGGCCAGGACCCGCTCTGCGGCGATGGGCAAACGGGAAGAAGACTTCTTCGACGCATGGGCAGCGGACGCCGCCGTGAAACGCATCGGAGAACCAAGGGAAGTTGCCGACACCATCGTGTGGCTGGCCTCGGAGCGTGCGTCCTACATCACCGGACAAACTATCCTGGTCGACGGCGGAGCGTATAAAGGCCTCTGATCATTGCCCATGAAAAGCTCTAAGGGAATCATGAAGCTCTCGCTTGCCGCCGCAATCATGCTAGGGGCGCCGCTGTTCGCGTCCGCCCAGGCCCACCCTTTCCCCGGCCCGGATGTCCCGCAAATCTACGCACGCATCCTCCCTCAGATCGAAAAAATCCCCATGTTCGATCATCACGCCCACCCCGGCTTTGCCGACGACCCTGACGTCGACGCCATGGCCGCGCCTCCCGGCAGCGCCGCATTGCGGGAACGTGACACCAATCCCGAACTGGTCGCCGCCGCGAAAGCCCTGTGGGGCTATCCTTATAATGATCTCTCCCCGGAACACACCAGGTGGCTGATCGCGAAAAAGGCCGAACTCAAGAAGCAGCAGGGCATCGCTTACTTCTCCAACATTTTGGACAAGCTGAACATCGAACAAGGCGTCGCCAACCGTGCGATGATGGCCGACTATCTCGATCCCAAACGCTTCGTCTGGGTGTTCTTCTCCGATTCCTTCATGTGGCCGTTCGACAACCAGCGTGAGACTGCCCGCAACTCCGACGAGCAGGTCTACATTCCCCTCCAGGAAAAGATGCTGCACCGCTGGATGCAACAAGAAGGTCTCACCAAATTGCCGCCGACCTTCGCCGACTACCTGTCCTTCGTGACCCGCACTCTGGAAGACAATGAGAAGAAGGGCGCGATCGCGCAAAAGTTCGAAGTGGCCTATTTCCGCTCCACCCGGTTCTCCGACCCAACGCCTGAGCAAGCCGAAGACGTCTATGAGCGCTTCGTCGGCGGAGGCATTCCCTCCGGGCAGGAGTACCGTATTTTCCAGGATTACATCTTCCGTTATCTGGTGCGCGAGGGCGGACGCCTTCACCTCCCCGTGCATATTCACTCAGCGGTCGGCATCGGCGATTATTTCAATTTGTCCGAAAGCAACATCCTGAATCTGGAAAACATTCTGCGCGATCCGCGCTATTCCGGCACCACCTTTGTCATGATTCACGGGGGATATCCCTACGACCGCCAGGCCATCTGGCTGGCCGCCGCGAAGAATGTCTACCTCGACACCTCCGAGACGGAGATGCTGCTTTATCCTTCCGAATTCAAGCATGTGCTCAAGCAATGGCTGGAGACCTTTCCCGACAAAGTCACATTCGGCACCGACTGCTTTCCTTACAATGACGCTTTGGGCGCCGAGGAGAGCTACTGGCTCGGAGTGCAATCCACGCGCACCGCGCTGGCTGCCGCTCTAGCCGAAATGATTTCCGAAGGTGAGGTCACCGAAGCCCAGGCTCTGCAGCTCGCGCACGGCTACCTGCACGACAATGCCGTGGGAATCTATCAGGGGAGAGTGCACTGAAATGGCAAAACCATCTGCACCACGACGTGCCGCCAAGCAGAATAAGAAAACAAAAAAGAGGACGGTAAAGCCAACGAAGACAAAAGCTCTGCCCAAGGCGCAGCTGCAATACATTCCTTGGAGCACCGTCCCCGTCGAGGACCTGAACCCTTTGCTGCAACGCCATTTCGTCGTCGGCCAGAGCATCATGCTGGCTCGCGTGCTGCTGAAGAAAGGCTGCATCGTTCCCGAGCACAGCCACCATAACGAACAGCTCACCTACGTTCTGGAAGGCGCACTCAAATTCTGGATCGATGGCAAGGAAATCGTCGTCCGCACCGGCGAGGTGCTCACCATTCCTCCGCATATGCCGCACAAGGCGGAAGCTTTGGAATACACCGTCGACCTCGATGTCTTCACTCCACCGCGCGCCGACTGGATCAACAAGACGGACGAATATCTTCGCCGTGGAAAATAAACAAATCTCGGATACCATGTCAGCCTGAGCAATCATGTCATCCAGAAGGATCATTTCATCCTGAGCGTAGTGGTGGTCTCGCGAACCGAAGCCACCACGAAGTCGAAGGACCCTTATACTCATACCAATGCCCCAATCCACCACACCCGTCGCCCCTGTCTCCCAATTGCGCTGCATCGCCTGCGGCCTGGTCGCCGGGCAAACCGCGCCAAACTTCCGCTGCTCCGCCTGCGGCGATCTGTTGGAAATTGCCCAAACCGCCACCGTAGACGCAGCCAAGATCAAAGCCCTATGGCTTCAGCGCCGCACCTCCCGCCTTCCCTTAGACCAAAGCGGCGTCTGGCGCTTTCGCGAACTGCTGCCACCGCTCGATGCCGAACACATCATCACCTTGCGTGAAGGCAACACTCCCCTCTATGAGCTTCCGCGCTGCGCTCGCATCGCCGGCCTGCGCCACCTGACTGCCAAGCATCAAGGCATGAATCCCACGGGATCGTTCAAAGACACCGGCATGACCGTCGCCGCCTCGGTCGCACGCCAGCAGGGATTTCGCTGGGTGGCCTGCGCTTCTACCGGCAACACTTCCGCTTCCATGGCCGCCTACGCCGCACGCGGCCAGATGCGCAGCCTGGTGCTGATCCCCGAAGGCAAGGTCTCCTGGGGCAAACTTTCCCAGGCCCTCGATTATGGCGCCGTAACCTGCCAGCTGCGGACCGACTTCGACGGCTGTATGCGGGTGCTGAACGAAGTCATCCAGCGTATGCCGGTTTACCTTTTGAACTCGGTCAATCCTTATCGCATCGAAGGCCAGAAAACCGCCGCCATTGAACTGCTCGAACAACTCGACTGGCAACCGCCCGACCACGTGATTGTTCCCGGCGGTAACCTGGGAAATTCCTCCGCGCTCGGCAAAGCCTTTCTCGAAATGCAGCAACTCGGCTTCATCTCCGCTTTGCCCAGGATTTCCGTCATCCAGGCGGAGGGCGCCAACGCCCTGGTACGCACCATGCGCGAGACCGGCGGAACAAAATTGATCGCGGTCGACGCCGACACCGCCGCCAGCGCCATCCGCATTGGCAATCCAGCCTCATGGAAAAAAGCGGTTCGGGTTCTTAAAGCCACGGGCGGTGCAGTCGAACAAGTGAGCGAAGTCGAAATCGCTCTCGCCAAGGCCGAAATTGGAGCCGACGGCATCGGATGCGAGCCTGCCTCCGCAGTCACACTCGCCGGACTGAAGAAACTGGTCAAACAAGGCTTCGTCAAATCAGAAGAAACCGTCGTCTTGATTCTCACCGGGCACCTGCTGAAGGATCCGGAGTTCACTCTGAAGTTTCATCGCGGCGATCTGTTCGCCGGGACCGCGCACGAAAAAGAAGCCGGAATTCTGTCCGCGCAGCAACGCGCGCCCATCGTGCTCGACGCCGCCGCCGATCAGGTCCTGAAAGTCCTGGAAAAAGCGGACCGCGGATCGTAATGGAGGACCGGCCTCTCGCCCATCCGGCGGCAGCCGCGAAGTGGCAAAAGAATAAAGCCCACGGCGCAAGCCGTGGGCGCAAGAGCAGAAACGAATCAGCTCCGAAGGAGCGAAAGAATTATTGGTGCCGGCCCAATTCGCCGATCCTTTACCACCAATGGGACGAAGCTATACAAAGAAAAGCTGGGCCTTTGTGTACCTTCGTGTCCTTTGTGGTGGACGCTTTTCCGTCACTACCGAAATGCCTTCGCTCCGGGTCGGCGTGACCTAATGACTAAACTCCGATCGATCACGACTCTCAAACTATGACCACCCGGCCATCATCTTTCGCCCTGACTCTCCCCGCAACCTCCGCCAACCTCGGCCCGGCCTTCGACGCTGCCGCCTTGGCCTTCAGCGTCTTCTTAACGCTGCGGGCCAAACCGGCCCCAGACTTCTCCATCCAGGCGCGCGGACGAGATGCCGAAATCTGTGGCCAGCTGGAGAACCACTTGATTCTGACCACTTATCGCGACGTTCTTCTCAACCAGGGGAAGCCCATCAGTCCGCTGGCGCTGCACCTGGAAAACGAAATCCCCATCGGTAAAGGCTGCGGATCGTCCGCCGCTGCCCGTCTGGCGGGAATCGCGCTGGCTGTCCATTTCGCCCGCCTGCGCTGGAACGATAGCCGCATCATCGGCGAAGCCGCCCAGCGCGAGCACCATCCCGACAACGCCGCCGCCTGCTGGATGGGAGGCCTGGCCGTCGCCCGCATGACCGCCGACGGCGATGCCCAGGTTGCCCTCATCACGCCCAAAGGAAAGTGGCCGCTCCTGCTGGCGGTTCCTCCTGAAGGTCTCCCCACGGAACAAGCTCGCCGCGTTCTCCCGGACCAATATTCTCGAGCCGACGCCGTAACCAACATTCAGAATTCCATGCTATTGCTGGCCGCCTTCACCCAGGGACGCCGCGACTTGCTCTCCTCCGCCCTCGAAGACCGCATCCACCAGCCCTTTCGCGCCCCTCTGTGCCCGCTGTTGCCCGCCCTGCAGAAACTTGCCGGAACCTCCGGAATCCTGGGTATCGCGTTAAGCGGAGCCGGCCCGTCCGTCCTCATTTTTCTCGATCCCAAAGCCAATGCGGCCAGGACCAAAGCCCGCGTACGCGATCATCTGACTGCTCACCATCTGCAAGCCGAGTTGCTCCCCGCCGAAATCACCCTTCGGGGAGCGGGGAGTACATTGAAGAGCCGCCTCGTGACCCGCCAGCCGGATTAGTGGGTGTGATTCTCCCGGCCAGACGCCGTCGCAGACGCCACGCGGACCATGTGTTGTTCGAAGCTTAATCGGGGATCGTGAGCAAAGCTCTCGGGGTAAGAGCGCAGTGCCCGCAGAAAATTGTCGATTTCCTGCTGCACGCCGCTGCTTTGACCTGTGTCCGGCGTCTTTGACGTCGCGCGGTACTTCTTGGCTCTCATCTACTTATCCCGCGGGCTGCCGGAATCTGCGCGAGATTCTCGTACCTCTCGTCCGGATACGAGAATCACGAGGTCTTGGGTCTCGCCTGTTTAACGGGGAGAAATGGGAGAATATTTCCCCGTTTCCGGGAATGTAAATGGCACTTTAGTGCTACACGGAAACCACGCTCGGAACTGCCACGGAAAGGGACCCAGGTCCCTTTCCGTGCCAAATCCAACCTCGCCCCGCAGCCGCGTTTACCGGCTCGCCGGCGGAATAATCCCGTTCATTCGCAGGTACTCGACCATCTGTCCATAATGATCGAAGCAATGTGCCGCCGCTAAGCTCGACATTCCCAGCCGCGTAGTCATCCCCTCCCCGAACGGACTCTTAATGGGATCAACCATGTTGCCCTCGTTCACCGAGGCAACCGCTTTGTGCATGTAGGCGAAGGAATCTTTCAGGAACTTCAGAATGTCCGCCTTACTCGCGACCGTATCTGGTCCGTTCTCACCGCCCAGCTCCACCGGAGGCTTCTCCCCCAGAATCGCTCCACCAATCATGTAGTTGACCGCGGCCACATGCTTCACCTGCTGCGCGAAGGTTCGTACGCCCTTGAATTCCCCGTTAGTGGGTGCAAACGAATACTTGCCCTCCGGCATGGCATCTGCCGCCGGCACGAACTCGCCTTCCACCCCGCTGATTCCATGATCCAGCACTTGGGTCGCAGTCTGCTTCTCACTCCCCTTGGCAGCTTGCGCGAACCCCAGGCTGCTGCCCATCAACAAAACGCATGCCACCAATATCCAGCCTTTTTTCATGGATTCCTCCTTGATCAACGAATCTCCGATTTGGACCGCAATCTTGTTTTCAACAACTCTTGTGAATAACCTTTTGAAAGCTCGCTGACACGCAAGATGGACGCGGCCTTGACCGCTTTGCACCGAAACAGCTTCACTCGTCCCACTCGCCGCGTTCACTCGCGAGTGGAAACCAGGTACCGAGTGTTTATATCATCATCGGAGTCTCTCATGCGTTCAGCAACCCACCTGGCCGTTGCACTTGTGGTCTCTCTCCTGTCGTTCCCGCCACAGCCCGGCTGGGCGCAAACCTATGCCTCGACCGCCGAGCGCCAGCTAGTCGACGCAGCCAATCGCGAACGGAGCAATCGCCGCTTGCCAACCCTTAAGTGGGACGCAGCTCTGGCCAATGCCGCACGCCGCCACGCCGCAGAAATGGCCAGCCATGGGACCATCTCCCATCAGTTTCCCGGCGAGGCGAACCTGCCGTCCCGAGCCACCAAGGCTGGAGTCCGATTCACCTCCCTCGCCGAAAATGTCGCCATGGCCCCCAGCGGCGCCGCCGTCCACGACCTCTGGATGCACTCCCCTCCGCATCGCGCTAATCTCCTCGACAAGGACCTGGACTCGGTGGGCGTTGGAGTTGTCTCTCGCAACGGAGAACTATTCGCAGTCGAAGACTTCTCCAAAGCAAAATAACCTTCTCCATTGATCTGGCAGCGAGATTCGGCGCGATCCACCCAAGCCTTGGGGTTTCCCTTTGTGAACCTTCGTGTCCTTTGTGGTTAACTCCGGCAATTAAGCCACTACCCTCGAGAAACCGTCCTTGACTTCCCTCGCCGCCTTCTGCCAAGATGCCCAACACTTGTGTTTGGGGGCGTCACGCGACATGCCACACAACTCTGTCCTTTCGAGACCTTATACCTTGGAACAGGTCGCACACATGATCAATCTCGGCAAGCTCGAAGCCGGCCTGTGATCGCTTGACCCACGTGCCGGGAAAAGCAGACTTCGGTTCTCCAATAACCTTATTCTCCGGACGAACACTCTTAGGTTCGTTAAGAAGAAGCGGGAGTCCTCTATGAAGCTGAGAAACGTAGTGCTGTTGTCAGTGATCATATTTCTGGTGCCGGTGTTTGCCCCGGCTCAGGACGCAACCGGGAGGATTGTCGGTACCATCGCTGATCCGACCGGAGCCGTGATTCCCAACGTCCAGGTGACGATCATCGACACCGCAACAGAAATCAGCCGCAAGACCACGACCAACGAAGACGGCTACTACCAGGTTCTCGCTCTCCCTATCGGCACCTATAAAGTGACCGCCGCGCACGAAGGCTTCCGCACTTTTGTCGGCGACGAGAATAAGCTGCAGATCAATCAAGCCTTGCGCATCGACGTCAAGCTGGAAGTTGGCTCGGTTACCCAAACCGTTGAGGTGGGAGGGCAGGCCGCGCCGGTGGAAACGGTGGTCGCAACCCTCGGGCAATCTGTTACCGGACGAACCCTCACCAACATGCCCCTCAATGGCCGTGATGTGCTCGACTTGGCGGCTTTGCAGCCCGGAGTCACGGAAAGCGATGACGATAACGGCGGCGCCGGTGCCTACAGCATCGGTGGCGGCCGCTCCGACTCGGTCACCTACTTGCTGGATGGCGGAATTAATAACGACCTGGAGGACAACAGCAATCTTCTCGACCCTAATCCCGATGCCATCGCTGAATTTCGTCTGCTCACCAGCAATTACACCGCTGAGTACGGCCGCAATGGCGGCGGCATCATCAGCGTGGTTTTGAAGTCGGGCAGCAACCAGTTCCATGGCAGCGCCTTCGACTTCTTCCGTAACCGTGTGCTGAATGCCAACGACTACTTCAATATTCAACAGGGCCTTCCCCGCGAGGACCTCAAACGCAACCAGTTCGGCGGTACGGTTGGCGGTCCTATTCTCAAGGACAAAGCCTTCTTCTTCCTGGCGTACCAGGGAACCCGCGAGATCGTGGACGAGGCGGCTCTCAACAGTCCGGTATTTACCCCCAAAGAATTGACCGGGGATTTCTCTGCCTCTAACTCCGGATCACCTGACCCTAACGTAGCTCAGTATCTGCTGGACAATCCCTACTTCCAGCCGAATCCCGCGCTCGCCGCTCGAGCCATCATCGACCCCAGCCGATTCAACAGCGTCTCCCAGGCTTATATCAAGGCGGGCATGATCCCAACTTCCCCGACCGGTTTGCTGTCCAGCCAGCAACGATCCGTCAATAACGCCGATGAATTGACCACCCGGTTCGATTTCAACCTGACGGACAAAGATAAGCTCTTCATCACCTTCGGTGCGAATCGCACCCCATCCGTCAACCCCTTTTCCTTCGCCTCGGTGCCTGGCTTCCCCGACACGACCGTCGCCAATTTTTACTTCACCAATGTCGGCTACACCCGGGTCTTCTCCCCTACGCTCTTGAATGAATTTCACTTCATTACTCATCGCAGCAACTACCTGAGTCACACACCCAGTAGTCATTTGGAAACTCCCGCCGATCTGGGCATCGGCATCACCCCCGATGTGGTCACCGGGCCCACGAATCTGTGGTTCGATAACGGCCTGCAGATTGGATTCAGCGAGAACGGTCCTACCCGCTACATCGAAAACACATTCTCCTGGACCGACTCCATCTCCTGGACGCGGGGAAGGCACAATTGGAAGTTTGGCGCCGGCTTTACTCCTTATCAGGAGAATCTGGCTTACGACTACATCATCAACGGAGAGTTTGACTACTACGGTGCGGATGACCTGGGACCACAGAATGCCTATGCGGAATTTCTGATTGGGCTGCCCGATGCCTATTACCAGGGTGCCAAGGCTCCTTCCAATATCCGCAGCAAGAACCTCTATTTCTTCGGCCAGGACGAGTGGCATCTGCGCAAGAATCTGACCCTGACCCTTGGTCTGCGTTACGAATACAACACACCCAAGTCAGACACTCAGGGCCGCCTTTTCTCGGTCATTCCCGGCCTGCAATCCAAGCGCTTCACCAATGCTCCGCGAGGCATGGTATTCCCCGGTGATCCGGGCGCTCCCTGGGGCACCAACTTCCCCGACAAAAACGACTTCGCTCCTCGCGCCGGCTTTGCCTGGGATCCGACCGGAAGCGGGAAGACCAGCCTGCGTGGTGGCTTCGGCGTGTTCTACGACATCCTCAAGGGTGAAGACAATGTGCAGTTCAACGGGCAACCTCCCTTTGTCAGCAACGCCGGCTTCTTCTTTGACGCCCCTGATTCTCCTCCCAGCAGCCCGCTCAGCTACATGAGCCAGCCTTTTCAGACCGCAGGCATTCCCAATACGTTCCCGTCCAAGCCGCCCGCGCCCAATGTCGACTTTAGTCCGAACCTGCCCATCAACAACACCGGCTTCATCTACCTGGTCAATCCGCACCTGCGCACACCTTACGTTTTGCAATACAACCTCAGCCTGCAACACAGTTTGCCTGCCAGTGTAGTTCTGGAAACCAACTGGGTTGGCAGTTCCTCGCGGGGATTGACCTCGTTGATAGACATCAACCCCATGGTGCTGGGAACCTACAACCGAGTGCTCGACGCCAGCTGTCCGGGCTGTTTTGCATCGCTTCCCGAGTTCGGCAATGTATCGCGCGGTAACTACAACGCTCTCGAAGCCAGCTTGACCCGGCAGCCTAAGCCCTCACCGATCGGCACGACCTATTTCACTCTGGCCTACACCTTCGGCCACAACCTTGACACCTCATCCGGCTTCCGCCAGCGCAACTCAGAGGTTCCGTCTTACGCGGTCAACTCTTATTATGCTTCGAGTGACAGCGATATCCGCCACCGCATCAGTCTTAGTGGCGGCTGGGACCTGCCCATCGACAAAGCGTGGAGCAATGGCCCCAAACGTCTGACCAAAGGTTGGAGTCTTTACCCCATTCTGACCTGGCGCAGCGGGTTTCCCTTCGACATTGGCGCTCACTTGCCCTATGGCACCGATTCCGCAAACCCGGGGACCTCCGGCGCCGGCGATCCGTATGTTTCTAATGCCGCTGTTCTCGGCCCGCTCACAACTTTTGATCCCCGCCACCCGCGAACGATCAACGTGCTCGATTACACCAGCTGCCCGGCGATCGGCGCGCCTCCTGCCAGCAGCACCGCTTTGACCGGAAATTATTACTTCAACCCCAATAGCTTTTCCAACATTCCGTATGAGAACACTCCCTATTTCGAGGAAGGTAGTCTCTGCTTCCCGGAGATCGATCCCGTGGCCAATCCCGCTGACCGAACTTACGGCCTGCGCCGTAACACGTTGCGTGGCCCGCACCAAACCAATCTGGATCTCGCGTTGGCCAAGACCACCGGCATCACCGAGCACATCAACCTCGAGCTTCGTCTGGAATATTTCAACGTCTTGAATCATCCGGAATTTGCCATGCCGGATACGAACCCCAACAGCCCCACCTTCGGCCAGATCTATTCCACCGGGTCGTGGCGCGGACCCTCGCCGCGTATCGGCCAGGTCGCGGCTCGGTTGACCTTCTGATTCAATGCAACACTCTGTCATCCCGACCGGAGCTTCGCCTTCCACCAGGAAGGGGAAGCGGAGTGGAGGGACCTGCTTTTTAGGCGGCTTGATCCTCCTTTCACTTTGCCTGTTCTCCCCAGCCCTCGCCCAAACCGAGCCCGTCGACGCCTACGTCCACGCCGAGATGCAACGGGAGCATATTCCCGGCCTCTCTCTCCTGGTGTCACGGGACGGCAAACCCGTACGCGCGCAGGGATACGGGTTGGCCAACGTAGAGCTTCAAGTCCCCGTCAAACCCGAAACCATCTTCCAGTCCGGCTCCGTCGGCAAGCAGTTCACCGCCACCGCGGTAATGATGCTGGTCGAAGAAGGCAAAATCAAACTTGACGATCCCGTCACCAACTATCTGAAAGACGCTCCGTCCGCCTGGAATCAAGTCACCATCCGCGAACTGCTGAGTCACACTGCCGGCTTTGGCGACTATCCCAAGAAATTCGATTTCCGTAAGGACTACACCGAAGCCGATCTCCTGAAGATTGTCGAAGCCATCCCGCTCGCCTACCCCCCCGGCACCAAGTGGGACTACGCCAATCTCGGATACCTCACCCTGGGAGTCGTGATTCATCAGGTCACCGGCAAGTTTTACGGCGACTTTCTGCAGGAGCGCATCTTCCAGCCGCTCGGTATGAATACAACCCGCATCATCAGCGAAGCCGACATTATTCCCAACCGCTCCGCCGGATATCGTTGGGTAAAGGGTGAGCTGAAGAATCAGGAATGGGTCTCGCCCACGCTAAACACCACTGCGGACGGCGCGCTCTATTTTTCCATTCTGGATTTGGCCAAGTGGGATGCCGCGCTGTACACCGAGAAGCTACTGAAGCGCTCCAGCCTCGACGAAATGTGGACCGTCACCCCGTTCAAAAACGGCCAGCCCAACCCGGATCACTATGGCTTCGGCTGGGAGATCGAAACAAAAGATGGGCATCGTGTAATCCGTCACAGCGGCAGCTGGCAGGGCTTCAAAACGGAAATCTCCCGCTACGTCGACGACAAGCTAACGGTTGTAGTGTTGGCAAATCTGGAAAGCGCCGAACCAGGAAAAATCGCCGATCACGTCGCGAAAATCTATCTCAATGCTCCCTAGCTCTTGTAGGCCTTATAACCACGGGCGGTCAACCGGACTACGCCGCGCACCTGCTCCTCGACATAGCCTTCGTTTCTCAATTCCGCAACCACCATGCGCGCCGCCGACGAATCCAGTATCAGTTTCGGCAGGCTGACGAACTGGCCCGGGTCTTCTTCGTAGGAATGCGCCAGGCTACCCAGCAAGTCATTTCCGACGATTTCCTGCAGCATAAGGATGTCTCCAGCTACTAGCCTATGCCCTGCCCCGTCCCACCGGAATGGCTCCGCCGTGCCAGCCAGTGGCACCTTGGTAATCCATGTAAGTTTATGAACTACAACGACTTATAAGCTGGACGGGACGGGACGGACGGGTGGCCCACCTTTGCGTTCTTTGCAAAGGTGGGGCTTCGAAAGACGGGGTGGGGCTTGGAAAGGTCAGTCGTCACATTCTTTCCCTGGGACACACTGCTAAGTTCAAGACCGTGCCCAGTGGCCTGAAACGCTATTACGGCGCAGATCATCTGCACTTTATCAACTGCAGCTGTTACCCTCGCC
>JBAUUQ010000040.1:0-37649 GCA_049582765.1 Terriglobales bacterium
ATATGCATCGCAACCCGGTAAAGCGTGGGCTGGTGGACGAACCTGAGCAGTGGGCATGGAGCAGCTTTCGGAGTTATGCTTACGAAGAAGTCGGACCAGTGCGAATCAATCAATGGGGACCGGCAAAGCTGAGGACCAAAGGCGAAGCGGCATGAGTGCGCGGTTCCCACCTTTGCATAAGGCGCAAAGGTGGGCCACCCGTCCAATATGATGATGTTTGACTTAGCCCCCGGCCCTGCAATGTTGGGCGCTGTGACAAACCCGAATTCCCCACTTTGGCGTTTCTCCCGGTCCCAAGTAGGAACTTTGTTCAGTAATTGTAGAAAGAGACATCCACTTTCTCACGGCTGGGCGACTTCTACGCAAGACAACTTAGGGTATCGCGGCATTTGGGACGAGTTTGATTTCCTTAACATGATTATCGTGGGTGGGCTCTGGAACGATTGGGGCGATACCGGCGGATTGAGCGAGTCTGTGACTCACAAAATTACAGTTCCGCCCCAGTGACAACTTGCGCCGGAGGTAAGATGAAACTCCACTGGAAGCTTATGCTGACTGTCGCTTTAGCATATCTCGGCTACTTAGGAGCCGCTGTTTTCTACTCGTACTTAATCGGCATCCGTGTTCAAACTGAATATCTTTGTCTGTTTTGCCCGCATCTGTTTGTCGTGGGTGATGCGAGTACGCCTCATCAAAAGTTTGTTCACTACGTTCTCAGTTACGGAACATTCAATGCCGTCTTGTTTGTTGCCGTCGGTTGGGTGTTGTTTGGGCTTGCGAGGCTTGTGCGGTGGTTCATTTGAAGATACGGCGGGTGGCCCACTCAAGCGTACTTTGCTTGAGTGGGGATTTTCCGAAGTCCGTGCCCGCCACGAATTATCTCCCATAAATGATCTTCCCCGCCCGAATCGTGTATGCGACTTTTGCCAGGTTTCGCACATCATTGGCCGGATCGGCGTCCAGCACCACCAGATCGGCGTCCATTCCCTTCTCCACCTTCCCCGTGTCGGCCATCTTGAAAAACGCGGCGGACGCTAGCAGTCACGTTTTCTCCGGGGGCGGTTTCAGATGTCTCGAATGCAACGCAACCGTTTGTCGTGCGGAGCGCGAAGCAGAGAAAAGAAGCTGCGTTACAATTCGGTCCGTGGACGGGTGGCCCACCTTTGCGTTCTTTGCAAAGGTGGGGAGAGATGAACTCATGCGGCGCCGCTCTTGATCTTCAGCTTCGTCAGTCCCCATGGATTGGTCGCCACCGTTTCCCAGCCCCAATGCTCAGGTTCAGTCAGGCTACTTGGACGTTACGCGGTGTTTGCGGAAGGCGTGCAGAATAATCGCGCTGCTGATGGAGAAACTTCCCACTGCGCCCAGGGCCATCATCTGGCTGACTTGCCACGTTAAGTGCAGGAAATCCGAGAAGAGCGCTACTACAGCCAGCACGATCCCTATCACATTCAGCCATACCGGGGCGCGTACCGGTTGGCTTTGCTGGCGGTTGTAAAAGCGAAGCTGCAAGAGCACTGCGGCCAATCCGATGGCGGCGACAACCATGACTGCGATCGGGCTGTAGAAGGCTCCGGGTTTGGTGTAGATCACGACCAGAGCGAGCAGTCCGCAGAGTAGGCCGGAGGCGATAACCGTCCAGCGCCGGGACTTCCGTCCAGAATTAGCCATGGCGGCTTCAGGCACGACTGCCTATTGTAGCCGACCAGGCCGCGGTTGCGAGTGCCAAGAGAGAGACCGAGGACGGGAACGCTCCCGGGATACGTTTACGAGGGGATCCATTCCGCCTGGCGGGTGGCGCCGCGAGTCACGGCATAGAGGACGAGCTCGACGCGGGTCGATACCCCCAGTTTGTCGAAGATGCGGAAGAGATATTTCTTCACCGTGTGCTCGCTCAGGCCAAGTTCGCGGGCGACACCGCGATTGCTGAGCCCATCGGCCACCAGAGCGACGACTTGCTCCTCGCGGGGCGTGAGCAGATTGATCCCATGGCTGTTCACCACACGCAGAGAAGGCACCTGGGTAACTGCTTCGACGAGAAATTCCAGATGCTGGTTGCTGGCCCAGATCTGCCCCTGATGAACACAATGGATGCACTTGCAGAGCAGCCGCAAGGGTGCATCAGCGAAGCTGAAGAGTCCCCGGACTCCGGAGCGAAAGGCGTTGAGGACGGTATCGCGATCCGAATTGTCGAGCAGCAGGATTTTGGCAATCTCCGGATGAGTGAGATGCAGGCTGCGAATGGTGGACATTTCACGTTCGGCATGCAGCAGAACAACGTCAAAGGTGCCATCACCGATGGCGGCAAGAATGGAACCGATATCCATGGCGCAAGCATTGACGTGGAATTCCGGTCGCCGCCGCAGGGCTCCCACCAACAACTGACAATGGATGTGGTTCGAATCGGCCACGAGCACGCTGGTGAGTTGAGAGGTCGCTGCTGGGCCAGAAGACATAGTCCGTAAGGAAAAGTAGCAGTCTGCACCCCCCGGCGGCTGTGACTACTCGACATCGAAAACAGAAGACTTTGTGTGCAAAACAGCTGCGAGCACGCGCGGCAGTACCCGGTTTCCTGTTTTGGAACGCGATTAACTGCATTTGCCGTCCTCGAAATGATGGTTGGGGTATCGATTCCAGCTGCTGCAGTTGGAGGGAACAAGAAACTGCAAGCCTACTTTGGAGGCACCTTCGAAAGTGGAGTTCGAAGTCTTTCCTTTACCCGCGAGAAACTTCTTCGAGTCTGTGCGGCCACAGCGGCGAAGTCGACAATTGATCCTCGCAGCTTTGGAAGAAGTCCGCGGTTAACTACCTACCTTCGAGGTCAGCACTTTCCATGTCTTGTTGCATTCGGTCCAAATGCCATAGCCTGCATCTTCGCAGATCAAGCAAACGTGGAGAAGTCGGTCTTCGAGATCAAGTTGACGTATGAACCGAACTCACACAACCCGCGGAATTATATTTTCCTTCCTTGCTCTCGCCTGTTGCCTTATGCAACAGCGACTGGGAGCCACCGCTCAAGCCCAGCAGTCTGAGACAACTGCACAACAAGCCGGAGCGGTGGATGCCCAAAACACCGGAGGAGCGGTCGGCGCTCGTAGTCCAGCCCTGACGGGGGTACGCCATCCGCTCTACCGGTTGCGCAAAAGTGACGTTGTGGAAATCGACTTCACCTTCTCGCCGGAGTTCGACCAAACCGTGACCGTGCAACCGGACGGCTTTATCCCACTGAAGGCAGCCGAGCAGCTGTATGCGGAAGGTGAAACTGTCCCGGAGCTGCGGGACGCGGTTCTTCGGGCATATACCGGGGTGCTGCACGATCCCCAGGTGACGATTGCGCTGAAGGACTTCGACAAGCCCTTCTTTATCGTCGCAGGCGAGGTCGGACGTCCCGGAAAGTACGAGTTGCGGGCCGACACTACCGTAATCGAGGGTGTGGCCATCGCCGGAGGTTTCACGCCGCGATCCAAGCATTCGCAAGTCGTGCTGTTCCGCAGGGTTTCCGATGAACTCGTGGAGTCCCACTTACTCAATACCAAGTCGATGCTGAAGTCGCGAACTTTGCGGGAAGATATGCATCTTCAGCCGGGGGACCTGTTGTTTGTTCCACAGAATCTGATTTCGAAAATTCGGCAGTATATGCCGGCTTCAAACCTCAGCATGTATGCCAGCCCCACACAATTCTAAAAGGAGCCAGAGCGCCGGTAACCCTTTCCGGTAGATACACGCAAGCGAACTATTCGAAAGCGGTCACAGGAATTCGTGTATGCCGGAAGATCTCAGAATCGCGCTAACCTCCCGAGTGCCCTCCCCGACGATGCGCGATTTGCTAGCAGTGATCTTCCGGCATCGGAAGGCCGTGTTGGCCACCTTCCTTCTGACGTTTGCCGCGATCGTGGCTTACGGATTTTTTGCCCCGTCCTACCAATCTGAGATGAGAGTGATCCTGCGCCGAGGGCGCATCGACCCCGTGGTTACACCAACCCCCAGCCAGGGAGAATTTGAACGTCCCACAGTCTCCGAGGAGGAAGTGAACTCAGAAGCGGAGTTACTTCAGGATGACGAAATTCTGCGCAGCGTGGTGCAAAACGCTGGCCTGATTTCGGAAGGCCGCTCTTGGTTCTGGAACTTGGCCGGAGATAACGACGACCGGCGACTGGCGAGAGCAGTACGCCGGGTTAGCAAGCGCCTGACGGTCGAGCCGCTGCGCAAGGCTGCACTGATCGCTGTCCGGTACAGGTCGTCGGATCCTGAACAAGCCGCAAGCCTGCTCCGAAGCCTGGCCAGCGCTTACCTGGAGCGCCACCATCAGGTGCAACGTCCGTCTGGGGAGTTCAACTTCTTCGATCAGCAGGTTACGCAGTCGCGCCGCAGCCTGCAGGCGACCGAATTGCAACTTATGGAGTTCATGCGAGATCGCGGAGTGGTCTCCGCAGCCCAGGAACGTGACATCGCACTGGAAAAGCTGAGCAACGCCGACGCAGATCACCGCCAGAGTCAGGTGGCCATCGCCGAGAACCAGGAGCGAATTCGAACTCTACAAACGAAACTCAGCGTCCTTCCTAAACGAACCGTAATGCAAATTCGCAATACCGACAACCCTCAATTAATGGAGCGCATGAAAGGCCGATTGCTGGAGCTGGAATTGAAGCGCACCGAATTGCTCACGGAATACGAACCGACCTACCGTCTGGTGCGAGAGGTCGATCAGGAAATTGCTCAAGCCAAGGCTGCCATCGCAGCGGAGGAGCAAGCACCAATCCGCGACCAAACGAGCGACCTCGACCCTAATCATGAGTGGGCGAACTCGGAACTGCTGAAAGCTCAGGTGGAGCAAAAATCCCTCGCTGCCCATGTCGAGGCCGGAAATGCGGTGCTGGCTTACTACCGTGACCTAGCACACACCCTGGGCAACAGCGCCATCGAGCAAGAACATCTGGTGCACGATTTGAAGAGCGCTGAGGAGAAATACCTTCTGTATGTCAATAAGAGAGAAGAAGCTCGCATCGGCGACGCCCTTGACCGCGGGGGCATTCTAAATGTCGCGATCGCAGAGCAGCCCACAGTTCCTGCGTTGCCCAGTATTTCTGGGCTCAGCTTTCTGTGGATCGGTTTGGTCATCGCAGGAGCCGTGAGCGTAGGCCAGGCCTTTGTGACTGATTACCTGACCCCGACATTTCGGACTCCGGACGAGATTGTTGCTCTTCTCGGGATGCCGGTGCTGGCATCGCTGCCGCGGGGAAATGTGTTGGACATGAAAGCACACGCCGGGAGGGAACAATGAGTACTTTGGTTGACTTGTTGCCGCAGCAAATGCCGAGTTCAGTTGCAAACTCGCGGGCCGTCGCCTGGCCGGAAGAAACTTCTGCAAAGCCAGAGCCTTGGAGCGTGGAATCCTTTGCCGGGGAACAGATTCACGAATTGGTGCGGCAACTCTTCTTTTCCTCGGCAGCACCTTGGCGGCAGGTGGCATTCGGCGCGGTGGATCCAGAAACTGAGGTTCGACCGATTTGTTTGCAGGTTGGAGAAGTCCTGGCCCAGCGTGTCACGGGAAGCGTCTGCGTGGTGGAAGCGCTCTCCGGGAGGCAATCATATGGCATCGTTGCTGAACCGGGGTTCACTGACTCTTCTCACGCAAAGCGCTTCGGGGCTCTGCGAGATTCGTCAGAGCAGATCTCGGGCAATCTCTGGTTCATGTCGGCAGGTATCTTTTGCGGAGGCAGCCGCGATCTTTCGGCAGTCGGGTTGCGTGCCCGCCTGGCCGAATTGCGCCTGGAGTTTGATTACACGGTACTGGAGGGCCCCATCGCGTCGCACGGTGATGCGGCGGCGCTGGGAAGTCTCACTGACGGACTGGTATTGGTGCTTCAAGCGAACTTCACTCGTCGAGTGACAGCACAGAAAGCAAAAGATCGGTTGTCTTCGGCAAACGCGCGCTTGTTGGGAACGGTATTGACTGGACGGACGTTCCCGATTCCGGAGGCGCTTTACAAAAGGCTTTAGACAAGCAAGCTGAGAGAAGAATGAAGGCTGGAACTGAGTTATCTCACATGGCTTCTCCTCGCACAAGGATTGATGGACCCCCACGGCCTCATCTCTCGCCACCATCCCGCCTGATTCCGGGCACGGCCGCTCTGGGCATTTTCAGAAGAGAATTCTCCAGCGTCACCGCTGCCGAGCCCGGGAGATCGCGGAACTTCCGTGAACACGCGACAGCGCCCATGAGCGGCTTCTGGTCGTCATTTGCGGAGTACTTCTTACCCGAGCCAACGACTCGGAATCAATGTCCAAGGTTGGTGTTCCAGGCGGCAGCAGATGTGACCATCCTTATTATTGGCTCCGCTATGGTCATTTTTCTGGGATGGATGGGTATTGCAACCCAAAGCGAAGTCGCCCAAGGGCTGCTTAGTGTCTTTCGGGGACCGGCGCTCGGGTCGCTGTTCTTGTATGGGGCTATGTTTGTCCTGCTAGGTTACTCCAAACGTCTATACCATCCTGAGACGGTGGAGAAACCACGGCATGAGCGAATCGTGCTCGCCAAAGTGCTGTTTTGGTCCACGGTCTTGGTTGGTGCTGCCTGGGCCGTGTCGGGAGCTCACGTCGTTCCGGCCTTCACACTGGCCGCCGCTGCACCTCTCAATTTCCTGCTTCTGCTGGCGTGGAGAAATCATTGCCACCAGAGACCAGTTCGCAGCAGCAATGCCGCGCGCAACGTGCTGATTGTCGGGGCTGGCAGGCTGGGCCGGCGGCTGGCTTCAAATCTCCAGCGCGCCCAGGTTCAGAAACATGTAGTGCGAGGCTTCCTGGATGAAGATGAAGCCGTCGAAGGCGAGATTCGCGGCAGGGTAGCCGATTTGGCACGGGTGGCGCGCCGTGAATTCGTCGACGAAATCATTCTTACGCTGCCGCTCAGCAGTGAAATCGCACAGCAGGCCGTCTGGGAAGCGCGGCGCAATCGGATCGACGTAAAGCTGGTGCCTGATCTCCTTGGCTTTGATCCTTCTTCGGTCGTGCTGGAGAGGTTTGGGGACGTAGCCGTCCTCACGCTTTGCGAGGAGCCGCTTCCGGAGGTTGGCCTACTCCTGAAACGAGCCGTCGACGTCGTCCTTTCCACGATTGGTCTGATTCTGGCGGAGCCCCTGGTTGCAGGAATCGCGGTGGCGATCAAGATAGATTCGCCCGGTCCTCTGCTCTATTGCGCACCACGGTTGGGTCTGAAAGGCCGGCGTTTCCTCTGTTACAAGTTCCGAACCATGGTGGTGAATGCTGACAAACTCAAAGACCAACTCAGGCAATTTAACGAGCGCAAGGGAGCGATGTTCAAAATCACGAACGACCCACGCGTGACACGGGTTGGCAGGGCACTCCGCCGCTACAGCCTCGATGAAGTGCCTCAGTTATGGAACGTGCTGCGTGGCGAGATGAGCCTAGTGGGACCGCGGCCTCATCCGTTGGACGATTTCGAACGGTACGCGCCGGAAGACCTGCAGCGCCTGGAAGCGACGCCAGGACTCACCGGTCTGTGGCAGATCACAGCCCGCGGCGATCCGTCCTTTGAACGCAGCATGAGTCTGGACAGGCAATACATCAGTCGCTGGTCGTTGGGAATGGACTTCTGGATATTGTGCAAGACCTTCGGCGTGCTTCTCAAGGGCGAAGGCGCATAAGTGCCGGCATCCGCACAAACGATTCCGGTACCCAGCCTGCCTGGTGATCTTCTGGCCTGGGCGGTCGAGGCCTGTTTCCGTCCGCTGCACGCGTTGCTGTGTGCTCCGTCGTTGCTTTTTATCGCGACCATGACTCTGATGCTGTTCCACTCACCCGATTCCCCCTTTCCGCCCTACGATCGCTTTGCCTTTCTGTTGCTTGTTTTCGTAGTGATATTGAGGGCCTGTTTGTTGCGAGAGCCACTACACCTGGCTGGTCCAGTGACATGGCCGATGCTGGGACTCCTGGTGCTGGCTCTGTGCGGAGTGCTGATCCAACCCTACGAAGCGGAAACCTGGAGCATGTTCGCCGCCAGGTGGCTGGTCCCATTCGCGCTCTATCAGTTGGCGGCGTACGTATTCGTCGACTCCAAATCTATTCGGCAATTCGAACTGTTCGCACTGCTGGTGCTGGGGTACCTGAGCCTGATCGCTGTTTTCTTCATGATGGACATGAAAGAGCTCATCTTTCCGCGCTACATCCTGGACGAAGCCTTGGGAATTCACGCCGATCGTGCTCGGGGACCGTTCCTGCAGGCCGTGGCCAATGGTCTGGCCCTGAATCTGCTGGGGCTGCTAGCCCTGGACTCATTTCGCCGCAAGCGGTTGCGCGGATTGGCGGCGTTCTTTCTGCTGGTTGCATTACCACTGGCGATTGTGGCGACTAAGACTCGCGCCGTCTGGGCCTCGTTCGCGGGCTCGATTCTGCTTCTGCTTCTCTTTACGCAAGACCGCCGGTTGCGCCGCGGATGCCTTGTCCTTACAGGCGCAGGGCTCGTAGGAATCGGCGCACTGCTCTGTTGCCCGGATCACCATCGCTCGTTAGGCGAACGCTTGGAAGAAAGCGGACCAGTCAGGTTCCGCATGGTGGTTTATCAGGCCGGTTGGGAAATGTTCCTGGAGAGACCCTTTTCCGGATGGGGCGAGCACGCGATGCAATCGGGGCTTGCAAACCGAGTCAGCGATTTCCACGAGGAACGCTACTACTTCCACAATACCTACCTGGAGATTCTGGTTCGCTACGGCGTGGTCGGGTTGACGTTGTATCTTTGGGTTATCGTCGACCTGTTTCGCATCGGACGAAGGCGGCCCGGCTCCAGTTTCTCGCCGGACGGCAGTTTCCTCGACAAGCAATTCCGTTCGGTATGGCCCCTGCTGGTTCTGGTCTATCTGGTAAACGGCAGTTTGGTCGGGATGAATTACCAGTTCGTCAATGGACTCCTGTTCACTCTGGCGGGAATGCTGGCCGCTCAAAATCGTCTTCGCGGAACGAAACCCCATGTCCTCTGCAGTTGAGACTACGACAATCGCGGCTGCTGGATTCGGAGACGTTCCCAATCTGCGTCCGTCTCCTTATGAACCTCCCAGGGTCTTGTGTTCGGAAACGATTCGCGGTGGCATTTACCTGGCAGTGCGATACGGGCTGGGAGTGGTGGTGAGCCTGGGCAATATGCTGGTGATGACTTGGTGGATCGGGCCACACGCTTACGGTGTATTCGTTACCGCCATCGGGATCGTCGCATTCCTGGCGACGCTGGCGCGAGGGGGAGTTGATACTTATCTAGTCAAGAGTGAAGGCCCACCGGATCATCGTGCGTATGGCACCGCAATCAGTCTCATCCTTTGTTCTTCATTCGGATTGGGATTGGCCGCGGCGGCGACCACGCCACTCTTGGCCCGATGGTATGGCAACCGCGAATTTATCGCACCCTACCTGGTGCTCCTGCTTACGATTCCCGTTACCGGTTTGACCGGGGTTCCCATGGCGAAACTGGAACGGGCGTTGAACTTTCGCAGCATCGCCGGAATCGAGTTGGGCGGGCAGTCTGCGGGATTGCTGGTGGCGGCGCTTTTAGCCTGGTCGCACCCGAGCGTATGGGCCCCGGTGGCAGGCCAGATCAGTTGGCAGGTGTGCACGCTGGCGGTCACGCTGGTTTCCGCGTCGCTGTCACTGCGCCCACGTTTCCATTTCGGGGAAGCGCGCAAGATGCTTTCTTATGGTTTAGTTCTCACTGCATCGGTGAGAACCTGGCAGTTGCGAAGCTTGGTGAATCCCTTGCTCGTGGGCCGGTTTGCCGGTGCAGAGGGGGTTGCCTTCGTCGCTCTCGCGGTTCGTATTGCAGAGGCGCTCGGCACCTTCCGATTGGCGGCGGGCCGGATGGCGATCGCGGCCCTGGCTCGAATACAAGGCCGCCGCGACGATTTTCGTCGGGCGTTGGAACGGGCACTCTATTTCCAGGTCATTACCCTCGGGCCTTTGCTGTGTGCATTCGCTTTGGTCGGCCCCTTCATTCTGCCACGCATGGCGGGAGTACGTTGGGCGCCGAGCCTGGCCATCTATCCGTTTGTAGCGGCCGGAGTGTTGATCAACTCCGTCTACAACCTGCAGGCCTCTGCATTGTTCGTGCTGGGGAAACAGTGGATCGTGGCACAATCCTACGCCGCGCACGTCGGACTTCTAGCGGCCACTACGCTCTTTCTGCTGCCCCGCGTGGGGGTCGCTGGATATGGATGGGCGGAGCTGATGTCTTGCAGTGCTTATGCCGCCATTCACGCCGGCATAGCCAAAGTTGTGCCGATTTCGTACCGGCGACTCACGCCTTGGGTCACGACGTCGCTTGCTGGCCTTTTTTTCCTGTCCATGTCTCCGGCACTCTTTCATGCCATCCAGAATTGGAGGCTCGCAAAGTGAGTTCGTTACGGGTCGATGGATTTCACAAGCCGCCCACAATCGCGTACCTCACGAATCTCTTTCCTTCTCCACTGGAGCCGTATGTCGTCGAGGAGATTCGCGAGCTGCGCAAGCGGGGAATCGATGTGGTGCCATGCAGCGCACGCCGCATAATCACCTCCGGAGGCAATTGTCAATCTCTGGCGGATGAGACTCTCTGCCTGCAACCGCTGCAACTGGTTCCAGCGGTTCAAGCCTTCTGGTTATGCATGCGCCGGCTGCCGCTGCTGCAGGAATTCTGCCGCTGGATTTTCGCCACAGGGAGTGAGCCGTTGGGGCGGCGCTTGCGCGCGCTGCTTCATACCTGGTTGGGCGCATACTACGCGATCAAGCTGACAAAACGTGGAGTCCAGCATATCCACGTTCACCATGGTTATTTTGGATCGTGGGTAACCATGGTGGCAGCACGGTTTCTGAATATCTCCTTCAGCATGACGCTGCACGGATCCGACCTGCTTCTGCATGCCGCATATCTCGATCTCAAACTGGAACACTGCGGTTTCTGCGTCACCGTCTCCGAATTCAATCGCAACTATATTCTGGAACACCATCCGCAAGTGGATGCAGGAAAAATCATCGTCCAGAGAATCGGAGTTGACTGCCGAGTCGCCAACCTTGTGCTTCCCACTGTTGTGGAGGGTCCGCCTCTGGTCATGCTGGCGGTTGGACGCCTGCATCCGGTCAAAGACCACGCGTTTCTGATTCGGGCATGCCGCCTCCTTAAGGACCGCGGGCAACGATTCGGATGCCTGATCGCCGGAGAAGGCGAAGAGCGACCGTCCCTCGAACGACTGATTCACGATCTACAGCTTGAACCGGAGGTGACGCTCCTCGGGCATTTGTCGCAACCAAAACTTGATTTGCGCTACCGGAGCGCCGACCTCGTCGTGCTCACCAGCCGAAGCGAGGGCATTCCCCTGGTTTTGATGGAAGCGATGGCCCGCGGCAAACCCGTGCTCGCACCAGCGATCACCGGCATCCCGGAATTGGTGATCGACGGCAGGACCGGGTTTCTCTATCAGCCGGGCTCACAGGAAGACTTCGCGACCAAGGTCGAACTGATCGGAAGCACAAAATCGGGACTCGGTCCGCTGTGCCGCGCGGCCCGGCAACACGTGCGACACCACTTCGACCGGCACAAGAATTTGGAGGCTTTCTGCGAGTTTTTTATTTCACACCTGAGAGCGCCGACAGTTCACGCCTCCACTGAACCCTGACGGACACGACACATGAAAATCTTATTCTGCAATAAGTACAGCTTTCCGTTTAGCGGGACCGAGGTCTACCTTTTCGAGCTCATGGATCTCCTGCGCTCGCGAGGACACGAGGTTGCCTTATTTTCTATGGCTGATCCGCGTGCGCAGGCGACGTCTGATAGCAAATGGCTTCTGCCGCACATCGATTTCAAAGACGGCACACAAGGGATGTTGTCCCGCGCTCAGCTGGCCGCACACGCCATTTACTCCACCGAGGCCAGGCGGCGGCTGCGGGAAGCGATTCACGACTTTCGGCCTGATATCGCGCACGTTCGCAACATCTATCACCATTTGTCACCATCCATTCTGTGGGAACTGAAAGCGCAGGGCATCCCAGTCCTCTATCACCTGAATGACTTCAAAGTGCTCTGTCCCGCTTACAACCTGGTCACCAATGGAAAAGCCTGCCAGAACCCGTGCACGGGAGAGTACTGGAGACTGCTCCATCAGGGCTGCTACACAGGTCCAACCAGCACGGCCACTGTGTTGGTGGCCGAAGCCTATGTTCATCACTGGTTGGGAACCTATCAGAAGTGCCTGGATCATTTTCTGACGCCCAGCCGTTTCGCCAGGGACCTCCTGGTGCAAAACGGGTTCGATTCCGACCGGATTTCCGTGCTTCCCCATTTTCAGAGCCTAATGCCCCAAGGCGCACCTGCGGCGGCCGACGCACCGGTGCTTTACTTTGGCCGCTTGTCAGCGGAGAAGGGTGTAGCCGACCTCATTCGAGCGGTGCAACCCCTGCCGCAGGTCCACCTGCAGATTGCCGGAGCCGGACCCGATCGCGCCACGCTGGAGCATTTGGCACAGGAGTTGCTTCTCTCAAACGTCGAATTCACCGGCCATGTAGAAGGACAAAGATTGAATCAGCTGATTGCGGATGCCTGTTTCACAGTGTTGCCTTCCCACGCTTATGAGACCCTGGGCAAGAGCATCCTTGAGTCCTACGCTCATGGACGCGGCGTAGTCGCCACGGATCTTGGTTCGCGGCGCGAACTCGTGCACGAACGCGAAACCGGCTTGCTGTTTGAATCAGGTAATGTCGGACAACTGACCGAGGCAATTTCCTATTTGGCTCAGCGGCCGCAAGTGGCACAGGAAATGGGTGCCGCCGGGCGCCGCTGGGTCGGGGCTCATCATTCTCCCGAAAGCCATTATGAGGAACTCATGCGGCTCTACGAGCAGATGGTTCTGCGTCCGGGCCGGCCTGCAGTAAGAAAACCTCCGCTGCGCGTAGCCTTCATCGGAGGTCGCGGGGTAATCGCGAAATACAGCGGAATCGAAGCTTACTACGAAGAGGTGGGGAGACAACTGGCCGAGATCGGTTACGAGATAACCGTGTACTGCCGCACTCATTTCACCCCCGCCCTGCCGGAGCACAACGGAATGCGGTTGGTACGCCTACCCGCGATCCGCTCCAAACACCTGGACACCGCCACCCACACGTTATTAAGCACGGTACATGCAATGTTCAGCCACTGCGATATCGTGCATTATCACGCTCTGGGGCCGGCGTTGTTTTCGTTCTTGCCGCGGCTTTTCGGAAAACAAACGGTGGTGACCGTACAAGGTCTGGATTGGAAACGCAAGAAGTGGGGCCGACTGGCATCTTTGATGCCTTCGCCTGGGGGAGTTTGCATCGGCGCATTATCCAAACGCAACCATGGTCGTGTCCAAAAGCCTGCAACGGCACTACCGCGAACGATTCGGGATCGAACCTGCATACATACCGAACGGAGCCGTAATGCGGGAGAAGACCAGCCTGCGCCGCCTACCCGACTGGGGGCTCGAACCGGAGGGCTACATTCTCTTTCTGGGCAGGCTCTCTCCGGAAAAAAACTGTCAGTTGTTGATTGACGCTTACCAGAAGCTCGACACTCCCACCAAGCTGGTATTCGCCGGCGGCTCGAGCCACACCGATGCCTATGCTGATCAGCTGCGGCGGCACCAGAGCGATCGCATCCGCTTTCTGCACTGGGTTTCGGGAGATGAGCTGACGGAATTGCTGACTCACGCCGCCCTGTTCGCCCTGCCTTCCGATGTGGAGGGACTTTCGTTGGCCCTGTTGGATGCCATGGGCGCGGGCATTTGCGTTCTGACCAGTGACATTCCAGAGAACCGCGAAGTCGTGGAAGATGCCGGCTTCACCTTCCAGACGGGAGACGTCCACGATCTTGCGCGCATGCTGAATCTGCTGCTCTCCCACCCGGAAATGAGGGCTGCTGCCGCTGTCCGCGCGAAGCAACGAATCGAGGAGCAATACCTCTGGCCCGGGATTGCCGCACAAATCGGACAGGCTTATGACCAACTGGCTGGACGCCGGAATCGGCCCGAGAAACGCAGGTCCGCGAAAGCTTCCCGCCAACCCGGCTCGCAAGCTCGTGGACGTGTGGCGTAGCGAATCTCCCATTGCAATGTATGCTGGCGGCTCCGCCCCTGCGCGGCCGTCTCACTGCCGAAGCCAGGTTGTACGCTAGAATTCAACTATGCGGGTTACCATTTTCGGAGCTACCGGCCTGCTCGGCAAGGCGCTGATACGAGAGTGGAAAGAAGATCAAATTACCGCGCTCAGTTCGAAGGATGCCGACCTTCGTGATCCCCACCAGGTAAAAACTGCGGTCCAGGGTTCCCTCCCCGAGTGGATAGTGCTGGCAGCGGCCTACACCGATGTCGACGGCTGCGAGGGCAATCGTGAACTGGCGTTTGCGGTGAACTGCGGCGGCGCGGTGAATGTCGCACAAGCCGCCAAAGAGAGCGGCGCGCGGTTGTTGTTTCTGAGCACAGATTATGTGTTTGACGGTTTGAGTACGACGCCCTACGAGACCGATCACCCGCGCGCACCGCGCAGTGTGTATGGCAAGTCCAAAGCCGACGCAGAAGTGGAACTCTGCCAAATCCTTCCCAGTTGCTGCATCGTGCGGACCTCCTGGCTTTTTGGCATCGGCGGAAAATGTTTCCCGGATACCATTCTCAAACTCGCGGCCAACCGGCTGCAGATCGACGTGGTCGAAGATCAGCGCGGTTCTCCCACTCACGTCCCTGACTTGGCCCGCGCCATTGTTCAACTTTGCCACCGTGACGCCGGCGGCATCGTGCATGTCACCAATACTGGCGACTGCACCTGGTATGACTTCGCTCGCGCAATTGCAACTGATGCTGGCTTGCCCACCACCATCCGGCCGACGACCAGCGACAAGTTTGTCCGGCCGGCGGAACGGCCAAGATACTCGGTGCTGTCCCCGAAGAGCCGGGAACAATACGGCATCGCCATGCCAAGCTGGAAAGATGGATTGCACAGCTACCTATCGGAGAGGATGCCTCACCCGAGGTAACAGGTCGGCGGACCGGTTGGACTGTCACCGCCCGTCACAGCTATTCTTGTCGGGTGAGTTTCGTCCCTGACGGTGACGAGACCTGCGGGTACCGGCAGCTATGAATGCAAAAGGAGGGTTAATGGCAATGAATCGCAATTCACTGTTTCTGCTTGCAGCGGCTTTGACGACGCTGACGTTCCCCAGCTTTGCGCAGCGCGAGGCATCTCCGCAAGCCGTGGCGCGCATTCAAAAGGAAGTCCGCCACGAGTTGGTAATGCTGCCGTTCCTTACTGTATTTGACAACCTGGCCTTCCAGGTCAACGGCTACGACGTCACCTTGATCGGCCAGGTCACAAGGCCATCGCTCAAGTCCGATGCCGAGAACGTGGTCAAGAAGATTGAAGGAGTGGAGAAGGTCGACAACCAGATCGAAGTGCTGCCCGCTTCTCCGATGGACGACCGGTTGCGGCGCAGTCTCTATCGGGCCATTTACGGCTACCCTCCCCTCCAACGTTACGCATTACCAGTCATCGAACCGATTCGGATTGTGGTGAAAAACGGGCATGTAACCCTGGAAGGGGTGGTGGACAATGAAGCCGACAAGAACATCGTCAACATGCGCGCGCGAGGCGTCCCCGGAACCTTCTCGGTGACCAATAATCTGGTGGTGGCGAAGTAATCGCGACGAGTGGCAGAGTCAGGTCAGGACTACGCGTCCCCCGCACCGCGACGGAGGGAGAAGCCTACCCACTGCTGTCATACTGTAGTAGAACTGTAGTAGTTTTCGGAGAGGTGGCCGAGCGGTTGATGGCACCGGTCTTGAAAACCGGCATACCCGAAAGGGTATCGGGGGTTCGAATCCCTCCCTCTCCGCCATTACTTTAGTTTTCAATAGATTAGCCTGCATTTTACATTTCGCTTTACATTTTCCATGCCATTCTTCAGACTGGACCCCGGTAAATACGCGGGTTCTAGCGAATGGCTAATCTCACTGCGACCCTCTACATCACGATAAAGACCAAGGCGGGCAAGTGGACTACCGTCAAACCCGCCATGTCCGACAACGGGCGGCTAAAGAAGCTCGTAGCCGTTGTCGAGGGCAAAGAAGAGAAGCACCCGGAGGGGCAGTACAAGGTCCGCTGGCTTGAGAATGGCAAGCCACGCTTCGACTCCGTGGGCAACGACCCGGATGCCGCCCTCATGGCGCTCAATCGCCGTAAGAAGGCTCTAGCAGCCATTGCAGCCGGGGTGGAGGTCAAGAACACAGATGGCAAGCAGCGGCACAGAATCTCCGACGCAGCCGCTCAGTACCTAGCATTTGTAAGGGAAAACCACTCTCACAAAACCTGGCTGGCATACAGCCGCAACCTGAAGCTGTTTCAGGAGTCCTGCGCCAAGACCTTCTTGGACCAGATCGACCGGGCCGACGTTCTGGAATTCATTACCGCCTGCCGCAAGCAAGTTTCCTTACGGACTGGCGAGCCCGTAGGAGACAGAACGGTACACAACATCTTCCAAAACGTGAACACTTTTTTCCTCCAGAACCCACTTCAACAGGTGACACCCGACTCCATGGGCTTCACTCGGGACCAATGGAAGACGCTTTGGAACAAGACGCTGACGTATGTCGAGCAAGAGGTCCGAGAATACTCGGAAGAGGAAACGAACAGCCTGTTTGGTGCCTGCAATGAGGGCGAGTGGCTGATTTGGAATTTCTTCCTCGTGACCGGGATGCGAGAGCAGGAGGTCGCGAATTGCGCCTGGTCGGATTTCAGCCCGTCCCAAGGGACTGTCTCCGTAACAAAGAAGGTCCACCGGGACCTCAGCGTCGAGTTCGTGCCGAAGGATTACGAGGAAAGAACCCTTCGGCTGACGAGGGACGTAATCGTTGCACTCAAGAAACGTTGGAAGGCTCACAGCTCTGATTACCTGATCTTCCGGAACGCCGACGGTAAGCCCAACGGGCACTTCCTTCGCGACCTGCAAGAACTTGCTTTCCGAGCGAGATTGAATTGCGGGCATTGCACGGCAAGGAGACACAAGAAACAAGTCTCCTGCAAGGACGAAGCAGTTTGCGGAAAATGGGGACTGCACGAGTGGAGAAAAACCTTCGCATGCCGCCTCCATCGGGCAGGTGTGGATGCCCGTACCATCCAGCACCTCCTGGGGCACTCTGACTTGGAAACAACTTCCGCTATCTCCGAAGCGCCAGTCAAGAAACCAAGGACCATGGCGACAAATTGGAGGCTGCATTTGCGGGGCGCAAGCGGGCGAAGGCAGCAAAGGCTGGACAGAGATACTAGCGGCTCTGAGCGGACGGAAGAACACAGACCATTGCAACCGCCGACCCAAATGAGAAGCTAGGCGGGCTTTGACTCGCTCTGTTGCGCAAAGCCAATCAGGGTTTCAGCTTCACGGCTGATGCGAATGTATTCACTGCTGCCTGCAGGAAATACGTAGACGGGGCTACTCAGCTCGCCGGGCCTATCAAAGGGATACAGGGCCACGTACACTTTATCGTCGAATATATAGAACGAATAGAATGGGCACTTGTTGCTTTCATAAATTCGAAAAGTCGGCTTTTCTGGTTTGCCCTCCCGGTCGGCGGCTGTTCCGTCCCATAGACGCTGGAAGTTCTCCTTTGCAAGCGTTACACGCTCTTTTCGCGCAGACACTTCCAGTTCGCTGAGTCCCCAAGATTTCTGGATTGCGATATACATGTCTCCATCCACACGCGGCACCAATAATCGCAATCCACGATTATTTCTGAATCTTTGGCGAAACGGCTCAGCCCATTTTTCTGACAGAGTCTTTCCGGACATGACGAAAACATCTAATCGAGTTGAGAGCCTGACGTCTGACTGTATTCGCTTCTGAAATTCTTCGTCCCAGAAATTTGTGAAGTACATAAATGGCATTGAGTATATTGAGGCGATCCCCTCTTCCCGAAGCCGTTGAAGGTAGTTGCCAAAATTGCGGAGTCCCCGACTCTCGATTCGAGCCTGCAGATTCCAAGCCAGCGTCTGAGAATAGTTGAGACCGTGATACTCGAAAGCAGTACAAAGCTGGGCAGCAACAGCACCCGCCCGGAGGGCTACTAGGATCTGCTCTGGTGAAATCAACCCACCGGACGCAACGATTGGGACCCCTGCTTCAGTGCATGCTTTCTGGCTTTTTTCGATTACACTGACCGTGCCGTCGAACAAATACTCTCCGCACATTACACCGCCGCGCAAGGTCTTCTCTGTACCCTCAGCAAGAAAAGTGGGGATGTCGAGCTTCTGGGAATTCGCGAAAATCAAACCTGCTTTCCCGTGCCCTCGGAGGATGCCAAGCATATCAGTGAATTGTTTGGAACCCGGCAGCCACAGCATTTCGCGTGGGATCTTGATGAAAACCGGTATTCCGGCATAGGCATCGCAGAACCGCCTCACCTCCGCCAACGCCGCTTCGAACATCTGCGCAGCCACAGCGGGGAAATCCGCGTTATCAGCGTTAATTCGGAAGCTGTACTTCAGATTAAGCTCGCAAAACTTCGCACTGCCACATTGACGGCGCACTTCTGCATAGTCTTGTTCTCGATGCGCAAGAACGCTAATACCGACAAGTGTGTTAGGAAGTTCGTCCGTCGCGACTTTCAACAATTCTGCCGTCTGGGTATACGAGAGCAGTTCCTCCTGTTTTGGTCCATCGCAATAGAAGGATTTTCCGAATCGCCCCAGCAAGGGATCGGTCTTCTGTCGAACTATAGGCTTGTCTTCGACACCCTCATATTTATGAGTAGTCTTTAGAGTCAGCGCGGCAGGTTCGAATTCCTTCCACGCCCGGATGACAGAATCCTTGTGGGTGTAGTGTGCCGACGCAACCCAAAAGGGATTGCGCAAGGTAAGAAAATTACCGATCTGAGTGGTTAAGTCTACGTGCGCCATTCAAGACTCTTAGCATCAGTAGTTGGGTCGGAAGTTCCTCGCTGGAAAAACTCTTTCGTGCTTCATGCAAGAGAGTATTTCTTTCAAGATGATGCTTGACAAAAATACGCAAGCCCGGTGAAAGCGAGAGAGCGTGCTTAAGTTCCAGCATTACCGCTTTCGCCGCAAAGGTCGCGCGGCTATGAAAAATTGCATCCCTCGCTATGTCAACACGTTTCTGACGAATTGACTTCAAACCACCGAGATGAAGGAATTCACCAGTATCAATATCAAAGGCGATGGCGTTGCAATCGAGAACAAAGCTCCGAAGAACATTCTCAAGGCTGAAACGAGTGCCCGTTAACTTTAAGCCAATGGTGTCCTCTAGCCGCCATACGTCCCAAGCTGGAGTGTTGTGGAGTCTCACGCGGTAGCCGCCAAAACGGTTCGGCACTGCTCCTGCCTCCGTCATGATCCGATCAAAATCCACTTTTGGTAGCCCGCTTACACCAACGTCGAGATCGCGCGGAAGGCACGCTTCGCCGCCATGTTCTTGCCAAGTCAGTACGTCCCGAACGGCACCGGCAAAGACATAAACGCGGCTGTGCTTACGCTGAAACTGACGGATTAGACCTTGTGTGTCATCACAGGCAAGCAACGCGAGCATCTGGTTCTCAGCTTCGTGTTGTTTATGCCGTTGCATATTCCCCTAGTGAAGAGTCTACTGGCAAGGGTGGTTGATAGTGAAGCTCAAACCTGCAATTTAACCCTCACGCAGAAGAAGGACTTTGGACATGTGATGTCACAGCCATTCAAGCGATTCGACTCCTGGATTCTCCGGACCGGTCCTCAGCTTTAGAAATCCGGCGAACCGATACCCCAGTTGATCCCGCAAAGCTCGGAGTTTTCGGCGATCGTCGTCATCACGACCCGCATTCCCCTGCTTCTTGACTTCAAAGACAGCCAGATTGTTCCCCGTATTCCGTTGATGCACGATGACGTCTGGCACGACGCGAGTAATCTCGCCATTGACCGTCACTTCTTTAACGAAAGCCAAAATCCGGTTGTATTCGCAATCGACATTCCACTCTGGAAACAATTCCTGCAGATACATCCCCAGCCTGCCAGTAATCGCCCTCTCATTGGCGTCCAACAGCAGAAGATCGCGGTCATCAGCGACCAAACGTGCCAAAGCCGCACCCAGACCCTCGCGTAGTCGGCGTCCTTCATCGTCGTCGTGCATTACAGGCGAAGTGTAGCAAAAGCATCCAACAAGAGCTAAGGCTGCGAAATTTCAAACGACAATCGCAACGTTGGTTTGCGGGAATCAGGACTCCACACACCCTGGAGCGACTCTTGTCTCGCCAACGGACTCTCGCTGGCGAAGAACCCCCAAGCTCACGAACCGGATCTTCCGCTTGGCTGGAATTAACTTCGTCTCGCCTGTAAAAGGGATCTTTCTCAGAATTCCCCGCTTGTGACGCACTGAGAGCTTGCCAAAGCTGTTCAGCTTGATTGTGAAGCCATCCGATCCGAGGTTGTTCAACAATGTGGCTTCGATGCAGTCAATCACTGCGTTGAAAATGTGCTGCGCTTCCTTTTTCGTTGCCAGACCTAGCGCCTGTTGAATCCTAGCGGCAACCTCGCCCCGCCCTCTCCGTAAGCTCTCCGGCATGTAGTCAACTCCTTTCAGAAAGAGGTGTCTCCATGCTGAGCAATACCGAAAGTACGATCAATCAACCCCAAATTCAGCGAGAATTTCACGGACAGCCGTGCAAAGAAGATCCCTTCACAATCGTGGGTGGGCATTACGTCGGAGACGATGGCTTCGTGGTTCCCAACAACTTTAGCGAGTTCTTCGAGCGCTTTCCCTATTACATCCGAATGTGGGTGCATAAACACGCTTACTGGTGCCCTGCTGCTGATGCCGAAGATTTGACCCAAGACCTGATTCTGCACATGCAGCACCTGCCTCTTTCGTCCAAGCACAGGCTGCCTGGCGCCAACCACAGACTGGACGGGTGTAGGGACGTCATCGAGACGTTCGATCCATACAAGCAGCACGGAGCTTCAGAGCGCAGATTCCGAAACTACGTGAATTTGTGCCTGGCAAACAAACTTCGAACCATGCGGTCGAAAACTGCCAAAGACGCGCTTTCTCAGCAAGGAAATTTGTCATTTTGCGAGGATAGCGGTCCGGACGACCTCGGCGCCGTCGATGACGAATACTTGCACTTGAATTCCGTGGAGTACAGGAGGAAAACGATTCGTACCGAAAAACAGAGAGAGGATCGCGTATTTGCACAGGAGTTCGCAGAATTTGTGCAGCGAGAGGACCCCACGGCTCTCCACGCCATAGCAGCGGTGTCAGAAACAGCGAGTCACGACGATGCGGCGCGCAGGCTTGGTGTGTCAGAGTACGAGTATTTCCGATTGCACGAGCGGTTACGCCAGCTGGCGAAGGCGTTCATAGCTGGCGCGGAGGTGCCTTGCCCACGAGGGCGATACCGGAGACGAATTTCGACTAGTCGTGAGGGCGTGATGTGAATGGAAACTATTTTTACGCCCGGTCCCCGACCGGGCTTTTTCATTTTGTGGATTCAAGGAGGGAAGAACTTTACAACCTACTCCTTGGATCGCGCCGGGCGGCTACCGTGCTCTGCGTGTGCAGACTCAGGTTTGTCGTCCCAGTCCTCCCATTTGTCCTCATAAGCAACCTGTTGAGCTTTGTCTGCAGGCTCAGCGGAATATAGCGTCTCGTATTTCCGGACCGGGACAACGTAGAGAGTCTTGCCACGGGACATCGGCTTCCATTTGTCGGCAAGTCCCATCTTCTTCAATTCCGCTCCTAGAAGTCTCTTGAACATCAGAGGTGTGGCTTTTCCGAGTTGGAGCGTGGTAGGAGCAAATTCGATTTTCAATGCCTCGAAGTTGCCGCCCTTGATCCACTCCAGTGCCTCCTTCCAATCGCGCGTCTGCTTGATTGGGCTTGTCCTATTACGAGTAGATTTAGGAAGTTCGCTTAAATTGATATTCTTAACTGGCATGACTCGATTCTACCCCGTAAATCTCAAAGATGCAAATATAATGTAAACAACTGAAAATAAGCAAGTTGTTTTTGGACATTTTTGCCATCCCCGGTGTATACTATACGTAACAACAGTACATTATAACAGTACATAAAAGGCGGTAAGCAGTGCGGCACAAAGGGAAGGGATCTTTGCTTTGACGATTGTGGAACAACTCGAAAAGCGCAGCAGCTTCCTCAGCGTCGGGGAAGTCGCCGGAATCCTGGGGTTCCACCCAGAAACGGTCAGGGACTACGCGAGGACTGGCGTAATCCCCGCTCTGCGCGCTGGCTATCGCTGGAAGTTTGATCCCCGAACCTTCGCGGCATGGCTCCGCAACCGGCAGATGTAGAGGCTAGGAGGCAAATCAGAAAGGTTCGGTCAGCGAACCTAGAAAGGAGTAGCGCGATGAAAGACAAACCGAAGCTCGTTTTGGTTCGCAGCTCTCATCCGGCTTTCCCTGCACCTTGGGAAGTTGGGAAGCCCGACTCGCGGCACTCGGTGCGGGCGACGTTGCCGTTTCACAACGCCTGGGCAAGTGCATCGCGACGTTGGCAATCGCGAGCGCGAACTAAGCGCCTATAAGAGCGCCGCTCGACTCCCCCGACTCCCCCGGTTCTGTGGTGGGACCCAACAAAAGGAGGAAACCGAAAATGAAAAGACTTGAGAAGAAATCGATCTCCAAAGATCAACTGACGCTGAGCAAGCAACAGCCTAGCCGCAAACTATCGTGCGCGATTTATGCCCGCTCCGCATCGTCGGGACCGGACTCAAGCTCTTCCATTGAAAAGCAAGTTCAACAGTGTAAGGAGCATGCACGCCAGTCAGGGTGGGTAGTGCTTGATGAATTCATTCGAGCGGACGTGGGAGCCTCTGGCGTGTCGATTTCTGGGCGCGAGGGGCTTCAATCCTTGTTATCTGCCGCAATTCGGAACCGGCGCAGATTCGATTGTGTGCTTGTAGCTGATATAGCGCACCTCGGTCGGAATCTGGGTGACGTGCTGAATGTCTGTGACTTGTTTGAGAGCGTCGATTGTTTCATGTGTTTTGCGGCGCAAAATCTGGATTCGCGTAATCGCCACTTTCGTCTGGTGAGCGCCATTCAAGCAATACTAAACGAACAATACCGACTTGCACTTCGGGACCAGATCCGCAGAGCTAGAAAGAGATGTACCAGTCGCGAATAGACGGGCTGTCGAGTAATTGGCGGAAGCCATGGCTGTAAAACGAGCGAAACAAGAACATGAAAAACGCAGTCATCTACGCGCGGGTGTCAAGCAAGGAGCAAGAGGAAGAAGGGTACTCGATCCCTGCCCAACTGAATCTCTTGAGGGAATACGCTCGCTCGAAGCAGATCCTGGTAGTGCGGGAGTTCGTCAGCGCGGAAAGTGCCAAAGCAGCTGGTCGAAAAGAATTCGGCGAAATGGTCCGCTTCTTAGAGAAGAATCCAGACTCGCGAATTGTCCTGGCTGAGAAAACGGACCGACTCTATCGAAACTTCAATGACCTTGCAACTCTGGATGATCTTGCAGATGAAATCCACCTGGTAAAAGAGGGGCGGGTTCTCAGTAAGGATTCCAAGTCTTCGGACAAGCTGGTACATGGGATACTCGCAGTCCTTGCAAAGGGCTTCATCGATAACTTGCGAGAAGAGGTCAAGAAAGGTATGCGAGAGAAAGCGCGACAAGGAATCTATCCGACGCGCGCTCCGTTCGGGTATCGAAACAACATTGCCAAGGCTACTATTGAAATTCACCCAGAAAACTCGCTGATAGTAAACCGCATGTTCGAGCTTTACGCACCTGGGAACTGCCCAGTACTGAAATTACGCAAACAATTGTGGACCGAAACCGGACGGAAATTTGCGAGGAGTCACATCCATAAACTTCTGCGCGACCCGTTCTACGCTGGCTTCTTCTATTGGCAAGGAGAGAAGTATAAGGGCACCCACCCTCTGTTCATCGAGCCTGGTCTGTATCAAAAGGTACAGGATCTTTTCGAATCGCAGAACCGCCCCAAGAATCGGAGGCACGAATTCCCATTCTCAGGATTGGCAACGTGCGCTCTTTGCGGCTGCGCGCTCACTGCGGAAATTAAGAAGGGCAAATATATCTACTATCACTGCACTCAGCACAAGGGCAAGTGCAGTTTGCCGTATTTTCCGCAGGAGGAGCTAGCCCGATTATTTGCTGAGATTCTGCGGGACATTTACGTCCCTGATTCAGTACTGCAACAGATCGTAGCTGGTCTATCGGCGGACCGTGAAGCTGCCACTCAAAGGAAAGAAGAACAACGGAAGCTCTTAGACCGACGGCTTGCAGACGTCCGTCGCCGCGTGAAGGAAGCGTATACAGACAAGGTCGACAGGAAGATTACTGAAGAGTTCTGGACACAGCAGAATACCGAGTGGCTGGAGGAGGAACAGGGACTGCTCGGGGCTAAGAACCAGCTCGAAAGCTCTGAAATGGGCGAGACACTGCTGACTGCGAGTAAAATTCTAGAACTCGCGAATAAGCTTTATTCTCTGTATCTTACGGCAGATCCTGCGAGACAAGGGAAATTGCTGAAAATGGTACTATCGAACTGTGCCGTAGGTTCCGCAAGTCTCTCTCCCACATACAGAAAGCCATTTGACCTAATCTTTCAGCGTGCCAAAACGGAGGAATGGTACACCTTACAGGACGATTTCAGAACTCTGCTCGACTCCGGCTTCGACCCTGAACTGTTGAAAGAGGCGGAACAAGGGTTATGTCAGGTATCGGCGTAATTACCGCGTTAATTGGTCCTACCTGTCTGAAGACTCAAATAGTCGAAAGAAAATACCGAATTACTGGTTTCCCACTCGTTGAGCAGCCCGAAGAACTCATGCAAGGCTGAAATGTCCGTGCAAGACAGCGGAGGAACAGAAGGAGGAGTTTGCACTGCCGTACGAACGGAGACCGCCTGGTTCCCGGCGATGCAATCTGGAATGGCGTTCTCAGCAACGGGTTCCGCGTGCCGCCGTATAGCCGCGTTCTCAGGGTTTGGAGACATGATCCAACGACCCCCAGCTTTCAAAACCCTCATACCACGATCAGCACATGACTGCTTCACGAAGTTGTTCGCAGACGGGTGTCGCCAATTCGTAGTGCCGAAACTTGTGGTCTATCCGCCCACATGATCGAACTTCTGCAAGCTGTGAAGTAATTCAAAGAACTCGCGTAATGCAGTAATGTCCATTGCCGAAAGCCGCTCTTCACAAGAGTTGCCCTGATTGTTCTCAACGCCAAGAGTTTCTTCTCGGGGCGTACTCGAACGACCGTCTGCCAGTTTTGCTGATCCGCTTGTGGTTTTATCTAGGTACATTATCATCTCCTATTGTGGCAGCTATGTCGCGATTAATTCAGGATCTCTGTGCCCCTGCAGTGAGCACATAACTGGATCTCATCGGAATCCCCGAACAGCGTTCCTGATCCGGGCGTCGACCCGTCTGGTGATCCAGAATTGTTGTCGTCCTGGGGAATCGAAAGATTGACTCTGTAGTTTATGAACGGACGAAAGCCGACCTGCACCTCTGGCGTGCTTTCCCCGGCATCCTCAACTGTAATGCCGTCTCTGGTCACAGGCACGACCACTTCTGTGCCGATGGCGGCGAGACCTTCCTGTAGCTGACGAATTTGCAGCTTCTCCGGGGCGACCTCGACGTATTCGCCATTATCCAACAAGAATAAGACTTTCATTTTAATTCTCCTGATTTCAAATACTCGGATTTGTGGTTCCCTCTAATAAAGAATCAGGAGGCATCCCTGATCGAAGGGATGCCTTCCCAAAACGGCTCAAGCAGGGTCCGGGGCTTCGCTCGGATCAGGCTTGTTAGCCAAATCCGATGCTGCACCATCGCCCAGCAGCGGACCGGAGAGTCCATCCAGTTCCGGCATCGACTTGCCAACTATGCCCTGGAGGTCCCCATACATCCCTGCCGCTCCGCCCATAAGCAGTTCCAGACGACGCTGCCGCTTCGCCCACACTTTGTTTAGTGCGCGCTTCTCGGCTTCGAGGTCTGTCTGCATTTCCACACAGGCTTCGACGATCGCGGAGACTCGCCCGCGAAAGTGTGGACCCGTAAGGTACGTGAACATGCGCTGCATCTTTCCGTCTTGTCCCTGGACAACGACTTTCGCCATAGCAACTTCGATCAGCGCTTGGCGAAGTGCCGTGGCTAGAGGCAACGCGCAACGCATGGTTGCGACCCAGATACCCTCGACGCGATCAAAAATGTCCACGCCTTTCGGCAGGACAGTGCTGATGATCACGCCGACGTGGGCGCCCGCAATCCGCTGGTCGTCTCGGTTCTTGCTGAGCCAATCACCGCCCCAGCTTTTTGTCCGCTTGGACTCCCAGAGAATGGTGCCGGACTGCAGTCCGTTGGGACCGATGACTTTGTGGATCACGTCTCCACCATTGCGCCCTTTAGGGACTGGCTCGATGAGGTCACCGGGAAAGGCAGACCTCAGCATGGCTTCAAGTTCAAGCTCCTGGACTTCGCCTTGAAGCTGCTGCGATACTTGGTCGCCTTTGCGCCGCAGTTCTTCGACTTGCTTCCTCATGTCAGCCAGCAGCTTGTCTTTCTCTGCCAGCTTTAATGAGTACGCCTCTTCCGCGTCCCTCTGTGAAGCAGCGCGGATTAGCAGACGCTCGTGCCCTAGTCGGCGTTCGACTTCAAGTTCGAGCTTCTGTTTTTCCTCTTCGAGGGTTCGGCGTTCCTTGCGCAGCGCGAGTTCAGCAGCTTCTGCCTCTGTCAGCTTCGCTTGCTTCTGCGCAAGCTCCTGCTCGACAGCCAGCAGACGAGCAGAATACGCATCCGCCGCCTTCTTTTCCGCAGCCTTGGCGAGGACGTTCCGTTCCGCCTGGAGCTTCCGTTCAACGGCGTCGTCGATTTCTCCTTGGCGAGCGTCCAACTGGCGCTTGAGGTCCTCGAGCGCGAGTTGGCGTGTGGACAGAGCGTCTTCTTGCGTCTTCAGCGCAGCGGCGCGTTCCCCTGCTTGCTTTTCAAGCCTTGTGCGCTCAGCAGCAATGAAGGGCTGAGCCAGAGTCTCGGTGATCGGGAACTCCAACTCACATCTCGGACAGGTGATAGTCGTTTCGTGCAACATGACAGCCTCCTTTTCGGCTCTGGTTGGAGCTGCCTGTTGCGCCGGATCTCCGAGTAGTGGAGAATGAAATTGAGCTGTGATTCCGGTTGCTTCTAAGCAGCGGGGTTACGGTCAAGCCCCGCGTTCCAGCGCGGGGCACTTATTTTGGAGCTTACGAAATTCGCACAATAAGTTGATCGCTAGCCCAACTGCGCCAGCGTGCTTTATACCTCCTATCCTTGCGAACCTTTATTCCGACTTCGCGCAGGAAATCGCCAAAATTCTTAATGTCACCGAGTCGTGAACCACGCAGAACCTTTTCGTTGAGCGCTCGCCTCTCCCCAGACGTGAGCCATCTTCCAGTTGTGCGGCGATTGTGTTCGTCGTGGAACACGGCAAATTCAATGCCTCGTCCGGCAAAAGTTGCGACAGCGCGGCGATCAAACTCGATCGTTCCATCGGCGCGAAGCGAAATCCCTGCTTCCGCCATTTCGTCCATTAGGTCCCGCATGTTCCGTCACCCTTCCCTTTTCCGCCATTTTTGCGCGACTTTCTCCCGGCGTTTGATAGCTGTCTCATAAACTCCATCCGAAAGTTAGACCTTTAAAAGGCTGTACTGCCGGTCCGGGCGTAATCTTCATCGGCAGCGACCCCGCCTGCTGCAGTCGATGCAGCCGACATCGACTGCGTCTCTATCGCGATCTGTCTAGGCTCCTGGTACGTGAGGCGGCAGAACACTCGGTAAGCAAGCCGAACGTCCTGCTGGCAGTAAGCCTTGATCTTCTGCATGTCACGGTCTGCCCACCATTTGGCGACGTTCGCACCGTTGCCCGTTTTTCCGCCACAGCCCAGAGCCACGCCCAAAGCGTTCAGGGTTGCACCTTTCTTGTGCCCCCAGTTCGTCCAGAGCTGCATGCTATCGATCACATCCGTCGAATAGAATTTTCGCGTGTCCAATGGGCGACTAGGCTGGATTCCCAGAATCCAGCTGCGCTGCCGGATAAACAGAAGATCAAAGTCGATCACATTGTGTCCGACAATGACGTCGCTCGACTTGATCGTATTCCAGAACTCGGTGATCACGAGGCGCTCGTCATCGTCGCAGAGAGAGGTCTCAGTTACCATCTCGCCGTTGTCTATCAGCACGCCGATGCAAACAATACGCCCCCGGAGCGCGTCCAGCGCCCCCTTTTCTTCAGTGGGGTCCAGAGCCACGGTCTCGATGTCAAGGACTACAACCCGGCGCTCGCGGGACGCCTGGGACCTAGCGACCTGGTCTTTCGATTTTTGCTTGTGGTTCATCGCTCGTTTTTCGCCTCCTACGCCTAGTATACACCGGAACTGGCGAAAGCGTCCACTTTTAAGTCGTTTGTTATTAGCCACTTACAAGCTCGCGTCTCAATGCATTAATCATATAGACGAAAAAATAAGCATGTCAGTATAATGCTTAATGTATAAGCATTAGATTAATCGCTAAGGATTGTACGCATATGGTATGCTTAGGTATTTTATGCCAAAGATAAAAGTGGTGGGGGAAACTCCTGAAGAGCGATTCCGGCGCCTGGGTGCAGCAAGGACCAACGAAGTCCTTAATCGCCTGAAGATCCTCGGCAACTGCGCCAATCGCCAGTTGTATTCGTATACGGAGAAGGATGTGGACAAAATCTTCTCTGTCATCGACCGCCGAGTTAAAGAGATACGGGCAAAGTTTCATTTCGGGAAAAACGACAGCTTCAAACTGTAGTCCTCTTATTGCGATGCGAAACGGGTACTATTTGCGAGACGCGGCGTCCATGATCTCTTCTATGAGAGATTCGACGATCAACCTCACTCTCACGTCTCCACCCTACGGAGCGATGAAAGATTACGGCTCCAAGAAGCAGATCGGATTCGGGCAGACTTACGACGAATACCTCAATTCGCTCGTGAACATATTTGCGGCTCTTCACCGCAAAACGGTGAACACTGGTTCCTTGTGGGTTGTGGTCGACACATTTAAAGAGAATTCGACGCTACGTCTCCTGCCGTTTGATTTGTGCTCGCGACTCTCTGGGGTCGGTTGGCTGTTGAAAGACATCATCATCTGGAACAAAACAAGAACACTTCCGTGGTCTGGGCGCGGGCAGTTTAGGCGAATATTCGAGTACATCTTGTTTTTCGCGAAGTCATCGGATTTCAAGTACCACGTTGACCGGATAAAAGAACCAGACGGTCTCAAAGAATGGTGGGTCAAATATCCAGAGCGCTACAGTCCGGAAGGCAAGGTTCCGTCCAGCATCTGGACTTTTCCGATACCAGTGCAAGGGAGTTGGTCGAAAAGCGACTTTCGGCACTTCTGCCCCTTCCCCTCTTCTTTAGTGGAGCGAATTCTCCTGCTAACAACAGATCGTGGTGACCGGGTATTTGATCCTTTCGCGGGGTCCGGCGTAGTGCTCGCACAAGCAAAGGCGACGGGACGACGCTATATCGGCTGCGACGTAAACAAAACCTATCGTGAGCAGTTTTCGGAGATCGTGACAGATGATATTCGACGTAAGTGGGACCTAAAGAAGGAGCGCGTCGCGAAGAATGGTGCGCAACAGCTAGCCCTAGCAGAGAGGATTTACAAACTCCGACAGACCAAATTCCCGAAGGCATTATTCAAACAACTGGAAACCTCGTTGGGAGAAGCTGTTCTCAAGCGCGTCAAGTTCATACTCGCAGTGGCTGCGCCACTTGGAAGGGAGGCTCCTCCTCACTGCTTTTCCAAAGTGACGGTCCACCTGGTCTGCAACGGAAAAACCCCTTTAGCACTCGTTGAGGAGAAGGCTCGGGTTCTGGTGAAGAAGCCTCCTCTTTCCAAGTACGGAATCGTACCGGAGGTACATGTCCTGGCTTGGAGCAGGTTCTCCGAACGATCAAACGCCGCACGGAAGCAATGGTTCCTTTACAACGAAGGCGTTACCCATGACTTTCGAGCAAAGTTGCCTTCCAAATTTTGGCGTTCTGCGGTCCCTGGAGAGTGGAAGCGCGTTCCACCGATAGTCATGAATGTCGGCGTACAACAGAAACTGGTCCGCACCTGGGCACCTAAGGAAGACTGAGATGCATGCAGACGAATCTGTCGACGTGCTGAAATTGGTCCCCTTTGCTGTTGCCAAGTACGACGATTTATCTCTAGCCACTCTTACGGCGTACTCGGTTTATTGGCTCACGCAGTGGGCGCTTCCTACCACCTTAGAAAATGTGGCGGTCCTAAATTTCAAACTCTTCCCGACCAAATTTGCCATGACCGGATGGGCGCAATTCCCTGACGTCAACAGGACTAACCGATCCGTCCTCCAGATGCGCCCCAAGTACAGAAATCTTGCGACCTCAATTACGAACAAGGGCATTTTCCTTAATGAAAGAGGAATCGAAGAGGCTCAAGCCCTGGTGAACCGTCTTGGAAAACCCTCTTCTGGTGATGGCACTTCACCAGCGGTGCAAGTTCCGATTGCACGCGTGCGCGGTTCAGGACGACCGACAACTGTTCATCCAGAAGACCTGGTCGCGCAGGTGAGGAAATCAAGATTATTCCAGTCGTACCTGGAGGGTCGCTGGAGCGAGGTCGAGGCGATTGACCTGATCAATTTCCTGGAAGTTTATGACCACACTCCGGGTGACGAGAAGCGGCGACGACTGAAGACTTTTCAGGCAGCAGCAAAACAAGTGAAGGATGAAGAGGTTGTGCAGTTCCTGGAAAACATTGCGTTGAAATTCAAGACTTACTTGCAAAGGTGAAACATGCCAACTTTTGACTTTCCGATTGAATTGGCTCCGCGCGAATGGGCAAGGCAATTTGCGAATGTTGTCAGCAGCTTTGCGAAAACTGTAACAGAAGCTGTGACCAATTCCGACTCTTCATACAAGCGGAAGTTCCATCTCCCCGACTCGTCGGGCTTGGTGACGGAGATCTTGAACTGTGCGAAAGGCACGCGCCTCGATTCAGCCGCTCTGCGAGCCAAATTGTCAGAAAAGCCAAAGCGTGAGATTCAGATACACCTTTACACAGCGAAGGGATACGAGAGACCTCCTCGAAGTTGTGACATTGTGGACTCGGCAGAGGGACTCAGCCTCTCAGACGTAGAGGCGGCATTCCGTCAGTTTGCCGCCGACAAGTCAGCTGTGTCCAAGGGACGCCCCGGAAGGAGTCTATTTGGCAGGGGAATCAGCGATGTCTTATTTGGACACAAAGAAGGAGAGCTGTTCTCTTACAAGGACAACGTCCTCACTTCCGCCAAGTTTGAGTTCGATTCCAAAGTCGGCAAACCGCGCGTTACTGGTAGCACGATACAAAATCCGACAAAGAGGCAATTGTCAGATGTTCACCTGAAGTCTGGCGAAAACGGGACCTGCGTAAGGTTTTTACTCTCGGATGACTGTTCCATTCCAGACGAAGGTAGGGCGATTCCGCTACTGTCGCGTTTCTATATGTTGCGCCTGATCAACTCGGACCCTGGTGTCGGGGTCCGTGTGTTTCGGTACCGGGCTGCTGGCGTGGTGTACGACGATGTCCTTGATTACGACTTCCCCGTGGGTGACGTGATTGGAAAGTTCGGTATGGATCTCAATATCCCCGAGGAACTCACCAAAAAAAAGTTCTTACCTCTTCGGATCGATGGCATCGTCTGCCGTGCTGACTTGGAGTCGCCCCTTAAAGGTCGCGAAGCGCGAGACGAGCGCGAAAATGGTTTGCTTCTGGTGGACGACAAAGATGCAGTGTTGGACCTGACCTTTTTGCCGGATTTTGATGGAGCGCCATATTTGAACAAGATTTTTGGCGTGGTTCGGCTTTCAGGAATCAGGTCGATATTGGAACACTATTTGAATCAAGGGAAAGAGTCGCCATTAACCACCACCAGAGATGGTTTCTATCTCAGGCATGAGTTCACGCAGTTCCTCTTCGGACAACTACGGAAACAACTGGAGCCGATTTATCGCAAAGAAGAAGAACGCCACAAAAAATCAGAATCACAGGATCTCTCGAAGGCTGCAACGCAGCGCCTCAACGATGCGATGCGACAGTTGAACAAATACCTGAATGATCTCTTGGGTTCCGGTGAAGACGGCACCGGAGATGCCATCGAGTCAAAAGATGTACCCATCCAGTTTGTGCCAGCAAAAACGAAGGTAGTTGTCGGTCAACCGCGCTTCGTAACGCTCTTAATCCGGACCGCCGACGCTAAGCCGAAGGGCACAATCATGTTCGACTCCTCCAATCCAAAGATTGAGGTTTCGCCCACTTCGCTGACTGTCGAGAAAGGAGTCGCATTCAAACAATTCCTCGCCTATCGAATATGCCTTAGATCAGACACACTGCACGAAAGTGCGCTAATCACCGTCCTGGCAGATGGCAAAGACGGTACGCTCGACAGCCAATTAGATGTCACAGACGTAGTCGGCGCTCCAATGGTAGAACCTCCATTGGAAATGGAATTCAGACCTGCGGAAAGTGTCGGTCAGCCCAACAAAAAACATTATGCGGTGCTGTACGTTAATCTGGCTGCTGTACCGCTTGGAAGAAGAATTGAAGTGTCTATTGTGAAGTCCCAAGGGGCAATCGGACTTTTGGATGAAAATGGCAAGAGGGCGGAGTCCGTGACGGTACAGCTAGAAAAGAAGCACCAGATTCCTGATTCGACTGTTGCACGATTGCCGATAGCTTGGTCTGGCAGTGGTTGGGGGCAGTTCGCAAGAATTATGGCAGAGACCAAGATTCCTGCAGGAAAAGTTGTTACAGCTGTGGCGACCTTAACGCTGGACCAAGAAGACGAAGGCGGCTTGATTAAGGACATCAAGTACCGATCACTTGGCAACCAGAAGTGCTCTGACTTGGTCGATGGCGTGATTTACATCAACAGTGATCACACCTTGAATCGAGCCGTATTTGGCACTACACAGGAAGACTACGCGAAGAAAATGGACACGGACCGAACTGCCCAGTACCGAGTCTGCACTGTTATTACGGAACAGAGCGTGTACAGACTCGCGGAGGATCTGGTTTTTAAGAATAAGCTGCTACTTGTTCCTACCGCACCAGTGACCAGCATGAGGGAATTCGTGGATGCGAAAACGAACGAGTTTGCGCCAAAGCTGCTCAAGATTCTCGTGACGGCGGATTAATAGATCGTCGCATCCGTCCGAGTTGCAACCCGGTCGAGTACGATGCAAAGCGAGTATCAACACGCCTACGACATGCTCAGAAAATGGACTGCTGAGAAGCAGCACGCCCACCGCAGGGTCCTGCATTGGCTCGAAATCCTCGATCCAAGAGAGCGCGACACTTCGCATGCCAGCGAGATGTTGAAAGAGTGGAGATCTCGCGAACGTCGTGCAGACAAATTAGCGAGGCGCTGGGCGAACAGAGTTCGAGGATTAAAACGAACGCACTTCAAAGCCAGCTTAGAACTTCTTGGACGTAGTGCCGTCGGTGACTCCACCGGTGCGCGATCTGATGACACTGCAGAGGTGGTTGAGGAACTGCTTGCTCCGTTATCCGTTGAAGAGAAGTTCGTAATCATGAGGAGATTTGGTCTTTGTGACCATCCACGTTCCACTCTTGAAGGGCTTGGGCAGAGACTTGGACTGACGCGCGAGCGCATCAGGCAAATCGAGGACAAGGCTATTAAGACGATTGCGAAGGATGCGAATCGAATCGAGATAGCGGCGAAATTGCTCGAAACTCCTGGAGCATTGGAAGGGGCGCCCGCTGTAAGATTGGTTCGTAAGCTACGTTCGGAAGTCGTGGAATCAACCGCAGAAGAGGTGCGTCGCAAACACAGCCGCACCGAGCCGCCTCGACGTAACCCTGCTTTGGTTTCAGGATCTCGCGGTTTTTGTCCAACACACCCTTGGCGTATGCAGGCGATTCGCGCGGGAAAGTTGTGCGGCAAATGTCGAGTCTGCTTGCATCAGGGCGACAGGAATCGAAGAAGGCGCGGCAGTCGTTCATCTCCCCCAGAGGTCTAAGCGAGACGTGTCCAAAAGCACGGATAGTCAAGTCGGGGCGATTATGCTACGCAGGATATGCAATGAGAGACTCAGATTCGCGATTCCGGCTGCGTACATTTCGGGTTCTGCACGTAGTGACAAGATGTGTCGCCATATACCGCAAGACGGATCTCGGAAGGAGATAATCTCTTGAGTGCGGCTGATGCGGCACTGCTCGCCGAAGCCAGTGGTGCGAGGTCAGCAGGACTTAGGTCCTTCGTTACTCCTATTGTGGCTCTGGACAATATCATTCCGAGCGAGGTCTCTGCCGTAATAACACGCCTAATCTCCCTACGGTTGTGCAATGCTGTAAAAACAACCCGGAAGCGTTTTGCCTCGCAGCGGCGAACTGTGAAGAACCAAAACCTTGTATTCCATCGGTGAACCCGGTAAGCAGCCAGCTCCCACGGTACCCATGTCGATTCCACTAAACTCTCCAATGCAGACAGAGCAGTGTTCGCTGGGTTAGAAATGTTGTTGGAGGAGTCAGGGATCGGATTGGAGAGGTGTTCCTCCAGCCGTTGAATGGCGCTTCTAGGGACTAGCAAGCGACTGGCAAAGTCGTCGCACAACTCCTCGTGAATCCAGTACTCGCTTTTCCCAAAAGGAGCGGGGACCTTCGATTTGCGCAGAACCCAATGACCAATCTCATGAGCGACCCAGAATCGTTCCCGCGCTTCATCTTCATATCTGAGGCGCCCCATGGGTGATGTTCGTGGCTCGAACGGTCCCTGAACGGTAGACACATGTCGGGTTCGTCCACTCGGCGGCAGGAGTATCTCTGCAGCGGAGTCGACATTGACCAGAATCGCAGATTTTTGAGCAGGAGACCGACGAATCTTCACGTCAAGAATCCCGCACAACTCGCGGACACTAATCGGTGTGTTTTTTCCCTCGACGAGCCGATCTGCGACTCCGTGCAATAAAGCCCGATATTCATCAGTGCTGCGCACGGGGATCTAGGAGGACGCCTTTGTTGTCGGTTCGATGTAAGCCCGAATGCTGTCGCACCCCATCGGATACGAGCCGAGCGATGCTGCCGCATCTCGATAGGCAGCAGAAGTCGCATCACGCAACTTAGCCCCTGCCCACGGCGAATCCTTAATCTGAATGAGCACACCTGCAAGAGAACGAGCCACTCTACCCGGTGTTTCCTCGTCGACCACATGTCCCAACGCAAGTTTTTCAATCGCCTGTTGCAGCAGAGGAACTCTTTCAGCGAGTCGCTCTCTTTCACTACTGTCGATAAAGAAATGCACCCTCCAAAGCCTACGAAACCTCCGCAGTTGTGCATCCAAGTGACCACCCGCCAAGTGTTCGTTGTGTTCTTCTTCATACCTATTAAACGGCTTGATCTCCGGACCGACCGCGATCTGAACTTCAGCGATCTTGGCGTTGACCCCTCGTGGGCAGTACATGGTTAACGACCCAGACGTAAGCCCAAAATCCGATTCCAATACTCTTAAGACCCGGTTTCTGGAAGCTGCCGCTGCTTTCGTATCACCATTCGCTCCAGCATAGACACGCTTAACCTCTGCGGCAACGTCGGCGGGCAGATCCGCGAAAAACCGAGTGCTCAAAGGCTTAAACAGCTGACGCTTTTCAAGAGCACCTAACAACCTTTCCGCGACTTCCCCCGGCTTGTATTGCTGAGATCTCTCGCTGCTAGCCCGTTTTCTCGCCAGCTCACGACAAGTCGACATCAGCTCCTCGTCACTCAGCGGTAGCAGTGTCCGCTCTATGTCCATACCGGAGTCGCCCCACAACTCGTACAGGGCGCGGTCCAACATGGCAGCCGCTGCCAATTTTGTCTTGTGAAACAGTACCGACTCACAAAGCTGATACCGCCACTCCAGAAGCTCAAGGATATTCGAGACGGCATCTGTGCGGAGATTTGGTCGTCTGCCCAGCGAAATGACGAATCGGTCATCTTGCGATGGCAGCGTCGTTGGATTTCCGAGGTTCCGTACCTCCATGTACTGAAGCAGGCGCTCGTCAAAAGGTTTGGGTTTGCCCACGTGATACCAATCTCTATGGATGTAATCGAGAATGTCGGCACAAATCGTGTTTCCGATCATGTCACGGGAGATCTGAAGTCGAATGTCAGACGACTCTTCAAGGGCAGTCTGGATGGTTTCATACTTGTCTTTGCCCGTTTCCGGTCTCTTGCGGATCAGCATCCTGACGATTTGCGACGCGGTCACCTTGCCAGCAAGGCTGGGAGGGACGTAGATAGCAAAAAACTCATCAATGAGTTCCGCCAGAGTTCTTCCTTTGTTGTCACGCCACTCCCACCCCGTCCGGGTTGCTACGGTTGGCTCCTTCGCCTGGACATCCTTTCCCGAATTTTTCGTATCGATCGAGACCTCAAGACCGAAAACTACGTCCAGCCTGTGATCTTCGTCGTGGCGAGGAATCAATGAAAGCTCATCTTCCACGGTGTGACCCGCCGCGATGTGCCCAATATCGTGGACCAAAGCACCCAGTCTCACAAATCTCTCCTCAAACTTGGTAAGAGGACTAGTCGGATAAGGTGACTTATTCTTCTTCTCGCTGTTGTGTCCGACAGCTTCGATCATGCGCTGTACCACGTGGACAGCACCGAGTGCATGCTCCAGCCGCTTGTGTGTTGCACCCCGATAAACAACGTACGCTTGCCCAAGTTGATAAACACGCCCCAACCGTTGGAACGCAGGGTGGTTGACTACCTCGACCTCTTCTGGGTACAGCCAGATGAATCCGCTGACGGGCAGGAAAAATTCCTGCCGCTCAGCTCTCGTGCTGGGCGATCTTCGTTTACCTCCGCCAACGGCGGGCCCGTTTGTGCCGTCGACCTTCCCCGGTGGTGTACTCGCCGAAACCACTTCCGCTGCACTGCTTGGCTTTGCGGGTCCTTCTGGCACGGAATCGCTCCCTGCTGTTTTAGAATGGACCGAAGAAAAATCCTTGTCCGGCGCGTCAAATGGAAGCGCTGCGGGATGTTGGTCGCTCGTGAGGTCGCCTGACATGTCTACCACCTTCCACAGTAGTGTAGGCGGCAATCGATGTGTTCGGCAATGAGGAAAATGTGTGCGAGGAAGCTCGGTAAGCCGGGCAAGAGCGGAGACGATGCCCAAGCGCCCTTCCAATTGGACGGGAGGATGCGGCGGCTATAGAAAACAAATGTTAAGGGAACCTACCCAGTAGCGCTTTTACACTTTTTACACAAAATCAACATTTTGAGGACTGTAGGGGGTTGTACACGACTGTAGTTGGCTGCTCGCTGGAATCGTGCTGCTATGCATAAACACTGGAGATTACTACACTTCTGCGCTATTAACCGCCAAGCCGCAAGGTTTGTGATGAGAATCCCTCCCTCTCCGCCAGATTCTCCATCCGTTACAGGGCAGATCATTCCGGTTGCCATCCTTTGACCTGGGCGGTGGGTGGCCCACCTTTGCGTTTTTTGCAAAGGTGGGAGCGATGGACTCGACCCGGCTCGCTGCTGATGTCCGCCCGGCTTCGGTTGATTGACCCACGCAATCCCTTCTTCCCCGTAAGCATAATC
>JBAUUQ010000041.1:0-96684 GCA_049582765.1 Terriglobales bacterium
GTAGGCGCGAGCGTCCTCGCTCGTGCGGTTGCGGTGGCGGAAGCACGAGCAGGGACGCTCGCGCCTACATTTTCAAGACCTGGACTCGCTGCCTTCAGCCGGTCTCCGCCTTCTCGCTTTCCTTGGCTACCGCCCGCAGCGAAAGCCGTTCGCGATGCGCCAGCAGCAACCCCGCCGGAATCACTACCACGAAACTCACTAACCAAAGCAAGATTCCACAACTTACTGCAATCTCGCGAGGTACGTGAAACACTTTATCTAAAGCTTCAATGGTCGCCAGTTGCGAGCCACCGCCCACGCCGGGCAGCTGCAGCATTGATCCCACCATGCTTGACCCGAGAAGAAGCAGAACTCGGGTGACGCTCATCTCCTGCATCGGCGCTCCGTAGGCATGTGTGACCTCTTTGTACGAAAGCGCGATCAACCACCACATGACTACGGAGACGATCGAGATCTGCAGGAAAGAGGTTGCTCCGTGAATGGTGTCCAGACCTTGGGCAAATTCCCGGATGCGCAGAGCGATCCTATGACCTAAATTCCTGGCCAGATGCGAGAAGCGGTTCTCTACCCAGCTGGCAATCGCGGGACCTTGGTAGCGAATCAGCACAGCCAGACAAAACAGAGCGAGCACAAGGGCTGAAAGAAGATAGCCGGCGAGATGCAGCCAATGGTAGTATGCGGGCCGGTCGGCCACGAAAGCCCGCAGCTTGGTGGGAAGAAAGATCGCGGCCACCATGAGAAGTGTGAAGGCTGCCAGGTCAAAAATTCTTTCCACTGTCCACACCGCCAGCTGAGAGGAAAAACTCAAGCTGGCGCGACGTGCAATCAGATAAGGCCTAATCAGTTCTCCCGGGCGGCCGAGTAGCGCCAATCCGGTGAAGCCGACCAGAGTGGCTGAAACCAGGCCCCATGTGGAAACATTTGGTCGAGCCGGTCGCAGGAAAAGCTTCCAGCGTATTGCCCGCAGGAAATAGCCCAGGTAAATGAGGATGATTCCGTGAATGACGTGCCGCCACCTCAAGTCGCGGGTATTCTCCGCGAACTTGGCCCAGTCGAATGTCCGCCAGTGACGAAACTGCAGGTATACCAGGGCCGCCAGGATGGCCAGGACCAGTCCGTAAATCAGGATGCGGTGTTTACTCATCGATGGTCATGGTACACCGGCGTCATAGTAGATCGCGTACGCGATGATGAAGCGTGGGTGTCCACCCGGATTGGATCAGTGGACACTCGGTTGCGTATTCCCGAGAGTCTCGCCGCGGGTGTTCGAAGCAGGTAGCAGCGCAGCTCGCTTGATGACTGCGTGCTTGGAAGCGGCGGCCTTCTGTTCCGCGAGTTTCTTGCGATTAAAGTCGTGAACCACTCTGGCGATGTAAGCCTGGGTCTCGTAATACGGCGGGACGCCATGATATTGATCCACCCGCTGCGGACCAGCGTTGTAAGCTGCCAGTGCCTTGATCAGGTCGAAGTGGTAGCGCTGCAGCAATTCACGCAGATAGCGTGTACCGCCCTCCACGTTGGCCCCGGGATCGAAGGCATCGGCCACGCCCAGCCGCGATGCCGTCTGCGGCATCAGCTGCATCAACCCTTGCGCTCCCTTGGGAGAAACAGCATGGGCATTGAATCCGCTCTCCGCGTGAATCACGCTATTCACCAGGTCTGGGTCAAGATGATAGCGGCCGCTGGCGGTGTTGACTACATCGGGTAAGCTCTGCGAGGGAGCCACTATCGGCTGCCTGGGCGACGGATCGGGTTCGAAGCATTCAATGAGCGTGGTCGGAACGTCAACATATCCGTTTGGATCAGCATTGAGATACAGGCGAGTGACCGACCCTACCACTTCCCGCCGCTCGTGCCGGATGGAGAACCCGTTGTGCAGGACGGCAAAGTCGGCCGCCGAGGCGTAGGACGCCCCGCAAACCGTCGCGGTCGCCACCAGTAAGAAGAGTAAGAGGTCGCGTGTCGACGGGTGACTCACCCGTCCAGCCGCACATCTCGCCTGTTCACTTCTCGACTCCCTCATACTCCCACCCGCGCTCTGCCCAGCACCTGTTCGATGGCCGCCGCCACTCCGTTCTGATCATTGGCGAGGGTCACAGCCCATTCCCGCCCGCGCAGCTCTTCTGATGCATTTCCCATGATAAAGGGCAGGCCCGCGAAGGCAAGCATCTCAATGTCGTTGTAATTGTCACCAATGGCCATGACCTCTTCGCGCGGTATGCCGCGGTAATTGGCCCATCGCTCGAGCGCATGTCCCTTGGAACATTCCCGGTTCAGCACGTCGACGATGGAGAGATCGCGAACCGGGTATTCGGTTCGCAGAACCGTAGTCTTTTCCGCTAACTCGGACGCCGCCAGTGCCGCCAGCGCCTCGTGCATACGGGCAAGCGACCCGCAAAACATGGCTTGCACCGGGTCGGTGGTCAGGGAATCTTCGACGGGGATCACGTAATCGATGTATTCCAGGTTCTTTTCCAGCCAGCGCTGGATGCTGCCGGCCAGGTCGCGCATGTGTTCGAGGACGATGGCGCCCTTGCCATCGGTATCGAAAGTCAGAACCGTGTTGCCGCGGAATTCCCGCATGACGCTGCACAGCTCGCGGCAAACTCCGGCGGGAAGCATATCGCGATGGAAGGTCTCGCCCGACAGCGACCGGGTGATCGCTCCGTTGGAGCTGATCAGCCAGAGATCGAAGCCTAGCTGCTGGGCGATGGGCAGAGCAAACGCGTGCCGGCGCCCGGTTACTAGGATGATTTCGACGCCTTCCTGGTGGGCGCGGCGCAAGGCCGCCAAATCGGTCTCGGAGATCTGAAACTGTGGGTTGAGCAAGGTGCCGTCAATATCGGCGGCCAGCAGGCGGATGAGAGGTGTCACCACAAGTGATTCTAACATCGGCGTAAGAATGTAGGCGCGAGCGTCCCCGCTCGTGCTGTCGCTACACCGCACCTGTGGTGATGCCCGCGCCTGCATTTTGAAGTTGCCATGTTATAGTCCGATCAAAGCCATGGGATCTTTAATGTTTCTGTTTTTCCCCTGGGGACTCATTCTCCAGGCGGTGGCGATTGTGCACTTCATTCGTCGCCGCCCCGATGGCTATTGGATTTGGATCATCATCTTCTTTGGCGGACTCGGGGCGCTGATCTACATCGTCGCCGAGGTGATTCCCGACGCCGGTCTCATGCGCCAGTCCTTCAAGACCTTCCCCCGGCGCCGGCGCATCCATGAATTGGAAGCTGCCATTCTGGACAATCCTTCGGCCGGCAACTACGAAGAACTGGCGGATTTGTACTTGGAGGAAGGAAATTTTGCACGCGCCCGCGGCTGCTATGACAAAGCTCTTTCGGCGCGCACGGACTCACCCGATCCTTTTTATCGCCGGGGAATAGCCGAGATCGAAATGGGTGACTTCGCCGCTGCGGTGCCCGACCTGGAGCGGGTTGTGGCCGAGGACCGGAAGTATGACTTTTACCGTGCCGCCGGTTTGTTAGCTCACGCCTACGCCAATACGGGCCAACCCGAAAAAGCGGCGGTTTTATTTGAGGAAGTCACCACAATCTCGACCATCTCTGAAACCTATTACAACTACGCCTGTTTCCTCTCGGGCCAACAGCGCGTTGCTGAAGCACGCCAGTGGGCGCAGCGCATCCTTAACAAGAAACCTACGATGCCGGGATACTTGCGCCGCCGCGAGCGACTGTGGTTCCGGAGAGCTAGCGCCCTCCTGCAGCGCTTGCACGCGTAAACCAGGACACCCGCACCCACACATGGCAGGCTTTTACCTTCCCAACCTGGCCGCGACTGTCTTTTCGGGGATATCTTTTGAGCCGGAAGCCGTGGTGCACGCCGGCCCCGCTATGGTCACGGTTTTCGCCGCCAAATGTTCCGCGAACCGGTCGTGCTTGCCGCCCAGCGTGGTGCCCATAGTGGGTGCTGGCTCTTCACGGATGGGTAGCATCCCGCTCGCTTGGTTTCTGCCTGCCTTCTTAGCCTCGTAGAGCGCATGGTCTGCCAGACGCAATACTTCGTCGTAGCTCACCGCTTCGGGAGCGAGCACGAACCACGGGAACACCGCCCATCCGATCGAGCAGGTGCAGCGCACGCTGATGCCGTCCTCGAATTCAATCGGTTCACTCCCAACCGCATACAGCACGCGGGTGGGCAGATTCAAAGCTTCCTCTCGCTCGGTATAGCGGGAAGCTACTAGAAACTCGTCGCCACCCCAACGAATCAGCACATCCGAATGGCGGATTGCGGAGCTGATGCGCCGTGCCATTTCTACCAGCAATTTGTCGCCGACGTCGTGGCCGTGACGGTCGTTTACTTCTTTGAAGGAGTCGGCATCGATGAGATAGAAAATCAGGTCGCGGTTGCGTTTACTCTGCGAGCCTGGCGCCGCGGAATAAGAACGGATGACCTGGCGTGCGTCCGCCTCGATTGTGGTGTTGAGAAAGCGCCGGTTTCTTGCCCCGGTGAGCAGATCAGTGAAGGAGTCTTCCCGCAATTCCCGATTCGCCCGTGCTAACTTCTTGTCCAGGCGATGTTGTTTGATCCAGGCTAGCCCTCCCATCAGCATCATGGTGATCAGGGTAAGCAGGAGGCGAAATCCACGGACCTGTAACGGAGCATGGCTGACGAACACCGCCCACCCAGCCATTACCGGCAGCGAGAGCAGGGTAAACATCGCCAAACCCGACACCCAGACATCGTGTTTCTCGTGCGGTGTTTTGGCCGGCTCCGGCCGGAGCGTCAGCTTGGACGCAATTATCCCCATTCCGGCGAACCAAGCCATGGCGACAACCAGTGGAATATCGTAAAGACTGCCGGTGTAGTACTTGCCGAAGTCAATGGCGAGGCTGGCCGCAATCGAGCCCAACGCGTACAACAATCCAGCTCCGAATAAGTGAGCGTAGATGACCTTCCAGATTCCGCTGCTGCGCCACCAGACTGCACCCGCGCACGCCACGAACACAACATGTTCCAGAAAGTACACCAGATCGAAGCCGCGTCCATACAAAGCATCGTCCGGCCAGACATACTGCCAGGGGATCACTACGAAGAGGTAAAGGTAGAGCCACCAGATCACCAGCAAGGCAAAATCCAGGACACCCAATCCGTCAATCTGCTCCTCAGCCTCGAGATGAGGTTGCATGGCCAGCGCACCCATCATGGGTACCAGGTGCAGGAACAGAATCACGTCGCCCAGAAAAGGAGTCGGGACTTCTTGCCCAAGACATACTTCAAAAAAGGTCCACAGAATTTGGGCGGAGAGCCATAGACCGCAGCCCAGTGACAGAAGAGCCCAGAAGAGTTTGGCACGTTGGTCGGTTGTGTTTATGTTGCCCGCCACGCAGAACAACAGGCAGAGAAGAAGCAGACACTGAGTAATGTCACCGGCGGCAGTAAGCGCAGAACTGCGTTTAACGGTGAGGGAAAGCGCCACCTCAAAAAACACCAGGGCGCACGCTAGCACCCAATACTGCTTCCGCCAAGTGAGAGCTACGCCCACACGCTGATTTTAGGCGCACAGGAGATTCGCCCTATGTTACGGAGGTCACAGCGTTTGGCCGTATTCGGGAGGTCTTCGAGAAGGCAACGGCCCGTGCCCAAATCATGCCGACCGAATTTTACCCAGATTGCTGGAGCTGATTTCGGCCTGCGCAGGCGGTGGAGCACTCTTGACGAGATTGAGTTGCGGTTTCTTGGCGAGTTTACTTGTCCACAGGAGCCCCAAAATCACCGTGACCACACCGATCAGAACCCACATTTCTACCATCAACTTAACCCAATGCATGATCGCCCCCAAGCGGATGGAGCTTTCCGCTGCCCGGAGGATTATAGGCGAAACCGGTTGCCCTGGGAACAGTGCAAAGTTTTTCCTAAAAGCTGCAAGAAAGCGAAACCTGCATCTATCCTTACATTGATCGGAAGGTGGTTCTGGCGCGCTTTCCAAAGTGCCCGCGCAATAACCTTCCGCGGAAAGGTCCCGCTGACTTCCCGTATCATGGAATGTAGGAATGCGCCTCCTGTTCGACATCTTCGCTCAGACTCTGCGAACCCTGTGGGCTCACAAGCTTCGGTCTTTCCTGACCATGTTTGGAATAGCCTGGGGGGTCGGATCCTTGCTGCTGCTGGTCGGTTTGGGAGAGGGTTTCCGTTCGGGAAATCGCAAGCAGTTCGACGAGATCGGAGAGAATGTCCTCTTTATTTTCGGAGGCCGCGCTCCCGCCATGAACGGAAGTTTCACCAGCCTCCGGCAATACTACCTGACCTATAAGGACTATCGTGACATTATTGCCGAATGTCCGGACGTAGGCGCCGCCGTTCCCGTCATCACGCGCGATGACATTCGTGCCGTAAGTGATTTCTTCCAGAGCAGTGGCCGCGTGATGGGTGTACCCGCGGCCTTCAACCGGGTCCGCTACACGCCGATCAACGATGGGCGCTGGATCGATGCCTTGGACGATTCCCAGAAACGCGCGGTGGTGGTTCTGGGCGACGAAGCCCGCCGGGTTCTGTTTCCGGGCCGGCCCGCCATCGGTAGCACGATTCTCTTGAACGGAATGCGTTTCCAGGTGATCGGCACGCTGAAGCGCATCGGTCATGGCGATAACAACACCATGAACCTGCGCATCTTCGTTCCTTTTCAGGCCATGGCCACCATCTTTCCTCCGCTCAACACCGGCGAAATCGACAATGCTATTTCCATGATCAATTACCAACCCACGGCCCGCGACCGGAACGAACTCGCCAAGCTGGAAGTGCACAAGGTGATCGCTCGCAATCATGGCTTCGACTATCGCAACGCCGATGCCTTCGACGAGTGGGATACGGTCAAGACTTCGGACCAGGTGGGCAAGATTTTCGACGCCATGAACGTGTTTCTGGGCAGCGTCGGGTTGGTCACGCTGGCTCTGGGCGCCATCGGGATTATCAACATCATGCTGGTGGCCGTCGCCGATCGCACGCATGAGATTGGACTGCGCAAAGCTCTGGGCGCGACTCGGCGCAGCATCATGTTTCAGTTCTTCGTCGAAGGCGCGTTTCTCACCCTCCTCAGCGGTGGACTGGGCATGGGAGGTGCGGCAGGGTTGATGGCGGCCCTTTCTACCTTGCCTTCTCCCCCTGGATGGGACACTCCCAAGCTGGTGCCGGCAACTGCTGCGCTGGCGATCGGTTCGCTTGCTCTTTCAGGTATTGTGGCTGGCCTCTATCCTGCGCGCAAAGCCGCCCTCCTGCCACCCGTCGAAGCCCTGAGGAGGGAGTAGCATGAAGCGTGCTTTGCTGGAACAGGCATACGCCGCCATGCGCCACGATCTGCGCCGGACCGTGCTCACTATGCTGGGTATGGCCTGGGGCATCGCCACGGTGGTGCTGCTGCTCGCCTACGGCGACGGCTTCGGCCGTGCGATTGAGAATATTTTCCACAGTTTCGGCGCCACCGCAGTTGGCATCTTCCCCAATCGTACTTCGGAGCAAGCCGGAGGCAACAAGGCCGGTGTCCCCATCCGCTTTACCAGCGACGATATCGAGCTGCTGCGCAACACCGTGCCGCTGGTCCGTTATATTGCGCGTGAATCTGACAAGGACAGCAAGGTCCAATACGGCTCGCGAACATTCACTTTTCCAGCGTGGGGCGTCGACCCCGGCATTTTCGAAATCTGGAACCTGCACGTGGAGGACGGGCGCTTTCTCAACGATCAGGACAACCTGGGGCATGGACTGTACGCCGTGTTAGGTTGGGAAGCGAAGCAGAAGTTATTCTCCGGACGGCCAGCTCTGGGAGAGTCAATCCGCGTTGACGGTGTTTCCTTCCAGGTGATCGGTGTCTTGCAGCCACGGATGCAAGAGGGCGACGACAACATTAACCGTGTCGTCTACATTCCCTTCAGCACCATGGATGTGCTCCAGGACACCCACTATCTGGGCGGGATTTGGCTCGATTCCCAGGGCCTGGACCATGACAAGCTGACGCGCACGATTCGGGAGTCGCTCGGCCTCGCACATGGCTTCAAGCCGACCGATCAGAGAGCCATTTTCGTCTTCGATGCTCAAAAACAGCTGTCCCAGTTCGGCATCATCAGCCTGGGATTGAAGATTCTGCTGGCATTCATCGGCACCGTTACTCTGGGCATCGGAGGTGTGGGGTTGATGAACATTATGCTGGTCTCGGTGACGCAACGCACGCGCGAGATCGGAGTCGAAAAGGCGTTAGGCGCGCGCAAGAAAGACATCCTTTTCCAATTCCTGGCCGAAGCCCTGGTCATAACCGCAGTGGGTGGCCTGGTTGGAATTCTGCTCTCCTACCTCGTATCGTTTTCAGTCGGCACTCTAACCCTATATAGCGCACTCGCCCAGCATGCTTCGGCGGGTGACATTCAGCTCATCGTTTCCCCGAAGACGCTGGTGATTGCCACGGCGATCCTCGGCTTAGTCGGCGTGGTCAGCGGCATGTTTCCCGCAATCCGCGCGGCCAATCTGGATCCGATTGAAGCCCTGCGTTACGAATAACTATTACGGCTGGATCATTGCGCTGCAGCTCGAAGCGGCGCAGCAGCTGGTCGACGGCATTGGAGCTGACGGGTTCCCACCACTCAGAGCGTAGCCTGCGACCGGCCCCGCTTCCTGGTCCGGGACGGCCGTGGTCAGAACCTCGGCTGTTTGCTATATTGTCAGGCGGTTTCTCCCAAAAATGTATGGTCTACCCATTCGACCAACTAAAGATCATCTGGACGAAGATCATCCCGCTGCTCAACCAGCCGGCGCGCGAATTAGCCGACCAGGACGCCTTCGACCTGATGATGTACCTGGTCGACGCCGGGGATATTACCTTGTTCGACAAGGTGGTGACGGATAAGAGCGGCAAGATCACGTCGCACAAACCTGGAATGCAGACCAGGATCGTTCCGGTGATTTCCGGGATGCCTTTCCTGAAAGCGCGGGAGCACAATGGCGGCCCGAACGGATCGCTGGGTGCGGCCCAGCAAAAGTTTTTCGCTCCGACACCGGCGTTTGCGATCGTCCTGTACAAGCTGGCGAAGATGCTGGCAAGCGATTGGGGCGCGACCCAGATTGTCTACGGAGGAATCGGCGCCGGCGGCAATCCGGGCGTCACCGACTGCCATTCGTCCGGCCACTGCGTAGACTTCTACGGCGCCGACACCAAAAAGGGCACCTTCGATGTGCGGCGGGACTGGTGGATGCGCCCAGTGTACGACAGTGCGGGCAATGTCCATGCCAGCGAAGGCAACCTCTGGGGCGTGGATCGCTGGAAGGACGAAACCAAGACTTACTACCGGCTGGCGATGTCGCCGAAGCCGGAAGACGCAACCCCGGCGGAGTTCTTCGAGGCGGTTTATGAATTTGCCCATGAAGAGACGCGAGCCGAAGCATTCGACATCAGTCCGCAGGCATTCAGCTCCGGCCAACTGCTCGGCATGGGCTGGATATTGCACCCGGACTATCCCAAGAAGAGAAACAAAGGACGGGAAGAACACAACGACCACATCCACTTTCAGCTGGGGAACACAACCTAGGGGATATCGTCACAGCAAGCCCCGGATTACGGCGGCAACCCGATCCGATTCACCAGGTCAGCGTAGCGCGGGTCAGAGCGAAGATTGTTGAGCTCGGGATCGTTGTTCATATCCACAACCCGTGCCCGGCTGGCGAAAGCCTTCTCCAAATCCGCGAACGCGGCATCCTTCTCGCCCAGCAGGGCGTAATCTTCCGCCGCATAATAGTATTCACCTCCGGTTTCGCGATCCTTGGCATCTTTCCTGAGGTAGCCGGTGTATCCTGACTTCTGGTAAATCTGCTTTATCTCCCGGGCGCGCGCCTCGTGACCCTGCAATTGTTCGATCTTGATCCATTGCTCCATCGCCTCTTGATAGTTACCCAGCTGCTCGTAGGCGAGTCCCAGATATTCCAGCGCCACCGAATAGTTCGGGTCTATCTCCAGCGTTTTGTTGGCCTGCTCGATGGCGCGGTTGTAATCGTGGGAAAGGTAGTACTCCGAGGTGAGGCCCCAATTATTTAGTACCGAGAGTGGATCAAGTTCGACCGCTCTTCGGCACTCGGCCAACCCCTCTTGAGTTCTCCGCGTACCCAGTTTGATCCAGCAGGAAACACCGAGGGCATAGGCAGAATTGGGATCTAGGGCCAGAGCTTTCTGAATTTCCGCTTCCGCCTCCGGAAAGTTCCAGAAATAGTTGAAATCGAGATTGGCTAACGCCGCGTGGGGCTCGGGATCCTGGTCGTCGAGCTCCAATGCCCGGCGTGCAGCGGACCGCGCTTTGTTCATCTGCTCCGGACCGGATACATAGCCCATATAACCCTGTATCGCGGAAACATCCGCGAGCCCCGCATACGCAGCCGCATAGCGCGGGTCTCGGGCAACCGCCTGGTCGAAAAACTCGGCAGCTGTCTTCAAGTCCTGCGCAGTCCACCTTTCGAAGTGGTACCGACCCTTCAGGTAGAAACTATAGGCTTCGGCGTCCTTCGTCCCGACCTTGCCCATGATTTCCCGCTCGTTCCCGCTTAGCTGTGGCCTCAGCTCGGTGGCAATGTCGCGAGTGATGGCGGGCTGCAGCAATGAGGCGTCATTCACACCGCGGCTGTAGCGTTCGCCCCAGACTTGTGCTCCGGTCGCAACATTAACCAACTCAGTCTCAACATCGATTTCCTTGCCGTGCTCGACCACGCGCCCTGTCAACACCGCATCGACGTGCAAATCGTGTCCCACACCTTGAGGATCGTCTTGCCGTGATTTGTAGTGAGACACGGTGCTGCGAGCCATGACCTGAAGGTTGGGAAGGCGGGAAAGCGAGTTCGTGATCTCCTCGGAAAGACCTTCACTCAGGTAATCCATTTCCGAGTCTCTGCTCGCATTGGCAAATGGCAGCACGGCAATCGAGCGGATTACGGCGCTGCTAGGCGAGCTGGAGCGCAAGGAATGCCAGGCAAGGAACGCACCGCAGGCGATTACAATTGCTGCCGCGCTCACGACCACGCCCCAACGCAGGCGGCGCGCGTACTCTCGCCTTCCCGATCCTGCCAACAGATTTTTCCCGCTCTCCATGTCCCGCTGCAAGCGCTTAAGGTCGGCTCTTATCTCCGCGGCGGATTGGCTGCGAACTTCGCGGTTTTTCTCCAGCGCCTTGTTGATGACGTGCTCCAGACCCGCCGGAATATCGGGATTCAGCCGGATGGCTGGAGCTGGCGCGCGGTTCAGAATGGATTCGAAGACAACCCCGCTAGTGTCGCCCCGGAAGGGCAATGTTCCAGTACACATCTCGTAGAGAACTGCCCCGAACGAGAACAAGTCGGTGCGGGCATCCAGCTCCTCTCCTCGCACCTGCTCTGGAGACATGTATGCTATCGTGCCCATGGCCGTACCGGGGCTAGTGAGAGGTTCCTCCACTGTGGGGGCGCTCAAGGCCACGTTCTCCGGCTTCTGCGCAACCTTTGCGAGTCCGAAATCCAGGATCTTTGCCTGTTCTCTCTTGGTGACAAAAATGTTTGCGGGCTTGATGTCCCGATGAACGATTGCCTTTGCGTGTGCCGCGTCAAGCGCATCTGCGATCTGAATTCCTAAACTCAGAACCGTCACGATCTCCAAGGGTTGTCCATTGATTACATGGTGGAGCGTCTGCCCCTCCAATAGTTCCATGGCGATGAAGGTTCTCCCATCGGCCTCATCGATTTCATAGATGGTGCAGATGTTGGCGTGGTTTAGCGAGGATGCAGCTTTGGCTTCACGCTGAAAACGGCTGAGCGCCTGCGGGTCGTTGGCTAGCTCGTCGGGAAGGAACTTCAAGGCGACGTGGCGGCCCAGCTTAAGATCTTCCGCCTCGTACACCACACCCATGCCACCTCCGCCGATCTTGCTCCGGATGCGGTAATGAGAAACCGTTTGCCCTACGGGTTGGGAGGGCGTGACCATTGGCGGAAATGGTAGGTGTGCGCCCCGCGAACGTCAAGAGCGCCCGTTTCTACACCGGAAGTTAGAATTTGACCGTCGCGGAGAACGCCGGCGATTTTCTCACCTTGGTCGCCTGCTCGAAGCCGTAGGCAATCTTCAGCAACGTCGGTTCGCTCCACGCCCGGCCAAAGAACGACACTCCCACCGGCAACCCAAAGATGAATCCCGCCGGGACCGTTATGTTCGGGTAGCCGGCAACCGCCGCGGCATTCGAACTGCCTCCGCCCGAACTATCTCCATTGACCCAGTCCGTAAACCACGCCGGGCCAGCCGTCGGAGCCAGGATCGCGTCCAGACGAAATTGATCCATTACCGCGTCAATGCCTTCGGTTCGGGAGAGGCGATGATTAGCCTCCAGCGCATCGGTGTAGTCCTTGTCCGTCAACGGGCCTTTGGCTTCAGCCTTCAGGAAAACATCCTGCCCGAAGTAGGGCATCTCTTTCTCCCGGTTGCGATCGTTGAAGTCGATAATCTCCTTCAAGGATGCGAGTGCGCCCGGACGGGCTGTCAGGTAAGCGTTGAGATCGGCCTTCAGTTCGTACAACAGCACGGTGAACTCCGAGTCGCTGAACTTTCCATGCGACGGCAAATCCGCCGGATCCATGATCTCCGCGCCTTGCCGCTTGATCTCGTCGATCAAATCGTTGAGAAGCCGATCCACGGCGTCGTTGAAACCAAAATATTTTCTGGCTATTCCAATGCGTGCGCCGCGCAAGCCATTGGGGTCGAGAAATTTAGTGTAGTCGCCGGCCGTTTTTCCCTGGCTCGCAGCGGTGGCACTGTCGCGCGCGTCCGCTCCCGCCAAAGCGCCAAGCAGAATCGCTGCATCCCGCAAGGTGCGGGCCATCGGTCCCGCGGTGTCCTGGCTGTGCGCGATGGGGACGATTCCAGCACGGCTGATCAGACCCAGCGTCGGCTTGATTCCCGCCAATCCATTTGCCGAAGAAGGGCACACCACCGAACCGTCAGTTTCCGTGCCCACCGCGAGCGCGCAAAGATTGGCTGATGTTGCAACTCCCGAACCGGAGCTCGAGCCGCAGGGGTTGCGATCGAGCACATAGGGATTCCGCGTCTGCCCGCCCCGCCCGCTCCAGCCGCTACTGGAGTGCGAGGAACGAATATTAGCCCACTCGCTGAGATTGGTTTTCCCCAGGATCACCGCTCCCGCTTCTCGCAGTTTCTGCGCTACGAAAGAATCGCGAACCGGCTTCGATCCCAGCAGGGCAAGCGATCCGGCCGTAGTCTGCATGCGGTCGGCGGTATCGATGTTGTCTTTGATAAGGACAGGGATTCCGTGCAGAGGTCCACGGACCTGCTCCTGTGCTCGTTCCTTGTCGAGCGCGTCGGCAATAGCCAGCGCATCCGCATTGACTTCGATAACGCTGTTCAGTGCCGGGCCCTGCTTGTCAATCTCCTCGATGCGCGCCAGATACTTTTCCGCGATGGAGTGCGCCGTGTACTTCCCGGAGGCCATGCCAGCCTGCAACTCGGTAACGGTAATTTCGTCCAGCTCGAAGGGTTTCTGCGGCGCAGACTCCCCGGGTCCCGCCACGCGGGCCGCTCCCACTGCGGGTAGTGCAGCAGCCATACTCCCTAAAATGCTGGTCTGTAGAAAACGTCGACGACCATGGGAACCACCGCTTTTGTTCAATTCCGCTTCTCCCCTCGGAAACCGACTCAAGCCAAGAGCGGAATTATAGGGGATTGGTCAACGGCGATTGTCAATCAGGGAACCGGCGGCAAGATTTTTTCCTGGACGACTGGAGACTGGTGAAATTCCAAGCGCGGCACACAACAGCACAAAGCGTGTTTCGTTATTCCAGCAGCAATGGATGCAGACGAACCATGAAGCGAAGGTGTTCTCAACTGCGGCTAGCTGGCTTTGGTTTTGGCGGTCTCTTGCGTTTTGTCGACCCGTTCTAGGTGTTTGCGGATCCGCCGCAACTCCATGAAGTTCAGTGCGGTCATGGTACAAAGTACGCTGGCGAACAGAATCATCACATTGGTGTTATCCATTGAGGCGGGCTCCCGTCCCGCTCTGAAACAACCCAATTCAAACGCCCATCGCAGGCAACTACTTTGAAAAATACAATAAAAACGGCTTTTCCGCTGTTATCGTTTGAGTTTCGGGGACCGATCTCTGGTAACCGCGATAAGTGCACAAAAAGCTGTCGCCTCCCGGTATAATAAAAGCATTCATGCCCAAGTACTCGATCGTTGTTCCCCTGCACGATGAGCAGGAGAATGTCACCGACCTCTACGACCGTCTGAAAGCGGTGATGGAGGCCAACGGTGAGAGCTTCGAAATCGTGCTGGTGGATGACGGCTCTCGTGACCGGACCTTCCACCTGCTGCGCGAGATCGCCGCTGTCGACAGCCGCGTGACCGTGGTCCGGCTGCGCCGCAATTTTGGCCAGACATCGGCGCTGGCAGCCGGTTTTGACCATGCGCGTGGCCTGTACATCATCGCCATGGATGGCGATCTGCAGCACGATCCGTCAGACATCCCCTTGTTCCTGGAAAAAATCGCGGAGGGTTACGACATCGTCAGCGGCTGGCGAAAGCGCCGCATCGACAATCTCTGGTTACGTCGCATTCCTTCACGCTGCGCGAACTGGTTGATGGCCAAGCTGAGCGGCGTCGATATTCACGATTTTGGCACCACCTTCAAAGCCTATCGCCGTGAGATTCTGGAGCAGGTGCCGCTTTACGGAGAGTTGCACCGTTTCATTCCGGCCTTGGCGTCCTGGTATGGCGCCTCAATCTGCGAAGTTCCGATCCGCAATGTGGTGCGCGAGCGGGGCAATTCGCATTACGGGATTTCTCGCACCTTTCGCGTCTTTTTTGATCTGATCACCATTCGCTTCCTGCTGCGCTATCTGTCCCGGCCGCTGCACTTTTTTGGCACGCTCGGAGCCTTGAGTATCGCCGGGGGCGGAGGCATCGCCGGCTGGCTGATGATCGATAAGTTCCTGAGCCACACCGATACCATGGCCGAACACGGCCCGTTGATGATTTTTGCCGCGGTCATGCTGCTGGCAGGGCTCAACCTGCTGGCGGTTGGCCTGTTGGGCGAGATGCAAGTGCGGCACTACCATGAACCTTCCCGCCGTGCGCCGTATTACGTCGACCGCGTCCTGCGCGCCCAAAGCAGTGAAGAGCACACCATCCAGGAGTAATCGCGGAAGCGGAGCGCTCCGCAGCGGCTACTTCCCAAAGGCTTCTTTGTTCACCACGTACGGCATCTTGGTGACGTCCCCGCCGTAATTTCCCTCCAGCACATCGATCAATCCCTGCACGCAGCGTCCCGCCATTCCACGATTCGGATCGCTCGAAAGCCGCGTAATCCTCCCTGCGCTGGCAAAGTGCGGATAGAGACGGCAGCGATCGGCGATTGCCGGATCGCGCAGCGGGGAGTCCGCAGGCAGTGGCTCTTTCTCGTACACATCCAGCGCCGCTCCGGCAATCCAGTTCTCGCGCAGCGCCTTTGCCAGGGCCACTTCGTCCACCACCGGCCCGCGCGATGTGTTCACCAGAAAAGACGTCGGCTTCATCTTCCGCAGTGTGCGCTCATTGAACAGATGGTAAGTAGGAGTTGAACTTTCGCCCTCCCGCAACAAGGGTACGTGCACGCTGACGAAATCCGCTTCCGCCAACGCCTCCTCCAGCGGCACATACTTGATCCAGGTCCTGTCACGGGTGACGCCACGCGCATGAGCAAGATCCTTGATCTCCTGAATGGCCTTCACATATTCGTGGCTCTGATACGCCGGGTCGTAGCACAGGATATTCATGTCGAATCCCGCGCACTTCTTGATCAGCGCCAGCCCGATGCGTCCCGTCCCGATGACCGCGATGGTCTTGCCCGTCACTTCATCGCCTAGAAACGGCAAGTACGGATGCCAATATCCCCACTGAAGGTCGCGGGTGAGATGCTCCGCCGTCCACAGTTTCCGCGCCAGCGCGCCCAGTATGAAGAAAGCGAATTCCGCGGTCGCCTCAGTCAAAACGTCGGCCGTGTGGGTGAAGGGGATTTTGTAGCGGCACGCGTCGGCACGATTGATGTTGTCGAACCCAACCGCGATTTGCGCCACAACCTTCAGCGTGTTCTTACCCGCTTCGAACACTTCCGCGTCAATGGGATCGCGCAGAGTGGTGATAAGACCATCGACTCCCGATTTCACCTTTTCGATGATCAAACTCTTGGCCGGCACTTCGGGCTTGGGGTAAACCTCGACTTCATACCCTCTTTGACGCAGCAGATCGATCGACTCACCGATGTCGCAGGTGGCAAATACCCGGATTTTCTTGCTCATGGTTTTCTCTGGTTGGATTCTGGCAGACAACGAACTTGCAATCTTACTCCACTTGCCTCTAGGGTGCACCGAGGCGGCGAACCGCGGCCAGATTTCAAGTGGAAACGTCGCCGCCAAGACGGCGGCACGCTGGGAACTACAGTTTGTTCAATCCGTCCAGGGCTGCAACTTTGTACGCTTCCGCCAGGGTCGGATAGTTGAAGACTGTGTCGCGGAAGTATTCGATCGTTCCTCCCATGGTAAGAATCGCTTGTCCGATGTGCACAATCTCAGCGGCCCGGTCGCCGATAATGTGCACTCCTAACAACTTGAGCGAGGTAGGATCGAACAGAATCTTAAGAAGGCCTTGTTCATCGCCAAGCATCTGCCCTTTGGCCAGCTCAGCGTATCGCGCCAGGCCGACCTCGTACGGGATCTTTTCCTTGGTCAACTGCTCTTCGGTTTGCCCGACCATGGAGATCTCGGGAATCGTATAAATCCCGTATGGGATGAGATTCGGAGGCATTTTTCCAGGCTTTCCGAACATATGACAACTCGCCAACCGCCCTTGTTCCATGGATGTGCTGGCCAACGCCGGAAATCCAATCACGTCACCCGCCGCGTAAATGTGGGGGACCGCTGTCTGGAAATTCTCGTTGACCGCCATTTTGCCGCGGCCATCCGACTTCAGGCCGGCCGCTTCCACATTCATCAAATCGCTGTTCGCCTGGCGGCCAATCGTGTACAGCAACCCCTGGCCGTGCACGTTTTTCCCGCTCTCAAGTTCCGCAAAGACGCGATCCCGCTGCTCATCGAATCCAACCGCAACTACCTTCTCTCCGAGGCGAAACGTTGTCCCCAGTTGCCGCAATTGAAAGCAAAGACTCTCGATAATCTCGCGATCCACGAAGTCCAACAGCACCGGACGCTGGTCCAGCAAGGTCACCTTCACCCCCAGGGTTGCGAACATGGAGGCGTACTCGAGACCAATGATCCCGGCACCCACAACCACGAGTTCGCGTGGCACCTCCTCCAGGCAATGCACCTGATCTGAGTCGAAAATCCGCTTCCCGTCGATGGGAATATCGTCGCTGTGCGCCGGACGCGTGCCGCAGGCGATCAGGATATGCTGGCCCCGGACCAACTGGCTGCCTTCATCGCCCTTGACTTCAACCGTGTGCGGATCGAGGAAACGCGCGTCCCCCTCCAGCGTGGTTACGTAGTTGCGCCGCAGCTGCGCCTTGATGACCTCGATCTCGCGTGTCATCACCGCTTGCGCACGAAAGATCAGGTCGGACATGGCAATGCGGTCTTTAAGGACATAACCGCGGCCGTAGAAACTTCGCTGCCGGAAGCCGCTCAGGTATAACACTGCCTCGCGCAGGGTTTTGCTGGGGATGGTCCCCGTATGGACGCAAACCCCGCCGATGGTCCGCTTGCGATCGATGATCGCAACTTTCTTTCGCATCTTGGCAGCGCAGATCGCGCCCTTCTGGCCTGCCGGGCCACTTCCAATCACGATCAGATCGTATTCGTTCGCTTCCATGTCTGAACCCTGGCTCTTCTTCAGAGGACTGTGAGAAACCTAACATCCCCCAGCAAGGACGTAAAGGATGTGTTTGCAACGTAGGGAATCTGTCCGACCCTTTTAATAGTCTGTTAACAACGTGTGGTTGAAGCCAGGGGCGTGGAATATCCTTAACGCCCAGACGAGAACTATTCTTCCGCGTTCCCGTAGGCGGGAATACCTTGCTCGATCATGTAGAGCAAGCGTTGAGCGCGAGCCCCCCAATCACTCTGAGGAAATTGTGTGATTACCTTCTGGCCAAGGGCGATGGCCTTGCCCTTCGCGGCTTCCGACTTCTTCGCTTGGTCTTCGGTCTTGTAGATCTCGATCAAAGCCGCCTGGCGGTAGGCAGCGTCGTAAAGCGCCTCCGCAACCGCCGGAGACTGAGGGCGCTCGGTAGCGTACTTTTCATAAGTCTCCGATTCCTTCTCCGGACACTTGGAAGTCCCTTGCCAATCGCCGCACAGCTTGTTGTCAATCAGATGGAATGCGGCCAGGTCCGCCCACTTCGTCCCGGGAAACTTTTTCATCACCAGTTTCATGAACTCTTCGTTCATGCCCTCACGCAAATAAGACTCCTTTTCCTTGGCGGAGGGGCGAGACATGACATCAACCTTATCCAGCTGCCAGCGGATGTCGGCGGAACGATAGAGGGCCTCACCAGCGAGGGGAGAAGCAGGGAAGAGGTCATACACTTTGTAGTAAAGACGCATCGCATCCTGCGCAGCGCCACGCCGCCCGTGCCGGCGGCTGGCCTGGTCCTCGGAATCCACCGCCTCACCGAACACGATCCGGTCACCATTCGGTGTGGATGCTTGCACCACGCCCTTCTCGGTAATCCATCCCGTTACGATCTTCTCTTCCGTGAGACTGGCCTCAACCTTCAGCCACTCCCGGCTTGTCTCGAGCAGGATGATTTCGCGCCCGCGTTCGACCTCACCCAACTTCGCCGAGGTGATGTCCGGCGTGACGTAGATGCTGGCGACGCGCAAGGTGGTCGCGCTGCGGGCTTGAGCCTGGCAGCAGACGCTGGCGAAGCCCAACAAAAGGAAAACTCCGGCCTTTACTTTCATTGCGATAATTCCACAGAAGACTTCGCCATCGCTATTGGGGCCCACCTAGTAGGATGCAGCCGGCACGGCCTCCCGTTTGATCTCCTGCAATACTTTCGCATCTATATTCCCGCCGCTGATGACGGCAACGTTCAATGTCGTACTCGGCAGCTCCTCACGGTGAAACAGGAAGGCAGCCACGGCAACCGTGCCGCTGGGTTCAGCCACGGTTTTGGGGTTTGACGCCAGCGCCCGCATGGCTTGCCGAATCTCGTATTCGCTCACCGTCACAATGTCATCGACATAACGGCGGATGTGCTCGAAGGTGATCGGCCCCAGGCTCTGGGTGCGCAGCCCGTCTGCCGCGGTGCGGGAAACCTCTTCAGCCGGGAGTTCGACAAGCTTTCCCGATCGGAGACTGGCCTGCGCATCCGCCGCCAGCTCCGGCTCGACGCCAATGACTTGAACCGAGGGTCGGCTGAGCTTGATCGCCGAAGCGATCCCGCTGATCATTCCTCCTCCGCCCACTGGAACAAGCACGGTTTCGACCTCGGGAAGGTCTTCCAGAATCTCCAGCCCCATCGTCCCCTGACCGGCAATGATCAGCTCGTCGTTGTAAGGCGGGACGATAACGTAGCCATGCCGCGCGGCCAGTTCCTCGGCCTTTTGCTGGCGTTCCGAACTACCCGGTCCGACCAGCACCACCTCCGCACCCAAGGCTGCGGTCGCCTCCCGCTTGAGGGCGGGAGCATTGCTCGGCATCACCACCACGGCCTTAGCTCCTAGAGCGCACGCCGCATACGCCACACCTTGCGCATGATTTCCGCTGGAGTAGGTGATGATGCCACGGCTTAGTTCTTCCGGGGTAAGGGAAGCGATCTTGTTGTAGGCTCCGCGCAGCTTGAATGCTCCGATAGGCTGCAGATTTTCGGGTTTGAGGTAGAGCTTGCGGGCGTCCGAGGACCGGTTGTTGCGGTGAATATGCGACTCAATCAGCGGAGTGCGCACCGCAACGCCGCGCAGGCGGGCTTGAGCTTCACGGATGTCATTGAGAGTGACCATGGTCCACGTTGATTCTAAATGAGAAACCAACCTGTACTATCAATCAGTCAAACTTGTATTGACATCAAGATGTCTTGCTTGATAGCATCGTGATGTGCGAACCACTCTTACTCTCGATGAGGACGTAGCTAAGCTGTTGGAAAAGGAGCTGCACCGATCTGGAAAGCCCTTCAAGCAGGTGGTAAATCACTTTCTGCGTCTCGGCTTGAGGGTGAAGGAACTGCCCAGGAAACCTTTTAGGGTCACACCGATCAATCTTGGGCTTCCTCGCTACGACAAAGTCGAAGACCTACTGGAACAACTCGAAGGACCGGAGTATCGGTGATTGTCCTTGACGCAAACCTTTTGATCTACGCCTACGATAGCAGTTCTGCCTATCATACGAAGGCTCGCACCTGGGTGGAGGAGACGTTTTCCAATACTGAGGCGGTCGGACTTCCCTGGCATGCAATCACTGCGTTCTTACGTGTTATGACGAACAAACGACTACCGGGGGCCAGGCTCACTTTGGAGGAGGCCTCTAAAGTTGTGGACCGATGGCTCATCCAGCCCAATGTTCGTGCCTTGGCGCCGGGAGAACACCACTGGCCGCTGCTGAGGAGCATGCTGATCGACGGTCAGGCCTCAGGAGCGCTGGCGAATGATGCCCAAATCGCGGCACTGACCATCGAATACGGCGGGGTGCTACACACGGCGGATCGGGATTTCGCACGGTTCCCAGGGCTACGCTGGACGAACCCACTAAGCTAATCTGCGCTAGTCCTGACTGCCAAAGAATCGTGGAAGGGCATGGCTTCAGCCGTGCCGATTAGGGCCTATAAACACTCGGCTTTAGCCGCTGAGGCCGACGCTTGCGTGGCTGTAGTCTATAAGTTCCAGGACGACATGAAACGCAAGGTGATCAGCCTGTCAGTCATTGCCGAACAGTTCTTTCTCAAGCCACGTGTAACCTTGAATCACGTATCCTTTCCCGTGATCCAATGAATTCATGGCATTCCTGAGCGCGGCCGTGCGAAGAGGATCGCTCAACCAGAAGCGGGCTTTTAGCTCCCTCAAAAACAGATCACGCCAAACGTGCAGCCCCTCAACGTTCCCTACAGGACCAAAATAAATCTCGCTTGCTTGCCAACCGAGTTTCAGCATGAACACCAAGTACTGCTCAATAATGCGAGTGCGGAACTCCGGGGTTACTTGCTGCGGTGAGTCAGCAATGCTCCAGACACAGAATGACCAACTCAAGGCCAGTGCCCGCGCGACATCCCCTGGAGCGCCAGCTCGCGCGGGCGAAGAGTTGTGAGTCGCTTCCTGCACAGCCTGGCATGACAAATCGTCGAGGTCCACAGCAACCGTGTATAACAGGTAGGCGTATGGAGTAGGGAACTCGTGGTTGCTGAGAGGGCTCTCCCAGACAGCCTTGTGCAATTCGGATCGCTCCTGTACAGCTCGAAACACGTCAAATAGATCGCTAACATAAAAGTCCTTATCAACACGCTTTTCAAGAGCGGCCTCGATGGCAAGTACCTCGGTCTTGACCGCGAGGTAAACGGGGCGGTGGCACCGTTTGCTGATCCCTTGGTCTGCTTCGTAATCCCTGCCGACATCGTTGTAATCAATATCTAGTTTGCCGCTTCGCAGTGCTTCAACAGCCGATATAACGAGCGGATAGTGAGCGCTTGCTTCGAAGTACCATTCGGGGTTTTGGAAAGTCTTCTCCATCAGATCTCGTTCTGAAGCAGAGTAGGTAAGATGTTCTAAACCGCCGTATTTTGAAACGACGGCTGCCCGTAAGGGCGACACGCCTGAATGTAGCAGCTCGCGTACAACCACGTCGACGGCGCCATGACGATTCTCTAGTGACCTGAGAAAGTGCAGGTTTGCCAATAATTCGAGGTGGACCAGAGAATGCGAGTCGACCAGCGCCGCAACCATCGCCGGATTGAACAGCACGGAGGATGCATTCGCGGGCAACTGTTCGAGCCTATCCTGGTTCTTTCGAACGATTCTTTCCACTTCATCGAACTCGCGCTCGCGCAAGGCTGCCTTAAAAACGTTCTCGACGCGCCCCATTCTGTTGCCGCCGAGGCTAGCCCGATCCCACGAGGCCCACCCCCACAGCGCCGCCAGGACCGGGATTGCGAAAGCGCCGAGGGTGAGGCCGAACATCGCATTGTCGAGCGGCCAGCCAAAGGGTGGGCGCACGCCAAACGGAGCATCACGGCAGACAATAAGAGCCAGCGACAGAAGAAGTGCAGCGCCCAAGCGCCACGCCGGCACAAATAAACGTAGTGACAGTCGCTGAACCGGGCGAGCTATGGCCACAACGGCTACGAGAATGCCAAAGAATGTCAGGAGCGCTTCGAGTGTCACTCTTCAAATCCTCAATATTTCCGATGCCGGTCCCTGAGCGCAACAGGGGAGACGTCATAACTTTCTCCCAGCGCCTTGCGAGCGTCGGACTGCTCTCTGTACCAGTCGGCTTGTTCCACGACATCGGCAATTGCCGCGTCGCTGAGGACAAGCCGAGTTTTCCTCATCGCTTTCGTGTCTGTTCGCGTAGCGCTCCAATTAGGCCCTTCTTTCGGATCTCGGCTACAGGCAGTTCAATCTTTGCGCCCTTGGCCGCTGCTACCAGCTCCTGTTCCAGGTCGCCCAAGCGGCGCTCTTTGTCCCGTCGAATCAACTCGCGGACATATTCGCTGGGAGTGCCCCAATCGCCCGAAGCCACTTGTCCTTCGACGTAGTTCTTGAGAGCTTCTGGGAGCGAAATGTTGAGGGAAGTCATTGCCATACCGTCATAATATGACAGTTTATGACATGATTCAAGAGTGGGGCACCCAATTCTAAATCTCCAGTATCACCGGCATAATCAGGGGTCGCTTCTGCGTCTGCTTGGAGATGTAGCGCTTCAAATCGGCGCGTATTTTCTCTTTGATCACGCCGTAGTCCGCCTTCTCTTCGTCGCTGGAGACTTCGAGGGTTTGCATTACCAGTTGCCGCGCCCCATCGATAAAGCCGTCTTCTCCCGGCTCGAAGCCGCGAGTCACAATTTCCGGAGAGGTTTCTACGCGCCCGGTGAGTTTATTAATGGCAATGATCGGGAGCACGATGCCATCCTCGCTCAAGTGACGGCGGTCTTTAATGACCAGGTCCTCGACCACGTCAGTCCGCGATCCGGAATCGATGCAGACGCGGCCGACGTTTACCCGTCCGGCCTTGCGCGCGCCCAGTTCATCAAATTCCAGAAGGTCGCCACTTTCAATCAGAATCACATTGCCCACCGAGCCGTGCATGGCCCCAGCCATTTCGGCATGGAGCTTCAGCTGCCGGTACTCGCCATGGATAGGAATGAAATACTTTGGCTTCACCAGGTTGATGATGAGTTTCAATTCTTCCTGGCTGGCGTGTCCGCTGACATGCACCGGCGGCGAGGATCCATCGTCGTAGATCACATGCGCCTGGCGGCGGAACAAGTGATCGATCATGCGGTAGATTGCCTTCTCATTGCCGGGAATGATCCGCGACGACAGAACTACGGTGTCGTCCTTTTCGATCTTGGCATGTTTATGGTTGTCGACCGCCGCCCGCGACAGCGCCGACATCGGTTCGCCCTGGGTGCCGCTGATCAGCACGCATACTTTTTCAGGCGCGAAATTCTTCATTTCGCCGGGATGAATCAACAGCCCCTCGGGGATTTCGACATAGCCGAGGTCTTCAGCGATCTCGGCCGAGCTGTTCATTGATCTCCCAACCAACGCTACCTTCCGTCCATGTAGCCCGGCCAGTTCCACAGCCAACTTGATGCGGTGGATGGAGGAGGAAAAACAGGAGATGAACAGCCGCCGCCGGGTGTGGGCGAATATTTCGTCGAACTTACGGCGCACCGCGCGCTCGCTGGGCGTGAAACCTTTGCGCTCAACGTTGGTCGAATCCTGGAAGAGCGCCAGCACCCCTTCTTTTCCGTATTCGGCGAAAGCATGCAGATCGAAAAGCTTGTTGTCCGTCGGCGTAGGGTCCACTTTGAAATCGCCGGTATGAATCAGTACGCCCAGCGGCGTGTGGATGGCGAGCGCCACGCAATCCACCAGGCTGTGGGTTACCTGAATCGGATGAATCGTAAAGGGCCCGACTTTGAAGCGCTCTCCCGCGCGAATTTCGCGCAGGTCCGCATTCTCCAGCAAGCCGTGTTCATCCAGTTTGTCTTCTACATAAGCGAGGGTAAATTCCGTCCCCCACACAGCAACGTTTAGCTCGGAGAGCATCCAGGGCAGTGCGCCGATGTGGTCCTCGTGACCATGGGTGAGCACGATGCCGCGCACCCGCTGGCGGTTTTCAATCAGGTAAGAAATGTCGGGAACCACAATGTCGACGCCCAGCAATTCCGATTCAGGGAACATCAGGCCGGCGTCCACGACGATAATGTCGTCACCCCAGCGCACGGCCATGCAGTTCATTCCGAACTCGCCCAGACCGCCCAGGGGCACGATTTGCAATTTTCCAGTTGGCATTTGAAGTAAATTGATGCTAGCACAGGGACGGCCTAAGGGCTTCCGGGTCAGTCAGCTCCGGAGGCTTTCCCGCCAAGTTCCGCATCAAGACTCGCCGCTTCGAAATAAACCCAGACCTTGGTTCCCATCACCAGTTTGCCGCCTTCCCTTCGTGGGGCGGATAGGCCCGGCCAATTGACCTCCGAAAACGATAGTCCCACCGCGGAGCGTGGCAGACAACGGACTGGAAGTTCGAGCACCCCGCAAATTTCTCTGGCGAAGTGAACTGACCCTCCGCAAGGAACTTCTCCCAATTGCTTAGAATGCAATCCGGGCGAATCGGCAGTAGGCAGGGCTGTTCAAAGGCGAGGATTGAGAACGCGAGAAAAAGCGGGGGCGCAATTTCCACATCGTCGTAAGAGGCTCATGGTTCGAGATTCTCTCGAATCCGGAAGCGAAAAGGGCCTGGGCTGTAAAGGAAATGTTTGTCAAGTTATGTAAAGGCACTTCTAGGGGATGAATAATCGTTTATCCTCACAAAGTAATCGTATTTATTTTTTCGGGCCAATGTTATTATGCCGGATCGGGGCGCGCTCCCCGGCGCGAAGATCAGCCCTTGGAAGTCTCGCCGCCTGCTGCCAGGAGCGGGGGAAATTCCTTGTGGGCGTCGGGTGCCGAGGCGTCTATCGGCAGTTCTTGTGAACTATTTCAACTAAGAGAATATCGGTGAGCTCTCCGAAAGGGTGGCCTCTACGCTCGTTTCTTTCTATTGCGGAGGTGGGATGGCAGGCAGTTTGATTGGTTCATCCATTAAAGATACCTGGTCGTCGGTACGCTACTTTTGCATTGCTTCCTACGCCGTTGCGGGGACAATACCGGGCTCCGACTTATGATCGATTCTGCGCTTCCTAATACCTTGGACGCTTCATCCTCCGGAGCCGGTCTTGTGGTTGGAGTAGACGTCGGTGGAACCAAGGTCGCTGCCGGCCTGGTAAACCAGTCGGGAACCATTTTGTATCAAACTCGTATTCCCATGGTCTCCGACAGCGGAGCCGCCAACGCCCTGGCAGCGGTGCGGGCAGCCATCGACTCCGTGGCAGCTCAAGCGCGGCTCCAGCCGAGATCCCAGGGCTCGGTCCGCGCTATCGGGATATGCTCTCCTGGACCACTGAATCCCTATACCGGAACCGTGGTCAACCCGCCAAATCTTCCCTGTTGGCGAAACTACCCGTTGGCCCGCGAGATTTCGCAGATCTACGGTGTCAAGGTGAAAGTCGACAATGATGCCAACGCTGCGGCGCTCGCCGAGGCCCTGTGGGGAGCCGGCCGTGGTTGTCGCAATGTGTTTTGTGCCACCATTGGCACGGGCATCGGGACGGGAGTCGTTATGGATGGCCACATCTATCACGGCCGGACCGGAGCTGCCGCGGAAGGCGGTCACCTGACTATCGACTATCGCGGACCGCGCTGCCGATGTGGCAAGCCGGGCTGCATCGAGATATTCGCTTCGGGCCCCGCCATTGCCAAGAGAGCTCGTTCCAAACTGGCCAGTACGCCGGACGTAGGTCCGGTGTTGCTGAAATTGTGCTCCGGCAACCTTGATCGGGTGACCGGGGAGATGATCGGGAAGGCTTACGCCGCCGGCGATCTACTTGCGAAACAAATCCTCGAGGAAATTGCCGAGCTTCTCACATTCTGGTTGGGTAACATCGTGGACATGCTGGAACCGGACATAATGATCATCGGCGGTGGAGCGGCTACGCTCATGCAGCCGTTCTTTCACCACATTCAAGAGCGCCTGCCGGGATGCTGCGTGAATTCTCGCTGCCAGGAAATTCCGCTCGTGATGGCGCGTTTTGGAGAAGATGCCGGCATCGTTGGCGGCGCCGCGCTTTGCGCCGGGAGCGTGGGACTAACGGTGTAATCTCACCCGAGTCGGAGCGAAACGTTTCAACGATCATCGTGCGCCGTAAGCCTCGTCCTCACACACCATTCTCGCCCGTGCGTGTAGAATTCGGCATGCTCACACGAATCCTTGCAGTGATGGTCCTCCTGCTTCCCGCGACATTTCTTCTTGCCCAAGACCAGACCGTGCAGAGCGACGCTCTGGCACCCGCGCCTCCTATGGGATGGAATTCGTGGAACAAATTTGGATGCAACGTCAGTGACCAACTGATCCGGCAGATGGCAGACGCCATCGTCAAGTCCGGCATGAAAGACGCCGGATACAAGTACGTTGTGATCGATGACTGCTGGCAGATCGCCCGGGACGGGGACGGCAACATTGTGGCCGATCCGGCGCGTTTTCCACAGGGCATCAAGGCGCTCGCGGGATACGTTCACTCGCTTGGGCTCAAGTTCGGAATTTACTCGGACGCCGGCTCAAAGACGTGTGCGGGTCGTCCCGGAAGCCTGGGGCACGAGTATCAGGATGCGCGGCAATATGCGAAGTGGGATGTCGACTATTTGAAATATGACTGGTGCAACACCACAACCCAGGATGCGCGCGCCGCTTACCGCTTGATGCGCGACGCGCTGGACGCCTCCGGGAGGTCCATCGTGCTCAGCATCTGCGAGTGGGGCACCGCCAAACCTTGGTTGTGGGGCCATGAAGTTGGCGGGAACTTGTGGCGCACTACCGGCGACATCCAGGACAGGTGGGCGGGCAGCATCAAGTGGCCGAACGGTACTTGTTGTTCGAATGGAGTGATGGACATCCTGGATCTGGAGGCCGGCTTGGAATCCTTCGCTGGTCCTGGCCATTGGAACGATCCCGACATGCTGGAGGTAGGGAATGGTGGGATGACGACCACCGAATACCGCTCCCATTTCAGCTTGTGGTCGATCCTTGCAGCTCCTCTAATCGCGGGAAACGACTTGCGCGACATGCCTCCGGAGATTCAGGACATCCTTACCAATAAAGAGGTCATCGCCGTCGATCAAGATCCGTTCGGCGGTGAAGGCAGACGCGTCCGCAAGGAAGAAAACGTCGAGACGTGGGCAAAGCAATTAGCAAATGGCGACCGCGCCGTGGTATTGCTGAATCGCGGCAGCACGGAAGCAGAGATCAAGCTTGCATGGGAGGATCTGGGATATCCGCGTCATTTAAGCGCCGCAGTCCGCGATCTATGGCAACACCAGGACCTTGGCAAGTTTACCGGCGAATTTTCCGCCAAAGTTGTTCCCCATGGCGTGGAGATGGTGGTGGTGCAGCCTTGATTCCGAGTCTCTCCCCGAGAGGCTATTTGGGCCTCTGCGATACTATCAAAGCCATGCTGCATGCATTGCTGCGCGCAAGACTTCTCACTCTGCTCCTCCTCCTCCTCATCGCCGTACCTGCCTTCGGCCGTAAACATGAAACCGGCTTCTTGAATCGAGCGGTTGTCATCGGGGGTCAAGACTACCGTTACGAAGTCTTTGTGCCGGAGAAGTTCGACCGGCACAAGAAGTGGCCGGTGATCCTGTTCCTGCACGGCGTCGGCGAGCGCGGCGATGATGGTGTGCTCGAGACCGACGTTGGAATCGCCCATGCAATTCGCCATAACGCCGCCAATTTTCCATTCATCGTGGTGATGCCGCAGTGCCGCAAGGACAGCCACTGGATTCATTCCAACATGCAGGCGCAAGCGTTGGATGCGCTGGAGAAGTCCGTCAAGGAGTTCAACGGTGACCGTTCCCGCATCTACCTTACCGGTCTTTCCATGGGCGGCTATGGGACCTGGGACATGGCCGCAAAATATCCGGGCAAGTTCGCCGCCTACGTGCCCATCTGCGGCGGGATCCACGGTCCTCCGGGACATCCCGATGTGAGCGTCGGGTTAGCCCAAGATCCGCAGGTCACCGACCCTTATGCCGAGACCGCGCGCCGCATCGGTTCCACTCCTATCTGGATATTCCATGGCGGCGCCGATCCAACAGTTCCGGTTGAGGAATCGCGCAAAATGGCCGAGGCGCTGCAAGTTGCGAAAGCCACCGTCCGCTACACGGAGTACCCTGGTGTTGGGCACAACTCGTGGGACAAAGCCTACGCTGAGCCCGATCTCGTCCCTTGGCTCTTGGCACAGAGACGGACTCGCTGATGAAGATCACGTCACGAGCCTACTGGACATAATCTTTGAAACGTTTTAATCTGACGGCGTTTTGCTCACGGAGGCTCAAGCTTATGAACTCCACACTGCGCTTCTTCCTTTTTGTCATTTTATTGTTGGCGGTCACGGTCGGAGCTTTCTCTCAGGACACGAAGTATCCGCCCAAAGGTCCCTTTATCCCGACCCCGGAATGCCGATCCGGCGAACATTCCTTCCTGCCCTTGCGTCCTTGTTCCGAGGAGCAGATTGAATCTTGGCGCAAGGATATTCAGCACTGGCGGTTCGAGCGGTTGCTACGCGTAGGCTACTCCGGATCGGAATACGAGCGTCCCGAGCTGAAGTGGACGCAGAGCAGTTATATCCAGCCGCAAATGATGGTAGAAGATCGTTATTTCTATGATCCCGTGGCCAACAAATACACCGTGGATCGTTACCTGGACGATCTGGACAAACGTTACGGCGGCATCGACGCCGTACTCGTCTGGCATGTCTATCCGAATATCGGGATTGATAACCGCAACCAATACGACATGGTGCGCGCCATGCCGGGCGGAATCGCAGGCGTAAAACAGATGGTCGCCGATTTTCATCGCCGGGGCGTGCGCGTGCTCTTTCCCGTCATCATGTGGGATCAGGGCACGCGCGACGAAGGCAAACCAAACTGGGTAGCGACTGCCGAAGTAATGGCAGCCATCGGAGCCGACGGCGTAAATGGGGATACTCTGGCCGGCGTGCCCCGCACTTTTCGCACCGCTTCCGATGCAGCTGGACATCCTCTGGTGCTCGAACCTGAAGGAGCTCCCAGCTCCGATGAAGGACTGATGTGGAACAACATGACGTGGAGTTACCTCGATATTCCATTCACTCCCTACATCAGCCACTTGAAGTGGCTTGAGACCCGCCACATGGTGAACATCTCCGATCGCTGGAATCGAAACAAGACCGACGATCTGCAATATGCCTGGTTCAACGGAGTCGGATACGAAAGCTGGGAGAATATCTGGAGCATCTGGAATGGCATCACGCCTCGTGACAGTGAAGCACTGCGGCGGGTGGCCACCATGGAACGTGCACTCTCGCGGTTTCTTGTCAGCAAGGCTTGGGAGCCGCTGACTCCGACGCTGCGCTTCGGTGTGTTCGCCAGCAAATGGCCGTTAGGGGCAGAAATGCTGTGGAGTGTTGTGAACCGGAATGAGAATAACGTTACCGGGCGGCAGATCGAACTGCCATACCAGGCAGGTCTTCGCTATTACGATCTCTACCACGGTGCGGAACTGCAGCCCAGCCGCGAAGGCGAAAAGATTGTTCTAAGCTTCGACATGGAAGCCCACGGATATGGAGCGGTGCTCGCTACCCAGAACGCGGACGCGACCGAGCAGGCACTGATGACGAAGATGAAGCAATTCACGGAGCGGCCTCTGGCGAGCTATTCCCAGGAATGGAAAGTGCTGCCGCAACAAATGGTGACCATCGCCACCACCAGGTCACCGGCTCAGCCTCCTCAGGATATGGTGAAGCTGCCTGCTGCCGATTACGTGTTCCGGGTTCACGGTATCGAACTGGAAGGAGGCGATGACGAGGGGGTCGACGTCCAGTACCCCTGGGAAAGCGCTCCCACCCGATATCACGAACACAAGCTGCACATCCCTGCGCTTTGGCTGGACAAGTATCCCGTCACCAACGTTCAATTCCGGAAGTTCGTCAAAGACGCCGGCTACAATCCGGCCGACAATGGAAACTTCCTGAAGGACTGGAGGGATGGCAATTTCCCGTCCGGATGGGACAACAAACCAGTGACCTGGGTTGCGCTCGAGGATGCTCGTGCCTACTGCAGCTGGGCAGGGAAGCGCTTGCCGCATGAGTGGGAGTGGCAATATGCGGCGCAGGGCACAGATGGCCGGGTCTATCCCTGGGGAAACGATTGGGATGTGGCTGCAGTTCCAGAGCCCGACACTGGGCGCGATCTCCGCGGTCCGGATGAGGTCACGGCACATCCCAAGGGAGCCAGTCCTTTGGGCGTGATGGATATGGTGGGCAATGTGTGGCAATGGACCGACGAGTTTCAGGACGAGCACTCCCGCACGGCCATCCTGCGCGGCGGCAGCTACTACCAGCCACAAGGCTCACTCTGGTATTTCCCGCAGGCCTACAGAGCTGACGAGCACGGTAAATTGTTGCTGATGGCTCCCAGCAAAGATCGCGCGGGCACATTGGGTTTTCGCTGTGCCAGTGATGCACAGTAAGGCCAAAAGTGGTAACACTCATGCAATTTGAAACCTTTCAACCTGCGCCGGTACGACGTGGTCGCGAGCGATACACCAAGATCGCTCTTTGTTTGGCATTCCTCACGCTCCAGGTGAATGCAACGGCACAGGCATCCCGCTATCCCCCGGATGGGGATCAGATTCCCGGTCCGGAGTGTCTCAACCCGGTTAAGCCGTCATCCGGCCAGCCCAGCATTTGTTCCCCTGAAGACTACAAAGTCTGGCTGCAGGACCTTACACATTGGCGGATGGAGGCCCGCATTCGCGCCGGTTACTCCGGCCGGGAATACGAACGGCCGGATTTGAAGTGGACGCAGTCCAGCTTTATTCAGCCGCAGATGATGGTTGAAGATCGCTACTTCTACGATCCCGAGTTGGGGAAATATACCGTCGACAAGTATTTGGACGATTTGGAGAAGCGCTACGGCGGCATCGATTCGGTGCTGATCTGGGCGGTGTATCCCAATATCGGCATCGACAATCGCAACCAGTACGACATGGTTCGCGCAATGCCGGGCGGGATTCCAGGCGTCAAGCAGATGGTCGCCGATTTTCACCGGCGCGGAGTCAAGGTTTTCTTTCCTTTCATGCTTTGGGATCAGGGGACGCGCGAGGAAGGCGCTGCGGATTGGAATGCCGTCGCCCGGCTGATGGCCGAGGTCGGAGCCGACGGCCTTAACGGCGACACGCTGCGGGGGATTCCCCAGGCTTTCCGCATCGCTTCGGATGAGGTGGGCCATCCCCTGGCACTGGAACCAGAACACGCCATGCCTTTGCCGTTTGAAGCCTTGGCATGGAACAACATGACATGGGGTTACTGGCAATACCCCACCGCGCCCATGGTCAGTGCGTTCAAGTGGCTGGAGCCGCGGCACATGGTCAACGTTTGTGACCGCTGGAACCACAGCAAGGTTGACAATCTCCAGTATGCCTTTTTCAACGGGGTCGGTTATGAGAGCTGGGAGAATATTTGGGGAATCTGGAATCAGATTGTCCCCCGCGACGCCGAAGCTCTGCGGCGCATAACGAAAATTGAGCGCTCAATGGCGGACTTTCTGATAAGTCCCAATTGGCAGCCGTACGCTTCCACTGAAGAATTTGGTGTCTACGCGAGCCGCTGGCCGCTGGGCAGCCAGACTGTATGGACCCTGATCAATCGCACTCAATATGACGTTGAGGGCCACCAACTTCGGCTGCCTGTCCAGCCCGACGCTCACTATTACGACTTGTGGCACGGCGTCGAGCTCAAGCCGGAAAAATTCGGCGACCAACTCTTCCTCAGTTTTTCGATTGAAGCCCACGGATTCGGGGCGGTGTTAGCCACCCCAGATGTGCCAGACGCCAAGTTACGCCCGCTGCTGGATGCCATGAAACAACTCGCAGAGCATTCCTTGAGCAGCTATTCCAGCGAGTGGAAATTCCTGACACAGCAAATGGTTCCAATCGCCAAGACGGCGTCAGCCACAACCGCGCCCGAAGGAATGATCCGAGTGCCCGCAGGCGACTTTACCTTCACGGTCGACGGCATTGAGATTGAAGGTTTTAACGACGTTGGTGTCGACGTGCAATATCCATGGGAAGACTCACCGCGCCGGCATCACTCGCACTTCATGCACGTCGGGGCTTTCTGGATGGATCGCTATCCGGTAACCAACGCGCAGTTCAAGCGATTCCTGGACGCCACCCACTACCACCCGGCGGATGATTTGAACTTTCTTCGTGATTGGCAAAATGGCGCCTATCCGGCGGGTTGGGACAACAAACCGGTAACCTGGGTCTCGCTCGAGGATGCTCGTGCCTACGCAGCTTGGGCGGGAAAGCGTCTGCCTCACGAATGGGAGTGGCAATATGCCGCCCAGGGAACGGACGGAAGATTGTATCCCTGGGGCAACAATTGGAATAATTCGGCGGTTCCGGTTTCCGATCAAGGGCGGACGCTGCGCGGTCCTGACCCGGTGGACGCTCATCCGAGCGGCGCGAGTCCGTTCGGCGTGGAGGATCTGGTAGGCAATGTTTGGCAATGGACGGACGAGTTCACGGATGAGCATACGCGTGGTGGTATCCTGCGCGGTGGCAGTTATTATCAACCGCAAGGGGCAGTGTGGTATTTTCCGCAGGCCTACCGTCTCGACCAACATGGCAAGCTGTTGCTGATGGCTCCCGGTAAGGATCGCGCTGGAACACTGGGTTTTCGTTGCGTGCGGGACGCGGAGTGATCGGCACGAACACCTTCGTTTGCGCAAAACAGTCTCAAGCCGCTTAAGGAGTGGAGCGGAATTTCGACCCTGACGCTATGCCGAACATGAAGCAAATCGCGGCCAAGGCAAGAGTTTCGCTGGGCACGGTCTCGCATGTTCTGAACAGCACGGCCAATGTGCGCGAACCTCTTAGGCAGCGTGTATTGGACGCAGTTGCGACGCTCGGCTATCAACCCAGCGAGTTGGCGCGCGGACTGCGGCGCGAGAAAACCAGCATGATCGGGATGATTATTCCCGACGTGACCAATCCCTTTTTCCCAGCGGTGGTTCGAGGCGCAGAGGATGTTGCATTTTCCAACGGTTATCGCCTGGTGCTCTGCAACACCGATAACGATCACGGCAAGGAAGTCGCTCACCTGAATGAGTTGCGCACCTATCGCCCGGCTGGACTCATCGTCATACCGTCGGACTTCAGCGATCTCACTCTGCAGGCCGAATCCTACCGCAAGGCGGGGAGCGCTGTGGTTTGCATCGACCGCATGCCGCGCAACTGGAGCGGAGACACCGTAACCGTGGCCAATGAAGAGGGCGCCTACCGGGCCACCCGCCATCTGATCCATCTGGGACACCGCCGATTGGCCACAATTACTGGACCTCTCCATCTGACCAATGCCCAAGAGCGACTGGCAGGATTCAAGCGCGCCGTGCGCCAGGCCGGATTGACGGTAAATGCGGAGTACATACAGGAGACAACCTTCGACAAGCTGGGAGGCCATGCCAAAGCCAGCATCCTGTTACGCATGTTACCGCGCCCGACGGCGATCTTCGCCGGCAACGACCTGATCGCGTTGGGAGTCCTGCTGGCCTTGCGAGAGTCGGGATTGCCGTGTCCCCAGGATGTTTCGTTGATTGGTTTCGACGACCTCGATATCGCCGAGATGACCAATCCGCAACTCTCCTCGGTGTATCAGCCTGGCTACCAATTGGGTGCGACTGCCGCCCGGCTTCTGCTCGAGCGTGTGGCCGGCAGCACCGGCGCCGCCAAGCACCTGGTGCTCGATACCGCATTGAAAATCCGGCAATCCGTGGCTCCTCCGCCGAAATCTGCGCAGGCTGTTACTGCACCCAGTGAGCGACGGAAGGGGCGTCCCAGAGCCTCTTCGCACGCAGACGGATGAGAACAAACAACCCAGAATGAAGAAGACGTTGGGAAGGCGTCGATCGGAACGGGGTTTGGGTCGCTGATGAATTCACCTCGGCATCGCGCTGCCCTGGTTCTTGTTCTTCTGACCGCGATGTTTGCGGTAAGAACCCTTCGCGCTCAGGCCGCTGGTGACTCCGCGGGCCTCCAGGTCCAAGCTTTTGGGCACCGGGTTGGCCGCGACCACATGGCCGAGGGATCGTACGATGAGCCCTATCGTCCTCAGTTTCACTTCACACCCGCCAGAAACTGGATGAACGATCCCAACGGCCCCATCTATTACAAGGGCGAATACCACCTCTTCTATCAATACAACCCATTCGGAACCGAATGGGGACACATGAGTTGGGGACACGCGGCCAGCCCGGATCTGGTGCACTGGAAACATCTGCCGGTGGCCCTTACCGAAGAGAACGGGGTGATGATTTTCTCCGGCAGCACCGTCGTGGACTGGCACAACAGCAGTGGCTTTTGCCGTGGTTCAGACGCGAAGGCCCCGTCGTGCCTGGTCGCCATCTACACTGGACACTCACCGAAGTTGCAAACTCAGAACCTTGCCTATAGCAACGATGATGGCCTCACCTGGACCAAGTACTCTGGGAATCCCGTCATCGATCTTCACCTTTCTGGTTTTCGTGATCCCAAGGTGTTTTGGCACGCAGACACACACAAGTGGGTGATGGTTACGGTGCTTGCCTCCCAGCATAAAGTGCGATTGTTCGGATCGACCGATCTCAAGCACTGGACCGTTCTCAGCGACTTTGGTCCAGCCGGCGCGACCGGGGGCGCTTGGGAATGTCCAGACCTATTTCCCCTTAAGGTTGACGACGAGTCGGGACAAACAAAGTGGGTGCTCAGCATCAATGTCAATCCGGGCGGTGTCGCCGGTGGGTCGGGGAATCAGTATTTCGTCGGCTCGTTCGACGGCACAACGTTTGCCGCTGAAGGCGCCGCGGAGCAAACGCTGTGGGTGGACTACGGAGCCGATTTCTACGCTTCCACGTCGTTCTCGGATATTCTGGCGTCCGACGGCAGGCGTATTTGGCTGGGATGGCTGAACAACTGGAAGTATGCGGCAAGAGTACCCACGGATCCGTGGCGAGGCGCGCAGTCCGTCCCGCGCGAACTGAAACTCCGGCGGTTTCCAGGCGGAATACGGCTGGTGCAAGAGCCCGTTGCAGAACTTCGCGCGCTACGCGAACGGCACACGAGAGTGAAAGGTCGCAGCATCGAGGCCGCGAACAGGCGGTTGAAGTCCAAAGGTGTTCGCGGCCAGATGCTCGAAATTGTGGCGGAAATCGATCCGCGTGGTGCAGCTGAATTTGGGTTCAAAGTGCGCAAGGGAGATGGCGAGGAAACCGTGATCGGAGTCGATATGAGGCAATCGAAATTGTTTGTCGACCGGACTCGATCGGGTGTTGTCAGCTTTGATGAGCACTTTCCCAGTCGCGATGCCGGGCCCATCGAATTGGCTGGCGAAAAAAGCGTGGGCCTTCACATTTTCGTGGATTGCTCATCGGTGGAGGTATTTGGAAACGGCGGAGAGATCGTCCTCTCCGAGACTATTTTCCCTAGGCGCAGCAGTGACGGGATCGAGCTTTACTCGAAGGATGGACAAGCGCAGGTTCTGAAGGTGGATGTTTGGAATCTGAAATCCGCGTATCGATAACGTTGTTCTAGTTTGATTTATGTCCACCGCAGTCACGATGTGTCTCAGGGCGGGTAAGAAATCGGTTGACAACGTTTCATCAGGCGCAATATAGTTTGGCTTGGTTTGAAAGCTTTCAAAAACCCCGTTCAGCCTCGCTGCTTGTGCGGGTGTCGGAGGCCCTATGCGCAGAACGCCCACTGTCGTGCGATTTCTGAGTCTTTCTTTTCTGCTTTTAAACTGTCTGTTTTCCTATGCCCAATTCTCCCAGCGCGGCAGCATCGGCGGCGTGGTCACTGAAGCCTCCGGGGCAGTCGTGGCCAACGCTTCGGTGAAGCTGCTCGACGTACTGCGCAATCAAACTTCTTCCGGCGTCACAGATGCTATCGGGCACTATGAGTTTTCCCAGCTTCTGCCTGGAACCTACCAGGTCTCAGTCGAATCTCCCGGATTCAAAAAGTCAGTCTCGGAGTCTCTACAGGTTTCTCCCCAATCCGTCGTGCGATATGACTTCCAACTCCAGGTGGGCGCGGTCTCGGAGGAGGTAGTGGTGACTACCGCTGCGCCGCTGCTGCAAACGGAATCTGCGGATTACGATCAAAACATCAGCCAGGAAGCAATCGCCAGTGTGCCGATGAACGGCCGCAACTGGACGTCGCTGACGGAGTTGACCCCCGGAGTCAGCACCTCTCCGCGGGTGAACATCAATCTGGGCGGCACCTTCGAGGTAGGAGCATCGTACACATCCGGCGGCGCGGATTACACCGCGGGCGGCAACACGGAAGGCTCCCGCGACAACGGCTACTACGTCAATGGCGTGAACGCCAACGAGAATTATGAAAGCGGCGCCAGCTTCCAGCCATCTGCGGAAGCCATCGGCGAGGTGAAAGTCGGCATTGCGGACTTCTCCGCAGAATATGGCCGCGATTTTACCAACCTCAACGCAACCACCAAAGCTGGCACCAACACTTTTCATGGGGAAGTCTACGATTTCTTCGAAAATGACGCCTTGAATGCGCTGGTTCCCATCAACCGGGCGCAGGGGCTGCTTACCAAGAGCGCATACCGTTTTAACCAGTACGGCGGCGGCCTGGGAGGCCCGGTCTACATCCCGAAACTTCTCAATCTGAAAGACCGCGCTTTTTTCTTCGTCAACTACGAACGCAATCCGCACTCACTCGCCGGAGGGAATAACCTCGCCATCGTTCCCACCGACGCGCAACGGGCGGGAGATTTTGGCATAGACTGCACCGGTCCGATCAATGCTGGTTCCTTCAATGGTGCCGGAGTGTGTTCCAACCAGGCGGGGCAGCTTTACAACCCGTATACCGGCAACGCCATCCCCTACAATAACTTGGTTACAGCCGGGCTCTTTAATCCGGCGTCGGCGAGCGCACAAATTAAGGGCATCGTCAACCTCTTTCCCCATGCCAATGTGGCGCCGACCCTGAATAATTCCGGCGCCAATTACCAGTACCCGTCGACGCAGGAAGTTGACCCCTATCACTGGGATAGCCGCTTCGATTTCCGCATCTCTTCGAAGGATAGTGTGTTTGTCGCCTGGTCCCAATACAACGGCATCCCTAACAATAGCGGTGGCCTGGTCCCCAACCTGAGTACTTCGAACGTAAGCGATAAGTCCCACGTTGTGACTATCGATGAAGCCCATGTATTCACTTCGAATTTGACCAACGAGTTTATCTTTGCCTTTGGAAGCGGCGCTTTGGTGACGTTGAGCCCATCGGAACTCTCCTACCTCAACGGCACCTCCAACCCCTTTAACTCGATCTTCCAGAATACAGGCACGGCCAGCGGCGGGAACACCGGCATCCTTGGGTTGAATATCTTCAACTACGGTGTGCTTTTTAGCCAGCCAACCGTGGGTTTTGACGAATACTTTCTGGCTTCCAATAACTCGCGGCAGTTCTCCGACAACCTCAACTGGATTCACGGTCGTCACACCTTCACTCTGGGGTTTACCTACCTCCGAAAAGGAGAAGAGGACTTCGACAGCGTTCGCTACGTTGCCTATGGCTGCGCACCCGCCCCGGGCGCATACTGTGGCAATGGTCCGCAGTTGTTCACCGCGGACCAGGCAACCGGCGCCGGCGGCGATGCTTTCGCCGAAGTCTTACTGGGCTTGCCTTCGTCGATCCACCAGCGCTTCAGCTACACCGGAGGTGGACCGTTTGCGCCGGAACCGAATGTGGTCATCCCTTATTACGCTGGTTACTTCAACGATAAGTTGAAGGTTACCCAGAAACTGACCGTATCCTTTGGCCTTCGCTACGAGCTGCCCATTCCAATTTTCGCCACCAACAAGACTTGCTGTGGCATCTACGAGTCCTCGACGGATACGATCTCCATACCTGGAATCACGCCCGGCTTGCCGCAGCATTATGCCTCGGCTCCCAAGCACGACTTCGCTCCCCGACTTAGCCTGGCGTGGCAGGTTCGCCCTCAGCTCGTTGTCCGCGCAGGATATGGCCTTTACTACAACTCTGGCGCAAGCCAGATATCGAATCTCTTGACCGGAGCCCTTTATGGCGGAGTGCCCGGCGGCTTCGTCGGCGAGGAGAGCGACTACACCGACCCCGTGAAAGCCAGCCAAGCTAAAGTGTTTCAGCCCTCGCCGCAAGTGGCTCTGGGAACCTTCCCCTCCTCTACCGGCCCGGGGCAGGGCTTTTATGGAGACGGGGCTCTTCAGACAATTTTTTACGCCGACCAGAATCAATCGTTCCGCACGCCTTATGTCCACCGTTACCTGCTGGATGTCGAGAAGGAGCTCTCCCACAATTCTGTGATCACCCTCTCTTACCTCGGGGCGGAAGGCAGGAACGGTTGGTACTTTTATGACCAGAACGCCGCGCCTTACCAGACGGGATGGGATCCCGATGGTGTCGCCTATAACAATGCTCGGCCCTATAACTCCGGCAGGTTTGGCGACATTTACCTGCAGCGGGCTGGCCTGAACAGCAACTACAATGCCGGCATCATCAAATTCCAGCGCCAAATGTCGCACGGGCTGCAAATCCTTACCCACTACACTTATTCCAAGACCCTCGGGGATCGAGGCATTACCGGAGGGGGCTATCAAGACGTGGGCTATAACTATCCGCAAAACATAATCAGGACGTACGGCGAAGAAACCTACTCACACCGCCATCGCCTCTTGTTCCAGACCACCTACGAACCGAAGTACGGGCAACGTCTACCGGGCTACTTGCGGCCTGCTCTCGCCGACTGGCACATCTCGGCCATCGCCACCTTCGAATCTGGCGATGCTCTGACTGTCTTTAACGGAGCGGGGAACCAGGCGAACGATTTCGCGGCCTATAACGGGCTGGGAAACCTTGACATGATCAGCAACCCAAATTTCTCCCACGGTAATCGCACTTTTTCGGAGTATTTCAACACCAGCGCATTCGTTGTGCCGCCCAACAACGTGCAAGGCACTGCCTCTCCGGGCGTGGTGCGGGGACCCGGACAGAACAATTGGGATATTTCCTTCGGCAAGAACATCACGTTCTACGAGAGTCTTCACGCGGAGATTCGCGCGGATATGTACAACGCCTTCAATCACACGCAGTGGAACGGCGTGAGTACCCAGTTGAACGGATACACCGGCCCATTCGGAGAAGTTACCGGCAGCCGCGAGGGGCGCATTATCCAACTTGCCGCCAAGGTGGTGTTCTAGACAGGATGCGGGAAAAATCGTGCGGCGGCGATAGGTTTTGGGTAGGGGACGGCTTCCAGCCGTGCCGCCATCATACCTAGAAGGACGTACGGCACTGCTGGAAGCTAGAAGCCCTGGCCGATCCAAAACTCCAGCGCCGCGAGAAAGTTTTTTTCGCAGCCTTCTGACAGGCAGTACCTCGCGGATCGCGGCGCGATCTATTTCCGTGCCGATTCAACGATCGGCCTTGTCCTCAGCGGCTCAGGCAGGAGTTTCAGTTTGCGATCTGCACTACCTTCAAGCCTCGGTTTCTAATACGGGGAAGGGCTGGGACAATGCACAAGCGCGTGGTGGTGGTGGGCAGCGTGAACCAGGACCTCGTGGTCTCCGCCGATCGCATCCCGCGCCCGGGTGAAACCGTTACCGGGTCCGATTTCCAATATTTCGCTGGCGGCAAAGGCGCCAATCAGGCGGTTGCCGCGGCCAGGCTGGGCGCCAGCGTGAGCATGATCGCGAAGCTGGGAGACGACGCCTTTGGCGCGGCTTTGCGGCAGGGTTTGGAAAGGGAAGGGATTGACACCTCTGCCAGCAAGTCGGTTCCTGGCTGTTCGGGGATCGCGGCGATTGCCCGGGATCCCACCGGAGAAAACACCATCGTGGTGGTGGCGGGAGCGAATGGAAAACTCACTCCGGTCGATCTGGAAGAGAACCTGAATCTGATCCGCGATGCCGGGATCGTGCTTTGCCAACTGGAGGTTCCGCTCGAAACTGTGGAGTACTTGGCTGTCCTGACCGAGCGCTTCGGAGTTCCCATGATGCTCGATCCCGCGCCGGCGCGGGCGTTGCGGCCAGACCTGCTGCGCCGAATACAGTGGATCACCCCCAACGAGACAGAACTCTGGAGCCTGCTGGCCTTGCCGGAACGCGAGATTCCGGAGGCGGCTCTGCCCGATGCAGCCGCCCAGTTGTCACAGCATGGCGCGCACAACGTCATCATCAAACTGGGGGCTCGCGGTTGTTTCCTGGCATTGGCGGATGGACGCCGGGAGTTCGTTCCCGCATTCCGCGTGCACGCCGTGGACACGACTGCTGCTGGCGATGTTTTCAACGGTGCCTTTGCCGCTTGTCTGCTGGAAGGAAAGGATCCAGTTGCCAGCGCCGTCTTTGCTTCGGCGGCAGCGGCCATATCTGTTACCCGTGTCGGCGCACAAGCATCGGTGCCAACTCGGGCGGAAACGCAGCGCTTTCTGACGGCGCAATCGACAGCAAGTTTGAACGCCACCACCGTGGCCCGGGACTGAGAGCGTGACCGAAGGTCCGCGGCGTGAAGAGGAGACTCCCGGTTGGAGATATGCCGTCGCATCCGGCATTCTTGGCTGGGTCCTGGACGCCTTCGATTTCTTCGTCGTGATCTTCCTGGTGGACACGCTCGCCGTGAATTTTCATGTCGGAAAACAGGCAATCGTCTGGACAATTTCCGCTACGCTGGCGATGCGGCCGGTTGGGGCATTGCTGTTTGGCGCCTTGGCCGATCGCTTTGGACGGCGCCGTCCGCTGGCGGCGTGCGTGCTGTATTTCTCCAGCGTCACGGCGCTGAGTGCCTTCGCCCCCAATTACACCGTGTTTGCGGTTTTGCGTGCTCTCTACGGAATCGGCATGGGCGGATACTGGGGTGTAGGTGCATCCTTGGCCATGGAAAGTGCGCCACTCCACCGCCGTGGTGTTCTCTCCGGCCTGATGCAAAGCGGCTACCCGATCGGCTATCTGCTGGCCGCCCTGGCCATGGAAGGGGTTCTACCTATTTTTGGTTGGAGGGCAATGTTCTGCATTGGTTTCGTGGTTGCCATTCTGATCTCCATACTCGCTCTCCGCGCCCCGGAGTCAAGCGCCTGGCAGCAGCACCATCGGCGTTCTGTCGGCGGGATGTTCCTGGTCCTATGGCAATACCGCGGTGGTTTCGCTTATCTGCTGCTGGTCATGACATTCATGTCGTGCCTGTCCCACGGTACCCAGGATCTGTATCCAGATTTCCTGAAATCCGCCCACGGGCTTACTCGGTCGGTAGTATCCGGTATCGCCATTCTCTATAACCTGTGTGCCATTGGCGGCTCTCTGGCTTTTGGCCAGCTCTCGGAGAAGCTGGGAAGGCGACACACCATCATGCTGGCGCTCGCTGTCGCCTTGCTTGCGCTCTACCCCTGGGCATTCGGTGCGGCACCTGTCACGCTCATGATCGGCGCCTGCTTTATGCAGACTGGAGTGCAGGGCACTTTCGGCATAATCCCGGCTCATCTGAATGAACTTGCGCCCAATGCGGTACGCAGCTTGTTTCCAGGGCTGGTGTATCAATTGGGAGTTCTGTTTGCTTCTCCGGCTGTTTCCATCCAGTACGCTTTGCAGAAACGCTTGGGCTATCCCTGGGCATTGACCTTGTTTGAAGGAGCTGTGATCGGCTCGCTGCTTGTCATCTTTGGTTTGGGCCCCGAGCGCAAGGGACGGGACTTTCACGCGGCCGATGCGTCGGCTTGAGCTGGCAGTAATGTAAGGAGGCAGGATGAAGTTCTTGAGTCTTTTGTTTCTGGGATGCTGGTGGCTGCCTCCCTGTGCCGCCCAAATATCCGCAAATCCCACAGTTGCCGCTGTAACTGAAGCCCATATACAAGTTTCGCCGCGATGGTGGGAATCCGCCGCCGCCCTCCGCAATGTGACCTTGAAGGACGATGCACCCTATCCACAACTTTCGCTGCAGCCGCGAAGGGCGGAGCAACAACTCAAGGAAATCAAGCAACAAGGCTTCACCGGCATTCAGGTGTTTGGCCCCGCCGACGGAGGCAAGAGTTACGGTGGGCTGGATACCCGCGATCACTATCGCATCGAGCCCAAGTACGGCACGGTGGAAGATTTCCGGCAGGTGGTGCAGATTGCCCATCGGCTGGGCATGCCAGTCATCATCTTTGACAACCTAGGCTACAGCAGCCTGGAGGCGCCGAGTTTCTTGAAAGCGTGTGATGACGTGCGCGAAGGCCGTGACAGTAAAGAAGTTCACTGGTTCTTCTGGAGCGATGCGCCGGATGCACCGGCTCCGGCCAGCGGGGATACATTTTTCATGGTGCGGCCTACACGGCTGGCCGGCTACCAGCCGCTCAAGACGGAGCATTGGGTGTATAGCGAGAGGGCCAAGCATTACTACTGGACACGCTGGCCGGGAAAAGACGCGCAGGGAAACAGAATCGACCTGCCGCAATATAACTGGTTGAGTCGCGAGTGGCAGGAAGAGGCCGAGAAGATCGTACGCTTCTGGATGGATACCGGCATCGACGGCATGGTGCTCGACGCGGTCAACTGGTATGTCGGCTTTACCTGGGACATCGGACACAAGCGGATCACAGACGTGATTCGCGGCTACGGCGAGAAATATAGTCAACCGGAAGGCGCTGGCGGGTTCCATGAAGATCCGGTGGCATGGATTACGGAAGGCGGATGGAATTCGGTCCAGAATTACGGCCTTAATCTGTGGTGGGAAAAGTCCAACATCGTCTTGAAGAATGCGATCGAAACAAGCGACCCGCGTCCGATCGAAGAGAGTCTGCGCAACTACCACGACCGGGTAGTCGCGGCCGGAGGAACGCTGAACATGACGTTTCCCAAGATGGAAGGTGAGGCGCAGCAGCATCTCGCCGCAGCAATCGTCGCCACCACCGGACATCTCATTACGGACTGGAGTGGCAAAGACGACAAGACCGCTGCCGATCCTGAGATTCAGTGGCTACTGAAGACGAAAGCGGCACATCCCGCTCTGTTTCAGTTGGCTTCTCGCCGCCAGTTGCCCTGCCAGGAGCCAAAAGAGTACGCATTCCTTCGCGCCGCCGTGGACGGTGCGGAGCGAATTCTGGTGGTCACGAATTTCGCGACTACGACTCAAACCGTCGAAATCGATACCAGTGGCCTGAACGCCAAAACTCTCAGAGATCTGAAAACCGGAGAGACGATCGCGATGGCAAATCCACTCCGGGCAACCATCGGTGGATATGGTTACAGACTGTTCTCGGTGCAATGATGGCGGCAGTGAGGATTGAATTTCTACGCTTCAGCAGTAGTAATGCAGGTGCGAGCGTCCCCGCTTGTGCTTCCGCTTCATCGCAAGCCAGCACGGGCGAGGACGCCCGCCCCTGCATTTTTAAGACCCAGACCCCGACGGTGAGATCGCTTCGAATGCAGCGTGCACAATGGAATCTCATCGTTGTCCTGGGTTTGTTCCTGCTAAGCCCGTGGTTCGCGCGAGCCGAGTGCCGGGAGCGCTATGTAGACAGCAATGCAAGAAGGGCCACTGACGACGGACCTGGCAGCAAGGCCCATCCTTGGAAATCGCTGGCGCCGCTGAACACGCATGCCTTTTGCGCTGGTGAACACATTTATTTCGCCCGTGGATCAAGCTACCACGGAGGATTCGAGGTGAAGGACTCCGGCACGGCCGAACGCCCGATCACGTTCACGGCCTACGGCAAAGGACCCGCTCCGGACTTCAGCAATTCTGACTTCAAGGTGCTGAGCGGGAATGTCATCCAGATCCAGGGTAGCTACATCATTATCGATGGGCTTTTCTTTCACGACGGGGCTCAAAGTCCAACCACCAAAGATGAAGACGTCTTGCGAGTTGCCGACGTCTTTGTCGCCAAAGGGGCGGACCACAACATCATCCGGAACTCGGAGGTAAAGAATTCGCCAGTCGGATTTCATATCTGCGGCCAATTTAATCTGATTACCCGCAATCACCTGCACGATACCAACCGTTATCTTGCCGGCGCGAACTGGGGACCGATTGCGATCATCCTTTCCAACGCGAACAATGAGATTTCCTACAACCGCATCACCAACTACGTGAGCATCGGAGGCAAGTACGGCGCGGACGGCGGCGCCCTGGAGTTTGATCCCCGGATTTACGGCGACCCCATCCATGACGTCAAAGTCCATCACAACTATTCCTACGGGAACGAGGGTTTTCTTGAATCAACCCGCTCCACCAATCAGCCGACCGGCAAAGTGTGGGTTGCCTACAACGTGAGCGACGACTACCAGGAGTTCATCCTACTGTGGCAGGGACACGACTGGCAGATCGAAAACAACACGGTTCTGCGAGTTTTGCCCAAGAACTCCGTAACCGATGTGGTCTTCACCTTCCGCGAGGGCGGCAACACAGTCTGGAACAACATTTTTGTGGTGAATCAAGGCCGGAAGGTTTTCTCCGACAACGGAACCACCGTCTATGGCATGGCAAATTGGGCGGCGCAAACCCGCTACGCCAACCTTTACTTCAGCGCCGACGGAAGCCAGTCTGATCCGGTTGGCGTTCCGTTGGCACGCGGAGAAAAGATCGCCGATCCGAAGTTTGTGGACTTCGCCAAGCATGACCTGCACCTGAAATCGGATAGCCCGGCGATTGCCGCCGGCGATCCCAACGACTTTCACGTCGACTTTGACGACAACCGCGTACCCGGAGGCACGGCACCTGACTTGGGAGCCTATGAGTTCCGTAGACCAAAACAATGAGCGGCGGGGAGGAATCACGATGAGAGGGAAGCAACAACGCCCGCGTTATCCAACAGTCGGCATTTCAAAACCTCCTTTGGCGGCCAGAATCTTTGCGGTCGTAGTTCTGGCCGGAGCCTGCATTAGCCTCGGATACGCGGAGGACATGCCGATCATATTGAACCGCGATGGCGCCACCATCGTTCTGGAGCCCTATGCTCCCAACATCATCCGAGTTACCCTGAGCATGCGCAAAGATCAGGCGGTAGGCCCTCCAGGGTACGGTTTTGTTGCAACCCCCTCTGCTCAGGGCTGGACCTATCAGCATACCGATCAAGGAGACATCTACCGGTCATCCCGGCTGACGGTGTCGCTTGCCGTGAACACTCCGGAAAAGCCGGTGCCCACACTCGTGGACATCGCAAAATATTTCAGCGGATCCAATCCGGATGCCCACATCACGATCGGCACACCCGAGGGTAAGACGCTCGTTGACATGACCGACTGGTGGATGGCAGTTCCCAGCCCCAAGTCCGGCAACGCCGGCGTACTGCATGACCGGCGACCTTCGGATGCCCCGTTCTACGAAGTCGGCGCCAGGTTCCGATCGCCGGATGATGAGCACTACTACGGTCTTGGCCAGAACCAAGAAGGGTTTCTGGACCATCGTGGTCACACCGTCGAGTGCTGGCATAACTACAGAGCCACGGGAGGTCCCAGCATTTGCGTGCCGTTCGTCGTTACCAATCACGGTTATGGGTTGATTTGGGACAACCCCTCAAAAACGACCATCAAACCTGGATTCAATGAGCGGGTCGAGTGGACCTCCGAGGTCGGCGAGCGCGTCTCCTATTTTGTGATCGCCGGTAATACCGCGGACGAAATCTATTCCGGCTATCGCCTGCTGACCGGCCCGACTCCGCTCCTGCCCAAGGCTGCCTACGGGTACATCCAATGCAAGCAGCGCTACTCGACGCAGGAGGAAGTGCTCTCCGTTGCCAAGGGCTACCGTGACCGGCACCTGCCCGCCGATATCCTGGTGGTCGACTGGTTCTACTACACTAAGATGGGCGAGATGGATTTTGCGCCCGAGCAGTGGCCGGACCCGGCTGCCATGAATCGTCAGTTGCACGACATGGGTTTTCAAACCATGATCAGCGTCTGGCCGCGCTTCATCAAGGGCTCCCGCTACTACGATTTTCTGGCAAGAAAAGGCTGGTTTGAGCACTTGGCTGACGGCACACCTACCGACGGCCTGCCTTACGACCGGGCTGGTTCCGACATCGACACAACCAATCCCGAGGCGGCCCGCTGGTTCTGGGATACCGTTCGTGACAACATCATCAGCAAAGGTTTTGACGCCATCTGGGCGGATGAGACCGAGCCCGATCTCCCCCCGGACGGCAGCTTTTTCTTCGCCGGCCCGGGGACCCGTTTCTACAATATCTATCCTTGTGTTGCACACCGCCGCCCTCTTCGACGGTTTTCGTCGCGACATCAACCACCGAGCGCTGATTCTTTCCCGCGACGCCTATCTCGGTTCCCAGCGCAATGGAACCATGGTCTGGTCCTCGGACATTTTTCCGACCTGGGATACGCTCAAGCGCCAGGTTCCCACCGGTCTCGACTTTACGGCTTCCGGAATGGCCTATTGGACCGACGACATTGGCGCCTGGCAGTACCTGCCGGCCGAGCACCATCCCGCTCACGCACCCTTACTCGATCCTTCTGACGCTCGCGATAACGTAGGCGGCTACGACGATTATCCGGAGCTCTACACTCGCTGGTTTGAGTACGCGGCCTTCCTCCCTATCTTCCGGGCGCACGGCAGCCGTAACTTCAATGAAGTCTGGTCTTACGGGAAGGCGGCTGAACCAATACTGGAGAAATATCTGAAACTACGCTATCAGCTCATGCCTTACATCTATTCGCTCGGCTATAAGACCTACCAGACTGGCGCGCCCTTCATGCGCGCCCTGTTCATGGACTTTCCCAACGATCCCAAAGTCGCCGATCTTGGCGACGAGTATATGTTCGGTCCGGCATTCCTGGTGGCCCCGGTAACCGAGCAGGGAACGACGAGCCGTATGGTTTACCTTCCCGCAGGTACTGATTGGTACAACTATTGGACGAACGAGCGTGTTCGCGGCGGACAAACAATCAGGGTGGACGCGCCAATCGAGAGGTTGCCTCTCTTTGTCCGTGCCGGTTCCATTCTTCCCCTCGGCGAGCCGGTCGAGAACACGAACCAGGCGCAGAAGATAATGAAGCTTCGGGCATATGTCGGAGCGGACGGAGACTTCACGCTCTATCAGGACGACGGCAAGACCTACGCCTACGAAAAAGGAGAGAGCCACATCACGCGTCTGCACTGGAATGACTCCACTCAACAGCTAAGTCACAGCGGCTCTTCGGCGTGGACCGAACCCGACGCTCAGATGGTCGAGCGGGTGGGTCGTTAAGCTGCTTCTAGCGGAAGGGAACAACGATGTTATCTTAGGCGGCAACAATCGCCGATTCATACCGGAGAAATTATTGGCGGAGTAGGCACTAACATCCTAGCGTTTTGCGTCGAAACCAGATATCCTTGTCGGGCAATCCAGCTGCCACTAGCTTTAAGAGAACACCCCCAACATCGCGTGAGGGGCGCATGCGAGGGTGGAGAGGTTGGTTATGTCTAATGTCGCTGGAGTGGTCCAGGTTTTCATCCTGGCGGAAAACCGTCTTTTGCGGGAAGCCCTTACCCGCATTCTGAATAAGAAGAACGACATACGGGTCGTGGGCGCCTCGGCCTTCGTGCCTGAGATCGTGCCTCAGATCGCCGCAGCCAGCCCGGACGTATTGCTTTCGGATTCTGCTGCCGTTGCTTTATCCGATTTGCGCCTGGTCCAGGAAGTGCGCGCGGTTATTCCGAATTTGAGAGTCGTGATGGTCGGAATGGAAGCGGATCGTGAGCTCTTTCTGCGAGCAGTTCGCGATGGAATAGTGGGGTATGTTCTAAAGGATGCCTCCGCTGCGGAAGTGGCGGATGCCGTACGATCGGTGGCCAACGACGAGGCGGTGTGTCCACCAGGACTCTGTCGTGTGCTCTTTGAACAAATTTCCAAGCCGCGGGTTCAATCCAACCACTTTGTAATCAAGCACAATCTGGGTCTCACGCGGCGGGAGCAACAACTTGTCCACATGATCAGCCGTGGCCTGACCAATAAAGAGATCGCCTCGGAGCTCAACCTGTCCGAGCAGACGGTGAAAAACCACGTTCATCGCATGTTGCGCAAACTCGGAGCCGGCGACCGCTTGGCGGCGGTAGAACTCTGCCGGTTACCAGGTGCGGTGGCCTGAGATCCGGAAGATTCCGCAACGCGTAAGTACTTTTTTGGTACTAGTTTGTTTCTAAAGTATCGCTGAGTCGTCGCAGTCCACATCGACTTTCTGGTACTGTCGGCGCAGGTTCCCTGAATCGGATTTGAGTCTTACCTTTTTGCGGGCAACAAGAGAAACTGCCTGGCACGGAGAAGATCGTGCAAAAAGTCAGGGTTGTGGTCGCCAACAGGCCCCGGTTGATGAAAGACTTGGTCCTTGCCACGATCGGAGATCAACCGGACATCGAGATCGTCGCCGAATCAGATGACGATGCTGAGATTACTGAGATGGTGGAGCGCACACGTCCCGATTACCTGATCATGGCCTTCGAAGAACCTGAGGCTCGACCGGGGCTGCGAGGATTCCTGCTGGGCCGCTATCCACAAATGAAGATCCTCGCCCTTGCTGCTGAACGCAACAGCGGCATTTTTTATTGGGCTTTTGTCGATATCCGATCGGCACTGGTGGAATCTTCGGAGCAAGGCATTTTGAGCGTACTACGCAACAAGCCGGAGTTAGTGGCAAGTTAGTCTGATGAGCGCGATGGGCTCGGAGTGTCGCCATTGTCGCTGACTACGGAATCGTCTTGTCCGTAGGACGCGACTTTGTGCTTGGCCAAGGGTTTGGACACACCGTTATCGTTTCGCGCCACTTGGCTGGGCGCAGTCGATTGAAGCGGTACTGGTAGAAGCAGCTGACATTGAATGGCTTAGCTCACATGTGCCCTGTAAGTGAGGGGGCGAAGCTGTCGCAGGGCTATGATGGAATCGCTGGAGACCGATCCGAGAAGCCAAGACAATGGGGTGATTGAAGCGCCGATTCCAGTGCCGCAGTCTGCCTTGTCATTGCAGGTTCGTTGGTACGCGGCTCATGTGTATTCGCGTCATGAAAAGCAAGTGGTGACGCAGTTACAGGAGAGAAATGTAGATTGTTTCTTACCTGTATATCGCAGCGTCCGTCGCTGGAAGGATCGGCGCAAAGAGCTCGATCTGGTCTTATTCCCGGGATACGTATTTGTACACTTGGATATCCAGGACCGCTTGCGGGTACTGCAGTTGCCAAGCGTCATTCGATTCGTGAGTTTTAACGGGCATCCAGCACCGCTGCCCGACAGCGAGATTGAAACCCTAAGTAACGGATTGGCGACCGGGATATGCGCAGAACCGCATCCATATCTAAAGGTCGGTCATCGAGTACGGGTCAAGTATGGGCCGCTCGCAGGAGCAGAGGGCATACTGGTCCGACGAAAGGACAAGTGTCGGCTCGTTCTGTCCGTCGATCTGATCATGCGATCGGTGGCGGTTGAAGTGGACGAAGCCGACGTCGAACCATGCTGAATCAACGGGAAACCTGTCGCTTATCATTCAGCTGCATGCCTTCTGGTATAGATTTCCCGGCTGTTCAGGCCGCGTCGAGGTGTTTATGACGAAGTCTCTTCTCCATCACCGTATAGCCGATGTGACGATTTTGCTCAGCATTGTGTTTGGCCTTACTGGCGTCCTATCTAGTCAGCAGCAGCCGCAACAGCGTCTCTCGTACACGCACCGCACCGCCATCGACCAAAGCAACTCGCGTGCGGAACAAGAAGCTGAGCAGATGGTTTCCCTGTCTGCGGACAGAATTCTCTCGATTCTTCGCCAGGAACCGGGGCTCTTACTGCAGGTCAAGAAAGCACTCGTCAGGAGGGCCTTCGAACAGGGAAGAGTTCTGGATTCCGCGGACATCACCGATGACGCCCTATTCGGCCTGATTCGCGAGGATGAGAACGTACGCGTGCTTGCCACCCGGGAGATTGAAGACCGTCAGTACATTCGAGCCAAGCCCACACGTGAGGAACTGGCAAGAAATCTGCCCTGTCGGCAATTAGTGCCAACGGGCCCGGAAGCGGCGGCCAAACAGCAAGATCAATCATCCCCAGTAGAGACGAAGCGGCTTCCGACTCAGGAGGAGACGTACTGGACCAAACACGAAAGTGATCTGGATTGTTACCTGACCCAGTATCTTCCTTACGGCACAGCGCAATTCTACGGGCAGCCTCAATACACCCAAGCACCAACTCAGCAACAGAATCCTTTAGTTCAGCTTCCGCAGCAGCAATATCCGCAGCAGCAGTTTCCAGGGCCGCAGTATCAACAGCAGCCCTACGCGCCCTCTCAGGCTGCACCGCAGATGCCATCTACGGATTACCGTCGGCAGCTTGAATTCACGCGAATGCAGCAATCGCAGGGCTACTTCGGCATGGAGAGCGATGAAAGCCAGATGTCTGACATACCTCCCGACGAGTTTCCTAGCCTGATGAGCGCCAGCCAGACGAGCGGTTCTTCCGGGTTAGGAAAAGAGGGTCTGGCAGCAAGTGGCACAGGTATTTCCGGTTTGTCTCTGTCGCCGTCATTGGGCGCTTCTCCGAACTCATCGATGGGATCGCCATTCCAAGGGCAAGGCGGTACATCTGGCCTTCCTCAAGAAGCCCGCCTAGAACGCCAGATACAGCCTCAGCTTCCACCTTACTTCCCCAGCATCCCCCAACAGCCAAAGCTTCGCCATCGTCCCAACCCATATGCTGATGTTCCGTCCCTCTATGACCTTTACGCTCAGTATGCGAGACGATTACCTGTGTTGGAGCGCTTTGGGGAGGACATCTTCCGAAACGGGACTGGAAACTTCGAGCAACTTCCCATGGATCTACCAGCCGGACCCGACTACGTGCTCGGACCCGGCGATGGATTAACAGTGATCCTTTCCGGGGGGGTCTCGCAGCGGTTGCAGCGGGTAGTCGATCGAGAGGGTCGTGTCGCTCTGCCTGAGGTGGGCGCTGTTGAAGTGTCCGGGCGCAGCCTCGGCGACGTGCAACACCTGGTGCAGACGGTTCTGCGCGGCCAGTTCCGTGATGTAAATGCCGATATCTCGCTTGCCCGTATCCGTACGGTTCGCGTCTATGTTGTAGGCGACATCGAACGGCCCGGTGCATATGATGTGAGCTCACTGTCTACCCCTCTGAACGCTGTCTACATGGCGGGTGGGCCCACCTCTGCTGGCTCGCTCAGAATTCTGCAGCATTACCGTGGCAAGCAACTCATTCAAGAAGTCGATGTTTACGACTTGTTGCTCCACGGCATCCGAGCTGACTTAAAAGGGCTTCAGCCTGGAGACTCGATCCGAGTTCCTCCTTTGAGAGGCGGGGTTACCATCGAGGGCATGGTGCGACGTCCTGCCATCTACGAACTGAGTGCTGAGAAGAACCTCGCCGAAGTGTTGGAACTGGCGGGTGGTGTTCTGCCAACCGGGACCCTGCGCCATGTGGACGTTGAGCGGGTAGTCGACCATGAAAGCCGTACCATGTTGCGGCTCGACATCCCCGAGACCAACAATCAGGCACAGGTTACGCAAGCTCTAGAGGATTTCAAAGTCCAGGACGGGGACAAGATTAGGATTACTCCCATCCTGCCTTATGCCGATAAGACCGTCTACTTGGATGGCTACGTCTCCCGTCCCGGCAAGTTCGCCTATCGCGAAGGAATGAAGGTCACCGACCTGATTGGCTCCTACAAGGACTTGCTACCGGAGCCTTCCACGTCACACGCGGAAATCATTCGTTTGAGCCAGCCAGACTTCACGCCGGTTGTGCTTGCCTTCAACTTGGGAGACGCCCTGGCCGGCAAGGAGCAGGACCTAGTATTGAAGCCCTTCGACACCGTTCGCGTGTTCAGCAAGTACGATTTCGAAGACCTACCCGTCATTACCGTCACCGGAGAGGTACGGGATCCGGGCGACCATCTGACCAATGGCGCGCCGCATCTGCGTGACGCGGTCTACCTGGCAGGCGGAACCACCCCCGACGCGCTGCTTGACGACGCTCAAGTCTTCCGCAAGACCCACGACGGCAAGCTGACCGTGATCAGCGTCAACCTGGCTAAGGCGCTGGAAGGCGACGAAAAGGACAACATTCTCCTCGAGGCCAAGGACCGAGTCTTCATTCATCGCGACCTCAACAAGTTAGATCCAGCGACGGTGACGATCGAGGGAGAAGTGGGACGACCTGGCAAATACCCCTTGGGTGACAACTTGACTGCCGCAGGCCTGGTTCGTCTGGCGGGCGGCTTCAAACGCGGTGCCTTCACGGAGCAGGCCGACCTCACTCGCTATGAAGTGGCGCAAGGTACTAAAGTTGTGAGTGACCACGTTCAAGTGCCAATTGCCGAGGCCATGGCTGGCGAGGCCGACGCCGATGTCCGACTTCGGGATGGCGACGTCCTCACCATTCGGCAGCTTACCGGCTGGAAGGATTTAGGGTCCACGATCAGAGTCACCGGCGAAGTCATTCATCCGGGCACGTACGGTATCCAGGAAGGTGAACGCCTCAGCTCTATCATTCAGCGGGCTGGCGGTTTTGGTGCGGATGCCTACCCCTACGGGGCAGTTTTCGAGCGAGAACAAATCCGGGACCTTCAAGAAAAGAGTCGCGCCGAACTGATCGATCGCGTGCAAGGCGAAGCGGCTGACATAAAGACTATTCCGGAGCAGAGTCAGCAGGATATTCTGGCCAAACAAGCCGCCATACAGCAATTTCAAATAACTCTGCAAAAGCTGCAGAATACCCCACCCCAGGGACGCCTCGTCATCCACATTTCCAGCAATGTGCAGCGCTGGGCGAACACCTCCACCGATATTCAGGTGCGGGCGGGCGACACGATTTACATTCCCAAGCGTCCCAGCGTGGTATTGGTCGACGGGTCGGTGTACAACCCAACCGGGGTCACGTACAAGCCCGGAAAAAGCGCCGGGTGGTATCTCAAGCAGGCTGGCGGTCCCACGGAAACGGCCAACAAGAAAGGTGTTTTCGTGATTCGGGCGGACGGTTCGGTGGCGGGTGGGTCCGGAGGTTTATTCAGTGGCGGTGCGGAAGCTGCCGAGATGCGGCCGGGAGATATAGTAGTAGTTCCAGAGAAGGTAATTACGATCAGCCGCGCGTGGACGAACACGTTCCAGACAGCCCAAATCCTGTCTGCCGTCGCCATCGCCGTCAGCGCCGCGAAAAGCTTCTAGACGTGGTTGCCGCTTGATTTTCGCCCGGACTCTGCATTGCGGCCGACGGATCTTGCTTTTAGCGCTCATGATGAGTGGCCAGGCTTGGCCTCAAACTGGAGCCTCTGACGCGCCTGTCCCTTCGCAACCGACTCAGACGCACGCTTCATCTGCCAAAGCGTCTGAGGCACCTGTGAATCCTCTACCGGCCGGTTCGCTCCGCGCGTATGAACTCCAGCCCGGAGAGGATCCTGAGAACCGATTGGTATCACCGTTTCTTAGGCACTTGGTTACCGATCAGGAGCAGTTCTGGACAAGCCCGGCGCGCTTTCGCACCAAGGATCTCAAGTGGATACTGCCAGGTGCAGGAATTGCGGCAGCATTTATTGCAAGTGACAGCTGGTGGTCGAAACAAGTCCCTGGCAACCATGTATCCACCAGCAAGACGTTCTCAGACTATGGCACTTATTCCTTTATTGGGCTCGCCGGAGCCTCTTTTCTGTTGGGACAAATGAGTCACGACGACCATCTATCTGAAGCGGGACTGCTTAGCGGGGAGGCTGCTATCAACAGCACCGCCGTGGCATATTTGTTCAAAGAAATCACACAACGGCAACGTCCACTCGACGGAAATGGACACGGAGACTTTTTCAGGGGAGGCTCGTCGTTTCCCTCCGAACACTCAGCGTTTGCCTGGTCTATCGCGAGTGTCTGGGCTCACGAATATCCTGGCTGGTTCAGCCAGACAGTCGCCTACGGATTGGCCTCCGCGGTTACCATGACTCGTGTCACCGGCAAACAGCATTTCCCCACCGACGCAATTGTGGGCAGCGCCCTGGGGTGGTATTTCGGACGGCAAGTCTATCGCGCTCATCACGATCCCGAGGTCGGTGGGTCAGGCTGGGGAAGCTTCGTCGAGGAAAAAACGGGCGAGAAAACCCGCAATCCGAATTACATGGCTTCCCCTTACGTTCCGTTGGACAGCTGGATCTACCCAGCGCTGGAACGTCTGATCGCTCTGGGCTACTTGAAGTCAGCCATATTAGGCATGCGGCCTTGGACCCGCATGGTTTGTGCTCGTCTGTTAGAGGATGCAGAAGACAAGTTTCCTGACAACGGCGCAGACAAAGGCGACCCAGGGACAATTTATGCAACCCTGATGACCGAATTCGGGACAGAAGTCGAAAGGCTGGACGGCGCGGCTAACGTTGGTATGCGTGTCGATTCTGTGTACACGCGATCCATGGGAATTTCCGGCACGCCGCTTCGTGACGGTTATCACTTCGGGCAGACAATCATCAATGATTACGGTCGCCCGTACTGGAGCGGCTTCAGCCAGATTACAGGGCTAAGTGCCGACGCGGAAACGGGCCCGGTCTCGTTCTACTTTCGCGGAGAATACCAGCACGCGCCGGCGATGCCGTCTTACCCTGCCTCGGTTTTGACGGCAACTGCTGCTGCCGATGGCACTCTGCCACTTGCCAATGGAACGGCAACAGTCAACCGCTTCCAACTGCTCGACAGCATGGCTTCGTTCAATATCAATAACGTTCAGATTTCAGTGGGAAATCAGAGTGAATGGCTCGGACCGGGCGAATCCGGACCGCTCCTGATGAGCAATAATGCGGCCCCGTTTCCGATGGTCAAAATCGATGACATCGCGCCCCACGAGATACCTGGTCTTTCACGCATACTGGGGCCATTCCGCGCGGAGTTCTTCGTTGGTCAGCTCTCGGGACAACAGTGGGAACTCTGCCAAACCTGTCCTCAAGCTAATTCGCAGGGGCTTGTCGGTCCGAATATCAGTCCGCAACCGTTTATTCACGGCGAGAAGATCAGTTTTCAACCCACACCGAACCTGGAATTCGGGATGGGGGTCACAGCTATGTTCGGCGGGCCGGGGTTGCCCGTCACCTTTGAAACTTTTTTTAACACCTACTATGTCCACACGCCGAATCTGGCGAAAAATCCAGGTAAGCGGGTTTCAGCTGCCGACTTCACTTACCGGGTTCCGTATCTTCGCAACTGGTTAACTCTCTATCTGGATTCGATGACATGGGACGAAATTTCACCCATCGGTTCAACTCGGGCCAATGTAAATCCCGGTATATACATGCCGCAAGTACCGAAGGTTCGGAATTTAGAGTTGCGCGCGGAAGGAGTTAACATTTCTCGCACTAAAGAATTCGGGCCGGGATGGGTGTATGTCGACGGTGATCGCTATCGATCCGGCTACACAAATGATAGAGTTCTTCTGGCCAGTTGGATCGGTCGTGCGGGCCGCGGTGGGCAGAGCTGGCTTACATACTCGTTTTCGCCCCGAGACAAGGTGCAATTGGGGTACCGACTACAGACCGTGTCCCCTGATTTTATTGGAGGTGGTCGCCTGGCTGATTATTCGGTTCAAAGTGAGTTTATGGTTGGCCGCCAAGTCTCTCTTTTGGGACTGCTTCAGTATGAGCAATGGAGGTTTCCGGTCCTGAACCCCGCGAAACAATCCGATGTGAGCGCGTCATTGCAGTTGACCTTCTATCCGCACTGGAAGAGTCATTGAGCGCAAGAATCACAGCTATAAGCCGCCTAGATCAAGAAGCTAGCGATATTTGGCCCATTTCATGTGCAACAATTCAGAGATTGCCCTTAGCACGCACCCGAATTCTATTTTCGGCCCAAATCGCGCGAACGCTGAGAGGTGTTGCTGAGAGCGCTAAGATGTTCGAAATACAAGCTGCGGAGAAAATTAGACGGTGAATCCTTCCAGGCCATCGTTTGCTCCTGAGATTGAACCGGAAGTGCTTGCCACATTAAGTCCGGGCCCCGCGATTGCGGAACGGCAGATCCCTGCGCCCGACCAAGCACTGCTCCTCGCCCGCATGCTGTGGGAGCACCGGCAGTTTGTGGCTGGGGTGATCCTGAGGGGTACCTTGTTGGCGCTTATCGTGGCGTTGCTAATTCCTGCCACCTATCAATCGGAAACCCAGCTAATGCCACCGGAGCAACACGCCGGAGCTTTGGGTGCGCTCGCCGCAATGGCGGGGAGTTCGGGTTCGGGGAGTTCGAGCAGTGGCGGCGCCGGAGGTGGCGCGCTCGGTATGGTCGGGGACCTGCTGGGAATGAAAACTACGGGCGCGCTGTTTATCAGCATGTTGAAGAGCGAAACCATTCAGGACGACATGATTGATCGTTTCGACTTGCGAAAGGTATATTGGGTCAGAACTTACAATTCTGCGCGCAAGAAGCTGGCGAGCCGCACTGACATCAACGAGGATAAGAAAAGCGGTGTTATATCCATCACTGTAACCGATCATGATCCGCAGCGGGCCACGGACCTCGCTCGCGCGTATGTCGAAGAGCTGAACCACATGGTCGTCGATCTTGATACTTCTTCTGCTCATCGCGAGCGAGTGTTTCTTGAAGGGCGTCTCAAGGTTGTGAAACAAGAGCTGGACGCTTCATCAAAGGCATTTAGTGAGTTTGCCAGCAAGAATACAGCGATAGACATCAAGGAGCAGGGAAAGGCGATGGTAGATGCGGCAGCCGTTCTTAAGGGGCAACTCATCGCCGCCCAGTCGGAATTGAGTGGACTTGAGCAAATTTACACGTCTGAAAATGTTCGCGTTCGCTTACTTCATGCGAGAGTTGAGGAATTGCAGCATCAATTGGGGAAACTTGGCGGTTCAGCCGCCGATACCTCATCCGGTGCAACCAGCGACCAGATGTATCCCTCCATCCGTCAGTTACCCGTCCTGGGGGTTCCCTATTATGACCTTCGTCGAGATATCGAGATCAACGAAAAGGTATTCGAGGTGCTCACCAAAGAGTACGAGACAGCCCGCGTCGAAGAGGCAAAAGAGGTCCCGAGCGTTAAAGTGATGGATTTAGCAAAGCACCCGGAGAAGCGCTCCGGACCACCACGGACACTAATTACCACGGTCGGAGCCTTCCTGTCGTTCTTCTTGGCTGCCGCCTGGCTCTTCGGCAAGGAGGCTTGGAGGAGTTGGGATGCGCAAGATCCACGGAAAATGCTGGTCGAGGAAGTCGCGAGCAGCGTCACCCAGCATCCCCGTTGGCAAAGAACACAGGCAACGGCTTCCCGCATAATTCCTGATTGGTTCTTTCCACGCGTGGGAAATAATTCCCACGGCAATAATGGTAATGGGGCAACCTAATTATGATGTTCCTCGGTGAGGGCGCACATCTGAGATCTAACAATTAGGCAACCGCTGCTATGATGTGCGACCCTATCCGGTGCTGGTTCCGCCAGGAATCGAAGCCTGAAATCAGAGCTTTGTTGTGCAATGAAAATGAAGAGAGCTTTGCGGGGATTTGCTCGGACCATTAGAAAGTATAAGCCGTGAAAATTGGATTAATTGGATTTGAACTCACCAGCAGCGGCGGAGATCAGATACATCTGCTGAGACTGGGCCGGTGTCTGCGCAAACTAGGCCACGAAGTCATCATTTATGCGTATCGTTTCAGTCCCTCGTTTTGCCATCCCACAATAGCTCGCGAGTTCGATATTCGAGCTGTGCACGTTCTTAAAGATGAACGCCTTCCAGTTTGTCGGACGACCAGCTTAGGAGTTTTGAGCGTCGCAGCTCGCCGATATTTTCTTGAGAGCCGTCACTTACAGCGTTATCTCGGTGATGTGGATGTGCTGAATCCCGTTGGCAGACCCGCGCATCGCTCTGCCGTGTTCCTCAAGCGGAAGACAGGTATCCCGATCGTTTGGATTTGCAACGACGTGGTGGGCTGGGAAGAGGCAGGGCATCGTGCACGCGTCGGCAGATTCATCCAGCGCATCGCCTCACGAGCCATGCTGCCTCGAGAAAAGGAGATAGTCAGTGAGATAGATGTGATTACGGTTTTATGCGAGCGTGTCCGAAGGGTAATCGAAACTGCCTATGAGAGGCCTGCACACGTTGTGCACATCGGTAGCGACAGCCACAGTTTGGCGGAGCATCCTGAGGGCGGCAGAAGAATCCGCGAGAAATTCGGCGTACCAGAGGAAGCTTTTCTTGCGCTTTGGTTCGGAATTCTCGAGCCTTTTCGCCGACTCGAAGACTTGCTCCAGGCCATGTACATCCTGCTTCAGAGGGGGGTACTAGTGCATTGCCTTATTGTTGGGCGCACTGACGCCGCAAGACCCTATGCTGCGCGGTTGAAAAACCTTGTGTCCCAGTTTGGATTGCAAAAGCAGGTGTGCTTTGTCGAAGAAAGCATTCCTGAGGAAGAGCTTGCTGACTATTACTCGGCATGCGACGTTTTTGTCTTTCCGAACGATCAGCAATCTTGGGGTTTAGCTCCTCTCGAGGCGCTCTCCTGCCGGCGTCCGGTTATCGTTTCCCGCGGATCCGGTGTCCATGAAGTGCTTCGTGACGGGGAGACTGCACTCTTAGTTCCAGCTCGACATCCCGAAGCTCTCGCCAATGCAATTGCCCGCATCGCTAACGATCCAGCCCTTGCGCAGGAAATCGCGAACCGGGGAAAAGATCTGGTGGCTGGCCTCACTTGGGAGAATTACGCGGCTTCTATGCTGGGCCTGATGGAAAAAGTGCATTTTGAGGCGGTGCGGCGTTCAAGAAGTGTTCGGTCGACAGGGGCAACTGGAGGCCGCTGGATGCAGCATATGATCGCGGCTACAGAGCCAGTGTGGCGAATTCGATGAGCTTGCTCCAGCGCACCTCGCGCGCGTACGTTTGGGGTCAGATTGGCCGTTTCGCAGAGGCCTGCCTATTTTTCGCCTTCTCTCTCCTTCTGGCGCGAGCGTTGGGCCCCAGGACATATGGAACTTACTCACTTGCGCTAAGCACGGCAGCGCTGTTTGGCTTCGCTACTCTGCTCGGACTTGCGCCGGAGACCTTCGGCAGGTTCGTTCCTGACTTGGCCTCGAAGAGTGGACCTGGTGCCGTTCGCAGCTTGTTGAGGAAGCTATTGCTTGTGCGTAGCTTCACGGTCATAACCACTGTGGTTGCGGCTATCCTGTTTTCGCTTTCATCCTTTGGGCAGTCGCATCTGAAATTCCTCGGAGGAACCCTAGCGTGCGTTTTGTTCGTATTCGCGGTGCGGGGTTTTTATGACTTGCTCGTCGGATATCCGGGGGCCCTACTTGAACTGCGGCAAGTGGCTGTTGCCAAGATCCTCGCCGGATTGAGCGCACCTCTGTTTTTCATAGCCTTTCTCGTCTTGAAACACTCCTCAGCCAGCTATGCACTTTTCGCGACCGCGGTTGGCTACTTGTTCGGTGCGATTTGGTTACTCGTGCCGTGGTTCGGGCGAGACCCCGACTCGCCGCCAGTTTCCAGGCAGGGCATTGCCTTATCAACGATTCTTCGGTTTGGTTTTTTTGTCTGGATCGTAAATTTCTTCATACTCGTATTAAGTGACAGCACCGACGTCCTGCTGGTGGGGTGGTTGTTGGGCGATCCTGCTCTCGTGGGTTTTTATGCGGTGGGCGCAAGGCTGGTATTCCGCCTCGTGACTCTGGTTCTTGGATGGGTCCCGCTGTTTGCTGTAGCTTCCATCAACCAAGCCTATCTCGAAGGTGGCGCGGAGAAAATGGCCTTGATGGTGCGAGCACAGTGGAAACTCAGTATGGTGTCCTCGGCAGGTCCGCTTGCCCTGCTTTACTGTTTTGCTGGCCCAATTATTCGCGTGCTCTTCTCACCAACCTACCTTCCGAGCGTACATGTGGTTCGCATTTTGAGTTTGTTAATGATTTGCAGTGCTGCCTGCGGATTCATTTTGCATTCGGGTATTCTCTACGTTCTTAACCGTGAGCGTCTGGCGTGCAGCATCATGGGGGGTGCTGCTGCTTTCAATATCCTCTTGGAGATTTACTTAGTACGTAAGATGGGCATTGACGGGGCCGCCTGGGCCACTGGAATTTCTTATCTGTTGCTGTCTATTACAAGCGCTACGGTGAGCGCGATGTTTGTTCCTTTGCAAGTTCCCTGGCAATTCAATTTGAAGGTTCTTGCCGCAGCGTCTGTAGCAATTGTTTTAACTCGTTGGCTGAACCCAGTTTCGCTTTGGCAGTTGTTGGGAGCGTGCAGTGTTTGGACAGCGGTTTTCGTGGCCGCTCTTGCCCTTTTCAAGCCGCTTGTGAGTGCCGACTCACTCCACCTGCGAAAGCTCAGCCCGCGCCTTGGGTCGGTGGCCCAAAGGCTGTTTGTCTCCAGAACCGCGGGCATGGAGGGAGGACAGGTAGGTTGATGAGTTGTGACCAACTTGTTGATAAACAGATGGACGGAACAGAAAGGCCAGTGACCAGGTCATGGGCAAAACAAAGGCTTGGTTTCGCTCTACCGCCCGTGCTGACGAAATCGGTCCATTGGGCGAATGTGACCACGTACAAGTTGTTGGGGTCTCATCGAACATTTGTCTTTGAAGGTCGTGATCTCAGGTATTTTTATCACCGCTATAACAACACTGCCTCCAATGAACGCACCATTGAGATACCGATCGTTGAGCAGTTCTTGCGCCCGCACCAGAACGTGTTGGAAGTTGGCAACGTGCTGAACCACTATCATCCATTTCCTCACGACGTGGTTGACAAGTACGAAGTGGCCGCTGGGGTCGCTAACTGCGATGTCGTGGAGTACTCTGCCTCAAAGCGCTATGATCTCGTCATCTCAATCTCCACTATTGAACATGTCGGTTGGGACGAGCCGACGAGAGAGCCGGATAAGCCGATCCGCGCTATCAGTGCGTTGACGAGCTTTATGGCCCAAGATGCAACCATGGTTATCACCGTACCTGGTGGTTACAATCCATTTCTGGACGAATTCCTGGAATCTGGCTCTTGCAAACCTCGAAGACACCACCGGTATCAGCGAATGTCGTGGCTGAACCAATGGCGAGAAGTGGAGAACTTCAGTCCGGGAGTTCGATACAGGCATCCATATCCATTTGCAAACACGCTCCACGTACTCATTTTCTAGACGGTCTGGCCGGCAGTCGTGGCAATCCAACAGCGTCCATCGCAATGAGAAGCCCATTTATCTACAACGCTCTGGTCAGAGCTGAGAGCACGCTGTCGGCTTCCAGTTTCGGCCGCAAGTTGAAAAGAATACGTCCAGCCGCGTCGTTGTATGGCAGGCTCTACCGTTTTTTTCGACCGCCGGGGGCGGTAATGACCTTCAGTTGGGGCCATAAGTTGTACGTGGATCCGGGCGATCTTGGCATCGCGCGTTGTTTGCTTGTGTACAAGGGGATTTGGGAGCCCTTGGAGACAGAAACATTTATCTCGGTACTAAAAAAAGACATGGTGGTTGTAGATGTTGGAGCCAATGTCGGCTACTACACACTTCTGGCTGCACGCTCTGTCGGAAGCGGGGGAAAGGTCTTCGCGTTCGAACCCGAGCCCAAGAACTATGAGCTCCTTTGCAAGAATGTCAACGAGAACGGGTACACAAACGTCGTAACGGTACCCAGTGCGGTATCCGACCGTGGCGGCACCAATCACCTTTTTCTTTCCGCCAACAATTCTGGGGCTCATAACCTATCGAAGCGTTGGCAAGAAGCGACCTTTGTCGATGTCAACACTGTCAGCTTAGACGAGTATTTTTGCAACTATGAAGGTCGGATTGACGTGCTTAAAGTCGATGCGGAGGGAGCGGAGGAATTAATTTTCGACGGCATGTCTCAACTGCTCAAAAGATATCCAAACCTGATCCTTTTTACTGAGTTGAACCCTCCGGTGATGGGGTGTTCTCCGGAACGGTACCTGCAGAAACTCTCGTCACAAGGATTTCGCATCCTCGAGCTCCGCGAGCACGACCATACTGTTCGGGCTATTGAAATGGAAGGTTCGGCTGCACTGACGCAACAACTGCATGACCCCGGCATTGGGGGAGTTCACGCCGACCTGGTGTGCGTCCGCGGTCAAAGGCCGAGAGAGCTCGGATGGCTATGCTCCGACGATTTATTAACGAAGCACGCCGTTTCCGGAAGTTTGGGTGATGCCGACGTCATTAGCACGCAGTGAATATTGATCGCAACGACGTTGCTTCTGAACCGCACGCGTCTCATCGCAGGACGGCCCGGTATCTATGGAAAGCCGAGTGTGCAGTTCCGAATCGACCTTGTTTTCGATGAATGGTTTTAGCAGAGAGAAATAGTCTTGGGGGTAGCTGAGGAAAGATGGTGACCGGACCCATCGCTTGGAAAATTGGTCTCAACGAGGCGCAACTGCGGGTAGGTTCGTGGCCCGTTTTGCGTGGACTTTTGCTTGTTTTGGGGACAGTGGGAAGCATCTGTTTAGGTCGCTTCTATGGTCTCATCGCCTTATCCCTGGTCTGGACACCCTATGTCTTCTTTAATCCGCGGGAAGGTCTTTGGATATCCCCAAGCTTCATTTTGCTGGCATCCTTAGTCTCTCCCCCCGAAGGCTTTGTGACGGGAGTGGGTTATTCCCCAGAATTGGCGTATTGGGCAATTGGCATCGGCGTGCTATTCACCGCGATGTTGATTCCGTATCTTCAGGCCTGGGTGCGAGCGCAGGACGAATCGCACCTGCGCGCGTGGAATCTGCGGAAACTAATGCCACCGCGTGGCTTTCGTGCGTTCGCGGGCATATCGGTTGTGGCAGCAGCTGTTGGTGTGGCTCACGGATATTCCCTCCAGAATGTTGCTAAGCAGTTCTTTGGTTGCGCGCTCCTGTGTGGATATTTTCTGTTTGTTCTGCGATTTGCGCCGAGGCAGGAAGACATGGAGCAAATCATCAATCGCATCGTCTACGTAGCCGTAATGTGTTCTGTCATCTACACAGCGATGTATTTCTCTTTGTTTTCGGAACAGAACTTCAGCAAGCACTTAACGTCTATTGTGGTCTATGACGGGGGATTGTTCGTCTTGCTCGTTCCCCGTATTTTGCGTGACAGGGCCCGTATTCGAATAGACCGCACGCTGATTGTGGCTCTATTCCTGTTTGCTATTCCCGTGTTGGCCCAACTGAAAAGGGTCGTGGGAGCATGCCTCATCTGCGGCTTGCTCGCCTTGGGTCTACGGTCGATCTCTCGTCGAAGGAGGTATCTCTATGCTGCAGCATCTTTCCTCCTACTGGCCTTGGCCCTTACCACGGGTCTGCTGAACCCGATTGGCACTTGGTTTTCAAAGTATGCCGATTCGGACTATTTAATTCCGGAAGACGTTCAGAGTAATTTCAGCGTTGTTACGCGCGTGGCGGAATTTAGCCAGGTGATGGAGTCGCTCCACGGCACCCCGATCTTGGGTGAGGGTCTTGGAAGCACGATCACCTGGTATGATCCCTTTGCCCGAGTGTACTGGGACCAGGAGACTACCGACAATGGGTTGTTGTACCTGCTTGTCAAGATGGGGATTGTTGGTACAATTGCTTTCCTTTGGTTTATTTACCCGCTGGGTGCTACGGCGCTTCGCAACCGCCTGACGGGCATCCATTTGGCATTGTTCCTTTTGTTCATTTTTCATCTCCTGCAGATGCTGGCGGACGTAACGTTCTTCTACTTTCTGACTGCTGGTTGGGTAGGAACCACGTGTGGATTCCTGTACATCTTGAACAAGAACTCCGAGATTGCCGCCGCAACACCTGCATGATTACCTTGAGCTACGCAGGGTGAATGCCTCACTAAGAATCGCGTGGTTGAACTGAGACAAATCGATGCGTCGCCTGAGTGTGGGGCGCCAGGAGAGTAGCTTGCGGGACCGACTCATGCGCGAACAGGAATTTTACGACGAACTGGTTGTCGAAGGTTCTACCAGCCGTACTCTGTTGGACCGATTTTCCCGCGGATTTTACGAGAAAGGTGGGAAAGGACGTCTATGGGGGCCGATGTGGAAATCGATGGACCTCCACGGAGTCAGCGTGCTCGATTATGGCTGCGGAAATGGAGAGTTTACTCGGGTTCTCGCAGAGCGAGGGGCCCGGGTTGTGGGCATCGATATATCGCCAAAGCTTATCGAACAGGCACGTATATCAGCTGCGAAAATGGGATTGAACGGTTCGTGCCCGCAATTCATGGTCGGCGACGCGCATCACACTCCTTTTGCTGACAATACGTTCAATTATGTTGTCGGCAATGGTGCTCTTCATCACCTGGACTTGGAAATTGCGTATTCCGAAGTCGCCCGCGTGCTCAAGCCCGGCGGTAAAGCCTTATTTATGGAACCGATGTATCACCACCCCATTCTATGGATGTTGCGGCGGTTGACGCCCAATGCCCACTCGGCGGACGAGAGGCCTTTGTCGTTTGAGGACATGGCCAAAGCTAGGAAATGGTTTCGAGCCTGCTCCCATCGGGAACATTTCCTGCTGTCGGTCTGCTTCGCCCCAGTCCACTTGTTGGGACCGCGAATCACGCTTGCCGTGCTGGGCGCGGTCGATCGCTTCGATCAGTTACTTATGTGCATGATCCCACCGCTCCGACGCTTTGCGTGGCTTGCGATGCTGGAGATGGAAAAGTAGCCAGGGTGTTGCATGCAAATCTTGTACGTCTTGCCGTTCGTTCCGTGGGCTATTCGGGTGCGCTCGTATCACCTGATACCGCAATTGGGCAGAGAACACGAAATCTATCTTCTTTGCCGTTCTACTTCTGCGGAAGAAGAAGCTCACGCGCACGAAATGGAACCGTATTGCAAGCGCATTCGATGCGTTCGTCATTCCCGTCCGCGGCTGCACGGTGCACTTCGATGCGCCCTGGCTTTGCCGACAGCTACTCCACTTCGCATGGCCTACTTTGCATCACCTGCCATGCGAAATGCGGTGCGGCAAGCGGTAGAGGAGTTCCGCCCCGATGTGATTTACGTTGAGCGCTGGCGTACCCTGCAGTACGTCCCGGTCGATGCTCAAATCCCGGTCGTCTGTGATCCAACCGATTCCATGCTGCTCTACAATCAGCGATTGATGAAAAGGGGATCTTGGTGGGAGCGCTTACTCGCGACCGAGGAATCGATCAAATTCCGCAGATATGAAGCGAAACTAGCCAGCCTGGCGGACACAGTTGTTTTTTGTTCGCGCATCGATTTGGAGTGTGTCCAAAACAATGCGCCTTTGGCACAGTATGCGCTCGTTCCAAACGGCGTGGATTGCGAGACATTCTTCCTTAAACACCACCAGGAAGAACAACCCGACACGATCGTATTTACCGGTAACTTCGGTTATAAACCCAACCGCCATGCTGTCCTGTTTTTCTTAAAGGAAGTTTTTCCGGTGATATGCAAGGCGGTTCCTAACGCCCGATTCATGGCAGTCGGAAGCGGGGCGACGCGGTACCTTAGCGAGTACTTGGGGACCACACCTGGGCTGGAATTGGTCGACTTCGTTCCAGAGTTGCGACCCTACATTGCGAAAGCCACTGTTGCTGTTGCTCCGATCACGGTTGGTGCAGGTGTGAGCAACAAATTAGGGGAAGCATTTGCGACGGGGACACCGGTGGTTGCTACGCAAATGGCCTGCGGCGATCTCCCGGTGCGGGATGGGGAACACCTGCTTATCGCGGACGAGCCCACCGTTTTTGCAAACAAAGTAGTTGGCCTTTTCCGGGATCAACAGCTACGAAACCAGATTGTTACTTGTGCCAGAAAATTCGTCGAAGAACGATATGATTGGGGTGTAATCTCTAGATCGATTGAGAGAGTCATGAGCGACCTTGCGAAAGGCCCGGTTGCGGCCAAAGAGCGCTTGATCGCGAGCAGTGCGTGAGTTATCAGTGAGCATCGTAAGTGGATAACCCTCGTACCACCGGAATCTCCGAAATTCCGTCGCTGATCCTGGCCGGTGGACTAGGAAGCAGGTTACGTCCGGCGTTTGACGCCGGGCCGAAAAGCATAGCGCCAATTGGCGACCGTTTCTTTTTGGAATATCTCCTTTTGCAAATCTCTCGCGCGGGCTTTCACAATGTTCTGCTCTGCGTGGGTTATGGTGCCAGCCAGGTCGAAGAGTTCGTTGGTGATGGGGGGAGATGGGGCCTTAGTGTTCAGTATTCGGTGGAAATGGAACCGCTGGGTACTGCCGGTGCGGTCAAACGAGCTGCGTCGCTGATAGACACGCAGCATTTCCTGGTGTTAAATGGGGATTCGTTCTTGGATATCGACCTCCGGGTACTGGTGGAGAAGCATCTCCACTCCAAAGCCCTGGCTACTGTCGCGCTAGCAAAAGTGCACAACTCGACCCGCTTTGGGACTGTTGTTCTGGCAGCTGATGGGCAAATTAAGCAATTTTGTGAAAAAGCCGTATTTGTCGAGAGTGACTCTTCGGATTGGCACGTCGTCAACGGCGGAATCTACGTTTTCAGTAAACCAGTTCTCGATCTGATACCCGAGCATGGGGCCGTTTCACTCGAGCACGAGATTTTTCCCAAGTTGTTAGCAAAGGGCATTAGAGGGTTTCTCAGTGATGGTTACTTCATCGATATCGGTCTCCCCGAGGACTTCAAGCGAGCACAAGCCGAATTGCCAGAGCACTTCTAGACTGGTAATTCGGGCAAAAGCACCCCTCCGGATCAGCTTTGCGGGTGGAGGCACCGACGTGCCGCCATACCCAGAACGCGAAGGTGGGTGTGTTCTGAACGCGACCATTGACAATTTTGCTTGGGGCAGTCTCCGTCAACGGAATGATGGTTGTATGAAGCTCGAGTCTGTGGATCTTGGACTGTGCCTTGAGTTCAAGGCCCATGATGAAATGCCACTCAATGGGCAACTCGATCTCGTGAAGGCCGCTCTTAAGCGGCTGGAAGCCAAGAACTCTCATGGGTTCGACATATTTCTCAAAAGCGATGCTCCTCCGGGATCCGGCCTTGGTTCTTCCTCAGCACTGATGGTGGCTTTGGTCGGACTGGTAAGGGAATTAAAAAACTTGCCTTTCACAGACTATGAAATCGCACAATTGGCTTACGCGATAGAGCGCGAGGACATCGGAATCCTTGGAGGTCTGCAAGACCAATACGCCGCAACCTTCGGCGGCTTTAATTTTATTGAATTTTATAAGGACCGCGTTATAGTCAATCCTCTCAGAATTAGCTCCGATATTGTGAATGAACTTGAGCACAACCTACTCCTTTGTTATACCGGAACAACAAGACGCTCTGACCGAATCATTGAAGATCAGACGCGCCGTTTTAAGGAAGGGGATCCTGAGGCTCTCTTGGCTCTCTCGGAGCAGAAGCAGCTGGCGACGGATATGAAGAATGCCTTGCTTCGCAGAAAGCTCGACGATTTCGGTGATTTGCTGCACTACGCTTGGTTGTCGAAGCGGCGTATGTCTTCTAAGATCAGCAACCCGGTAATTGATGAGCTATACGAAGCGGCTCGAAAGCACGGAGCGCTGGGCGGGAAGATCACCGGCGCCGGGGGTGGCGGGTACATTCTGTTCTATTGCTGCTTCGAACGAAAACACAAAGTAGCTTCGGTCATGCGCGACATGGGAGCTATGCCAGTGGATTTCGCCTTTGAACCAAAGGGACTTCAGACTTGGAGAGTTTATGAGTCTGGAAGTGATAACCGATAAGTTGGTCGCCCGATGTCTGCAGGACAGCGTAGCTGTCAAACAGCAGTTACTGGAGGATGAGCAGTACCAAGCTCAGGTTCTCTCCCTGGGAAATGCCATGGCACGAGCCCTAGCGTCCGGACGCAAGGCAATCTTTTTTGGCAATGGGGGGAGTGCTGCTGATGCTCAACATTTGGCGGCAGAGTTGACAGGGCGTTACATGATGGAACGGCCGGGGCTGGCTGGTTTGTCGTTAACTTCAAACACGTCTTCACTAACCGCGATCGGTAACGACTACTCATACGATATGATCTTTGCTCGACAACTCGAAGCCATCGGTTGCGTAGGTGATGTGGCCCTCGGGATCAGCACGAGCGGAACTTCAACCAACGTGGTTTGCGCTATGGACCTCGCACGCTCGAAAGGTATGACCACTGCGGCTCTCACAGGAAAGACTGGCGGGGCTTTACTCTCACGGGTCGATTACTGTATTAGGATTCCGTCGGAATGCACTCCCCGCATACAAGAAGCCCATATCTTAACCGGACACATTCTTTGCGAGATCATCGAATATGAACTTTTTGCCAAGTAAGGCAGTTTTTCTAGATCGAGACGGCGTTGTCAATCAGAAAGCTCCAGAGGGGGAGTACATAAGAACTTGGCGCGAAATTCAATTCCTGCCAGGTGCCGCCAAAGCAGTCGCCTCTCTGAACCGCGCCGGATACAAAGTCTTCGTTGTCACCAATCAACGCGGCGTGGCCACCCAAAAGGTCAAGACCAACGATCTTCTCGAAATCCATGATCGGATCCAGCGCGAGTTTGCACAAGATGGTGCGGTCATATCTCAGATTTATTACTGCCCGCATGATATTGCAGCGAAGTGCTTCTGCCGAAAGCCGCAACCTGGGATGTTGCAACAAGCTGCCCAAGAACATAAGTTGGATTTAAGGGCAAGCTGGATGGTTGGCGATTCGCTCACCGATGTGAAAGCCGGTGAAAATGCTGGTTGTCGCGCGATACTCTTAACCTCGGCTTCCTCTTCAAAATCTGGGCTTTCAGGCCGATTTCTCGTCGCAGAAAGCTTGGAGTCAGCGGTTTCTTTGATGCTTAATAGGGATGACCTTCAGGCTCGCTTCGTCCGAACCCAACCATTGGAACTATCCAGGAGCCGTTCTTGTGAAGACGCCTAGCCGCCCGACCGTTGCAGACATATCGTCATGCAACCGCCTCTCGCCTATTACGAGTGCGCGGGAGTATTTTGAAATGTATGCGGGCGTTATCGCCCATCTTCCCTATTCAGCGGTCGACGAGATCGTAGATGAACTTTTGCTACGCTACGAGCAAGGTAGAACCGTCTTCCTCTTCGGTAACGGTGGTAGCGCCGCCCTGGCATCGCACCTTGCCTGTGATCTGGGCAAGGGTACTGTGGAAAATGGAGCTTCTCAGGCACGTTTTCGCGTTGTAGCGTTGACCGACAATATCCCGCTCATGACCGCGTGGGCGAATGACAGCTCCTACGAAAGAATCTTTGCTGAGCAACTTCAGAACCTTGTTTATCCGGGAGATGTGGCATTCGCGATCAGCGGAAGTGGCAATTCTCCCAATGTTCTAGCTGGGCTGCAGGTTGCTAGGGCCGTCGGCGCAGTTACCATCGGGCTAACAGGTTTTCAAGGTGGCAAGATGAAGGCTCTCTGTGATTATTGTGTCGTGGTTCCATCTAACAACATGCAGATCATCGAGGATTTCCACTTGAGTGTTTCTCACGCGATGTTCTCGGTTATCCGGGATCGTATCTCTGAAACCGCACCTTCCCGTGTTTTTGCGAAAGCAACATCGTCTGACTAATCGGGTTTGACTTGGACATGGGGTATTCTCAGGACAAAGCAATTCCAGGTCCGGGTTCTGCTATGGGTGAGTGTCACACTGTTTCAAGCGCACGTGACGGTACCGATCTGCAAACCGCTTACGCTGTGATGGTATCCAGGCAAAGTCAGCGCGGGCGGGCGCTTAAACGGATCATTGACGTTTTCGGGTCTTCAGTCATGATTCTGCTTTTCTCACCATTAATTCTGTTAGTCTGGCTGTTGGTCTGGTTTGTCGATGGTAGCCCTGTCCTTTATAGGCGCCGCGTGATCGGCATGCGTGGGGAGTTTGATGCCTACAAGTTTCGCACCATGCATCGTGATGCGGATGCACTGCTCGCGATAAATTCTGCTTTGCTCACGGCTTTCCAAGGGAATTTCAAGTTGAAGTCCGACCCACGTGTCACGCGGCTCGGTTGTTGGCTGAGGAAGTACAGCTGTGATGAATTGCCGCAACTCTTGAACGTTCTGAAAGGCCAGATGAGTCTCGTAGGGCCACGTATGATCACCGTCGCAGAACTCGGGAAATATGGTCCGTACCAGGAACTCCTATTAACGGTCAAACCTGGCCTCACCGGATATTGGCAGGTGCGAGGACGTCAAAATGTCTCATATGATGAACGAGTCCGGATGGATGTGACCTATATCATGAATTGGAGTCTATCATTGGACTTTCTGATTCTGCTGCAAACGCCCGCCAAAGTCATTCAGACCGAGGGAGCATACTAGATGGCTAGCGTTTTGGTTACGGGCGGTGCGGGTTATGTGGGTTCGGTTTGTTGCTCGCAGCTATTGGATCGCGGCCACGAAGTAACGGTGGTAGACAATCTTTCGAGTGGTCATCCGCAAGCTGTGCCACGATCTGCAGAGTTCAAGCGCGTCGACGTCGGTGACCGCACTGTGATGGCAGAACTATTGTCCGAGCGGCGGTTTGATATCGTTTTTCATTTTGCCGCTAAGGCACTGATACCCGAATCGGTAACTAATCCCGGAAGCTTCTTCGATTCCAATGTAGCATCGGGCATCGCGTTGCTTGAAACCATGCGTTCCGCAGGTATTAAGAGGATTGTTTTTTCCTCGACGGCCGCAGTTTATGGAAACCCGAATAGTGTGCCGATTGATGAACGCCACGCTACGAACCCTGTGAACGCCTACGGGGAATCCAAGGTCATGCTGGAACGTGTACTGCAATGGTACGCTGCCGCATATGGTTGGACGGTGGTATGCTTCCGCTATTTCAATGCGAGCGGTGCGACTGCTACAATCGGCGAGGATCATCGGCCGGAGACGCATATTATTCCAGTTCTGCTGCAAACCGCTGAGGGGAAGCGCGATTTCTTTGAAATCTACGGAGACGATTACCCTACTCCCGACGGGAGCTGTTTGCGTGATTATGTCCATGTAATGGATATTGCCGAGGCCCACCTGCTCGCAATGCAAATTCCTCAACGGCCCGGAATCTGCGCCTACAACATTGGGACCGGGAGTAGCCATTCCGTACGAGAAGTGTTGAAGGTTGTAGAAGAGGTTGTGGGCAAGAGGCTGCGAACGAGAAGGGCTCCTCGACGTCCCGGCGACCCAGCGGTTTTGTGTGCCAGTCCACAAAGGTTGATGTCTGAACTCGGATGGCAACCTCGTTTCTCTGATCTCCGCGGGATTGTGGGAAGTGCTTGGGATTGGATGAATAGTCATCCTAATGGCTACGGTGAGTCTCAGCATGAGTGTTCACGGGTAGCTGTTCCAGGTCTTTTGGCAACCAAAGCTCTGAAGTAGGCTCTTCTGATTCCCAAGTATAATCAGGCTCGCAAATTGTGAAAGCGCACACCGTACGCCGCAGCGTCTTAGTAGCAGATCTTATCTGGACCTTGATCGCCATGGCCCTTGGCTACTTATGCCGATACGGATGGGTGTGGCATGGGCCCACTCAAGGATCGGTCCTCACCTTCGTGCCGTTCCTCGTCATCGCAATTGGGTCTTGGGCTTTGCTTTCATCGCACCTTGGTCTGGATGGGTTCCGGGGAGGGTGGTATTCTCCTGCGATAGTCTCCGAACTATTCCTATCGGTCTCTTCTCTCATGGCCGTGTTACTTACGGTCGCTTACCTTCGGCGCGAGTATGTCTCTCGTCTTGTTCTCAGTTATTTTGGCCTCGCGATTTTTTTTGGCTTCTTAGCGATACGCCTTGCATTTCGGCAATACTTCAAGGCTTTGCATCGCGCGGGCGAGGTGCGCCGCGTGGTCATTGTCGGTAACGGTGCTCTGGCTCGCGAATTAGCGGCCAAGATTGAACGTCACCCGGAATTGTTGCGTCAAGTAGTTGGTTTCCTGTCTCCCGTCGAGGTTGCGGCTGAGAGTCCGTCGTTTGGCTTGAATTCGATCAGCACGCGTACGCTCGGAGTCGTCGATCTCCTAGGTCCACAGAATGTGGACGAGATTATTGTCGCCCTGCCCAAGCCCGGGCATCCTGAGATTGTGGATCTGGCTGCGCTTTGTCAAAGTCACGGCATTGCGGTCAGTGTAATACCACATCCCTATGAGCTCTATCTTTCCAGGACTCAACTGATCGACCTGGACGGGTTGCCTCTTCTGCAGTTGCGTGACGCAAGTGTTGCAACCGATCCTCCCGGTTGGCAGCGCTTCACGGATTTAGTGCTCGGTTCCTTCTTGTTCGTACTGGCCGTTCCGGCGATGTTTCTGGGAGCCGCTCTTTTGAGGGTTAAGAAAGGGCGCGCGTTTTGCCGCGAATCGCGTTGCGGCAAGGGTGGCGAATGCTTCTGGATGTATCGGCTCAACTCGGAACGTTACGTCAGCGACTTGCCCCCTTACGAGCTCATTCTTCAGCATTTGAGTGTAACCGAATTGCCGCAGCTCTGGAACGTGTTACGGGGCGAGATGAGCCTTGTCGGGCCACGGCCGGAATCACCAGAAAAAGTTAAGCATTATTCGGATTGGCAGAAGCAGAGGCTCAATGTCAAACCTGGCATTACCGGCTTAGCGCAGGTCCACGGCTTGCGTGACCAGCATTCCTCCGAAGACAAAACACGCTTTGACTTGCAGTACATATTGAATCGGTCTGTGTTCACGTACATTTCACTGCTCTTGCAGACTTTCTCAACGATTGCTGTCCGCTTGCTCCATTTGCCCCGTCTACATCCAGAAACTCCGGTCGTCTCTCAGCTACAGCGTGAGCTTTCGTTGAAGGAGAGTTTCACTAATGCTCATAGTACGCAGTCCAGTGCGGATTAGTTTTGCTGGCGGGGGGACCGATCTTCCTGCTTACTACGAGGAATACGGTGGTGCCGTTCTCAGTGCGGCCATTAATAAGTACTTCTACACGATCCTAGGCAAGAGGACTGATGGACGTGTCCAAGTGATTTCTTCTGACCTTCGAGTTTTTGAGACTTGGCACGACATCGCCGGCATGAGTGTCCGTGGCAGTGCCCTTGAAATCCCACTGGCAGTTCTGAAGGCGTTGGACTGCGATATCTCGCTCGATCTGTTCCTAGCGTCGGAAATTCCCCCGGGAACAGGTTTAGGTTCCTCTGCCAGCGTTTGCGTGAATATCTTGAAAACTCTTACGACATACCTCCATCGCCCGATGTCCAAGTATGAACTGGCGGAGCAAGCCTTTCACTTGGCTCGTAATATATTGGCCAAACATGTGGGAAAGCAGGATGAATATGCTGCTGCCTTCGGCGGACTTAACTTCATTTCCTTTTACCCCGACGGCCGTACATTGGTAGAGCCCCTCGATCTGGAAGAGGCCGTGCTTCGCGAATTTCAGTCTAATCTAATGCTTTTTTTTACCGGCTCGTCTCACGACTCTTGGAATATTCTCCAGGAACAGGAAAGGTCTACGCGCACACATGCGAGTTCCACTCTGGAAGCATTACATGAGGTGAAAGCACTGTCGGTCCGGATGCGTCAGGCGTTGCAGGCGGGGGAGTTGCACGAATTTGGCAAACTCCTGCACGACGGTTGGGAATCTAAGAGACGTTTCTCGAAAAAAGTCTCTACGCCGCGGATCGAGCAGCTCCTCTCTCTTGCCTTGCAACACGGTGCGCTGGGTGGAAAAATCACCGGGGCGGGAGGGGGTGGCTTCCTGTTGTTCTACTGTGAGCCTGCGTATCAGGCTGCGGTCCGGGAAGCGTTGAAGGCCGAAGGCGTACCAGAGATGGCTTTTGCCTTCGATATGCAGGGCGCGCAGGCTGTAGTGAACGATCCGTTTATTGACGGCGACCAGCGGGGCGGCTCTGTGTGGGTCTTTACACCCCGAGAGCCACCGGCGTAGTTAGGAAGGAACTTCCAAATTGCAGACGGAGGCGTTTTGAAGGCGTTCTTGCTTGCTGCCGGAAACGGAACACGCCTGCGGCCTCTGACAGACGACATTCCCAAATGCCTTCTGCCCATCCGTGGTGTTCCAATGCTGCAGATCTGGCTTCAGACCTGCAGGAAGTTTGGAATTGGCGAAATTCTAATAAACGTTCACGTACACATAGAGGCCGTACGCCAGTATCTACAGCAAAACGCCTATGACATACGGGTTCGTATCGCGGAAGAGCCGGAGTTGCTTGGAAGTGCAGGGACTCTGCGTGCCAACCGGGAATGGGTAGCTGGTGAGGAATGCTTCTGGACTTTTTATGCGGATGTCCTTAATTGTGTTGATCTCGAGGCCATGAAGAGTGTTCACCAGAGGTACAAGCCACTTGCAACACTGGGGCTTTACCGAGTTCCGGATCCTGCCCGCTGCGGCATTGCAACCGTCGGCGCAGATGGAATTATCCGTGAGTTCGTCGAAAAACCAGAACAACCCAATGGCAACCTTGCTTTTTCCGGTTTGATGATCGGCACGCCGAAACTCCTTGATGTGATCCCGCATCAGGTACCGGCTGACATTGGTTTTGATGTATTGCCGCGTCTTTGCGGCCGCATGGCGGCGTTTCCGATAGACGACTACGTAATCGACATCGGGACCATCGCAAACTACAAAATAGCTCAGGAGACGTGGCCGGGGTTGCATGAGCCTGCAGTCTCAGGCAAGTGAGCGCCCGGGCCGATAGAAACCTGCTGCTTCCTCCTGCCCCTCTTTCTGTTCCCCTCCTTCTTTCCTGAACGCCTACCTCCACGGCATTGGCAGGCGCTGGCGCAACCGGCGAGAGTTTCCGGGAGACATACCCAGTCTCTCCGTGATAGGTGGACTACTTTGAAACTCCTCGCTTGAATGTAATCCGGCCCCGCTCATTGGTGCCCAAGCCCAGCCAGCTTTGGCTTCCCACCCCTCGGAGCCCATGCCATTCAAGAATTTCTGAGTCCCAACGGTAGGGGGCATCCTCTATATTGTTATGGCTCTCACCAGAGAGATCGACGGGTTCGATGAGATATTCCCCTTGTGGCGAATTTCACTGCGGTGCTCCATTCCAGAATAGCTACTGCACGACCAACGTAAGCTTCGTGTTGTGAGTCAAGGTGGTCGAGCCTGAAGTGAAAGTGCCCGCCACGGTGAGATTGTACGTACCCACCGGCGTTCCACCTCCTCCGCCACCTCCACCACTGCTCCCGCCGCCACAGGCCGACCATGTACTTCCGAGCGAGAATATGCACAGGAAAGCTAGCCTGTAGAGCACCCGACCACACCGCTTGCGGCACCGCCAGCCTCCTCTGCTGTCCAGCAGTACCAGCCCTGACAAGCCCGAGAGCCCCAACCACAGCGCGAGCCCAAACCTGCCCGGAGGGAATCCGCCGAGGTGCGCAAGACTCGCCGACATTCCTGCAGTTGTTACGGTGACGGTAACTGATGCTGGCTTGGACCCATTGAGAGCAACGGAACTGGATGAGAGCGCGCACGTGGACTGTGCCGGTGCCCCGCTACAACTGAGTGCCACTGTCTGATTGAACCCACCACCGGGCGCAACCGCAACTGTGTAGTTCGCAGTGTTGCCTGGGGTGACTGTAGCTGTCGACGGGGAGGACGCAGCCACGGAGAAATCCTGCCCCGTTCCTGTGAGCGACGCAGTCTGTGGGCTGTTCCCCGCATTGTCGGTGACCGTCAAGGTTCCGGTTCTAGTGCCGCTTGCGGTTGGATCGAAGAAGACCCCGATGTCGCAACTGGTACCGGCTGCGACACTGCTTCCGCAAGCGTTCAGCGCACCGAAATCGGAAGGGCTGACCGTCACATTTGTAATATTCAGCGCGGTCGTACCAGTATTCGTAAGGGTGACGCTCTGAGGAAGACCCGACATGCCTACATACTGACTGGGGAATGTAACGGTTGTCGGAGAGAGGCTAACGGCCGCCGCGCCAGTACCAGAAAGCGAAATGGATTGCGGACTGCCAGGGGCATTATCTGCAATGCTCACGGCAGCACTGCGCGCGCCGATGGCCGTTGGGGTGAGGGTCACGGTAATATTGACAACTTCCACCTGCTGCGACGGATGCTCCGCAGGTGTTGGTCTGAGCAAAATCCGTACTATTTGTTCCGGTTATGCCAATGGCTGATAGCGTCAGAGAGATATTCCCGGCATTCATGAGCGCCACAACCATTGGAGCGCTGATGACACCAACTGTCTGCTGACCGAAGTCAAGGTTGTTTGAAGAGAGTGTGGCAATGGCTCCTTGCACCACTTGGTTAAGCACAGACGAAGTGCTCGGTGCGAAGTTTGAATCTCCGCCGTAGGCCGCCGTAATGCTATGAGTACCCACCGATAGCATGCTAGTCGCAAACAACGCTACGCCGGCGCCGTTGACAAGGGAACTGCCAAGATTTGTCGTTCCATCCATGAAATTAACTGTGCCGGTGGGCGTGCCGTTACCTTGTGGTGTTACAGTTGCAGTGAAAGTTAGGCTTTGACCGAAGCCGGACGGATTCAGGGAGGCAATCAATCCGGCGGTCGTCACCTCAGTGCTGGTATTTAGGAGCACTCCTACGATGCCGGAGGTACAAGGGCTGGTAATCTCACAAAAGTTCGCCACTAAAAGATCGGGCTTGCCATCCCCATTCACATCTGCTACCGCCGCGCCATAGGCATCCAGTCCGCCCGAGCCGTAAGACACGGCCGTCTGAGAGGTGCCATCGCCGTTGCCCAACAGCACGCTCACTCCGCCGTTACTACAGTTGTTACAGGTAGCGCTAAAGTTCGCAACTACCGCATCCTGCTTACCGTCCCCATTCACGTCCGCTACTGCCACCGAAAGGGGCTGGTACCCCGAGCCGTACGTCACCGGCGTCTCAAAGGTCCCGTCGCCGTTGCCCAACAGCACGCCTATCACGCCGTTCGCGCAGCTGCCCACGCTCACACACGCGTTAGCAACCAAGAGGTCAGGCTTGCCGTCTCCGTTCACGTCCACCGCTGCAATCGAAGTGGGATCCTGCCCGCCAGAGCTGTAGGTTATTGCGGCTTGGAAAGTTCCATTGCCGTTGCCCAACAGAACGCCCACGGTATTGCCCCGCTGTTACCCGCCGCCAGGTCGGGCTTGCCATCGCCGTTGACGTCCGCCACCACAACCGAGACCGAGCCGCCCGCAAGCCCACCGGAATCATAGGCTACAGGTGTCTGAAATGTTCCGTCGCCGTTACCCAGCAGCACTCCCACGGCGCCGTCCCCACCGCAACCATTGATGCCCCCCGCGCACAGGTTAGCCACCAACATGTCCGGCTTGCCGTCGCCATTCACATCCGCGATTACTAACGAAAGTGGATTTCTCCCACCCGAGGTGTAGGTTACCGCCGTCTGAAATGTTCCGTCGCCGTTTCCCAATAACACGGCTACCGAGCCACTTCCCTCCGGAAGATACGAGTTCGCCACCACCAGATCAGGCTTGCCATCACCATTCAAATCTGCTGCGGCCACCGAAGAGGGGCTCATCCCGGCCGAATCGTAGACTACAGCCGTCTGGAATGTTCCATCGCCGTTTCCTAAGAGCACGCCAATCACGCCATTCACGTCGCAGCTGGTGTTCACACACGAATTAGCGACCAACAGGTCGGGCGTGCCATCCCCGTTCACATTGGCCACGGCAACGGATTTCGCGCCGAAGCCACCCGAGTTATAAGCAACGGGGTTCGCAAAGTTCAAAACCAACCCTTGCGAGTCGAGAGGTGCAATCGCCTTAGTGGCGCGTTGGGTAAAGGCCGTTCCTCGCGGCACCCGGGAACGATTCTGGGCCAATCCCGGATGCGGTTGGGATAGGGATCGCCCATTATGCCGATTAGTGACAGGGCTGTACTGCGCGAGTGCCAGTATGCTGGCGAGAGTCAGGACGAAGCTGGCAATTCGGCTGGGTTTCATCGCGCTGCATAATCGCTCCAAGGATCGCCGCTTTCGCCCATCCTCGCCCCTTGGCCCCGTTGCCGCCCCCGAAACATGCTACGGTACGATTCAAGCACGCGCAGACTAAAATAGCAACATTGATTGCCAGCTCGTGACCGTAGCCGTGCCAACCGTAATGAGTCCAAGAATCTGGGAAGTCACTAGGAAGCTGGGGACGCTGAGAAATTTAGTCTCGAATTGGACCAGAAGAAATTGGTAAACTTCCCAAAGCATGACAACTCGAAAGCTGGGTCGCAAATCGGTTAGAGCTTTTTATTTCATCGCTGCCGTTCTCGGGTCAGGACCATTTGCTCTTGCCCAGGCCACGAATAGCCAGGCGCAATCGTCAAACCGTTCTTCGAGCCCGGTCCAGGTACGCAGTAGCATGCAGTATGCTGAACGTTTTTCCGGGGCGACCGCCGACGAGCAGATCAATGCCGCCATTGGGGCGTTAAACGGAAACGGTGGGATCGTGGATGCGCGCGTGATTGCTGGTACGCAAATGATTACCAGGACGATCATCATTCCAACGAACACCGTCGTGGAACTCAGCCCCAGCGTCGTCTACACCTGCACCGTGTCTTCCGGGCCCTGCTGGAAACTGACTGGACAGGGGTCAAAACTGCTGGGCGGCGCGTTGGGAATACATATTGGGCACTATTCGCCCAGCACACAGGTGGGCACGATTTTGCGCATGGGCCCGGGAATCACTTCGACCACCGACATGATTGCGATCAACCCGGACCCGCCCTCTTCGGCTGGCAATGGTGGTTATGAGATTGGTAACGTTACCATCGATTTCGCCGACCTCTCCAGCAAAAGCGGCCGCTACTGCATCGTTGGTTACGCCATCAATCATTCTTATCTCCATGACATTCAGTGCCTCAATCCCGGCCTGAACGGGCTCGAATTCGAAACTACGCCCGGTGGTTGGTCGTATGACAACCGGCTGGAGAACATCCTGGTTCAGGCAGCCGCTGACACGGGATTCAATTGGACTACCGTTCACGGAGGCATGGGTTCAGATTTTGATCGCTGGTACTGTGATCGGTGTAAATACGCCCCAGGCTCAGTCATCAATGGCGTCGTACATCGTTTTGGCATGAACGGGTTCGCACTGAATACTGGAAGCGGCAACGGCCAAATGTCCATTGCAGACTTCTTTTTCACGAACCTGTGGGTCGGTGGCACCAGCAATGAGGGAAATGCCGGGTTTTTCATTAACCGCGCCGGAACCGATGCTCTTCCATATGTCGAGAATATCTTTATTCATGGCGAGATCGAGCAGCTATCAAAGTGCCATTGTTCCACAGCGGTAAAAATTCACAACGAGGGGCCACCTCGAGCGATACAGTTGCTGACTCTCTACGACATTAATGACAACACGGGCTTCTGGGCCGAGCCCAACAACCTTTCGCCTGCGAACATTCTTACCTACACCTGGCGCAACCAGATGCAGATGCTCTCCTTGGGGCAATTGAACCAATCTGCCACCAACAACTTTGCCGGTACCTGCGAAATGTCCGGTCGTCATACTTGTGACTTCAGGCTCAATTATTCCTATTCTTCCCCCCCGATCTGCGTGGCGGCTGTACAGTCGGCCTCGCCAACCACTTTTCAGGGATCCTGCGCGATATCCGGCAACACTGTCACGATTAGGGCCAGTACGAACAATTTCAACACTTGGGCGGCAGTCTTAATCGGCAATCCACGCTAGATCGGCAATTCTCCAAGCAAGAAATTATCCTGCTTAGAACCATCTTTTTATTGTTTCCAGGTGACTCCCGGATAAAGGCTGGGAATGCGATAGGCGCGATAGGCATTCTCGCCCGTTAGATCGAGTTGCCACACAGTTTGTGGATTGTCGGTCTCTGATACCTCCTCCACTCTTGAGGAGGACACCACGAACGGATCGGTCAAATCGAATTCCACATTCCCGTTACTCAGGCTCTCAATCGCCCCGCCCCAAAAGGAAAAGAGATTGGGCAGATCCTGCCACACCAAATCGGCAATTTTCGTGCTCTCGTCTATTTGAAAGATCGTAGGCCGGCTATAGCAAGGTACGACAGGCCCGCACTTGGAGCCATCGGGTTGAATCCGATTGTTTCCATTGTCCCAGATTGACAGGGTCATCTGTGGGCCATTCGTGCTCACGATAACGGGATCGTGCTGACCATAAAACCAGTCTCTGGGATCGCCTCCCAGAATCGCAAAATCGCCCTGGTAGCCAAGTCGCCAAAGGATGTCTCCGGATCCCGCGCCATTCTCATAGTCAATCTTGATAATCCAGCTTTGAGCGCGCATGGAAAAGAGAAGATTTCCATCGGCAGTGTACTGAAGCGCATTGCCGTGAGTCCAATCCCCGCCGGTTGCTCCTCCAGCGCCGCTAAACGGTACCAGGCCCCACGGATGGCGATTGATGTCCAAGTGGTCAAAAACCGACCAGGCCCATACCACATTGCCCGTAGGATCGACGTCAACTAGAACATCTCCGAGTACGTTTGTTACCCCTGGAAAGCCCGGCAGATCCGTGAACGCTTTCAAAACATTGGCTAGTCCTATCCAATGGCCATTCGGCAGAAGAAGGAGATCGTGGTGAAACCCAGTAATCTGGAATGTGTACCCATGCACTTGCAGCGATTGGTTCACCTGACTTTCATTGACGGCTTGAATGGTGTTGCCAGCCAAATCGAACTCCCGCAAAACAGAGCCCAGATCCGCAATGAAATACCCATTCGGCATGAGCTTGTAACCCTCCACCGCGCTGGCAGGGTAGTACCAAATAACATTACCTTGAAGATCTGTTACCAAAGTGGTTAGCAAGCTTTGGTTGGGGGGCCCCAGTAAAAGGCCATCGATCAATTCGACACCTGGAGCTGGGTTCAGATTTGCATTGGGACGCGTAATTTTAATCTGCGGCGCAGTGAGCCCGACCGAGGACAGTGAAGCAGTGGTAAACGTCCGGTCTTGATCGACCCAGGATCCACCGTTCCAGGTCGCGTGTGCGCGCATGTGGTAAGTCGTGCTCGGCTTCATTCCAGCGACCAGAATTGGAATCGTCTGGAAAAGCCCGACAGTCGCCGCACTAACTGATGTTTGTCGGCCGTAATTGGTGTCGGGTCCAAATTCAACCCAAGCGCTGGTACCGGAGTGGATTACCCTGACATCGTATTCGGCCACCAGCGCATTCTTAGTGGCACTGACTACGCCTGTTTGCAGGGGGCCAGAGTCTCCACCACTTCCGCAACCAATGGATCCCAGGGCAAGCGTGATCAAGAGACAGGAACAAGCGGCCAAGTGCAGTTTCTTCATTTTCCCTGCTCCCCTTTGCGACAGGCACTAGCCCCGCCGACGCTGTCGCTGGCAACACACACCAGAACGGCAGACATGGGCATGGAGTGCAATCTTATATCACATTCAGCTCTGGAAATGTCAAGCGGAAACGGTAAGGCGGTGGTCTCCTAAATTTAGGGCAGTCCCCGGAACGCGGGTAGTTTCTTAGGGAGCTATAAACAGTACAGGTGCGGGAAGAAAGCGAGCCGCAGATCGGTCATCATCTGGGTCGGAGGGCGGCGTCCTGTCCTCCATGAAGTGCTTTGCATTCAATGGAGCTGCAATGGTTTTGAACGTCAGCGGCGTCTGGTTGAAGTCAAAGCAATGGGAAAGATCGTCGGCACGGGAATCAGCGTATCCAAGCGTCGTCAAATAGAAGTTCTCCTCGATGAATCTTAAGAATGCTCCCCAAATCGTGTGAACCGCTCCCACTTTCTGTCACAACCGAAACTAGAGATTTTGGGCAGTTGCAGTCCTGTTCGCCTCATTCCATGCGAGTTTCGCGCGCCCCAGCGATGTACTAGCCTTTTCTTTTTCAAGCCTGTCCGTATTCCTTAGTGCGACTACGCAAGGGGGTCAAGGTAGCTCGCCGCTGAGGAAGCCAACGCTGCCAACGCGAGCCAAACACAGAAGTAGATCAATGGTATCGGTAGGGGGACCTCCACGACGGGCCGATTGGGATTACTGTCCCTTTTTATCCTGATGCTGAGTGCCACCGCTGCACTTCTCATCAGCCCAAATGCATGTGGCGGGAGCCCGATTCCGCTGAGGGAAGTCAGTGGGCAGGCGCGCTGGTTTGAACGACGGTTCGGGGAACTACAAATTAGACGAGCAATCAATTACACTGGCAATACGATGACTGGTGAAATCGAGCATCCTACCGACGCTGTGCAGGCATGAACCCGGCTGAATTGGGCATTGGGATCGAAGCGCTACCCTCCATGAGAGTCCCGCTGGTCTGATCAAATCGATAGACGTGGAGACTGAAATCGCTCGCGAGCAAGGCATACACCAGTGTTCCGTCCGGACTAAACGCGAAACCGGGAGTCTGCGCGGTCAGGGGAAGGAGGTTACCTGTATCTGTGACTACACTTGCTGCAAGGCCGATTTTCGCCACTCGGACCTGCTGCGACGCTGGGTCGGTCAGGAATAGGTACTTTCCAGACGGATCTAGCTGGAGGTTGGTTGCCGTTCCACACGTACCTAGCATGGCGCTGGTGCAATGAATAAGCTGCTGAGGCGAGAATGTGAATTCTCCCATCCTCTTGATTGCCGATTTGCCTGGCATTACTAGTGAGCGCAAGCTGATCGAGGAATTGCGCATGCATCTGGGGTGGCACTGGTTTACAGGCCTGGGCTTCGATCAGGAGATTCCGCATCACTCCACGTTCTCGAAGAATCGCCACGGTCGTTTTCAGGAATCGAAACTGTTCGAGCAGTTGTTTGAGAAGATTCCAGCCATTCGTCTGGCTGACAGAGGGAAGATGTTCGGCGCGGTCTAAGTCCTCAGCTGTGGTGCACGCTGACGTGGCACGCAGTACAGGGGGGTAATCAGATTCTGCTCAGAATCATCACCGGAGTGGCTGCGAAACTCTTTGTGGTGAACCTCAAGGTTGGACATCGTGCAGCACGATTGGCATCTCCAACCATCGCGAGACAGTACCTGAATACGGAGCTGTTCGTACAGCTTGGGATCCAGCCGTAGTCGCGGCCGCTCTGGCTGCGACCGCTTCCGTTCGATGACCGGAATCTGGCTTTTGTACAGCTTGAAGTAAATAATCTCCCACGGTTCCGTTTCCAGCGCAGTTAGCTCCCTCTCCACTTCCTGCCTAAACTGTTCCTTAGGCATCTCGCGAGCCTTGTGCAACCAGGTTGCACAATCGAAGTGCTGCCCGTCCCTGCGTGCCAGTTTGGCGAGTTCGACACCTTTGGTCCAGCCGACTTGCTTCAGTTCCCGCCGGGCCTGGGGAGGAAGGTGTTCGTGGATCGACATCAGGTAGTAGGCTTTCCTTCTCGATTCCGGGAATCGTCGCGCAAGGAAATCATCGAACGACGCCAGCTTCTCGACTCCCCAGTACTGTCCGGCTCGAACTTCGCACAGATAGCGCCCGGGGGCAACAGGTATTCAGCTCTTGGACCGATTCTGCCAGGATGGCCGCATTCGCATTCGCCAACCGCGCCGCAATCTCCAGATCAAGTTCCCGCGACCGATCTCCAAGAACAATGATTTCGTCGCCTACATTGATGCAATCAGAAACCCGGACGGAGTCCGCTGCCTGATAGAGTGGAAAACCACGTCGAGCCGTTACTCCGAGGAACCCGATGGACTGTTGCCGTTAGATCCGCAACTTGGTTTGCTATTCCTGGATGACGGGGATCACGATTGGGCGAATCGAGTCGGCCCAGTTCTTGCGCACAGCGGGATTTGCTTCCCGCAAAATCCCTGCAGCAGCTGCCCTTACGTCGGGCTTTGCCTCGGGAAACAGGGGATGGTGGAAACCGGTCTGGTGCGACGCCCCGGAGCAGAGAACCTTGGTTGGCCCGGCGAGCTTGCTTACTAGGAATCCGCCCGTGCTGCCAAGCTCAATCGTCGATGAGCGCTTTTCGTGCTTTACGAAGATTGACGAGATTCTGTCGGGGGAAAAAAAGAACGAGGCAGAACGCGACACGCGATTCGCTTGCGGACGAAGACCACCTGGGCGACTTCAGTGTAAAGGTTACTTCGGCATAAGTCCGAAGACCGCCACCCCACTGGTTGTGGCGACGTACACCTTGCCGTTGGTGATCATGGGCGGAATGAACTTGCTTGCGGTGCCCGGCAGGTCTCGCGACCCAGCCTGGCTGCTGTTGTAAAGCTCCTTTGCCAGGTTAGTAGCGTCATAGGCATGCAGGACAGAGTCCACGGCCGGACAACTGGTGCCAGTGCACTGGTTTGGGACACTCTCCTGCGCCCACAGAATCGCAGCCTTGGAACCGTTAGCCGAAATGCTCGGCGTAGCACCGGGATAGCCGTAAATGCTTGCTGTTTGGCTGGCGGGAGAGGTGGAGAGCTTGGCCTTGACGATTGGGAAGGCCCTTATTGTGTTCTGCATAGGACCGTAGTAAACAGTGTTATTGAAGTAGGAGGGCATCCCCCACACCCCATTCGATAGTACTGTCGGCACTTCCTGGTAGATTTTATCACCATTGGGAGTGAACTTACCCATCGCGTCGCGGTCGACCACGTACATGTTGCCGTCTTTTCCGCCACCCACGGCCAGATGCCAAACCTTCCCCGCGTCGTCGGTCAGGTCAGGAAGCACCAATGCTCCGCCTGACCCGAGGTCCACGTCCTGGTCGTTCTCCGTTTGCTCGCTGAACATCTCGAAGTAGTCCGCTACCGTCATCCCGCCTGCAGTGGAGATCTTGAGGAAGGCATTCCCGAAATTACGCTTGCTGGGAAAACCTTGTGAATCAAGGTTGGGGTCGAAGTCGCCGTTCGCATCGAGCACGTAGATGTTGCCTGAGTTGTCCGCAGCTGGCCCTGCCCCCGACATCCAGACCGCTCCTCTTCGGCCGTTCGGCTCCATATTGAGCACGCTGCTCTGGGCAAGGGTGGCGGCATCGTAGCCGATGATCCAGCCGGTATAGGGATCGTCGTCACAATGCGATGCCCATGTAGTGTAGACCACACCATCGAGCAGCAGGAGTGCAGCTCGTTCCATGTACTCACTCGCGTCAAACACTAGCATTCCACCGGAACTGTAGGGGCCGTTTCCCGGATAGGTAGCCTGAACCTCTTTGGGGCCGTCAAACAGCTCAGCTCCGCTGGCTATGTCGATGGCGTGCAGCCGGTGGAAGTACTGAGTCCCATTTTTGGAAGCTGCCACCAAATATATGGCGCCCCTGGCTCTGTCGATAACGGGCGTCGAATTGACCCCAATCTCTGGATTCGAGACGGGGCAGTTACGGGAGTCGCTTGTAGTCTCGCCGGTGGGCAGCAAACCCACTTTCCAGAGTTGCGCGCCGCTGTCGGCGTCGAACGCGTACAGGCTGTCATGCTCAGTGGCCACGTACAGGACATTGTGAACTTCTTGATTGGAAAGGGTAACGCTCCCGAGGTAGAGGGGCTCGCCATCCACCTTACCGTCCACGGCATCGAAACCGATTTTTCCAAAGTGAGCCGAGTTGACGTTGGCAGGCGTCAGAGTTGTCTCATTCAGGTTTTGTCCAGTGCGTGCGTTGTCATTGTGGTAGGTCACGACGTCATTGGAGTTGACGGTCAGGCTGGCTGAGTTACTGTTAACGCTTTTGCCAGAACCACTAACCACCACCCGGAATTGAGAGCCGTTATCCGCGGCCGTTGACGGCGCTGTGGTGTAGCTGGCCGAGGTCGCACCCGCGATGTCACCTCCCCCTTTTTGCCACTGATAGCTCAAGGAGGCGGACCCTTTTGCAACAACGGTAAAGGTTGCCTTTTCGCCAAGGCTCACCGTCTGGTCGGAAGGTTGGGTCGTTATGGACGGGCCCTCAGTACTTGCATTCTCACCGCCCCCGCAACCCGTCATACTTAGTCCCAACACTGTAAACGCCACAACTGCCACAATTTGTACGCGCACGGACAGAAAACTCCTTCGGAAAGTTTGTACAACATGATGCCACAGGGTTCCACTCTTGGCCAGTGGTAAGACAACTAGTGCTAAGGCAACCAGCGACACTCACTAACAAAGGGTTAAACCGGGTCCCGAGGACTAGGAACTCCTGAGCTAGCAAGAATCCGCTGATTTTAGCGCTCTGCCTGTATCTCAGAAGTTGTGCATCGAGGCGCACTTTGGCAGGTGTGTTTTGTTCGCAGCGTCCATATGCTTACGGCTTCCAGCCATGCTCCCAGGGTGTGTAATCAATCTCGGGATCGCGGCTGCACTCGATGCCTGCAGCCCTTTTTCGGGACCATGATCCGTTAAGGCGACTCTGCGAGAAACAGACTGCAACTAAAGTCCTTAGGGTCGCCAAGTCTGCGGTCTTTTGCCCACGATGTGTAACAATAGACTCGAACGCTATCTGTCCTCAATCCTAATAGTCAGCGTGGCACTATTCCTTCTCGGTCTGACCTCGGCGGCGGTCGTTCCTCAACTGTTGTCCATATCCCCGGTGACTGGCCACCGGCTTCAGCAGGTGGTCGTGACTTTCCAGGAGAACCGACCGAAATGCAATCGTCTACAACCAGTACGTGATTCGTGCGCCGAAACGTGCCCAGTTGAAAAATCCACTTGCGGGATTGCGGAGTTCCAAGCGACATTCTGTTATCCTCTGCCTCTGCCTTTGCATCTGCAGCGCGCCTTCGCCTACCTCGGCCATAAACCAAGAGATATGCCCGGAGCAGAAGCCGCGATTCGCGAAGTCCTGGCACTGCCGGTCTTTCCCGAGATGAGCGACAATCTTAGCGACTCTCGGCGGTGCAAGAAGCTATGGGCTGAGTTGACACTACCTCCCAAGAGTCCGCGCACGACGGGCAGAGGTGATAAAGAGAAGTGGGTGTACGGGCGACTACTAAAATATGGAACTATTTGACAACACAATGATACCGCAAGTCTTCGCTGAGGATTGGCAGGCCGCAGGCTGCGAGACTCGATCGCGACGGCTAAGCATGACACCGGGCCGTGGTTCCGTTACGATAAGCCTTCAAGTCTTTTCAGCATAAGATTCATGCCGGTGGGCAGTCATCTGGCCCGCCGCGTCCTAGCGAGGTGTTAATGCAGCACAGCGTAGTTGACCGCTCCACGCGCAGTTCCTTCCAGTCCTTTCCTTTTCTCGACCTGAAGACCCAGTACCGGGCCATTAAGAAGGAGATCGACGCTGCAATCCAGGGCGTAATGGAGTCGCAGCAGTTCATTCTCGGTCCCGAAGTGGAAGATCTGGAAAAGGAAGTTGCTGCCCATGTGGGCGTGCGCTTCGGCATTGCCTGCGCTTCCGGTTCGGATGCCTTGCTGCTCGCCTTGACGGCACTGCAAATCGGTCCCGGCGACGAAGTCATCACCTCGCCCTTCACATTCGTGGCCACTGCCACTGCCATTGCCAGACTTGGTGCGCGGCCGGTATTTGTCGATATCGATCCTCAGACCTACAACATTGATCCCCACAAAATAGAATCAGCCGTTACCGCGCAAACAAAAGCGATCATCCCGGTTCACCTTTTCGGCATGTCTGCTGACATGGACGCGATCATGCAAATTGCCAACAAGAAGGGAATCGCGGTGGTGGAGGATGCAGCGCAAGCGATCGGGGCAAAATACGCGGAAAGAATGGTCGGTGGCATCGGGCTTTGCGGGTGCTTCAGCTTTTTTCCGTCCAAGAACCTGGGGGGTGCCGGAGATGGGGGAATGCTGACGACAAACGACGAGGCGTTTGCAGAGAAACTTCGAGTGCTGCGCAACCACGGAGGCCACTCGAAATACGAGTGCGAAGTGATTGGCCTGAACAGCCGTCTCGATGCCTTGCAGGCGGCGATCTTGCGAGTCAAGCTCCGCCATCTCGATTCTTGGGCGGAAGGCCGCAAGCAAAATGCTGCTCGCTACGGGATGCTGTTCAAAGAAAAGCGTCTTGACACCATTCTTGCCCTGCCTCAGGTCCAACCGAAATGCAATCATGTTTACAACCAGTACGTGCTTCGCGCCCCGCAGCGGGACCAGTTGAAAATTCACCTCCAAAGTTGCGGAGTTCCCAGCGACATTTACTATCCGCTGCCTTTGCATCGGCAGCGTGCTTTTGCCTACCTCGGGTACAAGCCTGGCGATCTGCCAGAATCCGAAGCTGCCAGCCGCGAGGTGCTTGCGCTTCCGGTTTTTCCCGAGATGAGCACTGATCAGCAGAACCTCGTTGTGGACTCGATCGCGTCCTTCTACCACGATCGCTAAATCATCCCCCCGCCTTCCGCCTAGTAATCCTCACCGCGGACTTGCGGTATCATGATCGCGACATTTCCCGTCGCAGATTATGGCATCGCTCTCAAGGCTGCTCCGCGCTCGAACGCCTTCCAGCTTACTTCTGTTGTTGACCGTGGCGACAGCTTTGTTTGGGCAGGCGACTAATCCGTACGCCAACGATCCCAAAATGGCCAAGGCGGGAGAGTTTGAGTTCCGTCTCAACTGTGCTTTTTGCCATGGGCTGGGCGCGCGTGGTGGTGGGCGAGGTCCCGATCTCACTCGAGCCCACAAGCCTCACGGCGACTCCGATTCCGAGATTTTCGGCACGATCAGCAATGGAATCCCAGGCACCGCCATGCCGTCGAATGGATCGACCGGGCAGGGCGTAGGGATGACCGATGTGGAGATCTGGCAGGTCATTACTTATCTGCGCAGCGTCGAGGTGAAGGCCCCAGCAACTCTCCTCGGTGACGCGGCACATGGCAAGCAGCTTTTCTATGGTGACGCAAATTGTTCAGGCTGCCATATGGTGCAGGGCAAGGGTGGACGCCTTGGGCCGGATTTGACGACAGTCGGTAGCGCCCGTGCCGCGGACTACATCGTCGATTCTGTGCGTCATCCCAGCCGGCGGCTGGCTCAGGGACTGCTCGAGGCCACCAAGGAGTTTGCCCAGGAATATGAGACGGTCACGGTTGTCACCGCCGACGGAAAAAAGATCAAGGGTGTGGCGATGAACGAGGACAGTTTCAGTGTTCAGCTGATGGACGCAAGTGAAAAGATTTATTTGTTTGAAAAAGGCAAGCTGCGTTCCTTCCAGGTGAGTCGAGTTTCGATGATGCCGGTTTATGACAACACACTTTTGAGCGAGAAAGATCTGCAGGATATTGTGGCGTATCTGCTCAGCGTGGAGACCAGATGACGATCGTGGAAGGGAAGACGCGGCTCTGGGTCTCGTTGTTGGTGCTGGCCTCGGTTTTCCCTGCTGGCGCACAGGTCACCTTTACTCGACTGCTGAACTCCGCGAAGGAGCCGCAGAATTGGCTCACCTACTCGGGCGACTACGCTGGAGAGCGGTTCAGCAAACTGGACCAGGTCAACCCACAAAACATCAACACGCTGGTGGCAAAGTGGGTGTACCAGACTGGCGCCACTGGCAAGTTTGAAACCACGCCGCTGGTGGTGGACGGAATTCTCTACGCCACTGGCCCGGACGATCGCGCCTTCGCTCTCGATGCACGCAGTGGTCGCCCCATCTGGCTCTATCAGCGTCAGCTGCCTGCCGATATCCGCCCGTGCTGCGGCCGCATCAATCGCGGAGTTGCGGTGCTGGGTGACAAAGTGTTCATGGGAACGCTGGATGCCCACGTGATCGCGCTCGATGCCAAGACCGGCAACGTCGTCTGGGACGTCACCGCGGTTGACTACAAGCTTGGCTACAGTTTCTCGCTGGCGCCGCTGGCGGTGAAGAACCTGGTGATTCTTGGTGTTTCCGGGGGAGAATACGGCATTCGTGGATTCATTGATGCCTACGATGCTGACACCGGCCAGCGAAAATGGCGCTTCTATACTGTGCCTGGCCCCGGGGAGCCAGGTCATGAAACCTGGGAAAAGGATTCGTGGAAGATTGGAGGCGCGCCCGCCTGGATTACTGGAACCTACGATCCCGTGACCAACCAGCTCTTCTGGCCCACGGGGAATCCTTCACCGTCCAATCGCGGCGAAGGCCGCGCCGGAGACAACCTTTACAGTAATGCGCTGCTCGCTCTCGACGCCGACACCGGAAAGTTGAACTGGTATTTCCAGTTCACCAAGCACGACGAGCACGATTGGGATTCCACGCAGGTACCCGTCATGATCGATCAGGGTGACAGGCACCTGATCGCGCAAGCCAATCGTAACGGATTCTTCTACCTGCTCGATCGCACCTCCGGCAAGCTGTTGTCTGCTAACTCTTATGCCAAGATCACATGGAGCGACGGCAAAGATGCGGAAGGGCGTCCGGTTCCCAACCAGCAAAGCGATCCCACACCTGAGGGGCGTGCGATTTGCCCTGGTGCGTTGGGCGCTACCAACTGGTTCTCGCCCAGCTTCGATTCTCATACCGGACTCTTCTATGTGAACGCCCGCGAAGAATGTGACATCTTCAGCACGGCTCCGCAGCCCTACGAAGCCGGACACGCGTACTACGGCAGCGCGTATTTTCCCGCGGACGAGACGGAGCCGTACTGGGGGGCTCTCCGCGCCCTTGACCCCGCCACCGGCAAGTTGAAGTGGGAATTCCGCCATGTGTCGCCGTCGTGGTCCGGCGTGTTGTCAACCGCCGGAGGGCTGGTGTTCACGGGCGATCCGGAAGGAAATTTCATTGCTCTGGATGCGGCTTCCGGCAAGCCTCTCTGGCACTTTCAAACTGGCGGCGCAGTGTACGCGTCGCCCATGGCGTTTGCCATCGACGGAAAAGAATACCTCGCCATTGCCGCTGGCAGTTCCCTGTACACCTTCGGTCTGCCATAGGTCCGGGCCGCAATAATAAGGTAGAGAGCAACCGCCCGTATCACCTGATTCGATCAACCGTAAAGGATACAAAGGGGAGCCTTTAGCTCTACCTTTGTGGACCTTTGTGTCCTTTGTGGTTAATCGCTTGTGGGACTCTCCCAAGCCCCATCATCATTGACCCAACCTCACGCCGGGGCGTAACATTCGGGCCAAGTGGCGGCGCCCAACTCCATCGTCGGTCGAGTTCTGGACCATTACCGGGTGCTCGAACAGATCGGCGCCGGCGGCATGGGTCTGGTCTTCCGGGCGGTAGACGAGCAACTGGAACGTGATGTAGCCATTAAGGTTTTGCCCGTGGGTATGCTGGCGGACGAAGCCGCCCGCAAGCGCTTCCGCCGGGAAGCGCTTACCCTTGCCAAGCTCAATCACCCCAACATTGGCACCGTTTACGAGTTCGGCTGCGAGGAGGGTCTCGACTATCTGGTCATGGAATTTGTGGCCGGGGTTGCCGTCGACGCCAAGCTGGCCTCCGGTCCCGTCCCTGAAAAGGAAGTTCTCCGCCTGGGGTTTCAGCTGGCGGATGGTTTGGCTTGCGCGCATGACCAAGGGGTGGTTCATCGTGACCTCAAGCCCGCAAATCTGCGCCTCACGCGCGACAATCGTCTCAAGATTCTCGACTTCGGTCTGGCGCAATTCGTCCGCCAGGAAGCGGACATCGGCCTCACCGCCAGCGTAACTACCGGAACCCAGATTACCGGGACGCTGCCCTACATGGCCCCGGAGCAGTTGCGCGGAGAGCCCACTGATCAGCGTGCGGATCTTTGGGCTGCCGGCGCGGTGCTCTATGAATTGATCACCGGACGCCGCCCGTTCCCGCAGGCACAAGCTCCCGTCTTAATCGACGCCATCTTCAACAAGCAGCCCGATTTCCCCAGCGCCCTGAATCCCAATGTGTCGCCCGGGCTGGAGATGGCCATCGTCAAATGCCTGGACAAGGATCCAGAGCGAAGGTACCAGTCTGCCCGTGAATTGCGCATCGATCTCGAAAGATTGACTCTGCCTATTTCGCAGGCGTTTTCCGCACGTTTCCCGGTACCTACCCAGCCTGCCCCCGTCACCGGAGCCGTCCCCGCGGTAAGCGCGACCATCTCGGTGGCCACCCCGGTCTCCTCCACCGGAACCACGACAGTCCCCGTGCCTCCAGGTCCCAAGCGATGGATGATCGCCGCCATTTCCGTGGCGATCTTCGCGATCATCGGGGTTCTCGGATTCTTGTATTGGCGGGGACATCGGCAGCCTGAGTTGACGACCCGGCCCATCACCAAGCGGCGTTCGGTCGCAGTGATGAGTTTCAAGAACCTCACGGCGCGGCCGGAATCGGCCTGGCTTTCGACAGCCATTCCAGAAATGCTGACCACCGAGCTGGCCGCCGGCGAAAAGCTGCGCACGATTCCTGGCGAGGACGTCGCCAGAATGAAGATGGAACTGTCGCTGCCCGATGCCGACTCTCTCACGGCGAAGACGCTGGGGCAGGTAGGGAAGAGCCTGGGCGCGGACTTGGTGGTGGCTGGTTCCTATGTCGCTCTAGTCGGCGGAAAGCTGCGCGTGGATCTTCGGCTCCAGGATGTGGTCAGCGGCGAAAGCCTGATTTCGGTTCAAGAGACCGGAGATGAGAGTAATCTCTTTGATCTGGTTAGTAAGGCCGGCGCGCAGTTGCGCGAAAAGGTGGGCGCCGGGCAGGTCAATCCGCAAGATGAGGGTGGGGTCCGGGCGGCGTTGCCATCGACCAAAGAAGCCGCCAAGTTTTATGCGGAGGGCCTGGCCAAACTCCGTATCTCCGATGCGGTTAGCGCGCGAGATCTTCTGCAAAAGGCCGTCGCCGCCGACCCCAACCATGCTCTGGCCCATTCGGCTTTGGCGGGTGCCTGGTCACTGTTGGGATATGACGACAAGGCGCGGCAATCGGCCAAGAATGCATACGACCTTTCGGCGTCGCTCTCCCGTGAAGACCGCCTGCTGATTGAAGCGCGCTACCGTGAAACCTCCAAAGAATGGGACAACGCTGCCGGCAGTTACCGCACCTTGTTCGGATTCTTCCCCGACAACGTCGAATACGGACTTTTGCTCAGCAAGGCGCAGATTCGCGGAGGCAAAGGCAAAGACGCGCTGGAAACGATTGAATCCTTGCGTAAGCTGCCTTCGCCGGCGGGAGATGACGCGCGCATCGATTTGGCGGCTTCCGATGCCTGGCAATCGCTTGGAGATTTCAAACAGGGCGAAGCTCTGGCTGCGCAAGGGGTGGCGAAGGCGAGGGCGCAGAACACCAGGCTGCTGCTCGCCCGCGCCCTCTATGAAGAAGGATATTCTTTTGAGAATCTCAACGACGCAAAGAGTGCGATGGCAGCTGTCGATGAAGCCAGCAAGATCTATCAGGCGGTCGGGGACCGCTATGGCTTGGCCAGCACACTAGAGGTGACGGCGGGTGTGCTTTCCGATCACGGCGACTATCCCGGCGCTCTGAGCAAATACCGGGAGGAACTGAATATTGCGCACGAAGTCGACAACCGACGAGCCGAAGCCTCGGCGCTCAACAACATGGCGCTGGTCCTCAGCCAGCAGGGCGATAGCGAGGGCGCCCGCAAGACGTGGGAACAATCGCTGCCGATTTTTCAGGAGGTTGGCGATAAGAGCGGATTCGCCAATACGCAAATTAATCTGGCTGGGTTGCTCACCGATAGTGGAGACCTCGCCGGGGCGAAGAAACTGTATGAACAAACACTGGCCCTATTCCGCGAAATCAACGATCAGAGCGGAATCGCCAAGTCGCTGACCGCGATTGGCACCATGCTCGATGCGCAAGGAGAATCTGCCGCCGCGAAAAAGATGCTGGATCAGGCGGTTGCCATCGAACTGGCCAGCGGAAATGTGAATCCCTCGAGCGACAAGCTCATCGACATCGGCGATGCCCTGCAACACCTGGGCGACCTTCCCGCTGCGCGCAAGAATTATGAGGACGCGCTCGCCCTGGCTCGCTCGGCTGGCGACAAAGATAATGCAGCATACGCTCTTATGGGGCTGGGCAGTATTGACCTGAAGGTTGCCGATTTCGCTCAAGCTCACAAAGACTACGAAGAAGCGCAGACGATGCGCACGGAATTGGGAGAGAAGGACAATCTGGCTGCCACGCGCACTGCGATCGCAGCGCTGGCCATCGAAGAGGGGCACGCGCCAGATGCTGGAACATCGGCACGCGAGGCTCGCGATGAGTTCGAAGCGGCGCGCAAGAGTAGCGATGAAATCTCCTCCTCGGCCGTGCTGTTGAGGGCGTTGGTCTCTCAAAACAAAATCGAAGACGCTCAGAAAGAGCTTGCCAAGACCACGCCGATCGCATCCAGGAGTCAAAACCTTGCCTCGCAACTCGATTTCGCCCTCGCCAAGGCGCAAGTCGAAGCCGCTTCCGGAAAGACGGGCGCAGCTCAGGCGACTTTGAAGGAAGTTCTGGCAAAGGCAACCAAAGCAGGATTTGTTGGTTATCAACTCGAAGCTCGTCTGGCAGTCGAAACGATAGAGCTGAAATCAGGGAAGTCGTCCGCCTCCCGTTCCCGCCTGGAGCAACTACAAAAAGACGCCAAAGAAGAAGGATTCGACCTAGTCGCGCGCAAAGCAGCCGCCCTCTAGAAGTGTCGTTTTCCTTCATCAGAGTGCAAACTCTTTCATCTTGACAGCCCAGTACTGGCGACCGATACTTGGCCGCTCGTGACCGGCGGCCCGTCTCGCCTTGCCCAGCGGGGAATGCATCGCCGTCGTTGCAATCCCATCATGTCTTGGTCTGCCGACGACCGGCCGGGAGAAACCGCATGTTTTTAAGATCTGCAAAGTGCGCATCCATCACTCTTCTGGTACTGCTTTCGTTCGCAATGCTGGCCGCTGATCCCGCTGCGGCGCAGCAGTTCGTGGCCATCGACTTTCCGGGCGCGACCAACACCAGCATAACGCAGATCAATGACCATGGTCAGATGGTCGGCGGCTACTCGGACAGCTCCGGAAACGTTCACGGTTTCTCGCTCAGTGCGGGGGCATTCACGATCATCGACTTCCCGGGAGTGACGTATACGCAGCCTTATGGCATCAACAATAACGGCCAGATTGTCGGAGCTTATCTGGATGCCAACGAGGTTGTGCACGGATTTTCTTATTTGAACGGGACGTTCACGACGATCGATAATCCCGCCTACCAGGTCACATATCCTTTGGGAGTCGATGATTTGGGAAACATTGTGGGTCAGGGAATAGACAAACAGGGGACGTCTCACGGCTTTGTGCTTGCAAATGGCACATTCACAAACGTCGATTTTCCTGGTGCTATTTACAGCGGAGTTTTTGGGACCAACCTGCGAGGAGGCAGCCTGGCAGGGGTTTACACTTTTCCCAGCACCCCCGCCAATACCTTGCTGGGATTCACCGACGTCAATGGCACGTTTGCGACCGTTACCTTTCCCAAAAGTACGAGTACAATCCCCAACGACACTAATAACGGCGGCCAGGTGGTTGGAGCTTATCTGCTTCCAACTGACGACTGTGGTCAAAACTACTGCCACGGTTTCTTACAAACTGGGAGCACTTTCACGACGAATGATTTTCCGAACGCGACCGCAACGAACGCGAACGGCCTGAATGACCTCGGCCAGGTGGTCGGCTGGTACATCGATGCCAACAATGTCATCCATGGCTACCTCAGCAGTAGCGGTCCGTTTGCCTACGTCGCCAGTGCGATCGGAATTTCGGTGGTGGATACCTCCACCAACATGATAGTTACCACAATACCGATTTCTGGGGAACCGTGGGCTTTGGCGATGACTCCAGATCAGAAATATGTCTACTCCACCGACATCGCCACATCCAGTGTGTCGGTGCTCGACACGACCACGGAACAGGTAGTGGCGACCATTCCCGTCGGCAACGAGCCCTACTCCATCGCGATCGCTCCCAACGGAAATTTCGCCTATGTGACCAACGTGACGGATAACACGGTCTCCGTCATCAGCACCTCAAGTCACACCGTAGTGGCGACGGTTGCAGTAGGGACGGGGCCGTTTGCTTGCGCCGTAACGCCGGACAGCACGCTGGTCTATGTATCCAACCTGTACGACGGCACAATTTCCGTGATCGACGCCGCGACCAACACCGCGACATCATCCTTCGCAGTTACGGCTCCGTTGGGAATAGCCTTCACCCCCACGGGATCCTCGGCCTATGTGGCGGCCTTCACGAATCCCGGCAGCCTCACGGTGCTCGCGATTCCAAGCAATGCGATCACGGCCATAATACCGTTGGGGACTCCAGCACTCTCCGTCGTAACGCCGTTCGAGGTCGCCATCACTCCGGACGGAACCTTTGCTTACATCACCGACTATGGTTCTGGGCAAGTTTCCGTAGTCAATACGTCCGCCAACACCGTGACCGCCACCGTGGCCCTGCCCCAGGGAAGTTCGCCCTTTCCGGTTGCCATCACACCGGATGGCGCAACCGCTTACGTGGGCAGTTACGGTACCTCCACACTGTCCGCGATTCAGATTCCAAACAACACGATCAAGGCAACGATTCCGGTACCGGGCGGCTTCGTTACCGGGATTGCCATCGCCTCGGCGCCGCCTTCGTCGCAGACGGTGACCATGCCGTTGAGTCCGACCCAGCCCAACACGTTCAACTTCGGTACTAATAGCCAGACGGTGCAGTATCCGCCGGGAGCGAATTTCAGCAACGTGAACATGAACACCGTAGCGCAGCAGATTACCCAGGCCCAGTTCCAGAAGCGGGTAGCGGGGACGGAGTTTGCCAACGCGACCTGCATTGTGTACTCGGGGAACGGGGGCAATTGCGTGGACTACAAGGTCACCTG
>JBAUUQ010000042.1:0-60641 GCA_049582765.1 Terriglobales bacterium
ACTCTTGGTCGCGCCCTGGAGCAACTCGGCATCACTTTCCTCGCCGCCCGCAGCCCGCAAGCCAAAGGCCGCGTCGAACGCCTCTGGGGTGTGCTTCAGGATCGCCTCACCAGCGAACTCCGCCTCGGCCGCGCGAAATGCATACCGCCTGGCGCCCAGCACCGGAAAATCTCGACCGTATCTGTTGCTTCGTCCATGAGCGCGTGGTCAGCAACGAAAACATCGTGCAGTGGCAGGGACAGCGCATCCAGATCCCCCAGCAAGGGCACCGCTTCAGCTTTGCCGGAGCTAAAGTCCATCTCTAACAAGCTCTCGACGGGCGCGTCTCGCTTTACTACCGCGACACCCGCCTGCAACACACCCTGGCTTCGCCAGAATGACATTTTCATGTTGCCGTTAGGGTGACAAAATCACGTTGCTACAACAGATTCAGGTGGGCGGACGCGTGTGATCGATGAACTGTGTCTCAGAACGCGACACGTTACTCGCGAAGAGTAGTCGGGTCTTTCTTGCGGCAGTGCTTAGCGCCCCGTGCGGGACTCGGGCTTACTGTGCAGGAGGCGCCATGTTCTCGACGATGACCGGCGAGGCGCCGATGTTGGACGGTGTTCCGGAGTGAGTGACTCCCGCTACGTCTCGCCATTGCACAGCCGTAAACGACAGAACCGGGAGCGGAGTCGATCCACATTGGACATTTGTACAAGTGGTGACGGTTGAACTATCCCATAGAATTTGGGCTTGGTAGCCGCCGGAACGCGTGAGGGTAAGAGTGAACATCCCGGGATCGGGGCTGGAGCAAGCTCCGGAGCAAGTAAAGTTCGTTACTGTTGCCCCGGACAGCCAGTTTACTGCCTGAAAGTAAGCTGCCTCCCCCGTACAATTGTAGCCAGCAATCGTTGGATTGGGAGTTGTGCACTTGAGCGGTGGAAACGCTACCCTGGTCGGCGACCATAAGCCGCCCGATCCGTAAGAAGACTGGGATTCGTCCCACGCATACCAATATCCGCGGCTCACATTCGACATGAGTAACATCAGATACCAGCGAACCACGAAGGCCGCCTGCAGCTGAGGGTCGCTTACCCCGGGACTGCCGTTCGAGTCCACATTGTGTCCCCAGCTGCCCTCCCCGGTGATGTAGGGCTTAGCCGCATCGGCGGGTGACAGCATCGCCTTTTGCGCCGCGATGTAGTTCATTAGGTGCTCCGGGACCTGACCATTCACGAAGTAGGTATGGCCACTGATGATGTCGGTCGACGCGCTCCCCGCACTACCGTAGTTGCATCGGCTGCCGGCTATTGGGCTGTTGTTGCAGTACAGATAGTTCTGCATCACCTGGTTGCCTTTGTCCAAAGGCTCGCCGCCTGCATCACCCTCGGTCACCAGGGCGGTGGGGTCCAAGCCTCGAGCCGGCATGGTCGAATCTTGCCCGCAGGTGGTATTGAGTGCGGTGATGGGGTCGCTCGAAATTCCTTTCACGATGCAACGCAGATCCTGGGTCATGCGCAGCATCTGGGCGTATGTGCCCCGGTAAGTGCAGGTTGGGGTTGTAGATTGAGATCGGGGCAGCGAACAGACAAAATTGTTGAGCGTATCCGAGCGCTGGTATTCGTCCCAGATTTCGTAAATCTGAATATGCGCGTGGGTATCCGCATAACCGCTGGCAGTGACATGCTTGAGCAAGGCGGTCACGAACGAGCGCCACGCGAGGTCCGTTCCGGTACCATCGGTCTTCAAGTCCTCGGGGGGATCGCACATGCCCGCGGGCAACCCGTACAGGTTGGCGAGATCACACACCGGATCCGTGGGGTTCGACGAAATCCAGTTCGGAGTATTTCCTAAAACGATAAACACATCATCGACGCTATGCGCCTTGAGCGCGGAGTACAGGGTATCTAAACCCGAGAAGTCGAAGGTGTCCTTGGCGGGGTTCATTTGTGCCCACAGCGTGTTGCAGGCTCCGTAATCGCGGTACGCTCCAGCCGGGACGTCGAAGAGTGGAAAAGCCCACTGGGCTTTATCACAGCCTTCGAAATGCGCCTGATGGATTCCAAAAAATACGCTTCTGGATTGGGGGGCCTTGCCAGCCGCGACCGCGGTACCGGAAACCGGCACGCTGAGGGTGGGGTTCGTGCCGTCGCTGGTGAACGTGATATTACCGCTCACGCTGCCCTCTGAGTGTGGAGCAAATACTACGCTGAAAGTCACACTCTTACCCGCTGCCAGTGCAAGAGGGAGGGTTAGTCCAGTCAGGCTGAATCCGGTTCCAGTCACTGTGGCCTGCAAAATGTTCAGTTTCGAGATTCCGGAGTTCGTAAGTGTCAGGGGTTGACTCGCGGTGGTCTCCACCGTGACGTTCGTAAAGCTCGTGCTTGTCGGAATCGCACCGAGTTGGATGGGAGACACGCCCTGACCGGAAAGTGGAATTGTGACAGAATCGTTGACTTGCTTCGATCCAACGGTGGCGGTGGTAGTGAGGGAAATCGACCCGTTCTGAGCGCCCACCGATTGCGGAGTGAAGGTGATGTTCGCGTTCGTGCTCGTTCCAGGATTCAGCGTCAGCGGCAAACCGAGATTACTCATCTGGAAACTCGCGCCGCTTACTGTTGCCCCTGAAATGGTGATACCGGCACTTCCTGGATTGCTGAACGTCGCCGATTTAGTTTGACTGCCGCCGACCACGAGATTGCCGAAACTGATGCTGGTGGGGGTCGCAAGCTGCCCTTGGCCAATCCCGATACCCAACAGAGACATGCCCACCGGGCCGTTTGACGCATTGCTCACGATCGAAATCGTGCCCGTTACTCTTCCCTCTGCTGCGGGCGTGAAAGTGATGTTGCACTTGGCGCTTTTACCGGCCGCGATACTCAAGGGAAGGCTGATTCCACTTATCGTAAACTGCGCCACCGAAGGTGAAACACTCGAGATGGTCACCAGGGCCGGTCCGGCGTTGGTGACCGTAACCGCAAGCGCGTTGGTTTTGCCGATGAGGACGTCGCCGAAATCAAGAGCCGAACTGCTCAGCCCCACCTTTCCGCCCGAGGGAGGCGTCTGATCGTTTTGTCCGGAGCTCAAGCCCTGACATCCCACCATGACGGTCAAGGCGAGGAGTAAAACCAGCAAATTCCAACGAACACATTTTTCCATAGAGACCCGGTACCTGGGGGTTCCCCTGCGGCCGGGGGACTGGCAAGGGATTCCATTGATCCCCGGACGCAACTTGCCGCCCGGAGGAATTCACCTGCAGCATCAGCTTGCACGCTCTTTCGAACCCTTGGTAGGTCGCATTAGGACGACCCTCCGAACCGCGCAGGGCCATGCTCGGGAAGGTCGTTAGGACCGCGCAGAGCGGCATTCGGCCAAGTCCGTTGGATTGGCTACTGGTCTAATTCTGGTAACGTGGCGGTAACCAACCCGGCGCGGTGATTTCCGGATGTGTGGCTTCGAAAAGCTTTAGGTTAAAGCTGTTGGAATACGGCTCTGATTTATCGCTTTTTAACGCGGACCGCGGGTAACGGTCATGAAAGGCATCGTCAACGCGGATTCACTGGCCTGAGGCGCGCCCGAGACTACCTAACAAGCCCTCGATTTCATTACTGGTTGAACAGTAAGGTGGGCTTCAGTCCGACCGGTATGACCCCGCTTGTGATCGGTGTCGTCTTGCCAGACAGATCAGCATACGCATTGAACAAGGATGGAAGGCCCAAAGAACTCAGGCTAACGTTCACCCTGCTGCAGGTTCCCTTATTGCAGGTCTGGGATGTATCCCAAACGGCTTCCGAAAGGGTGCCGCTCGGAGCCGTGATCGTGCACTTCCACTGCGTCGAAACCGAAGGATTCGTGGCGCAAGGGCCGACCGCCGCGGTTCCCTGGTTGGTCCATTTCACGATCTGCGCGTAGGCCTCAGCTGCGGTACTGATGCCGCCCGTGGTGGAATTGTAAAAGGTCGTCTCCGACGGAATGTCCCAGTTATACCAATAGAACTTAGCCACTTGCTTCCACATCTGGATCAAGTAATAGCGCGCGGTGAAAGAAGCTTGCTGATCAGGGTCCGTAATTGCGGTGATACGAATTCCGTTAATTTTCTTGTCGCCCCAGAATCCTTCCGTATTGAATAGGGGTTTGTTCTGGTCTGACGCGGGTAGTTGAGCTCGGAGATTATCGATCTGATCCGCAACTGCTTCCGCCAATGGGCAATCAGACGGACATACGCCGGTCTCGATGTAGCCATGGAACGCGTTGATGTCGGCGTAATTTCCGCCGTCACTGACAGCGAGGTAATTTCCCAGCCAGTTGCCTGCCTTGAGACCGTCTGTGGCCGCTGGTGTCGTGAATTTTGCTGCGGGATCAAATTGCAAAACTGTTGTCCGTAAATCCTTGGCCATTCTGGCCAGCATAACCTCGGAAGCATGGTGCACTCCAGAAGCGGCGCAGTCCGCACTTCCGTTCCACTCCCCCTTTACATTAGGTTCATTCCACAGTTCCCAGTAGGTGATCGTGCCCGGCCCAACGTGTTGGACCAGGGCGGTGAGAAAATCGATAAAAATCTGGTCAGTCCCGCTCCCGTCGCACGCCAGATCAGTCGGAGGATCGCAAATGCCAGGCCCGTTCTGCGTCAGGAGAGAGCAGCAGGAGTTAGGTGAGACTGAGTTGATGCCATGGGAGGATGCCCAGCTGGGAGTGGCATAAGTTGTGAACATAACGTCGGTCTTATTCGCTTTGGCCAGGCTTAACCACTGATCAAGCCTCGAAAAATCGTAGATGCCCGGGCCGGTGTTGATGTCCGCCCACTTGACCTTCGAGCCCAGACTGCGCCAACTGGTCAGCGGAATCAATTTTGATGGCCAGGGATCGCCCAGCCCGCTCGTATTGATGCCAAAGAAATTTCCTGCGGGGCCGGGACTCGCGGGAAATGAACCCGGGTCAAAAGGAGATTCTCGACCAGTCACGCCCGTGTCTCCGCATGTGGTGGCTGGAGTACTAGTCGTTCCAGTCGAACTGGCGCCGCCACCGCAGCCGATGAGGGCAATACCGCTAATCATTATGACGGCGATCGCGATGACCGGCAAAACGATAGGTATCGCGGTCAGCACCCGTACAAGTCGGAAACATCTGTGCTTGATTTCGATCATCCATCCATACCCACAATGTCGGTCTCTACTCGTCATATTGAGAAGCCCTGGGCCCGAGAACAAAGCTGGCGCAGGGGCGGGCGCTTGAGTGGCGCGGCATAACGAGATCGTCTTTCGATCCCCGAGTGGCGTGGTTGTTGATAGGTTCCAACCCAGATGGCGGGATAAAGTTGCGCGGCTCCAATCCCTCGCAAGGTCCATGATGTGGACAACGCGACTTACGTCTCCGCCGGGGACTGGTTGAATCGGATAGGCCAGGAGCGTGGAGAGGTCGGAAATAAGATGGCGGCGAGAGATCTATTTCATTTCCAGCAATATGGGCTTGTTGCCGACAGAAATAGAATTCTTGGCCTTCAGCGGCAGACTGTTGCCGTCCAGATCGCGCGCCGTTGTGTAGGGACGATCCGGGTTGTAGCTTGTCGAACCCACGCCGTCATACCACAGAAAACGGCCATGATAGGCGCCATTATTTTTGGAGAAATCGCAAGTCCAAACATTTCCCCCGTCACGATTCGTCGTGGTGCAACTCTTGTCGAAGACCGCCCCTAATAACCAGGCGTGAAACTGTTCGTACACCAGGGCAGTCGGGCAGAGATACCCTTCCTTGCCGTCTGTGTTCGGGGTAGTGCAACCGTCGCGCTTGTCATAGTCCCAGAGCTTGCTCTTAGGCTTAAGATCCCAGCCGAAAAGGATGTAAGCCTTGACGCCTTCCGCGGCATTCAGAATGATCGAGCGTGCCAGCCATGCTGATTGCGCATCCCAGTCGGGCGTGCCGTCTCCCTTTTGGAGCCGGTCGTGGCCTGGCCAGGCGTCCTCAGTATCGTAAATAGGTTTGCCCCGGGTGCTGGAGTGTTGATCCATCATTTGGCGGAGGTCTTCAACCAGGTCCTTGTCTTCCTCCGGGCGTAACCGGTAGCCGTGATAGGTGACACCGTCCACCAGCGACGGCCCGTACTTGTCGAGAGCCGAAAAATAACTTTCGGTCCACGGCCGGAATTTTGCGGAGCCAGGTGGCGGACACTTGCAAGTGTTGGCAGCGAGAATGACGGCATCCGGATCCGCACTCCTTACCGCATCGTGAAAATCCTTCGTCATTCTGGCCCATTGCTTGAACGTCCAATAGTTGGGGTTCGCGAAGCGAATGTTGGGAGCTTCGTTCCACATCTCCCAATAATGGATTTTCCCCCGGTAACGGACAGCAGCCGCGGTCACGAAGTCCTTGAAGGTCTTGTCGGAGCCGTCGCCTTCGCCGCTTCCTGCCACGGCGTCCACATCCGATGGCGGGTCACACGAGCCCAACACTTGCAGCCGCGGGCTTTTGCGGCCGCCACACTCGGTGTCGTCCGGACGGGAAGACGCCCATCGGGGAACGTTATAAATGGTGAACATGACTTCGACTCCATGGTCGTTGGAGTCTTTCACAATCTTGTCCAAGTCCCCGCCCGTAGGATTCTTGCCCCAGTGATAACAGGGATTGCCCGGATCCGGTCCGCCGGGACAGGTTTCCAGATCAGACCATTTGACCAGATCGCTGACGGTTCGGCGGATTCCGAAGGGAACAGTGGGCCAGGGCTCGCCTTTCTTGTATTTATTCTGGTGCAGCCCGAAATAATTCTCCTGCACTTGCCCGGCGCAGGGTTGGTTCCAGAGCAACGAACTGAAAAGGCAAACGATTAGTACACGGTTCATAAAGCTCCTGCGTCCGACGAAAGAGTCTGAGGAGATCCAGGCGGGACAGCCCAGGTTTTGCCTTGATATCATACCGGCCCGACATTATTCTTGTAAGAAGTCATTAAGTTCTTGGAAGATTAACAGGTTATTGGGGCCGCAACTTGCGGCGGGCGCTCGGGTTTAAGACCATCGAAGCTCAAACCTACGGAGGCATCAACCGATTATGGCACGCAAAATCACCAACCCGCTCTTGCTTCTCGCAGTAGGAGGTCTGCTGTTTGTCGGCTCTGCCCTTGCCCAAACTTCCGATCCTGCACAAACCACAACCCCGAATCCCTCGACCGCAGCGGGTCCAGGCGTCCATGATCCCGGCCATCCTCGCGTCAATCAGATTAACGGTCGCGAAGAGCGCCAGCAGCAGAGGATTGACAAGGGCATCCAGAATGGCCAGATGACTCCCGGCCAAGTCGCCAGCGTTGAAAGACACGACGCCAAGATCCAGAACCAAGAGAACAGAGATATGGCGAAGCATAACGGCCATTTGACCAAGACCGAACAGCACAGGATCAACAAGGAATTGGACAAGAACAGCAAAGAGATCCGCAAGGATAGGACACAAAAGTAGCCTTAGCCTGTTGCATCAATTCATTCCGGGGGCAGAAGCCGCATGTCTACATGCGGCTTTTTCTCCGTGCGCGACTTCTGGAAGCTAAGAATCTGAATTTAACCCAACTCTCCGGTGGGCCGGCGATATGTCGGCTCAGGATGGTTAGGCTATACTGCCAGACGGAGCTTCATCTGATAACTCTCAGTAGATTCAGGAGAAGTTTCTTCTGGATTCTGTCTCGAACCTGCCTCGCCGTCTACTCCCGTTTGCCGATTTTCGGGCGCCTGAAGGCTTCGGTGGCGGTGATCAAGGACAACGATACTTTCCTGGTGATCGAACGCAGCGACGGCCGGGGACTGTCATTTCCCGGAGGGTTGGCTCTCCCCTGGGAAAGCGCCGAACAGGCCATGGCGCGTGAAGTCAAGGAGGAAACCGGATTAAGCATAACGAAATCCCGTTTGATATTGCGTTACGACTCATCAGTTGAGATTCCGGTGACCTTGACCGCATTCGAAGCGGAAGCATCCGGAGACCTGCGCGGCTCCTGGGAGGGCACGCCGCGCTGGTTGCATGGCTCCGAACTACAGCAACGTATCCTTCCCAGCCAACGGCGCATTGTCGACGTACTCTAGTATTCCGAAGCCGGATCGCCGGCGTTCAGTTGCCATCGATCGACAGGCAATAGACGGTTCCATCCGTGGAACCAAAGTACACGCGCCCATTGGAGATGGCAGTTCCGCTGTAGATTGGGGCGGTTCCGATGGGAAACGTCTGCAGAATCTTTCCGTATTTGGCAGCTACGTAGAAGTTGCCGTCGGTGGCTCCGAACATCGCCACATCCTGGATCACAGCCGGCGAGGCAAACGCCGACATTGGACTGAACTTGGTGCGTCTCACCAGCGTGGTGGTCTGCGTACCTCCATCCAGCAGATAGGTCCACAGAGCTCCCCCGGTACCTGGAGCGAAGATGTACTCGCGGTTGTCAATGATCTTCTTCCCGGTCCCGGTGTCGCAGACGGAAGTTGCCCGGACGGGCCGCAGACTGGGAGTGCCGATGAACCCAGAAGCCGACGAAAAGATCTGGTGCCCGTCCCCGACCAGACCGCTGGCATCCCGCTCCACGGTGTAGAGGTAGCCGTTCTTGCTGGCGTCGCTTACCCAGAGGTTCGTGGTCGAACTTCCGGTGCATTGGTCAGTCTCGCTGGTGGAATATAAAAACGGCGACGACCCGAAGTCCTTGTCATTGACATCATTCTTGATGGCTTGAAAGTAGTTCAGGAGCGTCCCCGTACGGGCGCCGATGGCGAGAATGCTGTCCGGGTACAACCCGGCATTTTGGGTCGGAGGAGTGCAGGTACTTCCCGGATTGCCGGTGCCGGCATAAATAATTCCGTTTACATTATCCACGGCCACCGAGGCCCAGACCGACGTTCCCACGCACGTTCCGCCGCCGGGACAGGTAGTTTGATCGAGAGTGTTGAACGTCCAGATCGGCGCTCCCGTGAGTTCGTCGTAGGCGTTCACTTGCCCGCCCGGAGTGCACGGCTCGTCGCCGTGAGACGACACGCCGATGTAGACCGCGCCGTTATAGATGGCGGGTGAGGACCACACTTCGTATCCTGCCTTGCTGCTACCCACCGCCTGTTTCCACACTACTTTTCCCGTGGTCGCATTCAGCGCATACAAATAAGCGTTGTAGGAGCCGAAGAACACCAGGTTGTTGACAGTATCGACTGCGGCGGACGAGCCGATCCGGCACCAATGTTGCCCGATGCTGCAGCGGTTTCCTACAAAATCTACAGTGAACGACCAAATGAATTGTCCAGTGATGGCGTTGATCGCCGAGAACACGCCGTTCCATGAGCCGATGAACACCATGGAAGTCCCGTTCACGGTAGCCACCGCCGGTGAAGCGGAAATCAAGCCCCCGGTGGCATAAGTCCATTTGGTCTTGAGCGAGGCCACATTAGCGGAGCTGATGCCGGTCTCGCCGCTTTGGCCTGTGTTGGCGAGATCATGCTTGTATTTCGGCCAATCCTCGGCGGAGGCTTGCGAACTGGAGAGGGCTAAACCCAACAATAAGGAGGCACATGCGAGCAACCGTGGTGCCATAGTCTTGAAGCAACAGAGCGACCTCTTCACCGCATTGATTCGCATGGACCCTCCAGGGCATCAGAATACCTGTGCAAATTCAGGACCAAACCCAGTTTGCCAGATCTCCAAGGATTGGGTCTCATCGCAGTCTCATCGAGGTCCATGGGGCGCAAGGCATTGCGCAAAATGTGATAAAGGTTACCATCAAGTCCGCGGCATCACGGCCAGCTGTATTTAATCCCCGACAAGACCGGACAGCTGGAGTCTGGGAAAGACCCCGAAACTAGCGTTGCCGCGAACGAAAATACATTGGCCATCGGTAATCCGTATTAAAGTTTGTTGGAGAGTACGGACTAGTTTATAGTTAACCTACTCCCTCCTCGATCATTTTCTCTTCCGGAGGTTATCTGCTTCATGTCCCGTCGATTCTCTAGGCTGGTGGTGTCCTCTGTCCTGCTGCAGCTATTCGGCATCATGATGCCAGCCAGCGGGCAGATAGCGACAGCCGCGCAGGCTTCGGGCGCCTCGGTAGCGCAGTCTTCCATACCCAGGGAAGATGTGGTGGTGACGGTGTCGAGCGAAGCGATTCCGGTGTCCGCCAGCTCCGCCGCAGTGACTGTCATACCGGAAGAGCAGATTCGGAACAGCGGCGCGAAGAACGTCAGCGACATTTTGCGTCAGGTGCCTTTTCTTCAGCTGCAGCGAGCCGGCGGCGAGGGCGGGTTGACCACGATTTTTATCCGCGGAGCCAAAGAGAACCTGGTGTTGGTGATGATCGACGGTGTTCCGATCAACGATATTACGAACACTCTGGGTGGCTCCGTCGATTTCACTACCTTGAGTGCCGACAACATTGAGCGGATTGAAATCGTCCGCGGGCCCATGTCGGCGCTCTACGGGTCGGAAGCGATCGCGGGAGTCATCAACATCATTTCACGTCGGCACGAGGACACTCCTTACGTGGAGTTCAACGCCGAGGGCGGCAATTTCGCGACCGGCCAGTTCGGTGCCAGTGCGGTGGGGAAATTCCGGATGTTCGACTACTCTCTGGGCGGGTCCTACATCCGGGTTGGTGAGCAGATTGGTCTGGACAGCTACGATCTGGGCACCGCCGCCTTTAATTCCACCGCCGATCTAGGGCAGCAAAGGACCTTACAATTCAGCCTCCGCTATCAGAACCGGGAGTCGTCCAGTTACGCGGAAGGAAGTGGCGGCCCGGAATACGCGCTGCTGCAGGCTGCGGAAAAAGATCACTCCGGCGATTTGGTGGGGGGTGTAAGCTACCAGCAACAGTGGAAGCCCTGGTGGCTTTACTCGGTCGATTTTAATGGCTTCCGCCGGACAGATCACAACTTCACTCCCGCTATTTGGGATCAGGTTCCACCCACGTTCTTCTCGCTTCCTTCGACTCTGGGGGACACCGATTTCCGGCGCTTGCATTTTGGCGAGTCCAACAATTTCCGGATCTCTTCCGCGCTGATGGCTCACGTCGGAGTCGCATGGAGGGATGAGCATGGGACCAACAACAGCCTGATTTCCGGAAAGACGCCCTTTAACTTCAACCTCGGCCGCAACAGCCTTGACGTCAACAGCGAGCTGGTATACCGCGTCCGTCGTCTCACCGCGAGCGTCGGCCTGGGAATCGATAAGACTGAAGGTTATAACAGCGTTTTCTCGCCCCGGGTCGGAGCCAACTATCTGTTGACCCAAAGCACGCACCTCAAGGGAACATGGGGGGAAGGATTTTTCATTCCTTCTTTCTATGCTTTGTCCGAGCCGGTTATTGGAAATCCAGACCTCAAACCCGAGTACAGCAAGAGCTTTGACATCGGAATCGAGCAGGATTTCAGGCATCGCGCGCAGCTGGGCATCACATACTTTCGCAATTCAATGACCGATTTGGTCGACTTCGATTCCGTACTGTTCAAGTTGGTCAATCGCGACGATGTAGTGACTCAGGGAGTCGAATTCAGTTCGGGAGTCGACATCAACCGCCGTCTGCGCTGGGGCAGCGAAGTTTCGTACCTGCAGTGGAGTCTGAAAGGGACCACCCAACCGTTGCGCTACGTACCACGGTGGCGTGGCGGCATGAACGTGGATTGGAGAATTACCAACCGCCTCCATTCTCGCGTGGAAACCCTTATCGTGGGTCGCCGCTTCGACTTCCAGATCCCGGTGCCCGACATCGATACGGTGGGCGGATATGCGACGACCAATCTGATTCTGAATTACGACATCAAGGACGGCTTGTCTGCCAACTTCCGCGCTGAGAACCTTTTCAACAGCAACTACCACGAGTACGTGGGATTCCCGAACCCGGGAATTTATGTGCTGGCCGGGTTCAGCTATCGCTTCCGGCCGACGGTAGCACCGTAGCCTTTTGACCGAGGGCTATCTCAATTCGCCATGGAAGGCGGTTGTCCTCGCCCGTCTCTTCAGGGTGCGAGGGAGCATCGTGCTCCTGGCGGCGAGTACCGACCGACGGGCGCGGACTCCGGTCTTGGAATATTGTGACTGATATGGAGAACGGCACAAATTGGGGCTGGAACTTCACAAAGTCGTTTCTTGGAGACTTTGGATTAAGGGTCGTCTACAGCTTCACGAGTCCGGGGGGTGCGATAACCTTCTCTATAAGACAGTGAGGAATGGCTTAAGCCCGCTCCCAAGTGATGCTGACGAGCCTCCCGGAGCGTCTGACTTCATCGAGCCCGCTACAAAATTCATAAGCGCGGTGGCCTACAATTGAGCGTTGAACTATGCTGCTGGGACTGGGTTAACGTACCCGCTCAAGTCTTCCATATTTCGAGCCTTGCTCGACTTCTCGGAGGGCATCGAGGCGTCCGTGCCAGAGTTAGCGGGAGTGGCTGCCTGTGGAAATGCCCTTCAAAAGACGGTGCGAGCAGCGATTAACGGAGATTGCCGGTGAAGGAACTAACCTTTGGACAAATCGTTCGGCGATTCGTCCTCTATATTGCACTCGCATTTGCTGCTTTGGCAGTGTTCGCTTTGCTTGCCATTCTTAGCATTCGCACGGGCATCAGTGTCCCCACACGGTGGTTCGGGTTGGTTTTTTGGACTGCCATTCTTTTCTGGTGGGTGACTAAGCCTCTAAAGAGATACTGGAGGCGTCAGACATTTTGGTGGGCAGTTTCGGGCCTTTTCATTCTACATCTGCTCGCGTTAGTAGCCGTTCTCGTTCGCTATCCGCAATGGCCATTGGTATGGTTCGTTCCGCTGAGCATCGTTGAGGGTGGCGCATTCACGATCGCTCTCGCTAAGCTGTTCGATCACGTTAATAGCTGAGTTTGGTGTTTCGTTTTCCTGTCTTTACATGTTCGGCAGGATCATCCCCACGCTCCTGTGACCTGCCCCCTGCTTTCGTTCACGTAAGAATACGACAACCTCCACTTGCAGCCTGTCGCAACCCACTAGCGTGCAGAGGGATGAGGTCTTTGGTCTCCTAAGACTTTCTGCCTCTGGCAGCATGTGGTGGGCGCCGATATAGTTGTTCAGAATTGGGGCTGACGTCCGCTTAGTAGAAGCCGAAGTTGTCAGACGTTCCTCAGAATCATGTGCGCTAGCCGGGGGATCGAGTGAGGACTGGAAGTTGGGCGTGTGCCGTCGGGCTGGTTGTTCTGAGCAGTCTGGTTTCGCAGGCTCAGAACAACTGCAGCGGAACTCCGCCCACTGGAACCTGCGCGGTTGTATCGGCGCCGGTGCAGGTCTGGTGCGCCGGCAATAATAGCGGCAGCACCTGTCCGGGAGGCACGTCGTGGGTTGGCTTTGCTACCACGTCACCGGCAGCCGGATCGTGGACCGGCCAGTTCGAGGGTTTGGATGCAAAGAGCATCCTGAATTCGAACCAGAGGCCGAGGCCGCAACCGGACCCGAACGGAGGAGTCGGTCCGACGAACGCTGGTGGGGTTGGCCAATACCTGGAGTTCGCTAGCAACTATGTCCAGGCGTTCGACCGGGCGACCGGCAGCGGGATCTTCAGCACCTACCGCAATACCGCAGCTGTCCCTCAGCCGATTACGACCTTGTTTGCTCCCGGCGGTTCAAGTTACTGTACAAGCGGCTCGCTCGACGGAATCGCGACCTACGACCGGATTGACGGTGTTTTTGTCCTGGCCAATATTTTCAATCCCGGCGCGAGTGGCACCTATTACTACTGCATCGGAGTCAGCGCGGCTGCGGGCTCCGTACCGGCCAGCAACCTGCAAGGTCTTAACTCTACGAGCTACTGGAACGTATACGCCTACCAGATCAGTCCTGCGATACCCAAGAATCTGCAAGGGCACCGGTACTTTCCTGACTATGAGAGATTTGGCACCTGGTCCGACGGATTCTATGTGACCTGGGATCTGGAAGATGTCGACCAGTCTTACGATATCGTTGGTTTCGAGGTCTGCAAACTGGACAAGGCCAACATGCTGGTCGGCCAGTTTTCCAACCCGCCCGTCTGTTACACCTATATTCCGAGTTATGTTGCAGGCTCGGGAGGCACCAACAATAGTCTGATCCATACGCTGTTGCCGGCGGATTTCGAAGGAGGCAAGCCGATTCCGGGCAATTCCGCGGGAGAATATTTTCTCGCCCAGGTAAATCCCAGCAACCCCGGCACCAACAACCAGTGCACCGCCTCGTCCTGCGCCTCCAGCCAGTTGGCCTTCTGGACCTGGTTGGGATTTGCCAGTGGAGCGGGTCCAACCTATATCGCGCTCCCGAACTCGCCTTACACTCCGGGCTGCTACAATACCGCGCACCCCTACAACACGCTGTGTATTCCGGAACCGTACGGCGGAGTTCTCGACAGCGTAGGTGACCGGCTGATGTACCGGTTGGCCTATCGATACGTGACGGCGGGATCGACTCCCGGAGAGTATCTGGCGGTTGTCCAAACGGTCCAGGAGGCTACGAAAAATCGGCGAACCGGGATACGCTACTACAAGATTCTTGCCGGCAGCAGTCCCTCGATAGCTTTTCAAGGGGATATCCAAGACACCACCAACTACTTTTTCCTATACATGCCCAGCGTCGCAATGGACAAGAGCGGAGACCTCGGAATTGCTTACACTGCGAGTGGTTCTACAGCCCGAGGAAGTGTTACCAACTACGACCCCTCTCCCTTCTTCGTGACGATCGGAGCCAGCGGAAAGAAGGGCACGCCAGTCACGATTCTGAGTGGTAGCGGCTCGAGCGGGCAGGACGAGACCGATAGCTTTTGGGGAGAGTACGTCAGCGTGTCCTCGGATCCGAATGACGATCTGACATTCTGGGCCGTGGATGAGTACATGAAAGGCAACCAGACGGGCAATTGCTCCGGTAGTGTCGGCGGCGGGTGCACTTGGGCGACCCGCATCAACACTTGCCAGAAGGGCTCTGGCTGTTAAACACTCCAGTAGGCATCGCAACACAACGCCAGGCGCATCGTAAGAACTCAACTAAGACAAACGAACGGCTTCCAGAACTGTGATAATTTGCGCAATTGCAACCATGGGACGCTCAACCCGCTCCCTGCAAAGACTGAGCTGGATAGCAAGACGGAGGGGGCTCGATGAAGATGCTTCTATTCGGTTCCAATGGACAATTGGGAAGCGATCTGCTGCGGGTTTTTCGAGCGGCCGGCGACGCGGTCACGCCGGTTACCCACGCCCAGGTCGACGTGTGCAGCGAGGAGCGAGTCGCGGAAATCATGGCCGAGACTCAGCCGGACGTCGTGCTGAACACCGCTGCTTTTCACAAGGTCGAGGAATGTGAAAAGAAGCCGGGCCTGGCATTCCAGGTCAACGGCACGGCTGCCATGAATCTGGCGCTGGCTTGCCGACGCACGGGTGCCGTTCTGGTCCACTTCAGCACCGACTACGTATTCGACGGGGAGAAGAACGCTGCGTACGAGGAAACCGATTTGCCCTCGCCTCTGAATGTGTACGGGGCTTCGAAAGTCGCGGGCGAACATCTGATCGCCTGCAATACCGACCGTTATTTCGTTTTGCGGACCTGCGGTTTATACGGGACGGCTGGAAGCAGCGGGAAGGGTGGCAACTTCGTGGAGAACATGTTGAAGAAGGCGCTCGCAGGCGATGCTATCCGCGTGGTCGAAGACCAGGTGCTTACCCCCACTTACACAGTGGACCTCGCCGAAGCCACACGCCAGCTGATTTCGACAGAGCGCTTCGGACTCTACCATCTCAGCTCCGAAGGCCAATGCTCATGGTACGACTTCGCCCGGTATATCTTTGAGTGCGCCGCCGTAGATGCCAACCTGTCGCCGGTAAAATCCTCCGCGTTTCCCAGTCCCGTAAAACGCCCGGCCAACTCCGTGCTCTCCAAGGCGAAACTGCGTGGGGTGGGACTGTCAATCCCCTTATGGAAGGATGCCCTCCCCAGATACCTCGCGGAGAGAGCACAGAAGAGTGCGCTGGTTCACGCCCAGTAGCGGACTTACGGCGAAGAGCGGCCTGCTCTCATTTTCCCCTTTTCTGCATCCACTTCCAGGCCGTCGAAACGCTATCGTGCAGTGTGCGCTTGGTTTTCCAATTGAGAATCTGCAGCGCCCGGGTGGGGTCTGCGACTAAGGCGGGCGGGTCGCCGGGCCGGCGCGGTACGATTTTCCGCGGAACTCTTTTTCCCGTAACCTCTTCCACGGACGCAATAACTTGATTCACCGACGAACCTTCTCCGGTACCCAGGTTGACAGTAAAGGAGGGGTTTCCCGCCGAGAGATGTTGCAGAGCCTGCACGTGTGCTTCGGCCAAATCCACCACGTTCGTGTAATCGCGAACGCAGGTGCCGTCGGGTGTGGGGTAATCGGTGCCATACACCTGAAGCTCCCCGCTAAAACCCGCGGCCGCCCGCAACGTCAGCGGAATGAGATGCGGCTCCGGTTCGTGGCACTCGCCGATCTCTCCGCTCTCATCCGCGCCAGCCGCGTTGAAGTAGCGGAGACTCGCGTAACGCAACCCATAGGCCGAATCGTAGGACTGGAGCGCCTGCTCGAAAAAGACTTTGGAAACTCCATAGGGGTTTACCGGGGTTAAAGGATAGTCTTCGGTGATGGGCATTTTTTCTGGAGAGCCGTAGACCGAGCAGGTGGAAGAGAAAATAAAGAATTTATTGCCGGCGTCGCGAACCGTGTTGAGCAACGATAGTCCGCCCTCCACGTTGTTACGGTAGTACTTCCGCGGGTTCACCATGGACTCCCCGACGTAATGGTTGGCGGCAAAGTACATCACGGCATCTGACCGTTTAACCATTTCCAGTAGCTTTTTGCTGTCGTGGATGTCTCCGACAATCAGTTCGAAGCCCTTCGCCAGAAAATCAAACCCGGTGGACAAGTTGTCGTAGATGACTACTTCGTGGCCGGCTTTGCGCAACACCCGGGCGGTGTGACTTCCGATGTACCCTGCTCCTCCGACCACTAGAACCTTCACGAAGCGGCCCTCCTTAAGCACAAAGGTTTTGCGAATTAACTATTCATCAACCGAAAATGGACGGGACTAGAACGAAGACAAAACACAGCCGCACTGAACCGATCCTCGGCGATGGTGAGGCATTTGAAGGATAAGCGACGAGCCACGACCCGTCAACGTTGAGATAATGCCATGCCGGATCACCTTCCGATACCTCCGTCCAAGCTCCACCAAGGGCAAGGTGATGCAGGAATATGAAGTACATGGAAGAAAGTTTTCATCTTGACCGCCCAGCCAAGGTCGGACGAGAATAAGGCCCAACGCCCCCCGGGTCTCGCCGTTACTGTTGCCAAGCCGAGCCGACCTGATCGCACTAGTGTCTCGTCATGCCCTTCGTCGAGGGAGAATTTGTATGCCGACCAGCCGATGGATGATCCTTGCCTGGACGTTGTGCGCGATCCTGTCCCCGTGCGCGAACGCGCTACAGCAGCGTAGTGCAACAGGATTCTCGGTTCTCCCAGCCAGCGTACAGTCGCAGATATCGGCCGCACTCGCGATAGACACTTCCCAGCACAATCCACAAAAAACCGATGCTGGTCTGGTTCCGAGAAACCAGTCACAAGAGCTGAAGACTCAATTCTCAATGGGTGCGGTGGAGGTGCGGAAGGGAAGCGCCGCCTGGAGAATGAGCTTGCGCGGCTACGGATATGGAGACAAGATCAGAGCCGCAAGGGTGAGCGCTCCCCGGACAGACCATAACCGGGTGGAGTACAAGCGCGGACCACTGACGGAATGGTATGTGAACGGGCCGGTCGGGTTGGAGCAGGGCTTCACCATTGATGAAGCGCCGGGCGAGGCAGGCGGCCAGCCTTTGACGATAGCCCTGGCGCTCCGAGGGGGCTTACTAGCAGCGGCCGACACGGCCTCAGGAGATTTGATCCTGACCGGACCGGGAGGAAAAGCGCAACTCCGCTATTCGCGCCTGTCCGCTCGGGACGCCAATGGCCGGGAACTGCCGACGTGGGCCGAAATGCAGGGTAAGCGCCTCTTGCTGAGAGTCGACGACGCTGGCGCAACCTATCCCGTTGTCATCGAAACGTGGGTTCAAATGGCGGAACTCACCGCCTCGGACGGAGCGCCGTTTGACGAGTTCGGCTGGTCTGTGGCGATCAGCGGCAACACTGTGGTAGTCGGGGTTCCGGCGCGCACGGTCGGTTCGAATTTAGATGAGGGCGCGGCGTACGTGTTTGTACAACCAGCGGGAGGGTGGGCAGATACGACCCAAGTCGCCAAGCTCACGGCATCCGATGGGGCGGCCAATTCAGGCTTCGGTACGTCGGTCTCGATAAGCGGCAGTGGCAACGAGATAGTAGTCGGGGCGCCGGGGGCCACTGTGGGAGGTAATCCATACCAGGGTGCTGCCTACGTGTTTGTTGAACCAACTGGTGGTTGGAAAGATATGAACGAAACTGGGAAGCTGAAAGCGTCAAATGGAGCGGTGGATGACACCTTTGGCGCATCCGTCGTGATCGACGGCCAAACCATCGTGGTAGGAGCCCCCTACGTCAGCATTGGATCAAACTTCGAGCAGGGTGCGGCATATGTCTTTGCCGAGCCAGGGTCGGGCTGGCACAACATGACCCAGACCGCTGAACTGAACGCCCTGGACGGAAGTGCAGGAGACATATTCGGTGTGTCGGTGTCGATCAGCAGTGGCGCGATAGTGGTTGGAGCATCGGGCGCCGCGGTGGGCGGGGATTTCAATGCAGGTAAGGCCTATGTCTTCGTTAAACCCTCGAGCGGCGGCTGGACCAACATGACGCAAACGGCCGAGTTGACTGCCTCTGACGCGGCTGTAGATGGTTATTTCGGCGAGTCGGTGGGCATCAGTGGTAACACAGTAGTGGTTGGAGCACCAAGCGATTTTGCCGGCGCGGCCTACGTTTTCGTCGAGCCGACAGGTGGCTGGACTGACATGACGCAAACCGCCGAGCTGACTAATTCGACTGGACCGAGTCTGGCTTTGCTAGGCTCCTCCGTCTCGATCAGCCACAGCACCGTTGTGGCGGGGGCACCCGCGGCGCCTGTCAACAGCATTGCAAATCAGGGCATGGTGTTTGTATTCGCCAAACCAGTGGGCGGGTGGACGGATATGACCCAAAACGCTCGATTCGGAGCGTTGGATGGAGCGGCTGGCGACCAGTTAGGGCGTTCCGTTTCGATCCGTGGAAATATTGTCGCTGGAGCTCCCTTTCACATGGTTGGCTCTAATCCAGCTCAGGGTGCCGCCTACGTTTTTGCACTAAAGAATCCCAGACCGAAGCTGATTTCTATCGCACCCAGCAGCGCCACAGCAGGCGGTCCGGGCTTCACGCTGACGGTGAACGGTTCTGACTTTGTTCCGGCTTCAGTAGTGAACTGGAATGGTTCTCCGCGGTCCACGACCTATGTCAGCAAGACTGAGCTGCAGGCTGCGATTTTGGCCTCCGACATTGCCATCGTGCAGAAGTGCAAAGTGACTGTCACCAGCCCACTGCCGGGTGGTGGAACATCGGTTTCGCAAACATTCAACGTCGACAACCCGGTGCCAGTAATCTCAAGCCGGTCTCCCAGCAGCACGGTGGCGGGTGGGGTTGCATTGACCCTTACTGTTCATGGATCCAACCTCATTTCTGGTTCGAAAGTACAGTGGAACGGCACGCATTTGACGACCACGTTTGTAAATAGCGGGACATTGACCGCAATTGTGACGAGTGGTCAGATCAAGTTGGCAGGCGCGGCTCAGATCACGGTATTTAACCCTACGCCTGGAGGCGGTACGTCCAACGCGAAGACCTTTACTATCAAGAACCCGGTTCCCACGTTGACCACGCTCAGTCCTTCTCATACGACCGCGGGGGGAAAAGCCTTCACTCTTACTCTCAACGGGACCAACTTCGTTCCTACTTCCCAGGTGACGTGGAACGGCTCTGCTCGGAAGACGACCTATGTGAAGAAGACCCAGGTGCAGGCTGCCATCTCAGCTTCCGACATTGCGGCTGCTGGTACAGCCAAGCTCAGGGTCATTAACCCGGCGCCGGGTGGCGGTACGTCCAACAGTGTTTCATTTAGCATCAAGCCTTGAAACCAAACGTGAGATGGATGTGAGTTTAGTCGCTGGCAACAACTGATGTCAGGGGACGACGGCAGTGGCACGGTTCGAAGGAAGGCTCTCCTGCCCACTTGAATCGACTGCTTTAGTTTCGTAGTAGTAAGTAGTGCCTGCGGTCACGGAGCGATCGGTGTACTTGGTGCCAGTCACCAAGGATGAATTTATTTTCTGGTATTTGGTAGCACCTTCCCGGCGGTAAACATTGTAGCCCGCAACCTGCGACGTGCTGGCCGTCCACGAGAGGCGAACGGTGTAAGGCGAAATGCCAGTGCCAGTCAATGCCTGCTTCGGAGAATTTCCCGCATTGCTTACGAACGAGAGCGCTCCCAACTCTGGCCCGACGGCGACCGGAGAGAAGGTCACCTTGAAGGGCACACTCTGACCGACGTGAACCTTTACCGGAAATGTCAGTCCACTCAGCACGAATCGCGGGTTATTGATGGTCGCAGAGGACACAGTCACGTTGGCCCCTGTGGCACCGAGCGTTCCCGTTTGTTGTAAGCTCGTTCCCTCTACTACATTGCCGAAAGCTGCGCTTGTCGGAGTAATGGTCAGGCCCGGTACTGCCGTCGCCGAGACGGGTATCCGCAGAATCGGACTTGTCGGATTCGAAACCTTCATGATGCTACTGGCTGGGCCCAAAGCTCGCGAAGTGAATTTGATGTCGAATGTAAAGCTGTGGCCCCCGGCGATAACTAAAGGAATGGGCAAGCCGAGAATGGAGAACCCGGCAGGCTCGATCGAGTCTTGCGAAACCGTGATGCTGGAAGTCCCGAGATTCGTTAAGGCAACCGGCAATAGCCGGCTCTTGCCTACGGGCACCGCGCCAAAGTCCAAACTTGGCGGGTTCGCATGCAGCGCCCAAGGCACTACTCCCACTCCGCGGAGGTTGAGGGTAAGAAGAACGCCGGACGGGTCGCCCAGAAACGTGATGTTTCCTTGCACTGGCCCCACGACAGTGGGAGCGAAGGTGACAGTAAAGGTTACAGCCTTCCCGGCGTGTAGGGTCAGCGGCAGTTTCAGATTGCTCACCCGAAATCCGGGCGCATTCTTTGTGATACTGGAAACGGTAACGCTGGTCGACCCGGAGTTCGTTATGGTCGCACTCAAGATCCTTGTGTGCTTGAGTGAAACTCGTGCGAACTGTAACTCAACGGGAGCGATCGTCAACTGGGTTGCGCGCGTGGTTGAGATCCAGATGAGGAAAACTGTGACAGCCGCGACAAGGCGCGAGAGTATCGCTGCTCTGACCAGGAGAGGCCGCATTTTTTCCCAACGCGTATATCGATCGAGAGACCTGGAGGTCCACTGAATTCCGCTACTGTTATGGATCTCGCAGGAAGTTGGCGTACTCTAAGCGGGCCATCAGCGCCTGTCAAGATTGAAACTGTTTGCAACTTGTGCAAGTTGTTGCGACTTCGCCTGGAGCTGCGCAGCGCGAATGGCCCGCCGCCCGGCAGGTAAGGTTAGAGGTTCCCGGCAAGAATGTCCCGAAAGCTACGGTTCGTCAGCCGCGGCCGGCAATCCGAATGCGTACACATTGGTATCGTTTGAGCCAACGTACAGCATGCCATTCGCCACCGCGGGCGAGGAAGCCACAACTCCTCCGGTCGCGAAGTTCCACAGCCGCGCGCCTGAGCTGGCATTGAATGCATAGATACGGCCGTCGAAAGAACCAGCGTAGATGACCCCATTCGCCATCGCGGGTGAGGATGAAACTGCGCCGCCCGTAAGGGATTTCCAAGTTATTTTTCCCGAATTGGCAGAGAGACCATACACGTGGCCGTCGTCAGAACCCACGTACACCATGCCATGGCCCACCGCCGGGGACGACCTCACTGCGCCACCCGTAACTCGTTTCCATATCAACACTCCAGTGATGCGGTCCAGAGCGTAGACATGAGTATCATTCGAACCTACGAAAACCACACCATTGGCAACGGCGGGCGAAGCGCCCACGCCGCCGGCGGTTTTGAATTTCCACAGAAGCGTTCCAGTGCTGGCATTCAGCGCGTAAACGTGCCCATCTTCCGAACCCACGTACACGGTGCCGTGGTCCACAGACGGGGAGGACGTCACCGCTCCTGCGGTCTTGAACTTCCACAGAAGGCCTCCGGTGGCGGCATCCACCGCATAGACCTTGAAGTCATCCGAACCGAAATAGACGGCGCCTTTGACCACGGTCGGCGAAGAGGCTACCGCACCGCCGGTAGGGAATGTCCACGAACTGACCCCGGTCTTGGCGTCCAGGGCATAAACGTTGCCGTCGAAAGAGCCGACGTACACCAGGTTCCCGCTGACTGCCGGCGCCGACTGCACTGCATGCCCGGTGGTGAAATTCCACAAGAAGGCTCCGGTGCTGGCATTCATGGCGTAGATGTTATTGTCGTTGGAGCCGATGTACAGCACACCGTCGACCACGGCGGCCGACGAGGCTACGACGTTAGCTGTCGGGAAGGCCCACTGCATCGTCAGACTCGCAACGCTCTGCGGGTTCAGCACATTCTCGAACCGGTTCACGCCGAGGTGACAGGGGACGAGATGGAACTGGCGCCAGTTGGTGCGGACCTGAAAACGCGCATGCGCCTTGAGCGTGCTGCCGGACTGCTGCGCCGTTACGGTGTGTCGTCCGGGCAAGGCCGTGTCGGGCACCTGGATGAGAACTTTGGAAAACCCTCCCTTGCTGCCAGTGATCGTGTCCGCCAGTTCGGTTTGGTCAAACCGAATCTTGACCGTCACCTTGGGTGAGAAGCCGCTGCCCGAAACCGATACCTGGGTGGTAGGCGGGCCCGCCACTGGGGAAATCGAAATCGTTTGACTGAGGGCAGAGGAAACGAATGCTAGAAAGCCCACCAACAAACAGCAGAGTCGTGTGCGGCTTTGCCGCCAAGTCAGGTGTGATTGATGCATGTGTCTCCCCCGAGCCTGGAAAGAAAATTAAGGATGGTCTTCAGGCGGTCGTGGCGCGATTTCTGCCCGCGGATCGCACAAGCCCTTGGGGGAGAACTTGTAGCACGGGTCGCGGGCGAACAACAGGCGGCCCATAGTACTTCTGGCCGCTATAACGGTCAATAGAGACGTTGGTCTCAGGCGGGAGAAAGGCTACAATTCAGGCGGTAAGGACCAGAATATGGGGGGCATGTCCAGGATGACTCAGTTCTCGCGGCGGCGAGGCGAACGCGGTCAGACCATCGTGCTGGTGGCAATATCGATTGTCAGTCTGCTGGCTATGGCGGCGCTGGCCATCGACGTAGTGACCTTGTATGTAGCCCGCAGTGAGATTCAGCGCGCCGCGGATGCCGCGGCTCTGGCGGGAGCCAAGGGAATCGCGGATTCGGGCATCACTTCGCTTTCGTCGGCAGACCTCACAGGTGGAAACCAGCCTGACATACAGAACCTTGCGCGGAACATGGCCGTGGCCGCCATCAACGCTGTGATTCCGAACAATCCGGTCGGGGGCAGCACACCAACCCTGGTACTCGGAAGTCCGACTTTCAACTTCAACGTGGCCACGACGAGCCCTGTCACCAGTTGGCAAGTTACGGTTGCTTTGCAGCAATCCAATCTTCCTACGTTCTTCGCACGAATTTTTGGAAGGACCGGCGCAACCGTAACTGCCTCGGCGACGGCCGAAGCCTACAATCCAGCCAATTCATCCCCGTTTACCCCGATTGCGCCGAGGTGCGTTAAGCCTTTGCTTATTGCGAACAGCAATCCTAGGAGCGGAGGCACTCCCTTCGTTGATACTACGACCGGGGCCATCAACAACCAGGTGACCGCTCTAACCTACGATCTGACGTCAGACTGCTGTGCGCCCCTGGCCAGCCCGCCAGGGTCGTCGTTCGTCTCGGGTACCGCTCGGATTCAGTACGTGCCTGCGCAGGTTACTCCCAACCCCGCTAACGTGTGCTCTTCCTCCTGCTCTGGCACCCCTTACGAACAAAGCATCTCCTGCTGCGACATGAACTCCTATTCGTACCTCAGTTGTGGGACCTCCGGAAATCTGCAATGGGATACCACGATCAATCCAGGTGGGGCAGCCGGCCCGAGCGCCACCGCGGCAGAGTGTCTGATTCATGCGATTTCATCGGGCCCAGGCGCGGGCCAGGACCTTCTCGACCGACCGATCTCCTGGCCCGCCTCTCCGATGCAGATCAGGGCTCAAAGCGGCCCACAAAGCGGAAACCTGGTTTCGACGAGCAGTTCGGTAGTAACGATGCCTATTGTCGACACAAGGCCGGGAATTTTTCCGCTGGGAGGTGGAGCGGTTCCCATAGTGGGTTTCATGCAGGCTTTCATCGACTGCGTCGAGGATATCGGCCCCATAGGGACCCCCTGCGAACAACCCGTCGGCACCTCGCGTACTGGCGGAGACATCAGTGTAACGGTGCTGAATATCGTTGGATGCAGCAGCAGCCCCAATGCTGCGACGCCGATCGTGGGTAACGGAACTGCCCCCATACCCGTTCGACTCATCACAGCCCCCTAAGCAGCGTCGACAACTCAAGGTAAACGCGAGTCATTCTCGAGATCATGGATACACGGTGAGGCGAGATGACGATTGACTTCGCAATTCTGCTGTGTGAGAATCCGCGCTGAGATGATGTGGACTTTCGGTGTCGAACAGCCCTTCACTGACGCGCGCGAACCACTCCCTTCGCGTTAAGCGCATAAGTCGCCAACCGCAACTGATCACACCCGGGCCAATTTTCGTAATCTTGCGTCGGTCGGGTTAGGGGGGTATTTTTAGAGAAACTCGCAGTCCCAAGGGCGAGCGTAAAATGACGAAGCAGCGTCTAAACCCAAGAATAGTTACAGAAACCGGCGGGTCGCAGATAGCCGAGGCTGCCCTGGTTATGCCCCTGGCTTTCATGATGCTGCTGGGAATTTACTGGTTCGGCCGCGCATTCAACACTTACGCCACGATTAACACAGCGGCGCGCGAAGGGGCACGGCTGGCGGTGGTTCAAAGTTGTGCGTCCGGGCCTCCTAACTGCGGAAGCCCAAACGCGGCGCCCACGGCAGCCGCTGTGGCCTCCACGGTGACTTCCACCTTGCAGGCCTCCAGCGTGGATCCAAGCCAGATCATCCCCTATCCGAGCGCGCCGGTTGCGATTAATTGTCCTGGTGCTCCGACCCCAGCGACATGCAGTGTCAGCGGAAACGTGACCTTTTGCAACAACGTGCCGATTACTCCGTCATCGAGTCCTTACCCCCAGGTTTGCGGAGTCACGGTGAGCTTTCAGTATCCCTATCAGTTCTGGATTCCTTTTACTTCACTGGACAATCAGCAGATTATCCTCACTGCTGATGTCCAAATGAAGGGAGAGTACTGATGGGAATCGCTGGGCGCCTCAGAAGTCTCGAGGTTTCTTCCAGGCGCACACTCCGTGACGTTGAAGGCTCGTCGTTGGTGGAATTTGCCATTTCCCTGCCACTACTGGTAGTGCTGGTGGTTGGTATCTTCGATTTTGGGGGCGCGTTCAATCAAAAGCAGATGCTAAACAACGCGGTGAGGGAGGGCGCGCGGTTTGGGTCCAGCCAGCCCACCAATGATCTTTGTACGGGCTGCTCCGCCCCGCCTTCGGTGGACGCGATACGTTCCTTGGTGGATTCCTATCTGCTATCGGCAAGGGTGAACGATTGCGGCCTCAGCTCCGCCGCGATACCCGGCGCCGGGCCGCCCTGGGTCTACACCGCGAACAGTGGTTGTGCCGGCACCATGACATTAACCATCAACCGCGCGGTTGCGCTGCCGGAAACCATCAGCGGCACGACAGTGAACTTGCTTTGTACGCAGGTCAGCGTCTCCTACCCCTACCAATGGCACTTCAACAACGTGATTCAATTGGTGGCTCCAGGTGCCAACTTTGGCGGAGTCGCTATTACCACCAGCGCCACAGCCGTGAATATGGACTAAATCCGGCTTCCCTACGCGGTGGAATTTACTGATTCCGACGATGAAAGGGCGCGCTGCAGGGTAACCGCTCTGGTTTCCTACGCCGCTGTCTCCGGCTCAGTCGTGATCGGCCGCAAGGTGAGCCAATCGGTGCGGACTCTTTCCCACTCCTGGATGAGCATTCCGTTGGATTCGAAGAATTCGCGGATGCGCGGCCGCTCCCAGCCCACCACGTCCTCCAGAATCGGCGCTAGCACGGAAAGAGCGCTGTTGCTCAGGATGGTGCGCTTGGCCACCTGGGAAACATGTTTGGCTTCAGAAACGGCGATTGTGAAACCGTCACGAACGTTGACATGCAGCATGACGTGGACATCGGAACTGCCGTCCCCCACATAAATGATGTGGTCGGGGCCAATCTGCTGCTGAGTCTGAAGCTCGTCGAGGACCGCGACCTTGCCATACCCCGCAGTGGCACGGGTGATGGACTCGATCTGTCCCAAGTCGGTGTAGCGGAATTCCGTTCCGTAGATATGATCGCGGGGTACGATTCCTTCGAGCGCCGAGTGAATCACCTCGACCGGCGCGGCCGATAGAACATAGAAGTCGAAGTGATACCCGCCGATGCCTGCATCGAGGATCTGATAAAGCACCTCGATGTTTTGTTTCAGCCGTATGAGCTTGCCGACTTCGTATAGATGCTCTCTTCGCACCCGGCTTTGGAATTCAGGATCGTGCAGCAACAGATATGCCAGCTCGGCGCCCTGCTGTACCAGGTTCAGCTTCGCCATCCCCTTGGCCTTGCGTTCAAACTCTTCGGTAGGAATTCCTACCAACTCGCTCAGGGCATAGCCGGAGTCGTTGAAGGTCAACGTCTGATCGAAATCGCTGGCGAAGAGGTAGCGTTTCAAAGGTCGGTCATTCATATAAGCCATTAGATTACGTCGCCCAGTGGATAAGCTCAACAATCCCCATAAAAAGAATCGATGGAGCTCATTCAGCGGAGCTTGGCGGCACGCGTACGGCGCCTGCCTTTACTTAATTCTCCGCGCCATTGAGAATAAGAGGTTCGCATCCGCTCCGTCTCTGGTCTGGGGCGCTTGCGGCAGGAGAGGAGCAGTTTATATGGCAGCAACCGGGGAACTCATTCGCCTCATCAACTACGTCGACGACATCATGACCACCCTGCGCAGGATCAGCGCCTTCGTTCCGGCCATGGAGGGCGACGAGCGCAAGCGCCTCGCCGAACACCTGCGCGCAGCCAGTACCAGCATTACCGCCATCCTGGGACAGTTGGAGAAGGGAGGCGCTTAGTGGGACAGGTCCGGACGGTTGCGGTGATCGGCGCCGGAACCATGGGGCGCGGCATCGCCTATGTGGCGGCGCTGGGCGGATACCGCACCATCCTGGAAGATCTGCTTCCCAATGCTCTGCGCAAGGCGGAGAACGAAATCCGTGGGAACCTCGATAAAGCAGTGGAATTGGGGAAAGTCTCCGCGCCGGACGCCAACGCCGCCTTCACCCGCCTGGAGTACGCCGGCAGCGTGGAGCAGGCTGCGCGCGAAGCCGATCTCGTCATTGAAGCGGTACCGGAGGAAATGGAGTCGAAGATCGAAATCTTCACTCTGCTGGACAAGATTTGCCGGCCGGGTACGATTCTTGCTTCCAACACTTCCTCGCTCAGCATCACCGAGATTGCCAGCGTAACCTACCGCGCCAAGCATTGCATCGGAATGCATTTCTTCAACCCGGTTCACAAGATGAAGCTGCTGGAAGTGGTCCGCGCCCTGGAAACGGACGAAGACACAGTGGCGACGGTGGCGGAAGTCGGCCGGCGCATGGGAAAAGAAGTCGTCGTAATCAAGGAATCGCCGGGCTTTATCACCAGCCGCATTAACGCCATGATTGGCAACGAGGCGTTTTACATGCTGCAGGAGGGAATTGCGTCCGCGCAGGACATCGACAAGGCATTGAAGTTGGGCCTCAACCATCCCATGGGCCCGTTCGAGTTGGTCGATCTCGTCGGACTCGACACCCGGCTGTCGATCCTCGAGTACCTGCACAAGAGCTTGGGAGAAAAATATCGGCCTGCGCCTCTCCTGGTGCAGTACGTCAAAGCCGGACGCCTGGGACGGAAAGCCGGACGTGGAGTGTACGAATATCCAGAGCAGAAGCCGGCTGCCCCGCTGGTAAAAACTGCCGATTCATAACGTCGCGACCGTTGCTGTTTCCTTAAGTTGTCCTTCCGAGGAGCGAGAGCGACGAGGAATCCGCAGTTTCTCTCGTCTGGCAGAAACTGCAGATCCTTCGCTGCGCTCGGGATAACACCTCCAAGAGTTTAGTTGCCCTTATTGATGTCTTGCCTGGCCTCCAGCTTTTTCAAGGTTGGCTCGAAGAATATCTTTTGATTGTCGGGGGCGCCGTCGTAGCTCATCTTCATTTCCTTGACGGCACTGTCAAAATCGCCTTTCGCTGACAAGATCCGGGCCGTTCCTTCGTGCGCCAGCCAATCGTTCGGGTCTTTCTTGGCCGCCTGACGATAAAATTCGAAGGCCTGATCCTGTTTCCCCTGTCGTTGCAGTTGACGTCCCCAGACATAGAGTTGCGCGGCAGTGGCCCGGGCTAGCGCCTCATTCTGCGCCGCCTGGGACTCATCCTTGCGTCCCATGGCCTCGAGAATCTGCGACTTGGTCAGGAAGTTATCGAAACGGGGCTCGGTTCGGATGGACGTTTCCTCATATTGCAGCGCTTCTTCCAGGTCAAATTTGTTCGCCAGTAGATAGTTGGCGGCATCGTCCCATGCCTCCCATGTGTACTGCGGAAGGCCCTGAAGTTGGTTGTGCAGGCTGGCTTTGACGGTCTCGTTCACATCCACGGTGATCTTGAAAGGAACGGAGATCTTCTCCCAGCGCAAAGTGGCCACGGTGGAATATCTATTGATATCGTCGAAATCGTAGGTCAGGGCTTCGTAGAAATCCGAGGGCTGCGGCCTCACCGTGACCCGCAAAGCATCGTTCTCCTGCTTGTAAGTGAAACTGCCCCAGGCCGTGTCGATTTTGGAAAAAATGACAGTCCACTCACTCTGGCCGGGAATCATGTGCAGGCCGTAGGTCCCCCTGGCCAGCGGATGTCCATCCACAGTGACCGGATCGGTGAAGGCGATGGTCGTATTCTCGTTCGCGCCGGCTCGCCATACCTCGCCGTAGGGCACCACTTTGCCCCAGATGGTTCGGCCTTTCACCAGCGGACGGTGATAGTTAATGGTGACGTCGGTGATTCCGATGCGCTGCGTCAGGATGGAGCGCTGGCTGTCCCGCGGTAAGTCCAGAACCGCCGACTGTGCCGAACACCGCGCCGCACCGAGCCACAGTCCCGCGGCCGAGATCACGATTAAAACATAACGTCGAAACATGGCAGTCCCCTCCCGTTTTTCGCAATTGCATATACGGAGTAGATCCGTGAAATCGGCCATTTAGACGCAGCCTGAATCGGCCGGTTAGCAGATTGTAAAAAGATGTGAAACATGGGGTGTCTTGGCCGACAGGCTACGTCCAAGCCAAGGAAGCGTTGCAGTTACGGGAACTTTGCTATGGGCTCGTTCGTATCATCTGACAGCCGATCTCTGTTAACAGGGGCGGTTCGTTCAAAACTAGACCCCGGCGAAACCTTCATGAGAACGCTTCTCGACATCATGCGCCAGTCGCTGGGAACACTTTGGGCGCACAAGCTGCGTTCCTTTCTGACGATGTTCGGGATCGCGTGGGGGGTTGGGTCACTGCTGCTTCTGGTAGGACTAGGTGAGGGATTTCGCAGCGGCCAGGCAAGACAACTGTCAACACTGGGCCAGGACATTATGTTTGTCTTTCCGGCCCGAATCGCGGCGGTCGCGGGCAGCTTGCAATCGGGACAGACCTACCACTTCACCTACGACGATTACTTGGCAATTAAACAAGAGGCACGTACTCTGCGGTCGATTTCTGCCGTCATCAATCGTGAGGACATTCGTGCGGTCAGCGACTATGGATCGACCAGCGGGCAAGTCTTCGGGGTCGCTCCGGACTACAGCGATATCCGCACCATTCCTGTCGGCACGGGCCGCTGGTTCAATGACCAGGACAATGCCGATCACCGCCGGGTGGCCATTGTCGGCTGGGAGCTGCTGAAGAATGTATTTCCTGGGCGTCCGGCGGTCGGTTCGACGATTCTTTTGAACGAGGTTCGCTTCGATGTCATCGGCGTCCTGGCAAAGGTTGGTCAGGACGGAGAAAACGGCACCAACGCCCGTATTTTTGTCCCCATCGAGACCATGCGAGATCTGTTTCCGCTGAAGGGGGAAAATTCCGAAAACGCGGTCTCCTTCATTAACTATCGTCCCCTGGATAAGGCCCGACATCTGCGATCCAAACGGGAAGTGCATGAGATCATCGCCCGCCGCCATCATTTCGATCCCAAGCTGGAGGACGCTTTCGAAGACTGGGACACCATCGAGAATTCGCAGCGCGTCGACAAGATTTTCGATGCCATGGACTATTTCCTCGGGGTAGTGGGCATGGTCACGCTGGGATTGGGCGCCATCGGAATTATTAACATCATGCTGGTCTCGGTGACGGAACGCACCAAAGAGATTGGTCTGCGCAAGGCGCTGGGAGCTACCCACCGGAATATCCTTACTCAGTTTTTCGTGGAGGGGATGTTTTTGACGGTCTTCAGTGGCGGCATCGGATTGCTGTTGGCCGGTGGATTCATGACTTTGCTGGCGCAACTGCCAGCCCCCGGCGGATTCGATACGCCGCGGATTGTACCCATGTCGGCGTTGACCGCGATCCTGTCGCTGGCCATCGCCGGCATCACCGCCGGGCTTTACCCGGCCCGCAAAGCCGCATTGCTGGCGCCGGTGGAAGCCCTGCGGCAGGAATAGCAGGGAACTATGATTGGCGATCTCTTCACCCAAGCCTACAGCGCGTTGCGTTTCAACAAGCGCCGCACTCTGCTCACCATGCTGGGCATGGCGTGGGGAATCGCTACGGTGGTTCTGCTGCTGGCTTATGGGTCCGGCTTCGAGCGCGGCCTATGGGTCGCGTTCCGGTCGTTCGGCACCAACCTGATTATGGTATTTCCCGGACGGACATCTTTGCAGGCTGGAGGTACCAAGGCGGGCAGCGAAGTCAAGCTGACGGTCAACGATCTGGATTACATCCGCGCCGAAGTGCCGCTGCTCAAACGTCTCTCGCCAGAAGCGTTCAAGCAATGCACGGTCGCCTACGGGACCCGGAGTGCGGGCTACGGCGTGAGTGGGGTGTACGCGAATTATCCACGCATGCGCCGCATGGAATTCGCCGAAGGCAGCGCCTTCAGCGAGGCCGACGACTTCACCCACAGCCGCGTGGCTTTCATCGGCGCCGACGTGAAGAAGAAATTATTCTCCGGACAGAATGCGATTGGACAAAGCATTCGCGTGGGCGGCATTTCCTATCAGATCGTGGGAGTTCTCAAGCACGTCATCAATAACAGCGATGAGAACCTCAACGGTCATGTTTACGTCCCGTTCAGCGCCATGAACGATCTGATGAATACCTATTACTTGAATTCGGTCGTGATGGAGTACGAAGGGGATCACGAAAAAGTGGTGCAGGCCTTGCGCAGTTCCATGGCGTTTCATCACGACTTCGACCCGAAGGACAAGCGGGCTGTGTTCGTCTTTGATGTGTTTGCCGATCTGCTCGATTTGCGGATCATTACGGCCGGCATCAAAGTGTTGCTGGGATTCATTGGCCTGCTGACCCTGGGCATCGGTGGGGTGGGTCTGATGAATATCATGCTGGTGGCCGTAACCCAGCGCACCCGCGAGATTGGAGTGGAGAAGGCTTTGGGCGCGCGCAAGTGGCACATCCTCTTTCAGTTTCTTGCCGAAGCCCTGGCGATCACGGCGGTGGGTGGACTGCTGGGAGTGCTGCTGGCTTACGTGGTTTCCTGGGCGGTGGGTTCGCTGACTCTATGGAGTGCGTTTGAAGAAAACGCCAGCGAGGGAGACATCCATCTCATCATCGATTCCGCTACTTTAATCTGGTCCACCGTAATTTTGAGTTTTGTGGGCATCGTAAGCGGCATGCTGCCGGCCATTAAGGCCGCAGGCTTGGATCCGATCGAAGCGCTGCGCTACGAGTGAACCCATGAAAGCGCGCGCATTCTCGCCCGTACAAGCGCCGGCTGAAAACGCAATCTCCTGAAAAACTCCGGTAGAATCAATGCGTGCCAGAGACACCTCAGAGTCGCCTCGACCGTGTCCTCGCCCAACTGCGCCTCTATGAACACCCGCTGCTGGATTTCTCCGCGCAAACCAAGGGAGACGGGGTCGAGGTCATCATCAACTTCAAGAATGCGGATGTACCCATCCACACTTACTACTTCGAACTGCACCCACGCGATCTGGACCATGCGCAATTTGAGTGGACCTTCCAGCGTCAGCTCTACGACTGCCTGCACGATTACCTAATCGAAATGTTCACGCGCACCCCGCAGAATCGTGCTGAGCGCCAGCGGGAAGGTTTGTGAGCCTGCGCGAGAAGATTGTGAACGAGATCCGTGAGCACGGCCCGATTCCGTTCTCGCGCTACATGGAACTCTGTTTGTACGATCCCGGGCTCGGATATTATTCAAGAAATGCCGAGCAGTTCGGCAAGGCAGGAGATTTCTACACCTCGAGCGACGTGCACGCTGTCTTCGGACGATTGCTGGCTTGGCAGTTTGACGAGATGTGGCGGGTTCTGGATCGCCCCGAGCAGATCGAGATTCTGGAGCTTGGACCCGGACGCGGACTGTTCGCGCAGGACGTTCTGGACTGGTCGGAGAAGAAGTTTCCGCAGTTCTTTGCGGCGCTGCACTACTCTCTGGTGGAACAGTCTCCGGCTTTGCAAGTACGATTACAGGTCACCTTGGACCGGCATTTTAGCTCACACAAGGTCTCGCTACCTCAGCGGCTAAATCCGTCCTTCCCTGGCGGACCCGTATTGCAAAGGGCTTTAGCCCCCGAGGTCCCACTGGTCATCTTTACGAACGAGTTCTTCGATGCGCTGCCGGTCGAGGTTCTCAGTTCGCAGGGAGTATTGCGCGTCTCGGAGAAAGAAGGCTGCTTTGTCGAGACCTGGGTTCCAGCCTCGGCTGCGGAGATCGACTTCGTCGATCGCTACAGCGTGCAGCCTGACCTTGGGGAGCGAGTCGAGATTCCGCTCCTCGCGCAGCACTACATGTCGGCAATCGCAGACGCGTTAGGGCGGGGGTTCGCCGTCGTCATCGACTATGGGTACACCCAGCGGGAGCAACGCGCCGGCCGGCATCGAAACACGCTCACTGCCTACCGTCAACACTCGGTCAGCGATAATCCTTACGAAGCCCCGGGAGAGCAGGACATCACCGCTCACGTGAACTTCACCGCCCTGACCGCAGCGGCTGAAGCGAACGGAATGCGGGCTCAGCCGTTGGTTACGCAATCGCAATTCCTGATGGGGATTGGCGAGAACAATCAATTCGCTGATGCCTTTGAAGACTGTCGTCTGCCCCAGGAACACGCCAAGGTTGCATTACAGCTCAAGCACCTGGTCACCCCGGCAGGAGTTGGAGAGACGTTCCAGGTGTTGGTTTGCGGCAGAGGAGTGGAAGCGGAGCGTCTCAGCGGCCTAGGGTTCGGAAAGAGCCGCTAGCTCCATTTGCGCAGTGGCCGTTAGTAACGTTCCGATGGTGCATCGCCGGGGCGTGACTGAGGTGCATTGCGCCCGCGGGCAACCTGGGCAAGAATCTGGCATGGTTGTGCGACCCAGAGTCAGCTTGATTGGGCTGGTGATTGCTTGCCTGTCGCTTACTTCGCTCTCGTTCGGGCAGAGTGAAAATACCCAGACGCGCGAGCGTCAGCTCATCGCCCTCGAGCATCTCTGGAACGAAGCCCAGGTGAACCGCGACTCGCGGGCGCTCGCCGGCATGATCGGCGACAAGTTCGTCAACACCGAATGGGATGGTGAAGTCAGCGAGCGAGGGAGATTTCTTGCCGACATCGCCGATCCGGAATTCAAGGTCAGCCTGCTGAACATTCAGGACGTGAAGGTGATCCTCTACCAGAATACGGCCGTGGTCGCGGGCATTTATCACACCAAAGGGACTCACCAAGGCAAGCTTTTCGAGCACACCGGCCGCTTCACCGATACCTGGGTCTGGGAAGACGCCAAGTGGGAATGCGTCGCCAGCCACACCAGCCTGCTGCCGAAGTAGTTCATCTTTAGGCGGCTTATCGCTCTCATAAAAAGTTTTCATGAGCGAAATCTGCTTCCTTAAATCCCCGACATCGATCCAATGAACTGCGGGACAGGGGGGAGTGTCTCAGCGCCCGCGCAAGGCCACATTCCCATGGAAACCAACGTCCGTCCCGCGGGGTGGAAAACTCTGCTAGCCTTCGCTATCGTTTACCTCGTCTGGGGCTCGACGTTTTTCGCAATCCGCGTGGGCGTCCGTGAAGTGCCGCCATTCTTGTTGGCAGGCATGCGTTTTCTCGCCGCCGGGGTGATTCTCTTCGTCTGGATGCTGGGGAAGGGAACGCCCATACCCGCGCGACGCGAGTGGGCCGCAGCATCCGGTCTGGCTGTGCTGATTTTTGTGATGGACTACGGTCTGGTTTTCTGGGCGGAACAAAAGGTGCCGTCCGGAATCACGGCCGTGATGCTGGCTACCATCCCCGTGTTCATGAGTCTCCTGGAAATCATCCTTTTGCGAACCCAGCGCCTCACCTGGCGATTGACCCTGGCTCTATTGGTGGGAGTGCTCGGGGTGGCGATTCTGATGAGTCACTCGTTGGCATTTGGAGAAGCCCCGATCGCCGCGACCGGTGCCGCAGCCCTGCTCGTCGCATCCCTGAGTTGGTCGACGGCCGCGATTCTCACTCGCAAGCTCTCACTGCCCGCGTCGAAGGCCATGAGTTCAGCCGTGCAAATGCTCTGTGGAGGAGTATTACTCATGCTGGCCGCGACGATTTTCGGAGAGTTCCACGGCTTTCGCCCGCAATCGGTTTCCCGAGGAGCGTGGTTCGCGCTGATCTACCTGATTGTGGCCGGATCGATTGTCGGCTTTACGGCCTACGTCTGGCTGCTGCACCACGAGTCGCCTACGAAAGTGGGTACCTACGCTTACGTCAACCCCGTCGTCGCGGTACTCGTCGGATATTTCCTGGGTGGAGAAGTGATTGGCCCGCGCACGCTGCTGGGGACTTTGCTCGTGCTGGTTAGCGTGGTTCTGATCACGACCATGCCCGCAACCCAGCGAAACCCGGCTTTGCAGACACAGGAAGTGGAGTCAGTTGCCGAGCCCTGAACGAGCGGCCTTTACCGCCGGCGTTCATTTATATGGTGAGGCTTGCGCCATGAAGACTTACGGCCGAGTCATCTTCTCCGGCTTTACCAGCTGATCAAACTCTTCACCCGTGAGATGGCCGAGCTTCACTGCGGCCTCGCGCAGACTGGTGTGCTCCACGTGAGCAGTGTGGGCAATGTGGGCCGCCTTGTCGTATCCAACTTTTGGAGCAAGCGCGGTGACCAGCATCAACGAGTTCTTCACGTACCAGTCAATTTTCGCCTTGTCGACCTCGATGCCCTTGATCATGTACTCGACATATCCGTGGCAGGCGTCCGCGATCAGCGTGACCGAGTGCAGGAAGTTGTAGATGATTACCGGCTTGAAAACATTGAGTTCGAAATTGCCCTGCGATCCGGCGAATCCCACGGCCGCGGTAGCGCCGTGAACCTGCACGCAGACCATGGTCATGGCTTCGCTCTGCGTGGGATTGACCTTGCCGGGCATGATGGAAGACCCCGGCTCGTTCTCAGGGATGGACAACTCCCCCAGCCCGCACCGCGGACCGGAGGCCAGCCAGCGGATGTCGTTGGAAATCTTCATGAAGGATGCGGCCAGAGTTTCCATCGCGCCCTGCGCAAAGACGATCTCGTCGTGGGCGGAAAGGGCGGCGAACTTGTTGGGGTGGGAGCGGAAGGGAAGGCCGGTCAGTTCGGCGATCTTCTTGGCGGCACGCTCAGCAAACTCAGGATGCGTATTCAGTCCCGTGCCCACCGCAGTTCCGCCGATCGCCAGGTCGTAGAGGCCCTCAAGCACCTGTTCCAGGCGTTTGATGTCTCGCTCCAGCAGGCTGGCCCAGCCGCCGAACTCCTGGCCGACGGTTAGGGGGACGGCGTCTTGCAGGTGGGTGCGGCCGATTTTTACGACATCGTTGAACTGCTTTGCCTTGGCTGCAATAGCGTCCCGAACACTTCTGACCGCAGGAATCAGGGTGTTCTTTACCCGTTCCGCTGCAGCGATGTGCATGGCCGCCGGAAACGTGTCATTCGACGACTGTGACATGTTGACGTCATCGTTAGGGTGGATCGGCTTCTTCGATCCCAATACGCCGCCCGCAATTTCGATGGCGCGGTTGGAGATGACCTCGTTGACGTTCATGTTGGTCTGCGTGCCGCTGCCGGTTTGCCAGATGCGCAAGGGAAACTGATCACTGAGCTTTCCGGCGATAACCTCGTCAGCGGCCTGTGTGATCAGCCTGGCTTTGTCGGCGGAAAGTTTGCCCAGACCCTGGTTGACCAGCGCGCAGGCTTTCTTGAGAATGCCAAAGGCGCGGATCAGTTCCGGCGGCATGGTGTCGCGGCCGATATTAAAGTGCAGCAATGAGCGCTGCGTCTGCGCGCCCCAGTAAACGTTGGCCGGGACTTCGATTTGTCCCATGCTGTCGGATTCAATGCGGGTTGCCGATTCGGTGGAAGTTGCCATAGGGTTCCGGGCAATACCTGAGGTAGAAATCAACCGGAAATTATAACCCCCGGAACCATGCGGGCCGGTTGGAATGGATCACACCGTGACGTGATGGCCAGGTCTCGGAGTGGCCGTTCTCCGCATGCTAGAATCTTTAACTCATAAAGACGGCTCAATGTCTTTCCGCTTGCCGATGGGCGGGAGTTGGAACCCAGGAACGCTGCTGTGGTGATCAAAAGCGCCGACGCAACTCTGCAAATTCCCGACACTCTTCCCCGCGCACAATTGGAGGGAGGCCCCCACACCCGCGTCGATGTGTTGGTGATTGGCGCGGGGCCTACTGGATTGGCCTGTGGGATCGAGGCGCAGAGGGCGGGATTCAAGACGCTGGTCGTCGACAAAGGGTGCCTGGTCAACTCTCTGTTCAATTACCCGGCCAATATGACGTTCTTTACCACGCCAGAGTTGCTCGAGATCGGTGATGTACCGTTCACCACCGCCCATCAGAAGCCCACACGGGAGGAGGCGCTGGAGTATTACCGCAAGGTCGCCGAACATTACCGTTTACCGGTCGTCCAATACCACTGGGTGAAAACCGTTGTGGGGCAGGATGGCGACTTTCAAATTACAGCCACCGACCGGATGGGGAGAATCTACGATTACCGCACCCGCAAGTTGATTGTTGCAACCGGATACTACGACTTGGCCAACCTGCTGCAGATTCCAGGGGAAGACTTGCCCAAGGTCCATCATTACTACCGCGAACCGCATCCGTACTTCGATCTCGATGTGCTGGTGATTGGGGGGAAAAACTCGGCGGCAATTTCGTCGCTTGATCTCTGGCGGCACGGCGCGCGCGTCACCCTGGTTCACCGGGGTCCAAGGCTGCACAACCACGTCAAGTACTGGATTCTGCCTGATATCGAGAACCGCATCCGCAACGGCGAGATCAAGGCATACTTTAACAGTAGGGTGCTGCAAATCGCCGCCGACCATGTTGTTCTCCACACTCCGGAAGGCACGGTGAGGGTCGAGAACGATTTTGTCTTCGCCTTGACTGGCTATCATCCTGACTATGATTTCCTGCGCTCGATGGGGATCGAACTTTCAACGGACCAGTGTCGCCCGGTGTGCGATCCCGCGACTCTGGAGAGCAATGTGCCTGGGATTTACGTGGCGGGAGTGATTGTAGCGGGATCCAGAACCAACGAGATTTTCATTGAAAACGGCCGCTTCCACGGCCAGCTGATTGCGAAAGACCTGAAACAAAGAATGTAGGCGCAAGCGTCTCCGCTCGTGCAGTGCGCCCATTCGCTTCCTGCACGGGCGGGACGCCCGCCTACATCGAAACTGCTTCTTCGCCCAACTGCTGATTGATCAACCGGGCCGTGAGCGGTTTCAGCGGCTCGCCGGTTTTCTGCAGAACAAACTCCTGCTGCGTTTCCGACCAATCCAGTTTGAAACTGGTCGCCAGAGCCGAAATCCAAATCTGTCTCATTGGCGCATTTGGGGATATGACAAACCGGGAGCCGTCGTCGAAGGAAATATGCAACGCTCCAGACTGATCCTCGACTTCGAAGTCAGCGGATTCCTCGGCTGTGAATAGGCTCTGTTTCAGATTCTCCAGGGAGGTGTCCGCGTGTTTGCGGAAATCGTTTTCGTCGAGCATGAAATGAAATTATAAACAGCCTTTTGGGCCCCCAACAGTCAAGTCCGGGAGAAATGTTGGGAGGCAACCCTTCCGCCGCCGTCGATCCGGGTCGAGGGTCACAGAAGCGGGTGAGACGGAGCACCGAAAGGCCCTCCCGTTTTTCGTATTCTGGCCTGTCATACATGGTTGTAAAAGGAGGATCTATGCGTTCGTCGAAGTCCGTGTTTGTGATCGCAATTTGCGTTCTCGGCTTGAGCGTGTTTGCGGGCGCCCGCCAGAATCAGTTTGGTGTTGCCGACAGCCGCAATATCAGCTTTTCGGCCCCAATTTGGGTCGGTACTGTTTTATTGCCCCGAGGTGATTATCAGGTACTCCACGTTATGGAAGGCCAGGACCACACTATGGTGTTCCGGCAGAAGCACAGCAAGAACCCCGCGGAAGCGCGCGTAAAGTGCCAGTTGGTAGCGCTCCCGGCAAAAGCGAGACGGGACGATCAAACTTATGAGCTCAACGCCGCCAACGAGCGGGTATTGCGCCGCTTGGTCTTTCAGGGAGATACCGCTCAGCACGTGTTTTGATCACTATTGGGAGTTGAATAATATAGTGACACTTCTGGCGTTCTGTGCTAGCGTCCGGCCATGAAAAGAGCCTTCGTATTGTTTGCTGCATTGTGCATGGCCTTGCCCCTTGCCGCACCGCAGACGGCAGCACCAAGGCCTGAAGTGCGCGAGCGGCCGATGAGCGCCGACGAGGCGGCCATCCGGCAGGTCTCGGAAGACTGGATCAGGTTCTATAACGCCGGGGACGCAGCGAAGGTCGCGGCTTTGTACACCGACGACGGCTATTATCTCTCGGCACACATCCTGGCACACGGGAGCCAGGCGATCAAGGCCTATTGGGAACGCGGCATCAAGGCGGGCGGGCACATCGATTTCATCAAGCCGCTGACGCTCTACTACACCGGCGACCTCGCTTATTGTGCGGGCACCTACCAGGCGACCAACGCCAGCGTGACAGTCGATGGGCGCATTCTAATCGTGCTAAGGAAGGTGAACGGCAAGTGGCGCATGGCCGCGCATGAAACAGTAGTGCGCGACCAACCGCTATGAGTTGAGATTTCCTTCTTGAGTATGGTCACATAGTTTAGGGAGTGGGCGTCATTGCTCGTGCGCCACTGACCTTCTTGCAGCTCTCCTCTTCCCACATCGCCGGCTTGCCGTCCGCGCCCGTCACTTCGAGCGCGCTGTCGTACGCCGCATCGCCTTTCCTCGTGAAGGTGTGCTTGACGGGCAGCTTCTCATCGCCAGCGATCATGTATCCCGTATAGACGAGCTTGTCGCCGTCCCATCCAGGCGAGGTCACGTCCACCCGTGAGCCGGCTAGGTTCATGTCCCGGCGGACGTGCACCTTGGCATTGGCGTCCCAGGTACTCGATCCGATTAGCGTTTCATTGCCCTTGACTGGCCCCTTCAACTGATCAATGTGGTAGATGAGCCAGGAACCGCGTAGCGCCATGCGAAAGCTGAACCTATCGATGAACTTCACTCCAGGCTCCGTCGGCGAGGCGTGCTATGTCCCCTCGCAGACCCAGCTCCCGACGAACCACTTCTCGACTGACAGTTGCTCCGGCAGTTTCTGTGCCGCTACGGCCTTGGCGGGCTGGCCCTGGGCCGACGCGGACAAAGCGAAGAGTGCGAAAGTAAGGATGATCATCTTCATAATATGGATGCCTCTAAGAAATCGGCCATCAGGATCTCCGGATCTTCTCTTCATCTCGCTCTAGCGCCCGCCCAGTGGGCCGCTGACAGCTCCATCCCAGCTGACGCAGGATGCGCCAAGCCTGCGAGGCATGGTAGCGGACGCCGCATTCTTCCTCGATCAGGTGCGCCACCCGCCACGCCGTCCACAAACCGGTTTCGTAACCCAGAGCTTCCGGCCCGCGCTTCAGTCCGCGCTCGATCTTCTGCAGGTCTTCGGCACACAGCCGAGGTTTACGTCCGGCGCGCCCCGCTTTCCGCAATCCGGACAGCCCGGCTGCCTCCAGCTGTTGGGCCCAGCGGCTGACCGACTGACGATGTGCCCCGACTCGCCGCGCCACTTCGGACTGATGCACTCCCTGCTTCAGCAACCGCGCCGCCCGCAAGCGCCGCTGCTCCAACGCCTGAAAGTCCCGTCGTACTCCCGCCGGATTCCCCATGGGCCGACGGTACCACAGGCAGTCAGGAATGTCACTATATTATTCAATAGTAAATAGTCTGCGCCATTGCGCGATGCCAGGCTGGCTGATTGCTGCCCTTTAGGCAGGGAGTCAGTCCTGCTGCGGGAGAGCTGTCTTTGGAAATGATTGGCCCCAGGCTTGTGGGGGTGTATAGATCGATGGTGCGGTGCCAGGTACTTTGGATTTGTGCAAACCGGGCCTGCAAGGTTTAGAATTCAAGCTCGCCGCCAAGTGGTCTTGGTGGGCGAGCTTGCATCTTTCTGGGCAGTTACCTCATCAAAACTTGAGCAAAGTATGCTCAAGGTGAACTTATGGCACAGCAGGCAAGCTCCGAAGAAGATACCCATACTGTTGAACCGGACCGGGCGCTTCCGATTCTGCCCGTGAGAGATACGGTTCTGTTCCCGCATGCGGTACTGCCGCTTACCGTGGGGCGGGAGAGTTCGGTCCAGCTGATCAATTCGCTAGGGGAAGACAAGACGATTGTCGTGGTGGCGCAGCGGGAGGCGCGTGTGGACTCGCCTCAGCCAGCCGACCTTTACACCGTCGGCACCCTGGCTATCGTGCACAAAGTCGTCAAAATGCCCAACCAGAGCCTTTTCGTCTTCGCCGAAGGCCTGGAACGGGTAAGGTTGGCAGAGTTCGCCCAATTGACGCCTTTCATGCGGGCGCAGGTACAGACGGTCCCTGAGGCCATTCCGCCGAAAAGCTCCGAGGTCGAAGCTCTGCAGCGCAACGTGCTGACTTTGTTTCAGCAAATAGTGGCTGGCTCCCCAACTCTTTCCGATGAGCTGTCCACGGTAGCGATGAACATTGAAGAACCCGGGCGTCTGGTGGATTTTATCGCTTCGTCTTTGCCGTCGCTTTCGACCTCCGACAAACAGGACACCCTGGAAACCACCGATGTGCGGGTGCGATTGGAGAAGATCAACCAGCACCTGGCCAAAGAATTGGAAGTACAACAGCTGCGCAATAAGATCCAGTCGGAGGTTCAGGACCGGGTTCAGCAAACCCAGCGCGAGTACTACCTGCGCGAGCAGATGAAGGCCATCCAGAAGGAACTGGGCGAGCAGGACGAAGGTCAGCGCGACACGGAAGAACTCCGGCAGAAAATCGAGTCCGCCGGAATGCCCGACGAAGTCAAGAAGGAAGCCCTCAAGGAACTCGGCCGTCTGGCGCGTATGTCTCCGATGGCCGCCGATTACGGGGTCACGCGCAACTACGTTGAGTGGTTGGCGGTGCTGCCCTGGGCGAAGACCTCCGGCGGCGATGTCGATATTGTGAAGGCCAAGGAAGTCCTTGACACCGATCACTACGATTTGAAGAAGGTCAAGGACCGGATCCTGGACTACCTTTCCGTGCGACGTTTGAAGCCCAGCATGAAGGGCCCCATTCTGTGTTTTGTTGGACCTCCCGGAGTCGGCAAAACCTCTTTGGGCAAGTCCATAGCCCGCGCGCTGGGGCGGAAATTCGTGCGCATTTCATTGGGCGGAGTTCACGACGAAGCGGAGATTCGCGGCCATCGGCGCACTTACATCGGGGCGCTGCCGGGCCAAATCATTCAGGGGATCCGGCGTGCCGAAACCAAAGACCCGGTGTTTATGCTGGATGAGATCGACAAGGTCGGCCGCGATTTCCGGGGCGATCCAGGATCCGCTTTGCTCGAGGCGCTCGATCCCGAGCAGAACTCGACCTTCCGCGACAATTATTTGGATGTTCCATTTGACCTGTCCAAGGTGCTGTTCATCACCACCGCGAACATGCTGGACCCGGTTGCCGAGCCGTTGCGGGATCGCATGGAGATTATCGAACTGCAAGGTTATACCGAGGAAGAGAAGGTCCATATTGCGTTTCAATATCTAATCCCGCGGCAGATCGAGGAAAACGGGATCACGGCGGAGCAGATTGAATTTCCGGAAGAGTCCATCGGCAATATCATTCGCCACTACACTCGTGAGGCGGGAGTTCGCAGCCTGGAGCGCAACATTGGAACCATTTGCCGCAAGCAGGCGCGGCGACTGGCGGAAGGGAAGCTGGGAAAGCTGGTGGTCACGCCGGAAATCGTGCAGGAGTTTCTGGGCGGCATCAAGATTCGCAGCGAGGGCGAAATTGCCGAGCGCACGCAACGCGCTGGGGTGGTTGTTGGTTTGGCGTGGACTCCATCCGGCGGAGATATTCTTTTTGTCGAAGCCAACGTAATGAAGGGCAAGGGCGGCTTCACCATGACGGGTCAGATTGGCCAGGTGATGCAGGAGTCGATGCAGGCAGCGTTGACCTGGGTGCGCTCGAACGCTCAGCATTTGGGCATCGCGGAGAATTTCTTCGCGGAACATGACATCCACATTCACGTACCGGCGGGAGCTATTCCCAAGGACGGCCCCTCGGCCGGCGTTACCATGACCACGGCGCTGGTGTCTCTGCTGACCGGGCGTCCAGTGCGGCCGCTCACAGCCATGACCGGCGAGATCACCCTCAGCGGGAACGTGCTTCCCATTGGAGGGGTCAAGGAGAAGGTTCTCGCTGCCAAGCGGGCGGGCGTTCACGACGTGATCCTGCCGGCGGAAAACAAAATGAACGTGGAAGAGGACCTGACGCCGGAACAGCTCGCGAATATCGGCATCCATTACGTGAAGACGATTGCGGAGGTTCTGGACCTAGCTCTGCCTGCAACTCAGCGGGAGGAGCGCCAGGATGCCGAGGAGCGCGAGAAAGTCCTCAGCGAACTGCCGGTAAGCTAATCCCAGCCCAGTTATCACTTAGCTGCCAGTGTGCCGAAAGGCGCGCTGGCATTTGCTTTCTTTGGGTTACAGTAGACGAGGACTCAAGTAACTACATGGAACTTCTTGGCGGTTCACGGGTTTAATCCTATGAGCAGTTTCCGCAGAAGCAGCGGCGCAGTCGCTGCTGCAGCGAGGAAGACAGCAATGAAGACCAACAAAGTCCTGGCAGTTGCGTGGATGGTGGCGGGGATTTTGCTGATGTTGCAAACTCCGTCGAGAGTCTTGGCGCAAGACCAACCTCCTGCGAGTGAATCCCAGGAACAGACACCCGCGCCGGAACCGCCCGCAGCGGGGCAATCGGATGATCAAACACCCGCGCAGGATCCTCCGAGCCGCGTGGCTCGGTTGAGTTACTCCACGGGGTCGGTTTCCTTTCAGCCCGGTGGTGAGGGCGACTGGGTAACCGCAGTCAACAATCGCCCGCTCACGACCGGCGACAACCTTTGGGCAGACAAGGACTCACGCGCGGAATTCCAGGTCGGCTCCACTTCTGTGCGCCTGGATTCGGAAACCAGCGTGACGTTCCTGGAACTCGACGACCGCACCACTCAACTCCGGCTGTCGCAGGGCTCGATTGTGTTTCGCGTGCGGCACCTCGACGACGACGATCACTTCGAGATTGACACCCCCAATTCCGCCTTCGTGGTCCAGCGGACTGGTGAGTATCGCGTCGATGTCAATCCCGACGGCAGCGAAACCGATACCACGGTCTGGCGCGGTCGAGGAGAAGTCACCGGTGGTGGTGCATCCTACGATGTCGTGGCCGGCCAGCGAGCACGCTTTACCGGAACGCAGGAACTGGATCATGAGATCGAGCAACTTCCCGGCCGCGACGATTTCGACAACTTCGCCTTCAGTCGTGACGACCGCGAGGACCGGGCCGAATCGGCAAACTACATTTCGCCGGAAACCACCGGGTATGAGGATCTGGACGAGTACGGTCATTGGCACTACGCGGCGGATTACGGACCCGTATGGACGCCGGTTGGCGTAGCCGCCGGATGGGCCCCGTATCGTTTTGGCCATTGGGTCTGGGTGGCCCCGTGGGGCTGGACCTGGGTAGAAAGTGAACCGTGGGGTTTCGCGCCTTTCCACTACGGGCGCTGGGCCTTTGTGGAAGGTGGATGGTGCTGGGCGCCCGGACCAATCGCGGTTCGTCCGGTATTTGCACCCGCTCTCGTAGCCTTCGTTGGCGGAGGCCACTTTGGCGTCGGTGTGGGCATCGGACCGGCAGTAGCGTGGTTTCCTCTGGCGCCGCGGGAAGTGTTCGTTCCCTGGTACCGGACCAGCCGGGTGTACGTGAACAACGTAAACATCACCAATACTCGGGTGAACGTGACGCAGGTCACCAATGTTTACAACACGACCATCATCAATAACCGGACCACGAATGTTACCCGGATCACCTACGCGAACCAGCATGTAAGCAATGCGGTAACGGCGGTTTCGCACGATACCTTCGTGAATGCGCGACCTGTGCATAACAACCTGGTGAGGGTTGACGAACGGGAGATTGCGTCTGCTCCTGTCATGCATGAAATCCCGGCGCAACCTGTCCGGCAGAGTTTCCTCGGCGCGGGCCGACCCGCGATGGCTCACCCGTCCGCCGCGGTGATCAATCGACAGGTGGTTGCGACCCGAATGCCTGTGCCATCTCGATCGTCATTCGGGCAACCGCAAGGGGCGATGGCAGTGCATACCGAGGCCCCCAGAGTGCCGCAACCGGCCGTCCGGCCGCCGGTTGAGCCGTCACGTCCCATGGCAAACAACCGGCTCGAGGAGCAAGGGACGGCGCCACATCCGGAACCGCCCACCGAGGCTGCTCATGCCGAGTCAGTTCCTCATCCACCGACTAACGTTGCCCGGCCGCCTAGTTACGCCGCAGGACACCCGTTGGTGAGAACAGCTCCGCCGGTGCAGGAGCGGCCCGAGCGGCAGCAAAATGAAGAGCAGAAGTTCAACAAGTGGCAGCAGCAGCGTCCTAGCCCCGCGGAGCACTCGCAGCCGCACCCCGCGGAGAAACCTTCCCACGAGTCCAAGCCCCATAAGTGAGGGCTTCGCCGTGAAACAAAGCCAGTTCCCGGGAGGGAGCTGGCTTTTTTGCTGGTCGGGGCGCGATACACTAGAACGGACCTAACCATGCAGGTGCGGGTGCTATTTTTCGGGATGCTAAAGGATCTGGCCGGGCGAGGAAGTGAAGTGCTGGACCTGCCCGAGGATGCCACACTCAAAGACGTCGTCGTTCAGGTGAGCGAGCAGATTCCCGGTTTAGATCGTCTGCTCCCCTCGATTGCCATGTCCATCAACCAGGAATACGCGGGTCCGGAGTCCAAGCTGAATGCAGGAGATGAGATCGCACTGTTGCCCCCTGTAAGCGGAGGTTCGCAGTCTTTGCAGCGGCAGTGCGCTGCGATCGTTCGCGACAGAATTGATACGCGAAGCCTGCTTGACCAGATCAAGCAACCGGAGGACGGAGCTGCAGTGGTCTTCGAAGGGGTGGTGCGCAATCACACCCGAGGGCGCCGGACACTGTACCTGGATTACGAAGCCTACGAGGGAATGGCTCTGAAGCAGATGGAAATGCTGGCTGGGCAGGCGCTGTCGCAATTCGCCGTCAGAGACGTCGCCATCGTGCACCGCCTGGGCAGATTGCAGGTGGGAGAGATCAGTGTCGCCATTGTAGTGGCTTCCGCCCATCGTTCTGCCGCCTTCGAAGCATGTCGTTGGCTGATTGAAACTTTGAAGCGCACGGTGCCGATCTGGAAGAAGGAGTACTTTGAGGATGGCGCGGTCTGGGCCGACGGCGAACCCTTTCCCCCGGAGTTGGTCGGTCCCGGAAGCAGCCCTGCCGGAAAGCCTGCATCTAAGTGAGCAGATTTTCGGTTTGCGCCCTTCGCGGAGCGGCTTTGCGCCAGTTGCGGTCGAGAGCTCTCAGCCGCAAAGTACGTGAAGAAAAACTCGCCGAGATCGCGAAGAACAACCTCAGCCTGCAGATGCGTAATCTTCTATTGTTCGTTGCCGCCGCCGCAGCGGTATGCCCCGCCCAGGTGCCAAAGCCGCCGTGGGCGTCGGGTTCTCCGTCCGCCACCTCCGCTCCCGTTTCTAAGAGTTCCGCGGCTGATTCCGGACAGAATCCGGACACCACCTTCAAGGTAGACGTCAAACTGGTAAACGTGTTTGTCACGGTCACCGATGAGCACGGCGCGCCGGTCGCCGGCTTGAAAAAAGAGAACTTCGCGCTGGAGGAAGACGGCAAACCGCAGACCATCGCAGTCTTCGACAAGGAATCGGCGGTGCCCCTTTCCATCGTGATGGATATTGACACCAGCCTCAGCACGCGAAAGGATCTGGCGTTGGAACTGAGTTCGGCTCGGCGTTTCGCGCATGTCATCCTGCGGCCGGTGGACGCGCTATCTCTCTATGAATTCAGCGAAGTCGTGGATGAGGTGGTCCCCTTCACCGCCGATCTCAAGACCATCGACCACGGCCTCGATCGGATTCACTACGGGTCCGCGACCGCATTGTACGACGCCGTCTATCTGGGAGCGCGGGCGCTGGAGACACGACAGGGACGAAAGGTCATGGTGGTAATCACCGACGGCGGGGACACGGTGAGCCGCGTGGATTACAAGGAGGCCCTACGCCAGGCGCAACAGGCGGAAGCTATCGTCTACAGCATCATCGTGGTGCCGATCGAAGCCAGTGCAGGCCGCGACACTGGCGGGGAGCATGCCTTGATCCAGCTTTCCGCGGACACCGGGGGGCAATACTTTTACGCAACCTCGTTGCCGCAACTGGATGAGGCGTTTCAAAAAATCAGCGATGAGCTGCGGACCCAATACCTGCTGGCGTACTATCCGGCGCAGCGCCTTTCCGATTCCGACTTTCGCCGCATTGCAGTGAAAGTGGACGCGGTTGGCAGCGCGCCCGTTACCGCGCGGCATCGAACCGGATATTACACGAGCAAAGCGCATTTTTAGGATGTAGGCGCGAGCGTCCTCGTTCGTGCCAGCACGAGCGAAGACGCTCGCGCCTACATGACATATAATGCACAGACTGCTTGGAAGACTTCAGTGCCCTCAATGCTGCCTGGTGAAGTCTGGCACGTACGCCCGAAAGGTAAAGTGGACATGTCGATGAACATTGATCAATGCAGCCGTCACCGGCGCTCGTCAAGATTTGTGAGTCTGATCGCAGCCAGTCTGCTGGGACTGGGTTTACCCGCGCTCTCGCAAACCACCATCTCCACCGGCAGCATCCAGGGCACGGTAACCGACCAGAGCGGAGCGGTGGTGGTAGGCGCGAAGGTCTCTATGACCAATAAATTCACGGGCCGGGCCATCAACGTCACCACGACATCGCGGGGCACATACACTTCCGGAGCCCTGAGTCCGGACAATTACCTGGTGCACGTCGAAGCTAAGGGTTTCAAAGCCTACGAACAACCTGTGTTGGTGCAGGTAGGAGTGACCTCGGCCCTCAACGTGAAGCTGCAGGTAGGGCAGAGCAGCCAGGTGATTGAAGTTCAAGAGTCCGACGTACAAGTGAACACCGAGCAAGCCACGGTGCAGGGTGTCCTGACCACGCAACAAATCGAGAATCTTCCCATCAACGGCAGAAACTTTCTCGACCTTGCCCAGCTCGAACCGGGAGTGCAAATTCAGGATGGCGGCAATTTCGATCCCACCAAGAACGGATTCTCGTCGATCTCCTTCGGCGGCCGCTTTGGGCGCACCGCCCGAATTGAGGTGGACGGCCTTGATATCAGCGATGAAACCGTCGGCACTACCACGCAGAACATACCGGAGAGCGCCATCCAGGAATTCCAGTTGCAGCAGTCTTCTTTGGATCTCTCGACGGAATTGACTTCCTCGGGATCGGTCAACGTGACCACACGCTCAGGGACGAACGCGTTTCACGGTGAAGGCTACTACCTGTTCCGCGATCAGACGCTGGACGCCAACCTTCCCGGCGCTTCGGATAACTATTTTCAGCGGAACCAGTTTGGCGGCAATTTTGGCGGTGCGATTATCAAAGACAAGCTGTTCTTCTTCGTTGACGCCGAGCGGACCAAGCAGGACCTGCTCGATCCTGTACTCCCCAGCGGACCCTTCCAGGCTTTGACCGGCGGCTTCAACTCGCCGTTCCGCGAGGCGGAGGGCTTGGCGCGGCTGGACTGGCAGATTAATAACAACTACAAATTCTTTTACCGCTTCACCTACGACCAGAATCGGAGTGTCTTGCCTTACACTCCGAACTCATTTCAGCCTTTCGCCAACGTGAACAACACCCCCGCCCACGCGATCGGACTTGATTTCAACACCGGCGGTTACACTCACAGCATTCGTATCGGCTACACGAAATTCCGCAATGGCATCACCGACGCCGTGACTGGCTCAAGCATTTTCAATCCGGCACCCAACCTCGAGCTGGCCATAGGAACGGATCCCGATTGTCTGACTCCCGGAGCGGACTATTTCTGCTCAGGGCCCAATTTCCTGGCCCCGCAGACGACCTATCAGTCGGACCACCAGTTTAAGTACGACGGCAGTAAGGCGTTTGGTTCGCACATCCTGCGCTACGGCGGCGGTTACAATCGCATCTGGGGCGGGGGTTCGGCCAGTTTCCTGAAACTGGCGCCAGCCGTGGGATCGGGAGTCGACAATTGCAACGCGGCCTGTCTTGCGCTCCCGGGCGGAGTGGCAAATCCTCTGAACTACCCCGTGGTCAACGTTCAGTTGGGGAACGGCCAGGGATTCACTTCAGAAGTACCTGCCTTCGGACAGCCCGCCGGAGGCCTGGGGCCGGACAACCGCATCGGTCTTTACATTGGCGATGCCTGGAAGGTGAAGCCCAACCTCACGGTAACTTACGGTTTGCGTTATGTCCGCGATACCTGGCGCAGTGACAGCGATCTGGGGCCGGTTGCGGCGCTCAATCAATTTGGACCTGGGCTGGGGGACCGGGTTCATCAGCCGAATCTGAATTTTGCCCCGCAACTGGGCGTCGCTTGGGATCCGGGACGTCAGGGCAAAACCGTGGTTCGCGCGGGCATTGGGCTTTTCTACGAGAATGCGGTTTGGAACAACATTCTGTTCGACCGGCCAGCCCGGCTGGCGTCGGGACGATTCCTGGCTAACCCCAGCGTCTGCTCGAATGGTTCTCCCAGTTCACTCCCTCTGCCCGGTACGAATAGGTCGATCACCCCAACCTTCTGCGGCCAACCGATCGGCCAGGTGGCCAATGACATTGCCGCGTTCCAGACGCAATACCAGGCGGCGACAGTCGCTGCACCAACCTCGAGCAATCCTTCTTTTATAGGAAACGCGTTATCGGATGGGCTCGACGCCACCGGCACCGATCTGTTCGCTCCCAACTACGTGAGCCCGCGTTCGGTGCAGATGAACTTCGGCTTGCAACACGAGCTCCGCAAGGGGATGGTGTTCACCATGGATTACTTGCGCAACATCGAGACCCACACCCTGATCGCGGTGGACACCAATCATGTGGGCGATGCACGCTATTTCAATAAGGCGAATGCAGTGGCGGCAATCAACACCACCAACGCTTCTTTTGGATGCGGAGCGGGCACGCCGGGGATTAACTGTGCGATCAGCAACGGGGCAACCATCAGCGACTACGCCGGAAACGGGCTCGACTCCGGCTATTCGCTATGCAGCGGGGCGCCTTGCGCAGCCGCTGGTGCGCCGCCGGCGGCGTTTCCAGGGATCAACCAGAACCTTGGCGCGAATCAGATGTTGTTCCCCATCGGCCGGTCGGTGTACAACGGCTTGCAACTTTCGCTCAAGCAAAATCTCAAGGATCCTTTCAAACATATTCGTGCTTTGGACTTGCAGGTGGCTTACTCGTTGTCCAAGTATGTGGCTCCGGCAACTGACAACGACTACATCACCATTGCTACCGACTTCAACGACCCATTGCACTATATAGGTCCCAACGGGCTCGATCGCCGCCACCAGGTTTCCTTCGGCGGCACCATGGACTTGCCGTACTCGTTCCGCCTGGGAGTGATCGGCCACTTCTACAGTCCCCTTCCGGTAACGCTGTCGCTTTCTCCGTCCGGAAACCCCGGAGGCATCTTTGTCACCGATCTTACCGGCGACGGCACCGGTGACGGCAGCTTTGCTTCGGATGGGGGCGGCGGTGATGTGCTGCCGGGAACCAACATCGGTTCCTTTGGACGGAGCGTCAAAGCCTCGAACCTCAACGCCCTCATTCAAAACTACAATCAGAATTTTGCCAACCAGCCCACGCCGGCGGGGCAGGTGCTCATGCAAAATGGGCTGTTCACACAGAACCAATTGTTCCTGCTGGGCGGAGTGCAGCAGCCCATCCCGCTGGCGCCTGCAGGCGAGGCCAATATGGCCTGGCTGAAAGCTTTTGATCTCAGCCTGAACTGGATTTACAAGGCAAGGGATCTGGTTCAAGTTGAGCCCGGAGTCTCGATGTTCAATCTTGTGAATTTCGCCAACTTTGATGGACCTGCCAACCCGCTCAGCGGTTCGCTCAGCGGTACCCCGGGATCGGTGAATGGCACATCGGGCAGGCAGCCGAACGGCAATCGCCTCGGTCTCGGCTCGGGCGTGTTCGGACTCGGATCGCCACGCGTTGTTGAGTTCTCGCTGAAGGTCTCGTTTTGATAGACGCCCGCGCTTACGCAATGTCCTCATTCCTGCCCGTGTAGAATAAAGATATGGCATTTCATGGGCAGGGACCTGTCAGCGCGTCGCGCAAACCGAAAGTGACTCCTCCGGAAGAAACCTCGGAAGAAGCCGCCTACCTGAAATCGTTGACCGAAAAGCAGAAGCCGGTGAGCATCAAACTGGCCGATGGCGAATTCGTGCAGGGTTGGATCGAATACTATGACAAGAACATGGTGAGACTCACCCGCGACGACAAGCCCAATCTTTTTATCTTCAAACACGAAATTATGTACATCCTGGAGGACAGTGGCAAGCGCAAGTGAATTGATGACATCTTCCTTCGCTCAAAGCGACTTCATCCCCAAAATGGTGGAGATTGCCCGTCAAGCTGGCGGACTCCTCATGGAACATTTCCGCCGGCGGGTTGTTGTGGAATACAAGGGCGACGCTGATCTGGTGACGGTCGCGGATCGTCAGTCGGAGACCATGATTCGGGAGTTCATTCGCAAGCATTGGCCCAGCCACGATGTTCTTGGAGAAGAAGAAGGCTTGCGGGATACGGGCAGCGAATACCGCTGGTACGTGGATCCGTTGGATGGAACCACAAACTTCGCTCATGGGTATCCGGTTTTTTGCGTCTCCCTGGCGCTGGAGCATAAAGGCACGCGCGTCGCCGGCGTGATTTTCGATCCCACTCGCGACGAATTGTTTGCGGCAGAGCAGGGCAGCGGAGCCTACCTTAATCAGCAGCGCATCCAGGTTTCCAAGGCGTCCACTTTGGCGGAATGCCTGCTGGCGACCGGGTTCCCCAGCCACAAGCGGCACAAGAATCCCAACATATTCTTCTATCATCAGATCACCCTGCGCACGCATGGTGTGCGCAGGGCAGGCTCGGCGGCACTGGATCTATGCAACGTCGCCTGCGGACGCTTCGATGGATTCTGGGAATTCAATCTCAATCCCTGGGATACGGCGGCCGGAGTGCTGATCGTGCAAGAGGCCGGAGGAAAGGTCACTGACTTCAGCGGCGGGCCGTTCCAGTTGAATAGCCGCGAAACTTTGGCTTCCAACGGTTTGGTGCACGCAGCCCTGATGACCCAATTTGCAGAGATCTTTGCCGGGCGAGGACTTGAACCGCTGCCCGATCCCGCAATGTACCAACGTTGATCCCTCTTTGTGGGGCCCGGACAACAGGGATCATCGAGGCTTGAGACTTATGAGCCCAGGTTCGACCAAGGTCCTGGCGTTTGCCATGCCCATCCTCACGGCCTGCCTTGCTTTTGGCGCCGCTCCGGGAAAGGGCACCCACAGCTCACAGGTTGACTCCGCCTATCAGCAGTCTTTCGACAAATGGAAGGCGGAGTTGATCGACGACCTTAAACAGAACTGGCTTCCGCTGGCCGGACTGTACTGGCTCAAACCTGGGGAGAATAGCTTCGGTAGCGCCAAGGGCAATGCGGTCGTTTTTCCCAAGGGTCCGGCCCGCGCCGGAGTTTTCGAGCTACAAGGGGAAGATGTCACGGTAAAAATTTCCGCCGATGCGCACGCCGCCATCGACGGAAGAACCATCACCACTGCCGCGTTGCAACCTGACATCTCGGGCAAACCAATTATCGTGGAGTTGGGTAGCCTGCGTTTTCACGTGATCAAGCGGGGCCGTCGCGTTGGACTTCGCCTGAAAGACCTCGACAGCGATGCGGTAAAGAAATATTCCGGTCCGGTATTCTTCCCGTTGAATTTGGACTACCGCGTCACCGCCACCTTTGTACCTTCCGACGGCAAGGAAACTGTCGACGTACCTAACGTGCTCGGCGACGTGACGCCTACCCCGGTATCGGGCACGGTGGTATTCCAGATCAATGGGCAAGAGTTGCGTTTGACGGACCTGGGAGGCCATCCGGAGAAGAGGTTGTTTCTTGTGTTCAACGATTTGACAACCAAGTCCACCACATACCCTGGAGGCCGTTTCTTGCAGACTGACCCGGTCGTGAACGGAACCGTGGTGCTGGACTTCAACCGCTCCTACAACCCGCCGTGTGCCGTTACCCCTTATGCCACGTGTCCGCTGGCTCCCAAGGAGAACCGGCTGGCGGTGGCGATTCCGGCGGGAGAGAAGTACGACCACGCGCATGGGCACCACTAGCCTTTTTGTTGTCGTCCGAGGAGAGATAGATACGAGGGACGCGCAGCCTTCCCGGGACTCGAACGCCGATTTTACGAGTTTCGCGACCCTGCTAGAAAGTACAATAGAAATCGTGGGGTTCTTACCTCTGTGAACCGGTCGCTATTGGAACGAAAGATCGACAAACGTCCCGACAAAGTGCGTTTCGCCGGGAGGGTCCTGTTTCTCACCGAAGACCCTCAACTCATCAAGCGTCAGCTGGCGGGCGAAGACTTGCCTTGGGACACGAAGAGTCCCGCCAATAATCCCAAACTGCGCGACGATATATCCACCGACGAAATCACGCCCGCTCACTACTGCTTCTACTTCGATGAGACTCTCGGTGAGATTCCTTACCTGGGGCTGAAATGCGGCAGCGAGCATCCGATTGGCCGCTCGGAAATAAAGAAGGGTGGCTTCGTTTGCGCCGTGAGCGGCAAACGGCGGGGCAAAGGATCGAGCCGCGAACAGTCGCCCTATGCCGAAATGTGTGCCGGAATTCGCGTGGTGATCGCCGAGAACATCGAGCGCATTTACAAGCAGAATTGTCAAAACCTCGGTCTTCTGACCTCGACCGACTTTTCTTTGATCGACAAGATTCGCAGCGGCGAAGAGATCGCCGTCAGCGAATTTACGGCTGGGGAGGACGAGATCACCCGCCAGGTCATCGAGTACGGCGGACTGTTTCCCTTCAATGTGGCGCGCTTGCAGAAGAAGGTTTTCCTGCCTCCCATCGAAACCGGGAAGCGTCCCATGACTGTGGCGGAGAAAATCTTCGCCCACCATCTGGATGTAGGCGCGGGCGTCCCCGCCCGTGCTGCGGCTCCCGATGCGCCTCCCCGGGCGGGGACGCCTGCGCCTACATATGTCAAGCCCGGCGACACCGGCTTTGCCCGCGCCGACCTGCGTTTCAGTCACGAATACGTGACCCCGATGGCCGCCATCTTCTTTGAGCATTACGTAGGCAGGGATGCGACCGTAAACGACCCTTCCAGCATCATTTTCTTCCGCGACCACCTGACATTTCTCGACGAAGTAATTTCGGAAGAGAAGAAGAAGCTCGGCTTGCTCGACCTGGCGACGCAACTCAAACTCAAGCAGCAGGATTTTGCCTCCAAGCAGGGAATCAAGCTGCACGGCGAGTTGAAAGATCGCAAAGGCTCGGAGGGAATCTGTCACTCGATTGTGCTCGAGAGCTATGCGCTGCCGGGACAGCTGAATATTGGCTCAGATTCGCACACCCCGCATGTGGGCGCGATCGGCTGTGTGGCTTTCGGAATCGGGACTACTGACGTGTTCAACAGCTGGATCACGAAGGATGTGCGGGTGCGGGTGCCGGAGTCCGTCAAGATCATCGTCCGCGGTAAAAAGCACCCCAACGTCACTGCCAAGGATTTCATTCTGAAGATTCTCAGCCTGGATTACGTCCGCAGCGGCAAAGCGCTGGCCAAAGTGATGGAGTATGCGGGCGAAGCGATTGAAGAACTGAGCGTGGATGAGCGCGCCACTATGACCAATATGGCTGCGGAGATCGGAGGCTTTACTGGGATTGTGGCTCCCGACCGGAAAGCCGTGGACTTCCTGGTGGAGCGCCGCGGCATGGATCGCAAGCAAGCCGAGGCCATAATTGAGGGCCTGAATAGCGACCCCGGCGCCCAGTATGCCCATGTCATCGAGCTGGACGCGGCAGAAATCACGCCGATGGTGGCGACGCCGGGCGACCCCGGCAACGGAAAATATGTCCGCGATCTCCATACCCCGGTGCCGGTCGAGTTAGCCTACGGTGGCACCTGCACCGCAGGCAAGAATGAGGACATGGATATGTACGCCCGCGTGCTTTCCGACGCGTTGCAACACGGTAAACGTATCGCGGACTCGGTCAAGTTCTATATCCAGTTCGGATCGCAGGAGACACGGGATTACTGTGTGCGCAAAGGCTATCTTGACGTTTTCCAGAAGGCCGGTGCGCAGGTGATTGAGCCCAGCTGCGGCGCCTGCATCAACGCCGGCCCGGGAGTGACGACGCGGCCTGAACAGGTAGTCATCAGCGCCCAGAACCGTAACTTCCCCGGTCGCAGTGGTCCGGGACAAATGTACCTGGCCAGTCCGTTGACCGTGGCCGCCAGTGCGGTGGCAGGATACATTGTGGAATACGAGCCCAGCGGAGACAGGGAACCAGTGCCGGTTTAACCGGCCGGATGCGGTTTGACAGGCGCTGCCGTCTGCTCGCGCCCTGCATGGCGCCGCTGCCTGTTCGGGCCTATACCGCCGCGTTCATTCTTGCTAGAATGTGCGGTTCTATTACTACGCGCGAGTCAGGGAGACAGAAACTTTATGACCTACGTGATTGCAGAGCCGTGCATCGGGACGAAGGATACCGCTTGCGTAGACGCTTGCCCGGTGGATTGTATCCATCCCAAGAAGGACGAACCGGCATTCGGTGAAGAAGAGATGCTCTATATCGATCCGGTCGAGTGCATCGACTGCGGCGCTTGCGTACCCGTCTGTCCGGTGTCGGCGATTTTTGCCCTGGATGATCTGCCGGAAAAGTGGAAGGCCTTTACCGAGCGCAACGCCAAGTATTACGGTCGATGAGCTGGAATAAGCTTCGGTTCTAGGGCGCGGGCCGTCCGGCCCGCGCCGTTCTGTTTTCCGTAAACATCACTTTCGAAGAATGCTCACTCTTGGGTCCACTCGTACCCCCATTTCCTGGAGGGACAGGCGGGAATTCTCATTCTGGATGACGACGGACTGCCCCACCTTCCGTAGAGACTGTGCGAGGTCAGGCCAACTGCCTGCTTGTTACGCCAGTAACTTTGAGATACCTACTCCCTGAACAATAATGCGCGGGAGACGAAGTTGCCCCATGGAGGCACTCATGGCTTGGTCAGTTAAGAGAAAAAGCCCGCGCGTGAACGTGGTGGTACAGGCGGAGATGCGGAGTCCATCGAAAAACTTTCCCTATCGCGGCCAGACAGTCACGGTTGGGGAGGGCGGCTGCTACATCGAAATTCTGGAAACTTTGGAACCGTCCACCTCAGTTGAGGTAGTGCTCTGGTTAAATGGAGAGAAGGTGCTGGCGAAAGCGGAAGTGGCGAGCATTGACCGCCATATCGGTAACGGAATCAGATTCGTGCGGATGGCAGGGGCAGATGCGGAGAAGCTCAAAGCATTCTTGAAAACCGCGCAACAGACGGCCCAGGCGGTCTCGCCGGAAAAAGTCGTCCCGACCTTTGAGGTTACGAGATTTACCCCGGCATCCGCCTGAACCCTCTCTTCTTGGGCCACTTTGCGGGATAGTGCGGGTAAGGAAGTCTGGTGCGCCCGGAGAGATTCGAACTCCCGACCTATTGCTCCGGAGGCAATCGCTCTATCCATCTGAGCTACGGGCGCGCGCCGGCTGACTCCAGTTTACATGCAGACCTTGGCCCCAGCAATTGCTCTGGTTCAGCACCGAGCGAGTAGTTACCAGCGATTTCGGCCGCCACCGCCGCCGCCGTGTCCACCTCGGCCACCGCGGTCCCGGCCTCCACCACCACCGCCGCCTCCGCCGCGCTCCACCTTGGGACGCGCTTCATTTACATTCAGGGTGCGTCCACCCAACTGCGAGCCATTGAGAGCGGCGATGGCCTTCTCTCCGTCTTCGGCGCTGGTCATCTCCACGAAGCCGAACCCGCGCGAGCGGCCGGTGTCGCGGTCGGTCATGATGCTGACACGGTCCACCTGCCCGTATGTCCCGAAGAGAGTGCGCAGTTCATCTTCCGAGGTGTTGAAGTCTAGATTGCCCACAAAAATGTTTTTCAAGCGGCTTGCCTCAGTCTGAGCTATTTGAGTGTACGGCTTCGGCGGGACAAAAGCGGGCTGGTTGGCCAGGCAGCCGGAGTACACGAACAGTCAAATGCGCAGGAAGTATAGCAGGTCTGTTGAGGATGACCAGTGATTTTAACCCCCGAGCCGCTGTGGGCGTCGGCTGCGCCCCTCCGTTGTGGCTGAACCAAGTCTGGCCTAGTCGAGGCCGATGGAACGGATCGTACTCTTCAAAAGCTCCGCCGAGTGCCGCAACTTTTCGATCTCCGACGCATCCAACTCCAGGCGCACGATGCCTTCCACACCCCCGCTATCGATCACCGTGGGAAGACTGAAGCAAACGTCCTGCAGACCCTGATAGTCATGAATCAAACTCGAAACCGAAAGTACCGTGCGTTGGTCGCGCAGAATTGCCTGGACGATGAGCATCAGCCCTGAGGCCACGGCGTAATACGTTGCCCCTTTCCGCTCGATGATTCGGTAGGCCGCGTCGCGCGTATGCACAAAGATATTCTCCATAGCCTGGGGATCGTGAGCCAGGCCTTGTGATTTGCAGAACTGGGGCAGGCGAAGGCCGGCGATGTTGGCCGACGACCACACCGGAACTTCGCTGTCGCCATGTTCCCCGACGATGAAGGCGTGGACGCTGCGGGCGTCTACTCCAAAGTGTTGGCTGAGCAGATAGCGGAAGCGCGCGGTATCCAGAATTGTCCCTGAACCGATGACCCTGGCGGCGGGCAAACCCGAGAGCTTCCAGGCGGCATACGTCAAGACGTCCACGGGATTCGTCGCGATCAGGAGAATCCCCTGCGGATTATGCTTCACCACTTCCGGGACGATCGTTCGCCAAATGGCGGCGTTCTTCTTGATCAGGTCGATCCGGGTTTCGCCGGGTTTTTGGCCAGCCCCCGCGGTTAATACGGTGACGGCGGCACCGGCGCAATCCTCGTAATTGCCGGCCCAGACACGGGTGGGATGGGTAAAGGGCACGGCATGGTTCAAGTCCATGGCCTCGCCCTCGGACTTGAGCTGATTAGCGTCGATCAGAACGATTTCGGCAGCCGCTCCGCTTACCAGCAAGGCGTAGGCAAAGGTCGCACCAACATTTCCGGCGCCCACAATGGCGACGCGGGTGGGGCGAGGATGTACGCTGGGCTCGGTTTCCATTTATCCTCCGTTGCCTGTCATCTGAGCGGAGTCTGTCCATCCGCTCGCGGATGGACAGATGGAGTCGAAGAACCCCTACAGGCGAATTAGGATCGTTAAAGTATTAGGGCATTCTCCCTATGCCCTACGCGGGGAAAACCTCGAAGTGTCCGTCGCACTACAAAGCGATCTTTCGACGGCGTATATTCCACGCTAGCGCGGAACATACTTCGTTCAAGAGGACGGGTTTCTTCTAGTAGCTAACACTCATCCACGTGCCAGTATCCCGCGCGCTGATACCCCAGCCGCAGTAACCTGTTCTTGGGGTCATGCCGCTTTCCGAAATTAGGACACTTCAAGTAACGACTCCAAGCGGTTCCCTGGTGATCGTAGTTTTCGGAAACGGCAAAGGTTGCGCCGCAACTGCAGGGGACGAGGTACAGCTTCAACTCTGCCTCCGCCTCGGGTTGCGAGTCGCGTCTCGCGCGAGACTTCATCAGCCCTCTTCCACCGTAGCCATCGAGCTTTTCTTTCTTCTATTCGCCTGCAGGACTTTTTTTCTCAGCCGTAGCGACTTGGGCGTGACTTCCACGAATTCATCATCGGCAATGAACTCGATCGCCTGCTCCAGATTGAGATTGCGAAACGGCACCAGGCGGATAGCTTCATCCGCGGTCGACGCGCGCATGTTGGTCAACTTCTTCTCCCGCACGGCGTTTACATCGAGATCGGTATCTTTAGCGTTCTCGCCGATGATCATGCCTTCATACACTTCGATACCAGGGCCAACGAACAATTCGCCACGCTCCTGCAGCCCCCAGAGTGCGTAGGCCGTGGTGGTGCCCGGCCGGTCGGCGGCGAGCGCTCCCGTAAGACGATGCGGGATCTCGCCTTGCCACCCGGTGTAGCCGTCGAACAGGGAGTTCATCACGATGGTTCCACGGGTATCGGTGAGCAACTGGCTGCGCAAGCCAATCAGCCCGCGGCTGGGAACGCGAAATTCGATCCGCACCCGACCATAGCCGTGGTTGTGCATATTGAGCACTTCGCTCTTGCGGACGCCGAGCTGCTCCATGACCACGCCGACAAACTCTTCGGGGACGTCCACGGTGAGCCGCTCGACCGGTTCCATCAGTTTGCCGTCCACACGTTTGGTGACGATCTCGGGCTTGCCGACCATGAGCTCGTAGCCCTCGCGGCGCATCATTTCAATCAGAATCGAGAGCTGCAACTCGCCGCGGCCCATCACGGTGAACGTATCCGTGGTGCCCGTGTCTTCGATCTGCAGCGAAACGTTGGTCAGCAATTCTTTTTGCAAACGCTCCCGCAGATTTCGCGAGGTCACGTAGCTGCCCTCGCGCCCGGAAAAGGGCGAAGTATTCACCGTAAACTGCATGGCGATGGTGGGTTCGTCGATGGTGATCGGTGGCAGAGGAGACGGATTGTCTGCGTCGGTGATCGTCTCGCCGATGGTGATGCCTTCGACGCCGGCGACGGCAATGATGTCGCCGAGGGTGGTTTCGGTGATGTCGGTCCGCTTCAGGCCGGAGAACGAAAACAACTTCGTGATTTTGGTTTGCTGCACCGAGCCATCCAGCTTTGCGATGGCCACATCCTCGCCGGTGTGCATGCTTCCGTTGAACACCCGGGCAATCGCCAGGCGCCCCAGATAATCGCTGTAATCGAGATTTGCCACCAGAATTTGCAGCGGTCCGGCGGGATCGCCTTTGGGCTCGGGAATCGTTTTCAGGATGGCCTCGAACAGAGGCTGCAAGTTTTCACCGCCGCCCTTGATGTCGGTCGATGCCGTACCTGCCTTGGCGTTGGTGTAAAGCACGGGGAAGTCAATCTGTTCCTCTTTGGCATCAAGGTCGATAAACAGGTCGTAGACTTCATTCAGCACTTCTTGCGGGCGCGCATCGGCGCGGTCGATTTTATTGATTACCAGGATAGGAGGCAGGTGAGCCTCGAGCGCCTTGGTCAGCACGTAGCGGGTTTGCGGCAATGGACCTTCGCTGGCATCTACAAGCAGCATGACCCCGTCGACCATTTTCAGTGCCCGCTCCACCTCGCCGCCAAAGTCGCTGTGGCCGGGAGTGTCGACGATGTTGATTTTGACGTCGTGGTAAAAGATGGCGGTATTCTTGGCCAGAATGGTGATGCCGCGCTCGCGCTCCAGATCGTTCGAGTCCATGACTCGTTCGATGATGTGCTCGTTGGAGCGAAAGGTCCCACTTTGCTGCAGCATGGCGTCGACCAGCGTGGTCTTGCCGTGGTCCACGTGCGCAATGATGGCGATGTTACGGATACTGGAACTCAAATCTGACTTCCTTCCGGAGAGAGCGTGCCCTGCCTCTTACTACACTTTACTATGAAGTAGTACAGACCGGGCGTTCTCGATCGACCGTGGGCCGATGAGGGTTGGGACCTGAAAATGTAGGCGCGAGCGTCCACGCTCGT